>JBKCUW010000094.1:0-112811 GCA_046318275.1 Pirellula sp. | reverse complement strand
GAGTTTCCTCATCCCACAAATTGAGTTCGATTTTATTCGTTGCGATCGCATGCTTGTACGAAACAAATCCGTCAAGCGAACGACATTGGAGGAAATCGTTCAATTTCGTCAAAGCTTCTTCAATTGGTAAAAAACAGTGTTTAAAAATGGGTGCGATGTGAGTGGCATAGGAGATAGTTTCTCGTACGTGTCGATCGGACCACGTCATATTCCATTGGCTATTTAGACTAGCAATCAAAGCGATTCTCTCATCCTTTACCACAATCTGCACCCATGCACCGTCAGTAACGCATTGATACGACCGATGGTATTCAATTTCGGGGATGGCTGCCAAAATCTCTGCCTCGGAAGCGTTGATGAACTGCCGCGCATCATGCCACATTTGTCCCCACCAGTCACGACCTTTGCTTGCGGATCTGAAGGTACTAGCCGTTACTCGTTCGGTTAAATTAATCGACATAATAGGAATGCGTTCGATACTGCTGTCAGGCATATAGAACGATTCTCGAATTCCATCGGAAACGTGACCGTGCGTCAACCCGTCCTTAAGTAAGAAATGCACCACGCTCCTACCAAGAATCCGTTCCTCAATAGATGAGAACTGCTGAATATTCTCGGTGCGACGGTCAGCACTCTCAACATAGAAGACCATATCCGCACGCGCAAAAAACGGATGAGTCGGTGCCTCTCGCAAGTGTAAATGAGGTCCCTGTCGCATATCAATCACAACCGTTGTTACATCCTCTCCAAAGCTCCAACTGCCGTACTGACTATCCAACAGCACTCCGGCAGCACAGAGATGTTGAAGAGATTCCAAAGTTTCGCGGCTCACTTATCGCTCCGTAGGCTTCATCTTCTTACACATCGGATTAAAACTTCCGTCAGGCAAGACAACTGGCTCACCATCGGGGTACTGTTGAAGTGCGCCCCAAACCGTCTGGTGTCTGCGAGAAGGGAATCCAACCAGAACGACCATCCGGATCTGCCTTGACTAGCGGTTGTGAATCTACAAATTCATTAAGCCCCCAATGGACAATCATTACGTGCCACCCACGCATGGCACTGATTTGTAGAGCTTTATCTCATAACAGATAGCTATTGCTGATTTACCTACTGCGCAGCCTGTTTTCTCCGTGTCTCCGTGTCTCCGTGTCTCCGTGTGAGCCTTGGCTGTTATTCGATTGGATCGCTGCTGGGGGAGGCCCCAGCAGGCTTCGAAATTAGAGGAACCGCAATATGCCATGCGAGCCCTTTTGAGGTGTCTCAAAGGGAGTTCTCGCGCGTAGCTCGACAGAGGGATCACTTGCGCAGAGTCATCAAGTACTCCACGACATCGATCAACTCTTGTTCGGTCATGGTTTCTTGAAGATTCTCAGGCATTAACGACTTCTCTTGTTTCTTGATCTCTTCCAGATCCGCACTCTTGATGGTTCGCTCGATACCCTTGGCATCCTTGATCGTCACACCATCGTCGGTCTTCGAAATCAACAAACCCGTTACAACTTCTCCATCTCCGGTACGGGCGGTGTACGCTTCATAGTTGTGACTAATCCCCGCACTCGGCGCCAAAATCGAAACGTACATCGCCTCGCGGGTCAGTTTGTTTCCGATCTCGGTAAGGCTCGGCCCAACGTTCTTTCCTTCGTTCCCAACCATATGGCACTGCGAGCATGTGGCAACACCGAAGTACACAGCCTTGCCATTGGCACTGTTCCCCTTCTTCTTGATCAACTCCTCGATGGGAGGAAGTGGATTCTGGGATGTCTTTAGCACTGGGAACAATTCCTTCGCGGCATTCGAGATGGCGGGGTCCTCGGAATTGCGAAGGGTTGGGCCGAGTAGAGGTTTCGCCTCTGCGGGCAATCGATTCTCTTTCGCTAGCGCGACGAGGAACGACTGGTTGGCCTTATTTCGCCCCAGCCCAACTGCGGCTTCCACCTTGACGCTTTTCGCGACGTTTTGCGATTCGAGCAATGACTTTTGCAATTCAACCGCTTCCTTGCGATTGCTGAGCGAGAGCGTCTTTGAGAGGGCTACGGCTACCTCGGATGGTTCCTCAGCTTCCAGCATGGCCTTCAGTTGCGAAACGCCACCGGTCTCGAGCGCCAGATCGAGAGCTTGGACCGCTTGGGTGGATGCCCCCCATGCCGCCGCCCGCTTCAGCAATTGATCGGACACTCCAGCGACCTTGAGCCTTTGCAGGATCTTTAGCTGCGATGGGTCCTCGCCCAAGGCGGTGATATACTCGCGCACCAGAGTGGCCAACTTAGGATTGCCGTTGATATCCACTCCCTCGAGTCGCATCAACGCTTCAATCACCGTTTGAGGTTGGTTCTCCAGTTCCAACAACGGTTTCAAAGCCGTCTGACGGTCCGCTGGCTTCAAAAAATCCGTAGCGCGGAATAGTGCTGTGATTTGCTCTTTAGGGAGTTTCGTCGACGCCAACCATTGGGCTTGCATCTGTGCAGCAACGGGGCCACGACCGCGCCAAGCAATCGAGTAACCTTCTCCCCGATCCGACTTCAATTCGCGATAGGCCTGCAAGCATTCATCCCAACGATCGGTCGCAGCGATACCGAGCGATTCTAGATACCATCGATCGCGAGTGCCGGCTTTGGCGGCCAATTGCGCCCACAGACTGGGCATCGCCGGCGAGGCATCTTCTCTTAGGGCGAGTGCCAACTCCCGTAGCACCACCATGCTCGAGTCATTGAGGAGCGGTGTGACAAATTTTTCAGTCGCGAGTTTGGCTTGACGGGCGAGTCGGATCGCTGTGGCGCGGACATTCTCATTTTCATCTTTCGATGCCGCAGAGAATGCGGCCATCGGGCTATCGACTTTGGCAAGCAGCCAATACGCGCGCGCACGCATCCGAGGATTGGGATTTTTCGCCATCGATTGAAGTTCGCCGATCGACTGACGGCCCATCTTCAAAATCGCGTGGTAGGCGAGGTACCGAACCGAATTGCATGGATTGGCCAAGGCCTCGACCGCACCTTTCGCGGTCGACAGATCATATTTGGGGACCGTGTACTTCGCACCCTCCGGGGCAAAGCGGAATAAACGCCCACGTTCCATGTCTTGCATGTTGTGACCACCGACACCGGGGTCATACCAATCCGAGACGAAGAGCGATCCGTCTGGTGCAACAGCGACGTCCGCTGGACGGAACCACTTGTCAAATTCTCCAACCGCAAGATTCTCAATGGTCGCCGAGTAGCCAGCACCCATCGATTTCGCAATATAGGCTCGAACCACGTTCGGGCCTGCGTCGCAGTGGATGACTTGGTTTCGGAATTTTTCGGGTAGCAAATCACCTTCGTAGACAGTGATCCCCGTCGGCGATCCAGCACCGGTAATCAGCATGGTCGGGACCACGCCGGGATCATTCAAGTGCCAGTGTCGGTCCGGGATTTCCGATTCCCAGTTGGTCCTCTCCGCTTGCCATCCTGCACCGGTGATCTCATCGACGTACCCGTAATTCCCAAACTCCATGACGTAGTTGATGCGGGTGGCTCGATTTCCATCGTCATCGTTATCTGACTGCCAAATCGTCCCATACGAATCCACTGCGGCTTCGTAATTGTTCCTGAAGTTGTGACCGAGGACCTCCATATCGCTGAGGTCTTCATTGCAACGAAACACCATGCCTTGGCGGTACGGATTTCCCGAATCGTTGATCTCACGTCCCCAACGATCACGGATAGGATTCCCATCCGCATCGCAGAGGCGATGGCCTGTATTTCCAAAATTGAAGTAAAGTTTTCCATCGGGCCCAAACACAAATGAGTGGACCGAGTGATCGTGCTGAGGATCACCTGTTTTCGTAAGGATTGCCTTTTTCGAATCGGGCTTATCATCCCCATCGCTATCGATAAACTCCAAGACATAGGGAGCGGCACTTACCAAGACGCGGTTCCCTAAAACACACAGCCCCAACGCCGAGTCGATATCGCGGCCTTGATAGAAGACTTTCGTGGTATCCATAACGCCGTCTTGGTTCGTGTCCTCCAGGATCAAGATTCGATCCCCCTCGGCGCGCTCACCGTTGTGACGACGATAGTTCACCACTTCGCAAACCCAGATTCTCCCTCGGTGATCGATGTCGAGGTTGGTCAAGCTTTTCAGCACCGGTTCGGAAGCGGCCAAGGTTGCTTGGACACCGTCGGCGACTTGCAATCCTGCTACCGCCTTCTCAGGAGTGCGGTCTTCATTGGATGCAGCCGGTTGCCCCCAAGCATTGAGCCCGTCGGGAATCCCTTCGGCCGCGATATGAAATCGGACGCTCGTGGAAGATCCGTTGTTTTGCGAGACGCCACCTTGATCGAGTCCACAACCGACTTGGAAGCGTTCAACACCTTCGGGGAGATCGAAACCGATCACACTGAAAGCGTGGGTGCCGATTCCTTTCACGACTTTATCCCGCACCTGGAGCGGCCCACCACCGGCATTTGCATTCTTGCGGACTTCGCCCCACTCCGTTTGAGCCATAAACCAGTTGAGATCTAGCAATGATTTTTTGCCAGACTTCATGACCAAAGTAGGCTCAACCCAATCCGCCCAATCGCATGCAAAGCCGTCTTCGCCGGGGGTCACGATCAAGTAAAGTTTCTTGACTCCGGCCACTTCGATATCGACATCGATTTGGTGACGAGAGGTTGAAGCGTTCAATGTGTTCGAGGAAAAAAGAACCTTCCCTTTCGGTTTAGCAGCGGCACCGGCAGGTCCCGTCTCAATGCCAAACTCCTTAGCCACTCCGGCAGGATGGAAGTTGGCAGGAACCGCTTCGTCTTGATTCTCGACCAGTTTCGTCACGGCGATAGGTTCTACGGTCGCACCCGCTTCCGGAACATCGACGTGGGCGGTCCATAGGATTGCATTGGCCACCAATCGTGTCGGTTCGGTACGCCCCCAGTTCCAATGGAAATGCCCACCGGTATAGCCGAACGAACGGCCTCCATTGGGACGCTCTGAGGCCCACGCTACGTGCTGAGGTTCTCCCTTTGCCACGGCCTTCCTGACATCAGGGTTGCCGCTATGAGGGCCATCTGGACGATCCATGGTGCTGGCGGGGGCAACAGCCGAGAGAATAGGCGTGACCCCTTGCATGCCGTCCCGAAATCGCATGTGAAAATACCATTCATCGCGTGTCGAGAAGGGTTTCACTCCGCGGGTTACCGGGTGGTTTGGCAACGCCTCAAATTTCGCCGTCCAATGGGGATTGACCGACCAATGGGTCTCAAAATAACCCCCTAGCCATTTTTGGTACTCGGGGCCACCACGATCCTTGGGAACTTCAACTGCATAGTGAATACAGACCAACCCCGCGCCGCGATCCATTTGCTTACCGAGTCGATCGAGGTGGGACAACGATGGGTGGCCGCCGCCGCCGTCGGAATAAATCACGATCGCATCGGCTCCATCGAGCAACGAGTCGTCTTTTGGCCACCCGTTTCGAATGACTTCGCATTCTACGTTTGGAACGGTGCGTTTGACCGTATCGGCTAGAACGCGGCAACCAGCGTAATGCTCGTGCGAACCGAAGTCATGACTTGGGCCACCCGCGATGAATACGATTCTCTTGGGCGCATTGGGTTCGTTGCCGAATGCGGTCGTGCACACGAAATTGGTCGCAACTCCACCGAGGATCGCAAGAGCGATCGGTAAGCACTGCGACATTCGGGTGGACAGACGAGATAATAACGTGGATTCGCCTAAGTATCGGATCATAGGACTCGCTCGAACAATGGATGGAGGGATCGATCTGGAGGGGATGGCGTAATACGGACCCAGGCGCAGAATTGGCCACGATCTCGCACCGATCATGGTAATTGGTACCATGGTGCCGGTAAATTACCCATCTTCCCGCCAAAGCATTTAAGTTTCATCGGTGGGAACACCACAAAATAACGGAGAGTCCACCGATCCTAATAGGGTTTGGGTGTACGCAGTGAGAATTAGCGAATGGGGTATTCGGGCCATTAGGGCATCGACTCCATGTTCCCGGGCGCAGTCTCCGTGGTTTCGGGTCGATGGAATGCTGGAGGGCGCGTATAGTGGTATCGAATTACGTTTTCCACGGACCTTACCTTCCCACTATCGCGTTACCAACCGAGAGATCCCGATGACTATCCACCATCTACGCCGAGATTACCGTTATGGCTCGTTGACGCGCGACGAACTCCCCGCGGATCCGATCGCTCTCTTCCAGACATGGTTTTCGGAATTGCGGAGTGCCGATCTGCCGGAATGGTTTGAACCCAACGCAATGACGCTGGCAACGCACAAATCAACCGGTGGAGCAGCATGCCGGATCGTGTTGCTCAAAGAAGTAGAACCCGATGGCTTTCTGTTTTTCACGAACTACCGATCGAGCAAGGGAATGGAAATCGAAGCGGATGGCCGAGTGGCGCTCGGGTTCTACTGGCCCATCTTGGATCGCCAAGTTCGCGTGGAGGGAATTGCAGAGCAGGTGGATCCGGAAATTTCGGAGCGTTACTTTCGATCGAGACCTCGATCGAGTCAACTCAGCGCAAACGTCTCGCCTCAGTCGGAAGTGATCGAGGACGATTCGCTGTTGCAGCGATTGGTGGATGATCTGGACACAAAACTTGCCGGCGCCGATGTGCCTCGCCCTGATCACTGGGGAGGCTATCGAGTACGTCCAATATCGATTGAGTTTTGGCAAGGTCGTCCGTCTCGATTGCATGACCGTTTCCGATACACCAAACAATCGACAGCCGAAGGAATGGGTAACGAGCCGATCAAGCCTGGAACCTGGAAAGTAGAACGCCTGGGACCTTAGTCCAGCACACGCCCAGCAAACACGCACACGCCCAGCAAACACTACGGCGCGATCAACTGCGAAATGACGCGATCAACTGCTAAGAATGCCCTCTCGGACTACGCCCATGGCATCGCATCCCAGCCTCAACAGAGAAATACCCCGGCCTGTGCGGTGAGGCGGACACCACGAGCAGGCCGTTGGGGTACCTCTGCGTGCGGCTTGCCGACGCAAAAGCGAGATTGACAGTTGGGAAGAAAACCATCGAAAGCGTGAGGAGCCAAAAGAAAATCTCTTGGCCCTCACGGTATCTTTCGACGTTTGGGTAGAACGGACCGACTGCACAACAACCATGCATCCGGTCACACTTCTTAAGAAAAGCAATCATTGTGCCAAGGTGCCTCACTTTGCCGACATTGATGCAAATCGGATGGTTTTCCCGAGGTTTTCGAATTGTTTTTTTTCGTTACGATGGACAGCGTGCAAGCGAGCCTCCAACGCACTGCCTGATAAACTGGCAACTGTTCAGTTTCGATGCAGTCGTCACAAGACGAAATTGCCGTTTCCCAACTCACGCAACCTGGAGCAGTTCAGGTGGGGACGCGGTGAAGCGACGGTTCAGAAAGACGTAAAAATCGGCCCGAACCTTGGCCGGCCCGCTAGAATCTGAATCGCTAGAGACCGCCTGGATTGCCCGTCCCAGCATTTACCAATTCCCACCCATTGTTTGATAACGAATGACCCAAGCCGAAACTCCTTCGCCTAACCTTCGCAGCATCCGCATTTTCGATACGACTCTTCGCGACGGCGAACAATCGCCGGGAGCGAGCATGAATTTGAGCGAGAAGTTGGAGGTGGCCCAAGCGCTCGCGTCCCTCGGGGTCGACGTTATGGAAGCGGGTTTTCCGATCGCTTCACCTGGGGACTTTGAAGCGGTCCGAGAGATCGCGTCGACAATCCGTGGTCCTATTATTTGCGGACTGGCCCGATGCAATGACGGTGACATCGATCGTGCTTGGGAAGCCCTTCAGAAAGCGGAGCGTTCTCGAATCCACGTCTTTCTCGCAACGAGCGCTATCCATCGCGAGTTCAAACTGCGCATGACCCAGGAAGAGATCATCGCTAGAGCCGTCAAAGGGGTACAGCGAGCATTGTCGTACTGCGACGACGTCGAGTTTTCGGCCGAGGACGCAGCGAGAACAGAAATCGACTTTCTATGCCGAGTGGTCGAAGCTGCCATCGATGCTGGAGCGACGACCATCAACGTACCTGACACTGTCGGTTATACCACTCCGGAAGAGATGTACACCCGGATTGCAGAACTCATCAATCGAGTCCCCAACATCGATCGCGCGGTTTTAAGTTGCCACTGCCACGATGACCTAGGGTTGGCCGTGGCCAATTCGCTGGCGGCCGTTCGCGCAGGAGCAGGTCAGATCGAATGCACCATCAACGGTATCGGAGAACGCGCCGGTAACTGTTCGCTCGAAGAAGTCGTGATGGCGATGCGAACACGAAACGATATTTACCAGACCACTACTCGTATCAAGACCGAACGGTTGGTACCCATCAGCCGGCTGCTCTCCAAAATCACAGGACTCGACGTACAACGGAACAAAGCGATCGTGGGACGCAATGCCTTCGCCCACGAAGCGGGTATCCATCAAGACGGTATGCTCAAGGATCGAAGCACCTATGAAATCATGAGACCGGAAGATGTCGGTTTCGCGAAAACGGACCTGGTGCTGGGCAAACACAGCGGACGCGCCGCGCTCGCGGACCGCGCACGCGATCTCGGATATCATCTCAACGGCGAGCAACTTCAAGTTGTTTTTGAGCAGTTCAAGATCCTAGCCGACAAGAAAAAGAACGTCTTCGACGGCGACATCATCGCTCTCATCCAACAACAAATCAGCGGCGCTACGAATACCGCTTGGACATTGGTCTCGTACCAAGTGCAAAGCGGCTCCTCCAAGACCCCCTGTGTGGAACTCACGCTCAAGCACGGCGACGATACATTCACAGAACGGGTAGAACAAGGAGACGGACCGATCGACGCTGCGTTTTGGGCCGTTGAGAAGATTACCGGTATCAAAACCGTATGCAAAGATTTCCGGGTCCGAAGCGCGTCACTCGGTCGAGACGCCATCGGTGAGGTTACCGTGGAGGTCGATCACGAAGGAGAATCGTATCGCGGTACGGGTGCTTCTACCGACTCGGTCGAAAGCACGATCCTTGCGATGCTCAACGCGATCAACCGCATCATCACCGAAAAGAGTTTGCGAGGCGCTGGGAAAGTAACCCCGCAAGACGCTTAACAAGCCACGTCGCAGGTGTGATGCAACACGGAAAAATCGGGAGCTGATGCTATGAATCGCAGACAAACTGGTGATCTCGCTGTAAACGATCTACCCTCGCAGATGTTGCATTGGGCAAAGCGGACGCGGTGGTTATCTTGCATAGCCTATTGGGCCTGCTTCGTCCTTTTTCCAAACGCTTTGGCTATCGCGCAAGAGGCAATCGCGGTGAAATCCGCATCCATTTCCAACCACCGAGAGATCGATCAAGCACTCGAAGCGTTTATCGCTAAGCATGAGATCGCAGGGGCTGTCACCGCGGTGGTGGAAAAGGATCGCATTTTGCATTTGGGCGCCGTCGGCAATGCAGAGTTAGGATCCGATGCCCATCCCGAATCCAAACCGATGACGCACGATTCCATTTTTTGGATTGCATCGATGTCTAAGCCTGTGACAGGGGTCTGCGTGATGCAATTGGTCGACCAAGGAAAATGTTCGCTAGAGGATCCTATCGATCGGTTCCTCCCGGATATGTCGGAACTCAAAGACGAGTCCGGCAAGAAGCATTCCATAACAATCGCTCAGCTTCTTAATCACACATCGGGCATGCGAGAACTGAGCGAACCATATTCCTCAAAGACACTGGCGGACGCTTCTGCCAAATACGCCAAGGCAGGCCCACTTCATTTCGCTCCTGGCTCCAAATGGCAGTACAGTCAAACCAGCATCAATACTGCAGCCCGTATCGTCGAAGTGGTCAGCGGTTTGAGCTTTGATGAATATGCTCGCAAGTTCCTCTTCGAACCACTTGGTATGAAAGACACTGGGTTCTACTTGACGAACGATCAAGCCCAGAGACTAGCCGTAAGTTACACGAAGAACGAGCAAGGCTCGCTTGTTGCCACACCTATTTTCTTGCTCGCTGGGAAACAACCGACGGACCGCGAGCGACTCCCTGCAGCCAACGGAGGATTGTTTTCTACGGCATCAGATTACGCAAAATTTTGCCAAATGCTGCTCGGTGACGGAACGGCCCACGGCGCGGTGATCTTGTCCAAAGCAGCGGTAACTCGATTACGAACACCCAGCACGGGCGACTTGACCACAGGCTTTACCCCCGGCAACGCTTGGGGGGTGGGCGTATGCGTGGTGATGAAGCCACAAGGGGCAACCGCGATGCTTTCCCCTGGGGCCTACGGGCATGGTGGTGCGTATGGAACCCAAGCCTGGATCGACCCGACCACTGGCCGCGCCTACATCTTGATGGTTCAGAGAGCCAACTTTCCCAATGCCGATGATTCGGAAATCCGGAAAACCTTTCAGTCGATTGCGGCGAAAATCAAGTAACACCATACGCGGTTGCCATTCCAATCCGCGATTGCCATTCCAAACAGACACCTTCGCCGTAAACCTATTTAGCCTCCTGTCTTTCTTTATCCCTTCATCGATTCATTCTTATGTCCAATAGCAATGTTCATTCTTGGCTTTCCAACAAAGCCATGGCTTTTGATTCCAGCGGTATCCGCAAGGTATTCGCTTTGGCAGCGACGATGAAAAACCCGATCAATCTATCGATCGGTCAACCCGACTATGACGTGCCTGCTCCCATTCGCGACGCTGCGTGCAACGCGATTCAATCCGGCAAGAACGCTTACAGCCCAACGCAAGGAATCGCGCCGTTGGTACAGCGTATGCAGCAGGAGATCGATCAGAAGTACCATCATGCTGATCGGGAAGTATTCATTTGTTCAGGCACCAGCGGTGGCATCGTTTTGACGATGCTCTCGTTGGTAAACCCCGGAGATGAAGTAATCGTGTTCGATCCGTACTTCGTCATGTATGTGCCGCTGATCCAATTGGTTGGCGGAGTTCCAGTGATCATTGATACGTATCCCGATTTCCAAATCGACATGGATCGACTCCGAGATGCGATCACCCCAAAGACCAAACTGGTTCTGTTCAACAACCCAAGCAATCCTACCGGAGTCGCGGCGAGTGTGGACGAGATCCGCGGTATCGCTGAGTTGTGTCAAGAAAAAGGAATCGCGCTCTTATCCGACGAGATCTACAGCCAGTTCCATTTCGGTTCTCCGATGCGATCCCCCGCAGAGTTCAATCCGCAGACGATTGTGATCGATGGATTCTCAAAGAGTTACGCGATGACCGGTTGGCGGCTGGGCTATGTCCATGGCCCTAAGGAGATCATCCAGACCATGATCAAACTGCAGCAATACACCTTTGTATGCGCGCCCACTCCGCTTCAGCATGCTTCGTTGGCTGCAATGGACTACGACATGTCGGAGCATTACAAGAATTATGAGCAGAAACGGAATCGGATCGTCGCCGGGCTCAAAGGATATTATGAGTTTCGCGAACCTGGGGGAGCTTTCTATATCTTCCCTAAGGTCCCCTCGGGGAATGCAACCGAGTTTGTCGCCCGCGCGATCGCCAACGAACTACTGATCATTCCCGGCAATATTTTTTCCCGCAAGGACACCCATTTCCGGATTTCCTTTGCAGCCAGCGATGAAACGTTGGACCGAGGCATCGAAGTCCTGCGGAAACTCGCCTAGAGCCCCACGTTGTTTCCCTCACTTGGTTTCCCTCACTTGGTTTCCCTCCAACGGGCGTTAGGACGAGGCTTAAGGCGTGATCCTTTAGAAAAGACGCTATCGATCACTTTTCAAGCGTTTTTGACCTGTTAGACTCCTGCGGTTACGGTAACAACCAGCGTCTCCCTGCGCTGGCAGTGAGATCTCATCATAGGTGGCGTTATGGAACGAATCATCCCGATTCTAGGGTTGCTGGTAATGATCCTCTTCGCGTGGGCATTGAGTTCGAACAGGAACCGATTTCCATGGCGAGTCGTCATCGGCGGCCTGCTGATGCAAGTCGTATTCGCTTTGATCGTTCTTCGGGTTCCTGCAGGCCAAGCTGTCTTTGCAGCTATAGGTAATGTATTTACAGGGCTGCTCGATTGCGTCGATCAAGGAGCCGGATTCGTCTTTGGCGATGGTATGGTGCAAATGGAAAAGGGCCTTGCTCCGGCCTTCAAAGTCCATATCGTTGCCTTCAAGGTTCTTCCTACCATCATCTTCTTTTCATCGTTGATGTCCGTCCTCTACTATGTGGGAGCGATGCAGTTGGTCGTGGGCGCGATATCGAGGGTCATGCAGAAAACACTCGGAACATCAGGAGCTGAAACGCTCTCCGCCGCGGGTAACATCTTCGTCGGTCAAACCGAAGCCCCACTGCTGGTCCGCCCCTACCTGAACAGCATGACACAATCGGAACTAATGGCGGTAATGGTCGGAGGATTCGCGACGATCGCAGGCGGCGTCATGGCTGCATACGTCGGTATGGGTATCGATCCCGTGCACTTGCTATCCGCAAGCCTGATGTCCGCACCTGCAGCCTTGGTCATCGCGAAAATCATGCAGCCTGAAGTTGAGAAACCGCTTACCTTGGGCAAGGTCGAGATAACGCCGCCGATGGAGGCGACGAACTTGATCGATGCTGCTGCCCGCGGGGCGAGCGATGGTCTGAAATTGGCCTTGAACGTGGGTGCAATGCTCATCGCATTCTTGGGATTGATCTACATGGTCGACAGTCTCATGGGATTGCTAACGGAGAACTTATCAAAATTAATCCTAGGTGAATCCTATCGAATTACATTCACGCAAATCATCGGCATCGCATCCTCTCCGTTTGCTTGGCTGATGGGGATCGAATGGAAAGACTGCTGGGTTGCTGGAGAGATACTCGGCACACGCATCGTCAGCAACGAGTTCATCTCCTACACGCAAATGGACCCAGGAAAGAACCCTGCGATCGCGGACGTATCGGAACGAACCAAGATTATCTTGACCTATGCACTCTGCGGTTTTGCGAACATCGGGTCCATTGGAATTCAGATCGGAGGGCTCGGACCATTGGCACCAGACCGACGCGATGCACTCGTGAAACTCGGAGTAAGAGCCATGATCGGTGGGCTGCTAGCATGCTACATGACAGCCTGTCTGGCTGGCATCTTCATCTAATAATGCCCCTTGCGACATCATCGGGGAGAACCATTATGGGGATCGAAGGATTGGCAAATTCACCATCGGATCGCAATGGACTATCCGAGAATATGGGGCTGGCCCGGCAAGCAGCCAAGCGCGCTTACAATCCCTACAGCCGCTTTGCCGTAGGTTGCATCCTCGTGGATGAGGTTGGCAATAAGTACGCAGGTTGCAACATCGAATCCGCATCGTATTCGGTAACGCTGTGTGCGGAACGTGTCGCGGGCTCCCAAGCCATCGCAAACGGTTCACGATCCTGGAAATCGATTTACATTGTCTCCCCAACCCGAGTGGCCCCGTGCGGCGTCTGTCGGCAGTTCCTCTACGAATTTGCGCCAGACATTGAGGTATTCCTTGGAGATCTCGAATCGGATGCATTCCTTGGCCCGATTCCCCTCCGCGATCTCCTGCCATTCGCGGATAGCCTTCAGTCGACAGTGCTGGGCGAAAAGCGTCCTAATGCATCGAAGGAAGAATAAGTTCCATGTCAGATAGGATCACCGAACGCGGTTCAGCGCTCGAAGCTGCATTTGAGAAGCAGCAGAGCCATTTTGTCGTAGGGATCGATCTCGGCACGACCAACTGCGCAATGGCGTATGTGGATACACGCAAGGAAAATCGCCGTGTCGAGGTTTTCAAGATTGAGCAACTCGTGGATTTTGGCGCCTCGGCTCGCCTGGAAACCCTCCCATCGTTTCACTACGAATTGACCGACCAAGAACTCAACTCGGTCGACAAACGATTGCGTTTCGGCGAGCCCGAGAGTGAATGTGGTGTTGTCGGCACCTTGGCCCGCGAGAGGACCTTGCAGGTCCCCGGCCGTGGAATTGGTTCTGCCAAAAGCTGGCTTTGCCACACCCTCGTCGATCGGACGAGCGATTTGCTTCCGTGGCAAGGTGACGAAGATGTACAGCGACTTTCTCCGGTCGAGGTAAGTCGCCGGTATCTCGAACATCTGCGGCGCGCATGGGATAGCGATCATCCACATGATCCACTCAGCGAACAGGAAGTCATAGTGACACTTCCTGCTTCCTTTGATGAAGTTGCTAGGCAGTTGACTTTAGAAGCCGCCAAGAGAGCCGGGCTAAACCATGTTATCCTGATCGAGGAACCACAGGCTGCTTTTTATGCTTGGCTCGATCGTCACCCTTCGGATTGGATGCAGATCCTTCATTCAGGTCAAAGCATTCTCGTATGCGATATCGGTGGCGGAACTACCGACTTCACCCTCATCCGGGTGATCGAATCCGCAGTCGCCCAAGATCCAACCGCCGAATCGGATCCCCTGGTTTTGGAAAAGCCATCCCGAGAAACCGGTGTTCGTTCCGCTGATGCTAGTCCTTTGGTGAATCAAAAGCTCGAAAATGTATACGGCTTGCATCGCGTGGCGGTCGGTCCGCATCTCATGCTCGGTGGTGACAACCTCGATTTGGCCTTGGCTCGTCATCTCGAGCAACAACTAGTAAAGAACTCCTCAAGCAAAGAACCGTTAAGCGCTCGGCAGTGGGATGTCTTGAAAGCGCATGCTCGGAGCGCGAAAGAAACCCTCTTGGGCGAGTCTCCTCCGGAGCATTATTCCATTTCCATTCCCGCACTCGGCTCCAAAATCATTGCCGGATCGCGGACGGTGAAAATTGATCGCGAATGGGCAAAAGCTCTGCTGGTCGATGGCTTCTTTGGAAAGGTTACCCTCGAGAGCCAACCCGACAGCGCGCAGGAGGGGTTCCAGGAATTTGGATTGCCCTACGAAAATGAACCCAACGTACTTAAGCATCTCGCAAGCTTCTTGTGGGATCATCGCTGGGCAGGTCGAAACGACTCCGATCGCGAACGCATGTCCGACTTGCAAGCCGCAAAACCGGATTGGGTTCTGTTCAACGGCGGAGTCCTTGCGTCGAACTCGATCCGAGACGCTATCCTGACGCAAATCAAGGAGTGGTTTTCCAGTGGCGATGCTCCAAATTGGCAGCCGGGAGTCCTGGAAGGAAACCGGTTGGATCTCGCGGTCGCGCAAGGAGCCGCATACTTTGGAATGGTCCGACGAGGCGAGGGCATTCGTATCGATGCAAGGCTGGCGAGGTCCTACTACCTTCTGGTCAATAACGCTCCCTTGCAAGCGGTCTGCGTGATGCCGGCGAGCGCTGTTCCTTTGGATCGATACACGCTCGATGATCGGCCCTTCGATTTGATACTCGGTGAACCTGTTCAATTCCCGCTTTACTACAGCAGTAGCCAGTTAACCCATGCATTCGGTGAATTGGTCGATGTCGATCCAAGTTCGATGACCCAACTCCCGCCGATTCAAACTGTCCTCGAACTAAGTAGAGCCAATCGTCGTGCCGTCCTACCCGTCCATTTGGAAAGCGAATTGAGCGAGATCGGCACTCTCAAGATGAGAGTGGTTTCGATCCCGAATAGCGATCCAACTCACGCCTCGCATGACGAACCTATTGCAGGACGTTGGAACTTGGAGTTCGACGTGCGAGGTGGTACACCCGGTGACATTTCAGAGAGTGGGAGTACCACGGGTGCAGCAAGTCGAGGTCCACTGGTTTCCGAGGACCAAATCCAAAAAGCGATTTCAGCTTTGGAAACCATCTTTGGCTCCAACCCGACTCAGAAACCAAAAGACTGTTTCAATACGCTGACAGACGCATTGGGGATGAGTCGTCGCGACTGGCCACCTTCAGTGCTACGAGAGATTTGGCGTTATCTGGTAGATCACTCGGATTCGAGAAAATTGTCACCCGAACATGAAGCGCGTTGGCTGAATCTCGCGGGCTGGTCACTTCGCCCCGGATTTGGATTCCCTGCCGACGACTGGCGCGTCCAATCCACTTGGCGGCTGGTGCACAATAAGCTGATACATCGAAGTCCCGCCAATGTTTCGGAGGGAGTAATTCTGTGGCGTCGAATCTCTGGTGGATTCACGACAGGCCAGCAAAATGCACTCTTTCAAGACACCTGGACTCGCGTCAAACCGATGCTGGGAGGGACCAACATCGGCAGAGAGCAACTCAACACCAATATCGCGATCGAACTGTTGCGATTGCTCGGCTCCCTCGAACGTCTGCGTTCAAAAGACAAGGCATCCGCTGCGGAACTCGCGTTGAGCGGGCTCAACAAAAAGAAACTTCTTCCGCTCCACTCCGCATTGTTATGGATGATCGGGCGGATGGGCAATCGCGTTCCAGTCTACGCTACCCTTCAGCAAACAGTCCCCGTTGAAAAGGTTTCCTCCTGGCTCGTTCGACTTTTAGAGTTAGAGCCCCCCACAGAGCTTGTCCCGTCGTACTCCTTAGCACTGATGCTATTGTCGCGACGAACAGGCGATCGATATCGAGACGTATCCGGCAATCTTCGAGAAAAGATCCTCGATCGAATGGACGAATTGAAATCTCCCCCGTTGCATCGTAGTCTCGTTGCGGACGGGGGAAGCCTCGACGAGGACAATACGTCTAGCATTGTTGGCGATACGCTCCCCTTAGGTTTCTCCCTTCGAGGGAAATACTAACGTCATTCCGCTGAAGACTGAGCCGGACCTAATTCATTCTCCCACTTACTGACAACCGCCGTCGCCAAGGTGTTACCCAGGACATTGGTCGCAGTGCGGAACATATCACAGAAATGGTCGATCGGGAGAATCAGTGCGATGCCTTCAGGAGGAATCTTGAACATCGCGCATGTCGCGGTGACCACAACGAGTGACGCGCGAGGCACACCGGCGATCCCTTTGCTGGTCAGCATGAGAACCAATAACATAGTCAACTGAGTCCCTAGGTCCAACTGAATCCCGTTCGCTTGTGCAATGGCGATACTTGCGAATGTCATGTACATCATGCTGCCATCGAGATTGAACGAATAACCAAGAGGCAAAATGAATGAAACGATCTTGTCCTTGCAGCCGAATTTCTCCAATTCCTCTGTCAGCTTAGGAAATACAGCTTCACTGCTGGTCGTGCTGAAGGCAATGATCAAAGGGGAGGCTATATGCCGTAATAACTCCGGGAGTCGTTTCCCTAGGATTAGATACCCCACGAAGAGTAAGATCATCCAAAGCATCGAAATGCCGATAAGAAAATAAAACAGGTACTTGCCATAGAACAAAAAGACATCCAGCCCTTTCACAGCGATCACGGCTGCGATGGCACCGAATACTCCAAGCGGCGCCACGTTCATCACGTACCCTACCATCTTCAAGATCACATGAGCCACGGCATCGAGACCTTCCACGATTACCTTGGCCTTATCACCCATGGCGGCTGTGGCCACCCCAAAAAAGATACTGAAGACAACCAACTGCAATATTTCATTGGTCGCCATAGCCTCCACCACGCTGCGCGGCACAATGTGCTCAACGAACTGTTGCAGATTGAATTGTTTGGTGTTGCTGGCTAATTTTTCCGCCTCGGCAGAATCCCCTTGGATGTCTGCAAAACCAGCGCCGGGTTGAAAGAAGTTCACCAACACCATGCCCAGTAGCAGACTGACAAGTGACGCGGCAATGAACCATAGCATCGCCTTGCCACCCACCCTGCCAACTGAGTTTAGATCTCCCAACTTCGCAATTCCCACCACCAAGGTCGAGAAAACCAGCGGAGCGATGATCATCTGAACGAGCCGGATAAAAATGGTCGTCAGCAATTTGGTGTTCTTCGAAAACGCTTCCCTGAACTCCTGTTCCGCGCTGACATGGACGATGTAACCTAAGACGGCCCCCGCTACCATGGCAATCAATATATAGAGCGTGAGTCGATTCGACTTATTCATAGGGGCATCCCGTGAACCTGCGAGTTTGAGCCTATAAGAGCCAGGTAACTGAAAGAGTAAGGCAACGGTAGCTTACTTCGAGCCAGGTGGGCAGTACTTGGTAAGCCAACCAAAGACTTCTCGATGCCAGTGGATGCTGTTTGCTGCTTTAGACACCCAGTGCCCTTCGTCGGGAAAATTGACGAAGCGGCTTGGAACTCCTTGCCGTTGCAATGCTTGAAACAACTCGTGGCCTTGACCGATCGGGCATCGGAAATCGAGATCGTTGTGGATGACGAGCATCGGCGTCTTGTACTTGCCCAAATTCCCTGCCAAGGTGTGTGGGCTAAATTCACGATATTTGCCCGGAATCTCCCACGGCAGGCCGCCATGCTCGTATTCATCGAACCATAGCTCATCGGTGGTACCCCACATGCTCTCAAAATTGTAGACGCTGCAATGGGTGATCAGGCAACGAAACTCTTTTGCGATCTCGTTCACAGCGAACCAGTCTTGCATGTAACCGCCGAAACTCGCTCCAGCCGAAGCGATCCGCGAATCATCGACATAGGGCAATTTTTTGACATAAGCCAATCCTGCTACCAAATCCCGGTAACACTTACCTCCCCAGTCTCCACTGATCTCGTCGCAGAACTTCTGGCCGAAACCGGTCGATCCTCGCGGATTGGGCAAGACGACTACGTATCCCTGTGCGGCCCAAAGCTGAGGATTCCATCGGAAACTCCAACCATCCTCCCATGCTCCCTGTGGACCTCCGTGAATCAAATAGACCACGGGCCATTTCTTGGAACCATCAAATGCAGGGGGTTTTAAGATCCACATTTGCATCGAAGTCCCACCCTCGACCTCCACTCGAACGCTCTCGGGGCGAACCAACTCCAGTTCATTGGCGAGAGCGTCGTTCTCTGTAGTTATCTTCGTCATACCCCCCAGCGACCGAGTCGATCCGACGTAGAGTTCGGCGGGGCGATTCATCACCGCACGCGAAACCACCAACTTACCGCCAGCTGTTTGCAATGCCGTGATCTGGCCCGATCGCTGATCCCCAAAATCCATTTCCAACCGCGTAGGCTTTGCATCCGCGCCAACACGATACATCGCCACCGCTCCATTTTCCTCCGCGGTGAAGGCAATCGTCTGATCGTCGAGCCAAACGAAATCGCTTACAGAGCGATCGAGCGACTGCGTCCAAGCCACTGGCTTACTAGTCCATGAACCGTCTGCGTTGCAGTCGACAACCATCAAATTCCATTTGTCGGCTTCATACCCAGGCTTTGCCTGAGAACGATACGCGAGCCGCTTGCCGTTCGGGCTGAATTTTGGCGTGCCGTCAGCCGCTGGATTGTTTCCCGTCAGAGATTCCCACTCCACCGAAGGCTTGCTCAAGTCGATTCGGCAAAGGTCATATCCTGTCGTCCACGATTCCCCTTTCGCTGGAACGGCAGTAACGATGAGGTGTTTACCATCGGGCGTGAAGCAAAAATCATCGCCCGCGCTAAATGTTGTACTTGTGGGATACGCGTCGCGATCTCCCGGCGTCACATCGATGCACTCCGTCCCATCTGCATTAATAACGAAAATGTGCTGCCGTTTATCCTCGGTGTACGAATCCCAATGACGATAAAAAAGTTTTGTGAACGTCTTTGCCTTGACCGGACTAGCTGCGGCCTCATCATCTGCCGCGCGATTTTTGGCATCCGATTCAGAAAATGGCAACTGGCTCCATTCCGGCCGCACCGTGGATACAAACGCGACCTTACTTCCATCCGGCGACCAAATCCCCGTGCTGGCACCCGTCGATATCGACGTCAGTTTTCTTGGTTCGCCCATTTGGCTCGAATCGAGAATGTAAAGCTGCGGGGAACCATCGCGGTTAGATTCGAAAAGGATCTTTTTGCCGTCGGGTGAAAAGCGAGGATGGGTATCCGCCTTTCCGGATTGAGTCACCCTTCGAGACGGAGAAGCGTTTCCGGCCACAGCATCCGAAGTAGACGCTCCCGACGATGGCTGCCCCGTCGTGGAGATACTCCACAATTGTGTCGACTTCGCATTCTTGCCAGGATCGCTGAACCGAGTCGCCTGATAGATGACTTGCGAACCATCGGGACTGAGTTGGGGCTCCGCAATTCGAACAAAACCGAAAAGATCCTCGAGCTTCATCGCACGGGCTTTTCGTGGGCTCTCCACTCCAGACCGATTTGAAACAGAAGTCTGACCAAAGCTGTCGTCAGCTTGCATGGCAACCACAAGGAAAAAGGAGACAAGCGTTATCGAAAACCTGTGAGCAGTCGTCATAGTACCTTCGAATATCACGGGGGTAGGAACACGGGGAAATCTGGGAACAAAGGACACGAGGAATACCACGATTCAGATACGCCTCTCGCACCTCCTTTGCCCGAAGCCTCCATCATACCTAATCACCAAGCCTCAAGTGCTAGCATTCCGATCTGCCGTTACATTTTATCTAAGTGGTACAGGGGGGACATCAGGTGGTGAATAAACGCGCAAATGGCGTCAGCTTGCTTTGATCGAGTGGGGGCGGCTGGTCGAAGATAGTGGAGCGAGAGATGCCGTTTCCGAGGTGATGCGCGACCGCTGTCGAACTAGCCTTCGGATTTGTCTCGCGTGGAGTGTCCTGAATCATGGAGCCCAACTTTTGGGGCTTTGTAGATCGGGATCGAGGTTAGGAACGGGACGGAGTCTCGCGTCGAACGACGCATGGGGTGTTCAGGATGGCAAACAGTGCAGCGAGGAGCGTACGAGGTTGGTTCTATGCCTTGGTGGTCGCCGTCGCTTTGATTTTGCTATTTGTCGCCGGCGAACAGTATTCCCGGATTAAACGCCCCGGCTACTTTTTTTCGCCTCGAACCACGACCTTAAGCGTGGCGATGCGTCCTCGAAACACAGTGCGAATCGTAGCGGAACCCATTCCGCTTGAGATGGAACCGTCCGAGCACTTAGTGAACCGCTCAAGATGGGTGGATTATCGAACTGAGGCTCCAACGTCGATCGCCCTTGCCGAACCTCCAGCGGGTGTGAAGTTGACAGCACCGATTTCCGACCAGTTTATCGATCCATTTCCAGAATTTGCAGCACGTCCTCGCTTGGCCATGAGCGAACAGGAATCGCAAGACTCGATCACGGCCAACGCCGTATCTGCGATACGAACCATCAACGATCCATCGAACACGATTTCTTCGAACCACTTGTCTTCTAAAACCTCTGTCATCGGAAACACATGGCCCGTCGCATTGCAAATGCAATCCGAGCTGAACGATTTCCGCGAAATCCAGGTAGCGGAGTGCACGCTCCCGATTCGAGAAGAGCTGCGAGCGTGGAACGACCGAACCATTCAAATTTTCGAATCGCTCGAGAGCATCGCGATCACCGACCCCAGGTCGCTTGAGCTTCTCGGGGAATTGAGCGAATTATCGGAACAGGGTTTTTCGTGGGCTACCCTGCATGTTTCGGATTCGCCGTCGTTGGCCAGCGCGTTGAATCGGGTTTCGTATTCGGTGAAACGCCGCGTTGTTGTATGGACAGCGGTGCATGAGTGCAAACGAATTGGTCGTGAACGCTTCGTAGCGATTCGGTCCTATGACGTGGATTACAACAAACTACAGGATCGATTGGAAACCGTACGTCGGGCGTTGATTTCGACCGATGACGTTGAGAACTGGGGCCGGTACCTGATGCTCGATCGCATCGAAGATCTTGCCCATCAACGTATCGAATCGCGGGAGAATCAAGTTGGCTTAGCTCGCGAATTCCTGGCACGTGTTACCGACTCGCGCGTGACCCCAGACCAGCGACGGATCCTGACTAGTGCCGAAGTCCATCGGTTGGCTGATCAAGTCCATCCGTTGACGATCGGCCCTGTCGACTACCGTAAAATTCTAATCGACATTGAAGCCCTTGAAAGCAACCCTGTTCATCGTTGCAGCGCAGACCTCGCGGATGCCATTCAGTCCTTG
The DNA here is from genome assembly GCA_046318275.1 of Pirellula sp. Classification (GTDB taxonomy): domain Bacteria; phylum Planctomycetota; class Planctomycetia; order Pirellulales; family Pirellulaceae; genus JBKCUI01. The sequence continues at coordinate 90,922 of JBKCUW010000094.1, read as the reverse complement.
CGGTTCTCAGAGCATCCCGAACAAGCCTCTGTCGCAGACATCATCGGCACTCATTATCGAAACGCCAATATCCGTATGAGTGTCTCGGAAGCATTCATCAACCGGATGATGCCGCAGGGACAAGTATCCAATCGCCCTGTGCAGCAACGAATCCTGGGCGCTGATACCCGCGGTGCAAGCCAAGCCAGTACAAACTTGAAGGTCGACTTCATTCCTGACCCGTCCGCTTGGCACGTTGCACTCAACCTCGACGGCCAAATAGATAGCAACACTCGCAGTAGCCGAAACGGTGCCACGTTTTATAATGCGACGAAAGCTCATGTTCAGGCATCTCGAGACATTCGCATCGACTCTACGTCACTCCAAATCGATGGAAAACCAGCCACGGTTGAGTCTAGCGACTCCCTCCGCAAGTTCTCCACGAGCTGGGATTCCATGCCTGTGCTAGGTGAGATGATCCGTTACGTTGCACATCAAGAGTTCGTGCAATCACGGCCGATCGCGAAGCGGTTGACACAGAAACTGATTGCAAAACAAACGGATCAAGAATTTGATAGTCAACTGAAAACGAACATCGAAGCCGCAAGGTCGCAATTCGACAAACGGCTCTTGGGTCCATTGCAATCGCTGCAGCTACAACCCCTGGTTCTCGATATGCAGACAACCGAAAACCGATTGGTAGTTCGCTACCGCGTCGCAGGTGCGAATCAAATATCAGCGTACACACCAAGACCTGTCGCACCAGGCGACAGTTTGATTTCGTTGCAATTGCACCAATCAGCCTTCAATAATTTGATTTCGCAAGCGATCGATACGACGCGTGATTGGACGATTCAAGATCTGGCAGCACAAATCGCAGATGTGCTTCAGCAGACCCGACCAGAACTTCCAGACGACACACCCAACGATGTGGTGATCCGTTTTATGGAACACAATCCGATGACCGTCGAATTCGAAGACAACCGAATGTGGTTGACTCTCAGAATCGCATCGCTGGAGCAACCGGGACGAATACTGCTCAAAAACTTCACGATCCGGACCTCGTTCGCCCCGTCCATCGATGGTATTCAAGCAGACGTCGTCCGCGATGGTGTCATCAGTATCGATGGGCACAAGATTGGCGTCCGAGATCGGTTGCCCCTCCGAGCGATTTTCACCAAAGTCTTCTCGGGTAGAACCTCGATGCCCATGGTCTCGCAGGAACTCGCCAACGATCCTAGAGCGAAAGGCCTTGCGGTATCACAACTCGAGATGCGGGATGGGTGGTTCGCGATCGCGGTCAGCGAAGCTGAAGCCGCTAGCGTCGCTGCCTTCAAAGCTAGCCAAACGTTTACAAGATAAATAGGTTGTGAATTGTTCGAGGCGACAACACCTCGAGTTTGGCGAAATCGATCTCTACTCACCGGCCCCTAAAGCCTTCAAGTGCTTGTTAAAAAACTGGATCGATGCGTTGAGCGCTTTTGGGTCGACGAACGCCATGATGTGAGATTTTCGCGGTAACGTCATGAACTCATGGGGAACGCTTTTGGACTCAAGCCTTCCTCGCATTCGCTCCGCGAATTGAATCGGAACCAGCTTGTCACCGTCCCCGTGAAACAACAATATCGGCGGATCGTCGGAAGAAACATGTTGGATCGGGGACGCTTCGGCGTAGACGTCTGGAATCTCTTGACGCGTCCCCCCAAGAAACCCCGCTAGCACCGAACTCTCCGAGGGGATCAACTCTAGATCGCATGGAGCACCACCGGCAACACAGGCGCGGACCCGAGGTAGATCCGACCTCGGATTCGTCGCTACCAATGCCGCTAAGTGTCCTCCGGCGGAGTATCCCCAAACACCCAATCGTGACAAATCGACGTTCAGTTCTTGAGAATTGCGACTCATCCAACTCAACGCTTCGAAACAATCATCGATTTGAGCCGGATGCTTGTGCTTGGGAGCTAATCGATAGTTGATCACCATGACGACATAACCATTGGAGGCAATCTTTCTCGCATGCCCCGAATCGTTGGCTTTATCCCCAGCGACCCAAGCACCTCCGTGAATCATAATGATTCCTGGATAACTTCCTGAGTCGATCGGTGTGTAGAGATCACACCTTTGATACGGGTCTCCCTGTTCGCAATACGGAACATTGTATTTAACCCTAATTTTAATGCCCCCTTTTTGTGACGATTCGGACTCGGCTTGGGGCTTCTGTGTCAAATCCAACGCATCCAAACGCTGCGAGCTAGGATTCTGAGACGATCCAACGTCAGGTTGCAATTCTTGAGCTGAGAGAGAACGTTGGGCATCCCAACAAATGCCTAGCAGGAAACCAAACACCAATGCATTCAGGATCCCGAGATAGCATGAGTGGCGGCGGCTGGCCCCGACTGCTGATCCATTTTTACCGTACGATAAACGCATGTTTTCAATTCCCTGCATGATGAACCAAATGGGCTAATTCTGGAAGAATCAGCCGCTCCATCGCTAGCCGGACCCCTGCGGGTGAGCCTGGCATTGTAATGATGATTTGGGTTCCATGCCGTCCTGCGCTAGCGCGACTCAGCATGGCCGACGAACCGATTTCCTGAAAGCTCAGCATCCGAAAAAGCTCTCCGTAGCCTGGAATCACTGCGTCGTAGAGCATCTCGATCCCCTCAGTCGTCTGGTCTCGAGCCGACAACCCAGTTCCTCCAGTGACCAGTAAGGCCTGTACACCATCCAGTGCTAGTAAATCGCGGGCACTTTGCGAAATCAACTCTCGCTCGTCGCGAACAATGATCCGCTCTTTAACAGAATGACCCGCAGACACCAGGTACTGCTCAATCAGTCGCCCCCCCTCGTCACTCTCCAAGGTTCTGGTGTCGCTAACCGTCAAGATACCCACGATCAAGCACTTTGGCGCACTGCGTTTGTGCAACTGCGTGCTTTCGGATTCACGTTTTTCGGCCGATAGCGAGCCCTCAGTTGACGACATCGTTGGTATTCCAAATTCGATAGAGGAAAACAGTCCATCACTCAAAACGATCGCGCTGTACTCAAATTATGGACAGTTCCGACAACTTCAAAAGCACCGGCTCGGCCCGTCATCTTACGAAAGAGTCTATCTGATTGTAGTGATTTTAACGAACACGAAAAATTCTTTTGGTTTCGGCACAACACTTGTTCACTGTGTTCGCCTGATGGATTGCTCAATGGGCGTACCCATCGCGAGAACAAGTCCTGTAGGGGTCGATCGGAAACATGGGAATTGAGGGGGAGCGGAGCATGCGAGTCTTATTATCAACGCCGATTTTCTGCCGAATCGCAGTAGGGCGAATCGCATTAGGGCGTGTCGTACTGGCTATCGGGATGGTTCTCGGAGCATGGTCAGAGGTTCCGCAAAGGGCGCACGCGGGTAACCCCTGGAGCACCGCAGTTGGAGAGGCGGTCGCGGTCCAAAGTAGGACCGAGGATATCCTGGAACGGGTTCATGAGAAATACCCGCGGAGTTTCGTGGCGCAACCAGTCGCGATGCTCGATAACTCCGCATGCCGCTTGGTTGAAATGCTCAAATCCGGTGCCAACTGTGACCAAGTACGGTTCGGTTTGGAGCAAACCAATCGGTTGTGGCGGCACGTCGCAGGCTTGATCGAAACGGATTGCCAAATGCGTACCGATCGCACCCTACGCACCTATATGGAAAGCCTCGATCGACGAATCGCCAGACTGGTCACCGCGATCCAGCATTCCATGAAACGGGCCCCCGGACCGATGCCAGTTCCATTCGGGTTCGAGGCGCCCTACGGGCCTCCCCAATCCTATCCATTTCCAGAGCCTGTACCACCTTATTCGGCGCAACCCTTTCCAAACCCTTGGGGGAATCGTCGTTCCTATTAACTCCCATTCGTTTGCCTCCACTACTAGAACCAGTGAAAAAGCGGCTTGTCGGTAACCCAGAGCCCAAGCCGCAGTTACCGCGTGCGCGGTCTAGTGATTTCTGATAACCATCAATTCTGGCGTTCGTAAACCGCGACTGAGGCCGATCGGGGGATGCAAGCTTTCTATCCGTGATCTGTCTATCCGCGATCTGTGTTACGCGTGTGTCCCTAAATCTGCAGGGGGGAACTTGGGAATTGCTAGCATTGACTCTTTGCGAAAAAGCTTCACGGCAAGGGACAGTAGTAGCCGACACAATCGGAAGATCCGAAAAAGTTGTTCGTATCTGTGCAGGTTACCAAAATCCATTCAGTAGTCCCAGCAAGTATTGATGGCAAACAACGAACCACCACAGCCTGTGCAGGATTCATCGCCGAGCGATCGAGCGATGGCCGATCCTCCTCGACGACGGAGCGGGAGATCGCACACGCTGGTTCCTCAAATCGGCTTGATCGCGTTTGCATGTTTGTTGTGGTTAATCAATTGGTTACCGATCCAAGCCCCCACCTATGTACTCCTTGGAAATGCTGTCGCGACGCAATCTCGATGGAACCAGCTGGTTTCACTTAGCCGCAACCAAGCGATCGATTCCGAAAAAATCCAGTGGCTAGATTGTGCCCCTGCTTCCGATTCGCGGCTTGGTTCGCCCACGTCGGAATTGAAAGTTTTGAAGATACGGGTCGGATTGCAAAAGGCTGGCGATGCTGCGTTCGTCGAACGTGAAATCGAACGCTTGACACGCCCGAGTTCGCATCTCGAAGCGAACGCTCCTCTACGGAAATCATTGCGTGAGCAGCGTTGGCGGTTGGAAGTCGTCAATCATCAGATCCAACGATTCCAACTGGATTGCGAACGAGAGGGAATAGCGATGTCCGACGTGACGGGGGCAGGCACCTTCCGGCTGGCCTCAAGCCCGAAACGAATCGTTTCTAGCAATCCCTCTTCGCAAGAACACGATACCGCCGACACCCACGCGGTATCCGAGCGAAGAAAAGTTACGGATAACGATCGCTCTACTTGGAATCGTCTCACGGAGCTGAAGGCGATCCACGAAGGGAACGTCAATCGCCTGGAAGGAGAGTGGGAACATCTGCTCGCTACGTCTTCCGGCCACTTTGCGATCACAGGCGCTCCCAGAGTCTCTGCCTTGCCTGGAAAGTTTTCTTGGGCACGTTCGATATTCGCGATCGCACTTGCTACTTCGCTGGCATTCGGAATCACATTTGGTTCGACGAAAAGACTTCATTGGAGTGTTCGTTGGTTCTCGAAGTTCCGAGCTAATGCGAACCACAGCCGCTGCCGTGTTCAGCCTGCTGCACTCGTGGTATCCAATCTCCCACGAAAAAGCCCCATCCCTCTTTCAGAGGTATCCTATGACGAATCGGAAGTCGCTCGAGCGCTGGAGCGGCATTCGATTGCCTATTGGGGAGTTTTGTCCTGTGAACACCGGGAATATGAATCCCTAAAAACGGACATTTTGCGATCTCGACCCGCAACTACTCCGACCAGCATCTTTCCTCCAGACGCGGAAAATGGAAAAGAATCGCAGGAGGTGGGGTGCGCTGCTGAGCCACGTGGACATCAATGGCGTCTAGAACCTGGTGTCCAGATTAATCGATTCAATCGCTATTCATGGTTCGCAACTAATGGACCTGCTATTGGCGATATGCTTTTGGTCGCTTGGCTTTGCATCTTTGTACTGCGCTATGGGGTAGACTCCGTGTGGCGTGAGTTGCTTTTCAAGGCCCCTTTGGCGGCGTTTTCCAGTGTGCTTTTTGGGATTTGAGATCCGCTGATTCGAGTTTCTCAATGCATGATCAAAGCACCCCGTCGCGAGCCCGAAACCGAATTGGTCCCCGATGGCAAACCCGCCGCGGGATAGGTCGCGCTGTAATCCTAGGTGCTATCGGTGGATTGATCGCACTGTCCGGTCTAACTCTTGGCGTCTGGATTTATGCAAGTCGACCGGAAGATCCGCACGACAAGCTCAACATCGCTCTTCGAATGGCGCGCCGAGGTGACTTCTCGACCTCTGCAAAAATCGCCGATGGAACCGATGAAAAAACCATCCAGCGTTCCTCAGATCGCTCGACGCGTCATTTCTTGATCGGAGCGGACGCAAGAGTCTCGGCAAAGAATCTTTCTCAGCGACGAGCTCGCACCGATCTCAACGAAACAGCTGCAAATCGATTGGAGGAAAGCCGGAAGCTCAAATTCCCAGCGGGATATGATGGGCTAGGGAATTACCTTTTAGGTACAGCTCTCTTCGAATTGTTTCGATGGAATGAAGCCAAAGAGCCGCTTGAAATCGCTTCGGAACGCTGGCCTCAAGGACGAAGTGATTCGGTGGAAAATCTGATCGACATCGATCTGTTCCAAAACAAACCAGACATCGCTGCGGCTACGCACCGATTGGATCGCTGGGCGTCGCTTCCCGCGATCTCACCCGCTGAGTTGGACCGGATTGCGATGAAAAGGATGCAGATTGCCAAGTTTGAAGGGAAACCTGATGAGATTCGTAAGCAATTCCAAAGCATCCCTCCCACCTCTTCTGTCCGCCCTGATGCCAACGTACTCTTTGCGGGTTACCTTCGTGAGGAGGCGAAAGAAAAGCCACCTGCGGAAGCCGAGGTACTGCGACAAGAAGCTTTGCAATTTCTCGACGATGTGAACTCCATGTCTGACGTTTCGAATCCGACGCGTCGACAAGCAGCCTTGCAAGAAGGACTTATCTACCGAGATCAAGGACGGACAAGTCTAGCCGTTAGCACCTTCAGCAGTCTTCGATTGGCCTCCCCCTTTGAACCCGAATTCATGGCGGCTGGTATTGAGGAAATCGATGCGTTGATTGACAGGAAAGAGTTTGATGAAACGATTTCCACCATGGAGCACCTCATGAAGAACTTTGGTGAGTCCAAGTGGTATCAGAACAGTTGGATGCCACTGGAGCGGATGCGAGAACGAATACTAGCTTCAGCTGCTCGAATTCTCGACCAAGAAGCCTACGAAGTGGGAGAACAGTTTGTCAAAAGACTGCCTCCAGTTTGCAACGAAGTAGATCGCCTGAGACTGGAAGTTGCCGTCCATGACCGCTGGGCACGATCACTGCAAGACAAGTGGGCTTCTCGGATAGAAGGGGATCCCAACAACCATAAACTGGCAGAGCAAATGGAGCAGTCGTTCCGTCGTGCGGCAACCGCTCTGGATACGCTTTGTGGCTATGAAATGAGATCCCCCACTTACCTGGATTTGATGTGGCGTGGCATCGAGGATTACCACTTCGCAAATGACTTTCGAAACAGCAACAAGCTAATCGACCGTTACTTGAATTTAGTGCCTCGTACGGAACGAGCGAAAGCCTTACTGCTGAAGGCGAAGAACCATGCAGCGTCTGGGGAAGTCGATTTAGCTCTCAACACCTTAGACAATTTGATCCTCTCCAATCCCGACAGCCCTCTCGTTTACGATGCCAAGCTCATCGCAGCGAGAATGAATTGGAACAAGGGAAACTTTGATCAAGCGGAAACTCTAATTACGGAAAACCTGTACTACGGAAGCCTGCGGCCGGAGAGTCCCCTCTGGAAAGAATCGTTGCTAGAACTCGGCACATTGATGTACCGGCGTGGGGAACAAATGCAAGTTCAAGCGCAGGGCGCGATTGTCGAAAACCCATCAAAGGCTCCCACGCTACTCCCTGAAATTGAGCAAAGTTTTGAGCAGTTGATGCGGAGCATTTCAAGCATGGAGGAAGGTCTGAGGCGATTCAAGGACGATCCACGCAGGTACCAATTGCTGTACATGACCGCCAAGGCGTATCGCATGGCCTCTTACTGGCCAGACATGTTGCTCAAAGAGAATCGAGTGATCAGCGAAGAAGCGATTGCGCAATGGAAAAACCAACGCAAAGAGTTGCTCATTCGATCGCGAGATACTTTCGCTCAGTTGAGAAAAGAAATCAGCTCGATCGGCGATGACGGAGTTCGAGACCCAAATGCAAAAGAAATGCTTCGCAACAGCTATTTCGGTGAAGCAGACCTCTATTTCCACGAGGGCAACTTCAATGCGGCGTTGGAAGCGTATCGCGACGTGGCAAACCGCTTCATCAACGAGCCGGAATCTCTCGAGGCGTTTCTCCAAATCGCCCGATGCCAAGAAGCCATGGGGCAAATCAACGAAATGCGCCGCACCCTGGAGATGGCACGCGACGTGCTAAGTCGCATCCCGAGTGAAAATGACGAGCGTTTCCTGGCGAACACCCGTCAAAGCAGAAAAAGCTGGGACGACCAGATCCAATGGATGCTAGACGCGATCGATCGGAATGGTGTCAATTAGCAGGTCGCGGTCCCACGAATTGGTCGAGGAGTAGCAACTAGTTTGCCAATGCCTTTTCGATGGCTTGGACCAACTCTGGCGAGTTGGGATCAACTCCCGAACCAAAACGACCTACTACATTCCCCTTGCGGTCGAGCAAGAACTTTTCAAAGTTCCATTTGATCGCTCCCTTACCTGCAGGCTTGGAATCGACCCCGGTGAGGTACTTGTACAGCCCACACGCGTCTCCGCCGTTGACGTTCACCTTGTCGAGCATATCAAACGTAACGTTGTACTTGCTGGAGCAAAACTGTTTAATTTCTTTGCTGGTTCCAGGCTCTTGACCACCAAATTGGTTGCATGGAACACCAACAACTGCCAATCCTTTCTCAGCGTAGGTTTGATGCAGCTTTTGCAGCCCCGTGTACTGTTTGGTGTATCCGCAATTGCTCGCGACATTGACAAAAAGAACTACTTTGCCTTCATACTTGCTCAGATCCACGTTCTCGCCTTCAAGCGATTTCATCGAAAACGCAAGTGCCGGAGGAGCATCTTTGGTAGCCTCCTCTGCCATACCTACGGAGAAAAGTGCCATTGCTACAATTCCAGCCAACAAAGTTTTGGATCGCATAAACGGTTCCTAAAGGGGGGGGACAGAGGGCTTCACATCGCACCGGGTTTCGATCAACTCGGTGGGACTAACGAGAGATTATGGAGGCGTGTCAAGCGGAAACGGGGGGGATACTCTCCCCTTGGATCAAACAATCGTACGTTTCCCGCTTGCGAATGCAATGGACTTTCCCGTCCTCGATAAGTAGTTCCGGAGCGCGGTAACGACCGTTGTAATTGCTGGACATCACAAAGCCATAGGCTCCTGCAACCTCCATGACCAAAAAATCTCCAACGCTGGCGGGGGGAAGCTTGCGTTTAGCAACAAATCCACCTTCTTCTTGAGTGAAAATGTCGCCGCTTTCGCACAGAGGACCGCCGACAACGACGTCTACCAACTCCGAGGGAGTTCTTCCATTTCGATGGGCGATCGAGATGGGGTGGTACGCCCCGTAGAGGATCGGCCTGGCCAAATCGTTGAATCCTGCATCGAGCAAATAAAACAGGTTTTCACCCATCTTTTTCACAGCTCGAATCTCCGCGATCAAAAACCCACTTTCGGCAACCAGGTAACGCCCCGGTTCCAGTTCCAATGTAATCGCATGCCCAAAGTCCGCCTCAAGCCTCTTTCGGCTTGCATCCCATAACCGATAGTACTGGTCTAAATCCACGTAGGATTGACCGTCACGATACGGTACGGGCAACCCTCCTCCGGCGCTGATGGTCGTCAGCGTGCGACCGATTTGGTGCGCCACCCGCTCGAGAGCACTGCAAACTTGGGAAAGATGCTCTAGATCGGTTCCTGATCCTATGTGCATGTGCAAACCCGTCACTGCGACGTTGTGCAGATCTGCTAGGCGAAGGCATCGGTCGACATCTTCATGCCAAATACCATGCTTTGATTGCGGCCCCCCAGTATTGGTTTTTTGACTATGTCCATGCCCGAAACCCGGATTGATCCTGAGCGTGACACTCGCACCGGGGACGGCGCTCCCCAACTGCTCGATCATGTCCGGTGAGCCGCAGTTCACGTGCAACCCCAACTCCTTGACCAAATCGATCGCTTCACGATCGAACACATCCGCGGTGTAAACAATTCCATGGGGTTTGCTGTGAGGATCGAACCCCGCTGACAACGCACGGCGGACTTCTCCAGCACTGACGGCATCTACAACGACGCCCAGGCGCCTCAATCGATCGAGAATCGCGATGTTCGAGCATGCTTTCTGCGCATAACGAACAACATCGAAAGCCTTGAGATCTGCAACTCTCTGGCGAATCACGTTCATGTCGTAGACATAGCAAGGCGTACCGTATTGAGCTACTAAATCGACAATAGGCTGCCCCGCGATGTCCTGTCTCGTTGTGCTGAAGCGATTGGTAGCTACCGACATTTGCTGCGCATCTTTCCGTTCGTAAGTAGAATTTCCGTTGAGTTGGGAGAGACCGACTCCGTACCGTTGAAAAACGACCGTCCCGCGACTGAATCGCTCTCCGTCCTGTTCCCGTGCCTATTCTGCAGTTTTCGCCCACTCTGCGATGGGCGTATCCTGCAATGCGATTATTCTGCAACCCCTGGACGAACTATGCTAGGGTTCCGACCATTTTTTATTCTGAGTCGATCGATTGCGAACGGATTGCGAATAACGTTCAAGAAACTTCTTTTCTCGAGAACTGAGCGAATCCTTACCGAAGTTGTGAATCTTCTCGAGCAAACGATCCGCTTCCGCCGCATCCTTTTCTTCTCGATCCAAATCGCGCTCTGAATGGACCTTAAGTCGAGGGCCGGTCAGTCGGCGAAGGACTTTTCGAAATGCGTCAGCAGGGGATTCCAGAAACGAAAAGTTCCACCGGAGAAAGAAATAGAGGGCGGCGAACAAGATACCGAAAATGTGCACGTCGTACGCGACACCTTGTGCCGATTGCAAAAAGAAGTTGCTCAGTACAAAAATTACCCCGAGAACCCAAGCTGGCATCGGGAAAACGATGAAGACGACCGTCGCACGCGGATAGTTAAACACAAAAAGCATCGAGATGCAGAGAACAGCCCCAGAGGCACCTAACACCGGGATAGTACCACCAGTAAAAAACCTGGTCAGCAACCAGCACACGCCGCAAAACAAGGCGCTGATCAAATAAATCCGGAAGAACTCATTCCTGCCATAGGTTTGCTCGACGGCACGTCCCATGAAGTACAGGCTGAGCATGTTGAAAAAGATGTGCGACGGACTGCTAGCATCATGGGCAAATGCGTACGTAAAAGTCCGAATCCACTTCAGCGGTTCCGCCCAATCCTGTGGCCACAGCATCAACGCTTCGTTGACCTTGCCTTGGTACCCGACCGTAGGGGAGCCAAACAGCATATTCGCGATGAAAACCGCGACATTGACGATGATAAGGATAGAAACAGCAGATCGCTGGTTCCAATCCGGCCTCAAATCGAGGCCAGATTCGTCTCGGTAGTATCCGCGATCATAGAGTCCCATGCTGGCGTATTCTAACAGACCTTCTCAGTGTTGATCAGTGGACTTATCGTAAGCGCCCACTCAATGGCGGGAAAATCAGTCCTGATCGCTTGGATTGTCGAGTTTTGGTGGTCGATTACCTTCCACCGAGGAACCTTCCAAAGCGGGCTTCGCATCTGGAGTGTCCGATTTCGGTGCCTCAGGCTTCGGGTTCTCTTCGGCTGGCTTTGCAACAGGGTCCGAAAAACCATATGCCTTTGCGAGCGGGGTACTGAAGAAGTCTTCAGGACTTCCCAATTCGGAGGATTTCGCTCTCCAATCTGCCAGCGTTTTCTCCACGTTGAAATCAAGATAGTCGGCATCATAAGCTCGCCGGAACATCATGAACTCGTAAAGAACAAACCGTTCGTCGATCTCCTCGTCGATCAGCTTCTTGTAGCGATTGATCGACTTGAGCACATCCTCGCCTACATCTTCCGTCATCACGACGGGATAGTAACGGAATACTTTATCCCATCGGACCCACGCGGCTTCGTACTTCTCAACCGCACCCTTAATGTCGGCAACATCAATCAATTGGTTGGCCTCGAACATCAGCCGTCGAGCGTCGACCATCATCTGCTGTTGCTCAGCGAGAGCCCGAACCTCCCAATACGCGTAGTTCACTTGTTCGCGAAGGGAGTTCGTATTGCGAGCATAATCTTCCGCTGCGGATAAATCGTTAGCCAATTCCAATGCCTCGATTTGCTTTGCCCGAGGCAACTGACCTGCGAGTTCTTGGTAGGTCGGCTCGATCATCGTCTCGACCTCGGCTGCGGCAATGCGATCTTGCGTGTTTCGTTCGTTGGAAGGCTTGTTGTAGGCGTCCAACTTCGCCGCGGGGACTTTGCTCTTCTTGGATTCGCGAACCACGTCCCTGACGCTCTGGGTTAAATCGAAGAACTTCTTCTTGAGGTCTAAAACGCTTTGCTTTGCGATATCCAAACTCCTCAAGGTCACCGCTGTGGAGGAGGTCCCTCCGAGTTCTCTGTTCCCGAAATCCTTCCACTCACGGCTAGCGCGTTCCCATACGAATCTAGCCCGATCATCGAGAACTCCTTCATCTTCGATGGCTTCACCGTGGTACATCTGCCACAGTGGTGCATAGCTAAACAGCAAGTGTGGCGATTTCTTAATCGGAGCACCTTCGGTGACCAACCGATAAGCCGCTTCAAACCAAAGCTTGCCAACAAGCCAGTTATCCGGTTTACGATCAGGGCCCATAGCATCATCGGACGTCGCATTCAGCCCTTTTTCAACGAAGTACTGATGAAACTCGTTGTCGTTTCGGAAAAGATCCCGGTACTGCCTTTTCTCGTCGGCCTTCCCTAATTTGTTGCCGACATAATGCCCCAACTCATATTGCAAAATTGGCTTGCGAGTATTGAACTTGGTCCCTTTGACCAAATAGTCGATTCCCTTCTTCACCCATTCATACCGCTGACGGAAGTCTTCGAACTCCGGCGATACGTTGTAGCTCAAGTTGTGGGCTTGATGCTGCCAAACGCTGATGAAGTGGGGCTGCAGAAGCGCGATCTGGTTCAACGTGGCAGAGAAACGATCAAAGTACTTCTCTTCTTTGTAGTAGTCAGCGCGAATCCATAGGATTGTCGAGGCAATTCCGCGCATACCTAGTGTTGCCAAACGCATGCTCTCACTGGTCGGATCCAACTTGCCAAGATCCGCTTGACCAATCCTATATCGGCTCCGCATTTCGGTGATCTTGCCTTCACCCTTGCTGGCGGGACGACCCAGGTAATAGAGCGGTAGCAACAACGCGACGATCGCGAGAATGTAACCAATTTTCCGACCCAAACTTCGATTGTTCACGCTGCCATCTCCCGTGTTTTCAGGAAGAAATAACTCACCAAACTAGTCAATATAAAATACCCGAATGCGATGGTTAAATGCCGCCCCAGCAACCCCCCGAATAAGTTGAATCCGTAGGCCACGAAGTCCGCCGTTCCAAGTTGATCAAAGTTTGGAACCGCATTTTTGAGTTGGACGACCGCCCTCAACAACTGCTCGTCAATTTTCGTAATCGCTGTCTGCAACGCTTCATTGCCCAGGTCGAGTTCGATTTGAGAACCTGTTTGTAGAGGGATTCGAATCAATGACTCCAACGGACCACCACCCTTGGTGTTTGTGCTTTGAATCTGATCGATGAAGAAACCGAAGAATCCTAACACGATTGCAGAGATCGTTGCGATGATCGCAACCGGCCCCGACAGGAACGTCGAAAACATAACCCCGAAACAAATGACGATGAACATCTGCAACCAAATGCTGATGTAACCCTTTACAAAGTTCCACCAGAATTGGAGGTCATTCGGCCGAAGATAAACGTCCGCAGCGGCCATCCCCAAATACTGACCTCGGTCTTGGCATCGAATCACAACCTCGAAACTGCCGTTAGGTGCGATGTCCTTGAAAAAATCGAGTTCGGCGGGTTGACCATCCTTGAATCCCTTCACCTTCGTCTTGATCGTTCGGCGGTCGACCTGAAACTCTTTGACCTTGAATGCTTCGCGTTCGGTCTCCGCACTCCCATCGATGCTTCGAAAATAAATCAGACCACCCACAGGGGTTACGATATCTCCTTTGTAAGTTCGGAACGCGGAGATCGTCATGTCATAACTGATGACGTCTTTGAACAAGGAGGAGGAGACCCCTTCGAACCGCCAAACAGCGCTCGATAGAGTGTCGCCTTCGATGTACTTTTGGTATTCCGACATGTAACCAACGTTGTAGCCGGTATTGGTTTCTCCATCGCGTCCGGTGAAGGCCAACGATTTGGCATAGACAGGGACCCTCGCGGTCAAATCGTCGATCGGCTCTTTGACGATGATCTTGTCACCCACCTTTTCGACGATGTGGCGATGCCCTTTCACTTCGTTGGTGGTTCCTCGCCCCGATTCGTTCAGCGTGTAGGTGTGCTTATGGCGATTCGAATACGAAGTTTCACCAGTGGTTCCTTCTTCGGCGATCGCAACGGTCTCGTGCGTATGCCTCAACCCCCGCACGACGAAGACGTAACTCAACAATCCCATCGCTACCAGAACCATGGTCCCGATTGCAGTGAAACCGAGCACTCGCCCGAGAAACAACTCCAGCGGCCGAACCGGCTTGGTAACAATCGTGTAAATCGTCCGGCTCTTGATGTCCGCTGGAATGCTGAAACAGCTTACAAACAGCCCGAGCACGATGACCATGTAATTCGTCATCGTCAAAACAAAGGAAATGTAAAGCCGTGCGGGATAATCCGCATTTTCATCGAGGTACCAACCCGCAAACATCATTCCGACGATAAAGATACCGACGACCACCAAGACCTTCTTGCGGATCGATTCTTTGATGGCGAGCTTCGCCATTGCGAAGATACGCCGAAACGACATCTTCGGAATGTCAACGGTGAACAATTGCCCGATGATACGAGCAACTTGAAGGAATCCTTCGCTCGGCCCATGCTTGATCACGGCAACGATGTATCCGATGACAAAGCCAAGAATGGCCAGGACAAGAGCCAAAAAGAATCCATCGCGAAGGCCGTTCTTTTGAAACAACCATTCGCTATAGGTCCAGAACTGTTCAGGTGAAAGTCGCATAATCGATTTGCTTCAACAGCACCGAGATCACAGAATCAAAATTCGAAAAGAGGTCAAGCGTCGGCAGAACCCGACGCTTTCAGACGGCTTGATACCTACGAGTTGCTACCGCGACGACCAGGACGCTGTTCGCTTTCACGAACGATATCCAAGAACAATTCTTCCATCGTCGTCGTCGGATTATCCATCCGCTTGAGCGCACCCCCAGAGCGTTCGATGATGCCTTGAATCTCCTTCTTGGCCTCCTCCGAGAGCCCCGACGCATGAATCTCGGTCACATCCTGCACCTTCAGCAAGCTATCTACCCGACCTAACTCCTTGAGCTCTCCTTGGTGAAGGATCGCGACACGATCACAAACATCTTGAACGTCCGCCAATTGGTGCGAGCACAGCAGGATCGTCTTCCCTTCCTCTCGCAAGCGGAGGATCAAGTCCTTCATTTCTCGAGTCCCGATCGGATCCAAACCGGTTGTTGGTTCATCGAGAACCAGAAACTCCGGTTCATTGATGAGAGCTTGGGCCAATCCGATCCGGCGTGTCATCCCTTTGGAGTATTCCCGCAATTGTCGTCGCCGAGCACGTTGCAAACCGACCATCTGAATCAACTTCTCAGTCCGTTCCCGTCGGACTTCAGCCGACATATCAAAGAGGCGACCGTAAAAGTCGAGCGTCTCCTCAGCATTCAAAAACTTGTAGAGGTAAGACTCTTCCGGAAGGTAGCCGATCCGTTCGTTCTTCGACACGTCGGTAGCTTCCTTGCCGAACACAAAAACGCGACCCGCCGTCGGGAACAAAAGTCCCAGCATCAACTTAATCGTCGTCGACTTCCCTGAACCATTCGGCCCCAAGAGCCCGAAGATCTCCCCCTTGCGGACTTCCAGGTCCAGCGACTTGAGAGCGTTCACTTTCTTACGCCCCCAAAAGTCGCGGTAAATTTTTCCTAGGTTGCGGGTCTCCACGATGACGTTCGTAGGATCGTTGACGGAGTTAGGAGCCGCCGGATTTTGTGCCAGAGTCGTCGCCATTTGAATCGCGTTAGGTGTTGAGGAAGAAGTGGACAGACTGGTTCGAGGGTCGCCAACGTTCGCGTTTTCGGGATTGGGGACGAAAAACGCAAAAAGCAGGACAGATCGGGCGCCAAATTCGCGCACTTTCCGTTTACGCTTTCCTATCCCAGGTGGTTCATCGAGACACCGGAAAGGTCTCAAAGAACAGGAAAAACGCCAGTAGTGAGCCAGTGCGAAATGGAACGCAGCTTGTTCAAAGCCCCAAATTCCCCGCTCCGACAGTCCCCATTTTCGCGAGGCGACCTATAATTCGCCGGAATCCGGGAGTCCGCACCCTCTGCGCCGCCCCTCCATGAGGGCGGAGTTCAACTCCGCACAACGCTGGGTCGGGCCGTCGCGGCAAGTCCTCCGCGGGGGCAAAGCCCTTGGTCGATTCCGCACCCGG
The DNA here is from genome assembly GCA_046318275.1 of Pirellula sp. Lineage (GTDB taxonomy): Bacteria > Planctomycetota > Planctomycetia > Pirellulales > Pirellulaceae > JBKCUI01. The sequence continues at coordinate 74,538 of JBKCUW010000094.1, read as the reverse complement.
ACGAACCGCACCGTTTGACTTGTTTCTCGAAATCCACTGCCACGGTCAAATCGCGGCGTTGTTCGAACCGAATTTGATCGAAAAGAGTTTGATGGAAAGATCCGACCCGAAGTACGCTGCGGCTGCACGATTCCTGCTGGATCGCATTAACTACGAAAAGACCGTAGACCGGCCCTACGATCAGCAAACGTTTCGCCTCGGCAGAATGGTTTTCCTGCTTGAATGCCTTGGGAACCCACACCTAAATGCACCCGTGATCCACATCGCGGGAACCAAGGGCAAAGGCTCGGTGGCTTGGTTGTTGGCGGAGGGGCTTCGACGCTCAGGGTTGGCAACTGGACTCTACACGTCACCCCACCTTGAGTTCCTCGAGGAGCGGTTTGTTATCAATGGCCAACCGGTTTCGCCCGAAAGCTGGGTGAAAAATCTGCCCCGCCTACGGAAAGCGGCCGAAGACTGCGAACAATCTGAGCATGGCTCCCCAACCTTTTTTGAACTCACAACCGCCCTCGCTTGGATACTCTTTCAACAAGCCGGCACCGACGTGAACGTGATCGAAGTCGGTTTAGGAGGCCGCTTGGACAGCACCAATGTGTGCGCGCCAGCCTTGTCGATCATCACCAGCATTAGTTTTGATCACCAACAGCAATTGGGAAATACCCTAGCCAAGATCGCCGCGGAAAAGGCGGGCATTATCAAGGACGATGTTCCGGTGATTCACGGCGTCCGCGCTGATGAAGCTCGCGATGTCATCCGGCGAGTGGCGGAAAGCCATCGTTCGAATTTATGGGAACTCGGCGTCGACTTCGACGCCAAAATCACACCCGCTCCACCACCTCGAAAAAGCCAACTCAAATTCCTGCGACTCTCGGACCGAATCCCTTCGCCTGCGGCCACAACCTATCAGCTTGGCATGCTCGGGAGACACCAAGCAGACAACGCCGCCTTGGTGGTCGCGGCATGGCAAAGGTTGACAGCAGATGGCTGGGATCTTCCAAACGACGCAATCCAGCAATCCCTCTCCGAAACACAAGTCCCTGCGCGTGTGGAAATTGTTCAAAAGTCACCTACCATCATCATCGATAGCGCTCACAACGAAGCCTCCATCCACGCTCTCTTGGATACTTTGCATACGTACTTTGATGTCGACCGTCGCACCATTATCTTTGCTTGCTCCAAAGACAAAAAGTACCGGGAGATGCTTCAACAGATCCTCCCCAAATGCGACCGATTGATTTTGACCCAATATCACTCCAATCCTCGTTTCGTCCCCGTCGAACGACTGGAGAGCTTGGCATCAGAGTTGAAATCGGATGCACCCAGGTCCGGCGCGCTTGGGTCGAACTCCGACAGCAGAACCGAAATCTTTTCAGCACCTAACATCGACGAAGCAATTCGCTTTGCAACGCATCAGACCAACGAAAACGAGTTGATCTGTATCACCGGTTCGTTTTTCATAGCATCCGAAGCCAGACTTCGGTTGCTCCACTCTTAAGTCGGTCAATACTCTTAGAATTCAACTCTTAGGTCGCACGTTAGCCCCAGATGGTCTAACCTAGTTGGAGCCACGCGATCGCTGAGCATGCTCGAGCATCGTGCCACACCGGAACATCGATGCCATGGAACCGAGAAATCGTTCGGCTAGTTCCATTTTCACGGCCCCACGTAGGGACATGCCCGGGAAAAAAGCGAGCGACGAAACATCATCGCAGCCAAGGAAGTCGAGAGGATGCAGCAAGTACGAAGGCTCAATTCGATTCACTTTGCACCACAGCATCGACGAGCGAAAATAGCTGGCCGCCAAAAACTTGGAAAATGTCGCCAAATACATCACATAACTAAGATGGATCGGCACCTTGAACCAAGGGAGGGTTGTCACCGGGATTTCCTGAAGAGATCCAAATCGCTTCCAACCGAATGGACGGATGGAGCCAAATCCCGCTGACCAATGTCCAAAGAGCACTTTTCGTCGATCTCGCTCGGTTCGATTGAGGCGACTGTGCATAAAGTAATACGCTCTCGCAATCGGCCCGAGAAAAGTTGGGAACGTAGACGCATCATAGATGTAACCGCGTTCCTGCAAGGCTTGAAGCACGTCACCGGAGTAACTGAATCCAGGGCCGCGAAACCCTCGAGGCTTGACGCCCGTCGCTCTCTGGATTGCGATCTCCGCTCTTTCGAATTCCTCGTCGATCTGCACGCGTGTGTACAGATGCAGCCATGGTTCATGGTGGAATGAGTGGTTTCCTATCTCATGCCCAGCATCCGCAATCGATCGCAAAGCATCCTGGTTCTCAGGTCGCTCGCAATCGGCACCTACGATGAAAAAGGTGATTTTTAAATTGAGTCGCTTGAGCAATTCCAAGACTCTCGGAACCACCATTGGAAAGTACGTAGGATACGACTCCCATCCGGCATCACCGTGGGTCTTCATGTAAGACCATTGATTATCGAGATCCAGCGATAGGCTCGCAAACATAGGGCTTATTCCAATTCGTTAGTCCAATTCACGAATCGCTTGTCCCGACCGCTGGTATCGCCGCTGGCACGATCCACATGCATGCGTCTGCTCCAGTTCGATGGTATCCGAAAATCGAACAAGTGGAGTCCCGCAGCGGCAAACCGCACCGATACTCCTTGCAGGCGAGCCTAGGGACAGATGAAAATCGGGAACGTCCGAGGTAACGATCGCCCCCATGCCGATCATGGCCCACCTACCGATGGTAAGGTTACTACCGACGACGCAGCCAGCTCCGATGGTCGCTCCGCAGCGAACCAGTGTTCGTTCCGTCGATTCGTCAGGGTCGCTCGGCCGCAGAGCCGTCAAATCCGAGGTTGCAGCCCTGGGAAAACGATCGTTGGTAAAAATCGTCCCCGCCGCAATCATCACTCCATCTTCGATCGTAACGCCGTTGCAGATATACACGTTCGAGTTGATTTTGCACCGATTCCCAATTTTCACATCGTATGCAATGTACGCCTTACCTCCGACAATGCATTCGTCACCCAAGACGGAACCGTGGCGTATATGCACATGATCCCAAACGGAAGTCCCTTCGCCTAGGATTACGCCTTCCTCAACCATGGCTGTGCTATGGATCCGAGTTGTCATGAAACCACCCGCAGAGCACTCGATGGGTACGCATGCACCTGAACCCAGTTGTGATGCTTCATCGACTCATAAGCTCCGTGAATAGCCTCGACCGATGCCAAGGCATCCTCGGATGTGATCAACAATGGCTCCTCACCTATAATCGCGAGACAGAAATTGTCCAATTGAGATTTGAAGGCTTGCAATTTGTCATAGCCTCGTCCAATCATCGTCCACTCACTATCCACATCCCTCTTGTATTTCGACTCCTTCCAACCGATGAGTATGGTTCCGCAGGTGCCATAGATACTGACCCACCATGGTGACTGCTTGTTGATGCTCCATGACAAATCCATCGCTGCTAATACACCTCTGTCTGTTTTAGCATGAATACGGACGGTATCTTCAACCGGAATACGTTGGTGCCGAATACCCTCAATCGCTTGAATTGACACCAATGGACCTAATAGATACCTCAGGATATCGACCGAGTGTGTTCCGTTGTCAATCAACACGCCCCCGCCGCTAATCTCAGGATTGCTATTCCATCGTCGAGTCATATCGACATGGCCTGCGAAGGTATTTTCGAAGAGCAGAACATCTCCGATCACTCCCGACGTTATCAATTGCTTTGCGAAAACCATATCGGCGACATAACGGAATTTTGAAGCCATTGCCAAAATCGTCTTCGATGCGTGCGCCGTCTCGAACATGGATTTCGCCGATGGCAAATCGATCGCGATAGGCTTCTCGCACAACACATGAATACCGTTGCTGGCTAATTCCCGGCAGATGGCAGGATGCGTTGATGGCGGAGTGCACACCAAAGCTGCATCGCAATGGCATGTGCGAAGCATGGAATCGATCGATCCAAATGCACTGCATCCAAATGCATCAGAGACTGCGCGACACGCGTCTGGACGAGTGTCCACAACCGCAACCAGCTCTGCCATGTCGCTCTTTGAAATGGCTTGCAAATGCGTCTGCGCAATCCCCCCTGCACCGATCAGCGAGAATCGCAAAGGTTGCATCAAATCCGAACTGGTCATATGGGGATCTATTTTAGAAAAACAGGATACGGGTAAAGCTTTGAAGCACGGAAATCCTAGGCCCCCATTTGCAACAATGTGCGAACGCTGTCGCGAATCGTTCTTCCGATGTAGTCGACGTGTCTAGCCTCGTAGCGTTCCGACCACGGCAGCACGAGAACTCGCGAAAGCGCCTCAAACGTTCCGGGGAAGCGTTCTGGGGAGTAATCCAAGGCCTCGGGTGCAGCCAAATTGAATGGGAAACGACTTGTCCCTAACGTACGCTGATCCCGAAACACTTGGCATTGAAAAGCAGGCTTCTGGATATATCTCGGCGCGCAGAAAACTCCCTGTTCTCGTAGCATTTTTCCCAGGGCGACCGTCCCGCCAGGAATCACGGCAGGATCGATATCCAAGCAATACTTCCAGAAGGTGTGTCGGTTTCCAGACCGGATAGTTGGGGTCGAAACGCCCGGAACGGATTGGATCTGCTGGGTTAGCTCTTCCGCCGTCGCGATCCGCTGTCGAACGCTGAAATCAAGCTTGTCGAGCTGCGCGAGCGCGACAGCTCCAGTGAGCTCGTTCATTCGATAGTTTGGAGCCAGAAAATAATGGTCGGGATTGGGATCACCGTACCCCCATGCCTTGTTGATGAACAAAAACATTCGGCGAGCAAAATCCTCCCGATCGGAAACGACAATTCCTCCCTCACCCGTCGTGATGTGCTTCCCTTGCTGAAGTGAAAAACAACCGATATCTCCGAGTGATCCGACCATGCGTCCCCGGTATTCCGCGAGGAAAGCTTGGGCGCAGTCCTCAATGACCGGCAACGAAAAACGACGAGCCAGCTCAAGGATCGAATCCATGTCGCACGGATTCCCAAACAGGTGAGTAACCATAATCGCACGCGTACGGCTCGAAATACAACGCTCGATCGATTCGGCAGTCACGTTGTACGTACTAGGGTCCACATCCGCGAATCGGGGAATGGCTCCTTGAAAAAGGATTGCAGAAAGCGCCCCCATGTCGGTGATGGAAGTCGTGATGATCTCTTCCCCGGGTTCGGGATTAATCGCAGCAACCGCAGTGTGCAATGCGGCGGAACCCGAAGAACAAGCATGCGCATGCTCCACGTGCATGATCTTTGCGAATTGGATTTCGAACTGCTTAGTAAACTCACCCTTGGTGCTGGTTAGAGTACCACTCTTCAAAGCAGCGGTAATGGCTGCGATCTCTTCCGTTCCAAAAGTCCTTCCGCTCGCATCCTGATCCGATGGAAGAGGCAGAATCGATATGTCGTTAGTCGTCGCTATACTCATGGATGTTATTTCTTGGAACGAACTCAAAACCGGCCTAGAGGCCGTGGGTTGCTTTTCGGAGGTATTCTTTTCGGGCGGGGGGCATTAAGGTGTAAATCAGTACGGTGTAAATCAGTAAGGTGTAAATCAGTCGTAGCTTTTCATGGGGATGCTCGTTGTTTTCTCAATCGCACTTCTTTTTCTCGCCATAAAGTCGCTCCCATGCAATCCGTTGGATCAAGATCAGATGCGCCCAAATCACGGGTACGGTTCTCATCTTTGAAAACCCAGTTTTTCGTGTCGTCAACGTTGCTGGTGCCTCACGGATCGCGCCACCATGTTTTTGAATCCACCAAAACATCTCAGCGATCCCGACAAACCCTTGGTTCTTTAATTGCATGCCATCAAAATCGCGTCGTCGATAGATTCGAAAGCAACTAGTGAATGTATGGATCGAACTGCCAGTCACCGTCTGATAGACGCGCGATGCACTCTTGGAAAGCGCCAGACGCCACGTTGGCACTCCTTCGACGCGGCCGTTGGGATGATAGGGAGAAGCAGTGACCATCGACGTCTCGCTATCCATGCATTTCCAAAGCTGAAGAAGCTGGATTGGTGCATACGTACAGTCTGCATCCATCGAAGCCACGTACTCTTGGCGAGAAGCCTTGATACCTGTCAAAATTGCCGCTGCTACCCCGCAATTGCTTTCGTGGAGAACAACTTTCACCCACGGCAATGGATCGAACACCCTGGCTAATCCGTCCCGGGTACCGTCATCGCTCCCGTCGTCCACCAAAATGACTTCGAGCTCGAGTTGCCCGGAACAACCGCTGCGCAGCTCCTCGAGTTGCGTCCGTAACGCTTCTAGTCCCTCAATTTCGTTAAAACAGGGAACAACCAAGGACAATCCGGGAATCCTCCGAAACGGCTCGGTCACGGTATCTCGGGTGCTTTGGGGGTCGAATTGAACGGCGTTCAAAGAGCGCATAAATCGAGGATAATTGCCACCTCGTACCATGTAAATCTTTTAAGGCGTTCCGCGATGGCATGAAGATTTCTATTGCGAAAAGAAACCAATTATGCTGATTTTTCCGCTTTTTCCGGATAATTGACGGGAGCCCAGCCCACGATTGGCGTCAAAATGTAGACACCAATCCAGATACTCCCATCTCCCCTAAAAAGGCATAAACTCGATGAGACTAACCTTGAGAACGCTCCTAGCGTATCGAGACGGAGTTCTCGATGCCGTTCACGTATCGGAGTTGAAGAAGAAATTCGAAGAAAGTGCGACCGCTCAATCCATTTCACAAAGGATCGAATTGGGGATTCGCAATCGCAGGTTGCTCACCCTTCCTATCGACGCAAAAGGGTTCGGCGTTGACTCCAATGATGTTGCAAACTTTCTCGACGGCACGATGCCCTTGGATCGGCTTCCTGACATGGAACGACAATGTCTTGAAAGCAACGCCCTCTTGGCCGAGGTAGCAGCATCGCATCAGATCTTGAGCCGAGCGTTACGGTCAAACATGCCTGTCAGCAATGAGTTGCTTGACCGTTTGTTCCAGATTGGAAATACAACCTCGGCGTCGCCACTTGATCAAGCCCACCACAATTCCGATACGGGCCCTGGATCCAATGTCTCGGAAACAGAATCCGCTCGTGCGGTAGAGCCAATCGTGGAAGCATCCAGCAGCCTGGCCCCTGTCTCTCATCGGATTGACTCGCACCACGCAAAGCCAAATGCTCCCTACTTGCACAGGCTCAATGGTCCGAGTGACCAATTGACGCATCCAACAAGTACAGATTCGGTTGATATTTCTGACTCAAATGGGGAACTTGGGCGTCCCGCTGATCACGCGCTCTCCGGGTCCCTGAGAAGGAACTCCGGTGTCATCGAAGACTTTGTCGACACAGGCATTGAGCTTGATGATCGATTGGGTTCACAAATCCCTGAGTACTTGCTCGGAGGCGATAAAAAACGATTCTCTGACATGCTTACGATGGCGATCCTGCTCACGCTGTTCCTCTTTTCTGTTTGGATGGCGATGGGGCCAATCGATCAGATCCAGGGACTACTGGTCGCGCAGACTCGAATCTCTCCTCCAAAAGTCTTCGAGCCAATCAACGTCTCCGATCCAGAAAAAAACTTGGAAAGTCGCCAATCCACAGAACTGGGATTGGATACAGCAAAATCAGAGGAACCGATAGCACCACTTGAACGCAACTCAGAAACCTCGTTGGAAACGGCGATCGAATCGGGAGACGATAGCGAAAATCAGTTACCTGTGGACCGCAATACCCCAGCGGATAGCCCCAATGACAAGTTCCTCACCCCATCAGTCACAAGCGCGTTGAAGGAAGGTAGTCCTTCGGGGACAACATCCCCCCTGGGCCCTGCAGGCATCGCTGCCAATACAACTTGGACTTGGCCAGCCGCATCGACCCCAGACGGGATTCGGTTCCTTTTCGTCAAGGAGAAAAACCAGCCAGATTGGTTGATGAAATCCAATGCCGACAAACTTGTTATCCCATCGACAAGCCGTATCGCGGTCGTTTCCCCATCGCATTGCGAGTTGACGACGAGTTCCATGGACCAAGGGTCGTATTTTCGATGGATCGTCTCTGGAGATTCCACCGTGGAGTGCGTCGAGGCTTCCTCGCAATTGCCTCGATTTCGTTTATCGACTCGATTTGCGAAAATCCTTCCGTCGGAAAATAGCCGATCGCTGGAGCTCGACTTCGATTCCGGGATTTTAGTTCTCCATTTTTTCTCGAGCCAGAGTGAAGCGTGCATTCAAACTCGCCGCCAACTTCCCCATACCACCAGCACAGTACCCGACGCACTTGTCGGACTCGGCGAAGCTCGAATCGCTGCGGTCGGCGGGGATTTGGGGATGGAATGGAAGCCAAGAAACCTCTTGCAAACTTCCTCGAGTGCTCCGACATTCAATGCAAATATCGTAGTGAGTCCGTTCCACGAAGCCGTGATCGCACTAACCCGAGAAGACGAAGCTACCTTCTTCGGATTGCAGGTTCAACGTTCCCAATTCCCTTGGTGGTTGGGAGAGGATTCGGATTTTGTAAATCATGCGGGTTTAACACCTATGCAGCAAGCAATGCTGGCCTCGCCAAACGACTGGCAGAATACCCTGGCCCGCTTTGCACAAAGCGAAAATATCGAGTCCGCACTGGAAGGATTGCGTGCGCAGATTCAATTAGGAAAGTATGAACTTTTATTCGGTTCCGACGGAATCTTTCGACGTACAGAACTGCAGTCGGAATTGGGGAACCTCCTCGATCACCTCCTATCGCAATTGAGAACCGCCGAGGATGCAGCATCTTTCCAAGCTCAGTTGAAAGCACAAGTTGGTGAACGCGATCTTGCAGTCATGGAACTATTGATCCCAAAAACCAAGCGTGAACTCGAATCGGGTTCCGATAAACAACTCGTCGACTATCTGTCTGATTCCATGATCGACATTCGAGCATTAGCCATCATGCAACTGGAATTGATCACTGGGATCACTCATGGCTACCAAGCTTCCAGTCCTTCGGCGGAATCGTTGCAAGCCTGGAGACGAAGTCTGGCGAAGAAGGAAATACGTGTGCGGGAATTGAGCGAGCCTGAGCAAACCATAATCAACCGATGACCCTCTCGGCGATCGGAAAACCACCCGTTTTCCATAGAGGGATCCCGATCGATTCCAATAGTTTGGTACCAAGCCGACTGGCGTCTGCGATCACTTGATCGCTGAGGTAGCCAACCCCTCAAAGGCAACAGCATCGCTAAACCTTTCTCGATAGAAATCTATCAGCATTTCCCGAGTCGCAATGCGATTTCGAGTCCGTATTTTCTGTGGGGATAGACAAGTTCGCCGATTTGATTATCGTCTTTTCCAACCTCGATGAGGCCTTCATCACTCCGGAACAAAAGGACTCGAATGAACATGACGGAATCAACCAAACTCTTGGCTGGCCAAACGGCTCTCGTGTCGGGCGGTGGACGAGGAATTGGAGCCGCTGTCGCGATTGCGCTCGCGCAGTCTGGTGCCAACGTAGCGGTAAATGATCTTCGAGAGCCGAACGAAACCGTAGCTGCTTGTCGGTCAGCCGGGGTGAACGCAATTGGGTTGGTCGGTGACGTGTCTGACCAAGCCAAAGTCGAGTCGATGGTAAAGGATTGCGAAGATCAGCTCGGACCTATTTCGATTTTGGTCTCGAATGCAGCTTACAGCGACCGCGAATTATTTTACGCAGCCAATATGGACGGTTTCCGAAAGACGATCGATGTCTGTATGTGGGGCCCGTTTTATCTCGCGCGGGCCGTCGCGAATCGGATGATACCCCGCGGTACAGGTGGCAACATGGTATTTGTCAGCTCCCCGCATGCTTACAAGGCTATCCCTGGCGCGATGGCGTACAATATGGGCAAGGCTGCACTGGACCAGATGGCGAGAACGGCAGCCGTAGAACTCTCAGAGCATCGCATTCGGGTAAATATCGTTCACCCGGGTTGGACTGATACTCCCGGCGAGCGCAAGTTCTTTTTCGAAGATGAGCTGAAACAACATGGTGAAAACTTGCCGTGGGGTAGGCTCGCTAAACCGGAAGACATTGCGCACGGTGTAGTCTTTTTATGCGATCCGAGAAGCGATTACATCACGGGAGCGACTCTCTCTATCGACGGCGGGATCGTACTTCCCTACCAAGAGATGTTCCGCATTCGAAATCGGCCCAAGTAATCACGCCGTATCATCTGTGGTGATCAAGCCACAATTATGGCCGCCTGCATCATTGAAAACGTCTTCGCGCACGGATCGCCGGTTGCAGACTGGTATTCCCGAGGATCCCGATTGGTATTTTTGACTTAGCTATTGCTGTCGTCGAGAGTTGCTGGGAGTTTGCGTTCGAGCAATGCTGCTCCGTTGCGATAAAGCATTTTCCAAATCGATTCGTAACCATCGGAAAAGCGAATCGTGCAGACGCTTCCAATTTGCGGCAATCGATCCTGTGAATTGTTCAGTTCGACATGCGCTGCTAATCGCGGTTGATCGGTTTTCAATTCCTCCGAGCCATCTGGTTTACGATCAACGGACACCACCAAGGGACCGCCATAGATTGCGGCCAACGAAGGGTAATCGACATACTGCTCTGCGTTTGGCATGGATCGGAGCAGATGACCGAGCATGCTACCGTTCGATGAACGATAGACCAACACAGCCTTGCCCAGATTTCTTGAAACCCGTTCCCATTCCGCTTGAGGGATGGATGCCCGGACTTCCAGTTGGCTCGGATTCGCAATCAGGCCCAACATGGCTCCTTCCTGCAAAAAACTACCGGTCCAATGCTTCGAATCCCGTGCTACCAGAACCCCATCTCTCTGTGCGCGCACTCGGAGTGACTCGACTTTTTTCTCCAGGCTGGAAAGCTTCACCCGAAGCGACTCGAGCAACGCTTCCTCATTTTGAAGCTCAGTCAGTTTTTGCTGAGTTCGCAGAGTATTACACCGTTCATTGCAGAGCAAAAACTCCGTCCTAGCTCGCTCGCATTCCAACTCCACGTCAGGATTCGAAAGTTCTAGGATACAGGTACCAGCCGTTATATACTGGCCATCGTATGCGTGGACGCTTCGAATGAAGCCTGCTACATCGGTCCTAAGCTCCTGCGGCTCAACGTAATCCACCACACCTGGCCAGACCACCTGAAGTGGACTTGGAGCAAACCCGAGCAGAACAAGGCCCAGGCATACGAGAGACGCCCGAAATGTTTTCTTAGGGCAGATCGAACCAAAAAATGACGCGGCCTGTGGTGATTGGCTCGTCTTTTGTTTCGTAAGAAATGGAAATACGAACCAGATACCTACGAAAAAGGAGACGATAGCTAATCCGACACCATCCCAAGCGATAAAGACACCCCATCCCATCGTGATGATGACAACCATCCTAGAGATCCAGGAAGCGATCCCATACAGGATTACCATCGGCGTTCCATGAATAACCTCGTTATCCTTGGTAACCAACGAACGCACGAACCCTCTCATGGCCCGATTCGCATCTTGCCACAAGTTCGGTCGCCCCAGCCAATCGATCAAGATATAGTAGCCGTCATAACGCATAAGTGGGTTTGCGTTGAACGCAAACGTTGTGACCGTCCCGAGCGACGCAATGGAAGCGCAAAGGTATCGCAAATTATTGTTCTCGGTCGAACAGGCAACGATGGCACAGGCGGCAGCTAAGGTCAACTCAAAAATCATCCCAGCGCTACTGACCAGCATTCGGTACCACTTGTTTTCCAAAGTCCATAATCGGGACACGTCGACATAGGGAGATGGGGCGAAAAAGATAAACCCAAGCCCTGCACCAGATGTCCTAACGTGAACCCGCTCACACGCGATCGCATGCCCTGCTTCGTGTACGGCTTTCAGGATCAGCCAAGCGATCAACCACCACCACTGGCTTCCTGGAATAAACAACTCGCTGGTAACAGAATTGAGTTCTTGCCAGTTGCTAAACGCGTAGACGGCCCCAGTCATCCAGATCAAGACCGCACAGATCAGGCTGGGCCAGGAAATGAGGAATTTCCATGGCTGACAAAAGTGATGGATCCATTTGCCGGACAATAATGGGAACCGCACGAAACTCGGGTCAAACGGTCGAAGCGGAGTATTTGGCCTCGGCGCCGGCGGACCTGATTTGGTGGTTTGCAGCGACGATTCCGTGAACTCAGGTGCGGTTGCGGGCTCGAGGAGTCCCGATTGCATCAGCCAAGAAACCAACTTCTGAAGCTTGGCCGGGTCAACGCTTTCGCTTTCCCCATAGGATTGCAGTATCTCAATCGCATCGTTGAGCAGCATCGGCTTCGCGAACAACGAGCAAAGGGTATATTCCATTTTCCCAAGTCGCATCAGTCGTCCTGACGACTTATCATCGACGATGTATTTCAAGTCGTTGCCGGACCGAACCGGAGCGATATGGAGATCAGAACGAAGCCGAAATGCGATGGGATTCATAGTGTCACTTGTTTTTTACCAGACCCACTGCTGTGATAACCACTGAACAGGTCGATGGAAAAGCAACCATCCCAACGTTCGCCATCCCGCCCCTATTCGAGCAGAGGCTTTCATTCCTGGGCGAAGCCCAGCTTCTGAGTCTCTGATAAGAACATCAGCTACGAACACTGCCTCATTATCGATCACGGTAGCTCGAGGATCGATGCGGAGAATCTTTCCGTGGAATGCCTGGAAACCTGTCGCGTCGGAACGCACCGTAACGGAGTCACCAACCGAGATTTGCTCCAAGTCGTAAGCCGACAGTCGAACCTCGGCTGTCATCAAACCGAGTTCGGCTACTTCGAACAGATTCTGTCCTAAATTGACCGGCATCCCAATGCTCTTTTGAAGATCCCCATAGATCACGACACCGGTGACCGGGGTCCGTATTTCAAGACGATCCAACTGATTTTGAATACTATCGATCTTCAATTGAGCTTGCTCGCACTCCAGCATTGCGAGTGAATAATTGCTCGAGGCTTTGTTGGCGAGGGCCGCATTTGCTTTCTGCTTGGCCGACTCGAATTCCGCCTTCGCTGTCGCAAGATCGCGCTGCATTTGATCGTCATCGATCGTAGCAAGCAGTTCACCTTTATTCACGAAATCTCCAGGACGGACGTTGCAGGCTGCGATTCGGCCCTGTATCGGGCTAGCTACAAACTGTTTCGCCTCTGGTTCAATCACGCACTCTCGCTTCGGAAAATACGGTATCGGCAGTGTCATCAGCAGGATCATCAATGCTACGGGGATAGCACACCAGCGAGGATTCGAAACCATCCAGTCTACGATCGCAAACCATCTCGAAAACTTTCGATTTCGTCGCATTGCATACCATGCATCTACCTGATTCACTAAATGCTCGAACTTGCTTTCGCAAAGCTTCGCAAATCGTTCGCGCGAGGTTGACGACTCCACGCTACATATCATCAGACAATTCCCCCTCGATTCTTGGAGGGGAAAGCTTTTGACCGCGATTGCACAATCCCCGAGTTTCTGCGTCCAATGACTCAAAAGAAGACTCGGCTGAAATTGAAGCTTCTGAAATGCTTCAACATCATTGATCCAATCGGACTCCGATATAGCGTAGTGTCCTGACTTGCTCCAAAGCGACTCTCGTGCGACAGGTGTAAGCTCAGGCAAATGGCTTCGGAACTCGCTCGATCGCCATCCACACTGACCACTCTCCACCACATTTCCGGACGGTGAAAGGACAAGGAGCGCGGTCCGCTCCGTGGTGAATCGAGCGACAGACTCGGCAAGTTGCTGCAAGCAGAGCGGTGAAAACAAATTTATGCTATTGCTCTGCGGCAATGCCGGTGTGTCGGAGTCGCTCGCCAAAGGCTCCGGTGTGGCCTTGAATTCAACTTGGCTCGACCGACGAGCGCTTGCCCCTACCGATTGGGCACCGTCAGCGGTCAAACCCGAGATGAGCGAGGTTATCTTATCAATCAAACCTTCGCTGGATGGAGCAGCTGCAGGGTTGCAAATCCGCCTGATGTCCTCAGCCAGATCAAACGACTTCCCCTGACTCGCCGAATTCAAATCGGCGGGTCGATCGAGATCGTCTCCATTCATCATTGGTGTCGTTGAGCCAGAGCTCATGGTTATCCAAAGTCCGAGAGTTTAGGGGCGGATCAAATCGCAGGCAGACGACCGAATGTCATCGTTTGAATTGTCGATGAGAATTGTCATTTGAGTGATATTCTCGGTAGCGATAGGTGCAATGAACTCGATTTCCGCACTTACCACAACTCCACTGATTAACCTCACATTAGCCGTCTTCCGTTCACGGAACTTTTGTGCCATTTCATCGCTCAACAAAAAACGGGCTCGTAGCTTCGAGGTATCTAGGATCCGAACGATCGCGGGTTGTGTGGCAGCAACGTATTCTCCCGCATCGTGCAGAACCTCAACGATGATGCCATCATGGGGAGCGGAGATCGTTCGCTCATCAAGAGCGTTCATTGCCTTGATCAATCTCGCATAGGCAATTTCTTTTGCTTCCTGCTGCGCAATCCATTTCGCATGGGAAATATTCATTTCCAGTTCTTCGCGTTTCAGTTCCAATGGACTGACGCGTGTTTTCTTCGAAAGATCTTGGATAGCTACAAATTTTCGGCGATTGAACTCGTATTCATGATGTGCGGTGTCGATCGTCCCTTGGGACTGCCACTCGATCTCCGCCTCTTCGACTTGAATACGCTGCAGATTATCCTGTAGCTGGGCGATCTTTTGCCCCCGCTTCACTTTGTCGCCCGGCTTAACCGCGATCTCCTTGATAACCCCAACTTCTGCAGTTGCGACTTCAGTGTTGAGATGAGCTTCGAGCACACCCCGAAGAGCGTCTTCTTTGACATCGGTAGCTCGTCGCGGCAGTGCGGATTGCGCAAACGTGTGTTCCGCTGCAAATACCACACACAGAACGGACGTAATTCCGAGAATGGTTTGTTTGGAGTGCATGATTCTTGGCTGCAGAAAATTCTGTTAACCGGAACGCAGCGTGGCAGCCCGTTGCTACCATCGTCGATCGCGCTCATAGGATTCGCCCGCTATGGGGCCTTGAATCCTTAGTTCAAACATGGCTCGCAGACATGGCGCATCGTCCCCAAACAGTAAACTTTCCCTGAATAGCAAGGCCGTTTGTAACGATTATCCCGATCAGCATCGCCTAGCGCGAACAAACGACTACCAGAATGGACGAAAGAGCTAAAGTTGTGTCGCCCAGCGTAGAAAGTGGTTGAGCGGAAAGCTAATTGGATTTTGGCTTTGGATTTAGCCTCTGGCCTCTAAGCTTTCTTGCGGTTCCCTGCTAAACCAGGAAACGAGCGTGATCACTAGAAAACTCAACGGAATGGTAACCAAGCCAGGTTGGCTGAACGGCACCCTAGCACCCTTGGGGTCCCAACCGTACATATTCTTGAACATTTCGGGGCAAACCGCGATCCATAAGACGGATGTAATTGTGCCCACTAGCACTCCCGCGATGATCCCCTGCTTGGTGGTCTTCTTCCAAAACAAAAGCATCAGCAGCGCTGGAAGGTTTGCCGATGCGGCGATTGCAAACGCCCAACCCACGAGATAACTGACGTTCATTCCCTCGAAGGCGAGTCCTGACAGGATGGCAATCGCCCCAATCGCAATCGAAGAAATCTTTGCGACACGAATCAACTGCTGGTCGCTGAGCTTCAGCCCAAGCATCCCACCAACAAAGTCGTGTGCAACACATCCCCCAGCGGCGACGATCAAGCCGCTAACGGTCCCGAGTACTGTTGTAAACGCAATCGCCGAGACAGCGGCGAAAAGAAGCTCCGAGAAGCTTTTTGCAAGCAGCGGCGCCGCCATATTTGAATCGCTGGGATCGAGCGCTCCGCTTACCATGGCGCCGAATCCAATGTACAGCGTCAGCATGTAAAAGAATCCAATCGCTCCAATCCCCACGATAGTACTTTTTCGTGCGGACGCTTGATCCTTTACCGTGTAATACCGAATCAAAATATGCGGCAGCGATGCCGTACCACCAAAAAGCGCTAGCATCAACGAAATAAAATCCAACTTAGGGAACCATTGGTCTTCACGAATCCCTTTGAAAGTTGGGAGATTCCCAGGGGCCATCATCGAGTCCCCCTTCACCACGCGTGGGGCATATTCGACAACGGGACTACCATCGCTCGTACTTTTCGTGGTCTGCGACAATTCGATGGTGCTTCCTGATAGCTGAGTCAGGAAACTGATAGGGCCGAGAGCTCCTGTCGATGTCCGGCCTTCGGGAAGTTCTAGAACCCGGCCGACCGGTTGTACGTTCCGCTGATCTTTGCCCAACCCCAGTGGTACTCCATCCACCAACTTCTTTTGATTGGAATCAAGAGTGATGCGTTGTGGAACGGTGCGTGGTCCCTCCGGCGAGACATTCATTCCTCGATTCAGCACGAGAATGGTTAAGACCATCGAGAAGATAACCAGCAATCCTCCCTTCAGGAATTGAACGTACGTCGTACTAACCATGCCCGCTGTTACAACAATTATTACGACAATCGATCCTACCAAAACCACTCCTTGCCAATACTGCAGCCCCAGTAATGGCTTAACCAATGCACCAGCCCCAACCATTTGCGGTACGAGGTAGACCAAACTCACTACCAAAGTGCTGAACCCAGCCGCAGTTCGAATCCCCTCGGACTTAAATTTACTCGCGAGGGCATCCGCGAAGGTGTACTTACCAAGTCGCTTCAGCGGCTCGGCGATCACCAACAATGCGACCAACCAACCCGCGAGATAACCGATGGAATATAGGAATCCGTCGAAGCCATAAAAGGCAATCATGCCACAGATACCTAGGAACGATGCGGCGGATAGATAGTCTCCCGCAAATGCGATCCCATTCACAAACCAGTGAATAGAACCACCTGCTGCGAAATAGCCAGCGCTCGAGCGTGCTCGCGCACCAAGGTAAAAACTGAGTCCGATTGTTCCTGCGACCATCAGAGCAAATACGACGATTGCTACTGGGCTGGATTCGTAAACCATAATACTACTCGGCGACTACTTTATGTTTTGTTGGATCGACGCGGGACAATCGGTAAGAAACCAAAATACGAACCGGCTACTTATCGCGACAAAGTAACCCGTAAACCATCGCGATGACTAAGGAGAAAAACACCAGTCCCACGCCATAGGCCACGGTTAGAGGAATTCCAGAAACCCGCGTTTGCGAAATCCATTGGTAGGCAAAGGTACACAGTCCGATGAAGCCTCCATAGGCAATACTGAAGATTGAGAGCAACAGCAATCCAATACGCTGGCGCCGCTGGATTACCGAGTCCGATTCGTGCTCGACGGTATTTGCTGAATGATGCATATCCCGATAACGATTTGCTTGGGGAGAGTGATAGGTGAAAAAAGCCGATTGGTTTCGGGCTAACAGCTTAACCCATCGAGCGCGACTATGGTTTAGCCCGTTCGCGATATTTCTCAACTCGAGCCGCAACTCCAGGAATTACCCGTACTGCATTGCCGAAATAGATTTTTCTTAGGGTATTTTGGGATAGCCCCAGCCCATAGACCCTCCAATCCCCTTGAGGCGGAGGTGACTTTTCGGAGTAAAGAAAGTACTCATCTCGCGTCTCGAGAAAGCGCCAGTAGATACGAAGTCGTTCTTCAGGAAATGGCCCATCGGTCCCGAAGAGGACTCGATCCGAGTACTTCTCTATAAACTCGTGTGCGGAATAAGGCTGCCTTCCCAGCTCATTGATTCGCGAGGATATCTCAACCATCAAGTTGGGGTATTCCTCCAACCACCCTGCGAGTTCCTGTAGGTCCTCGCCGTCATTTCCTAAATGGGCGGCGATAAAGGTTGTCTTAGGAAAACGAGCAATCACTCGGTTTCTGGCGGTATGCAATGCCGAACGCGATGGAAATTCCTCACCAAAAAACGACCAGTCGGGATGCGCACGCAGTTCAGTTTCCCGCTCATTGCTTGAGTCGATGGGACGAAAGAAGGCACTGGGGTCCGCGGTATGCATGAGGATCGGTAACTGCAATCTGCCACAAACCTCCCAAATTGGATCCCATCGAGGATCATCAATGCGAATCTTCGACCCATCACGGTTCTTCCATCGCAGTCCGAAATCCTTGAAGAACTTTAGTCCGCTGATGCGTCCTCGCTGGTGCTCCACCCGCAATCGTTCCACAACTTCTTGAACAAAGCCATCTTGGTTACAGGCCCAGGTACTCGGCTCGTCTGGTTTACCATTCCCTTGGAAATCGATATTTGCAAACAAGACAAATCGGTCGCGATACTTCCGCCATAGATACTCCTCGTGCGAGTCCAAACGCGGGGAGAGTTGGGCATCCAGCGATACGCTGACGGCGATGTTATTCCGATCCATCCATTCGACATAACGGTCGAGCAACTCAAGATCATGCTTGGCCTTGACATAAAAATGAGTATGAACATCCACAACCGGAAAAAGCGCCGATGAAACGTCCGTCACTCGAAATTTAGCACTGGGCGCTCGCTCAGAAGCTGAAATCGAATTGGTAGCCCCATCTGGGGATTGCGCCAAACTGGGTGGGGATTGCCCCAAACTCGAATCGGAACCAAGAAGGACCGATGCCGATATGGCTATCGCAAAAAATGGTTTCAGTGGAATCATTGAGGGTGTGGTATCAAAGAGTGAAGCCCTTGACGGAACGTTGGGTACCGAAGTTGCAGGTTCAATTCAGCAAGTAGTTTTTGATTGCTGACCCGTTTGTTCGAGTCGCTGCGCGAAACGGGTCGATTTTGTAGCGATGCCCCGTCCTGCATCCTGATCATCGGCTCCCCAGTCGCGGTCTTTGTCGGTGATTCTCGATTGGGTGATTCTCGATTGGGCTGTTCTCCGCTCGGCACAAAAACCGGAAGTGGCAAGCCCATCGAATGCGAAATCCATTCGTAGTATTCCTTGCGAGTTGGACTATTTCCATCGCTGACGCAATACAAGTCGCTCGGTGCTGGATGATCTGCAACAGCAAGAATCGCTGCTACCAGATCGTCTACATGGATCAAGTTTAAGTAACTTGCAGGGTCTACCTCGAGAGGTTTCTGATCGCGGATTGCTTGCCAACGCGGAACGCGATCCGGACCATAGATCCCGGCAGGTCGGAGAATCACGCGGTTCGCAGCGCAAATGGACTTGTTGATCCAATCCTCTCCTCCCAACGCTGCGATCGAGCCAGGCCGCACGGGGCCAACCGCCGATGATTCATCCACCCAATCCGCTTCCCGTGTGGCACTTCCCGTGGGTGCAAAAACCCCTGTGGTCGAGAGGTAAATCCAGCGGGGCATGTCCCGCTGGATGCCGCACGGACTCACTGCAATTTCCTGCGATTGCACCCAACGCCAAAGATTCTCCAATCCCACCGCGTGTGCGGTTTCAGGCAACTGTCCAGGGGGAGGAGAATGAGAAACAGCGATAAGCAAAGTGGCGAGCGGGACCGGAGGAAGCTCCGTTGGCAATGGCTGCGAAAGCCAATTCCAAACTATCGGCTCGATCCCAGCGGCCCGAAGCTCAACCGCACGTTCCTCTGTCCTGGTGATCGCAAGTACCCGATCGCCGTTTGCTAGCCAACAGGAGGCCACACGGGATCCAACGTAGCCGCATCCTACAATCAAACGGACTGATTTCATCTTCGAGGACTGCCTGCCGAATCGTTACGAACGGAACAAAGATTCAAGAACCTTGGATTGTTTCCGATTCTTTCTAAAGTTCCATTGTACAGGAGGGTTTCATTTTGGCTGGCCTTAGCGAATAATCGATTCCATCCTTAGTGACCTTGCTGGATTCTCGTGATTTCTGGATTCAGCGGTATGCGTGTGGATTTTGGAGGGTCGAATGGTGGACAGCGGCGGAAATACACCCAAGAATTTTGCTGGCAATTCGATCCGCATCCCCAGCATCGATACGGCGAGTCAACGGTTCAAAAGATGCTTTTCACAGGTTCGAGTCCCCTGGGTGATCCCTGCGGTGGCTATTTTGGCAATATGCAGCATCGCTGGGACCGTCATCTCTCAGGAAGTCCCTGGCGTTCAGGAACGGACTTCGCGCAAGATACCGGTCCTGGAACCAACCTCGCCTGACGCGGCCGTCGTTGCGGCGACGTATGTATCGATCGAACCAGGGATTGATCGACTCCTGCGAGGCGACGATCCTCGTGACCTCAAAGAACTTAAAGCCTTGCAGAAGCAACAATCCAAGGTTGCCGAGAAAGTCCATAGAGTTACCGTCAATCTCCAGCATGGAAGCACTCAAGGGAGCGGTGTCATTATCAATGAGGATGGCTACATCCTCACGGCCGCTCACGTTGCAGGCAAGCCAAAGCAACGGATCACTGTCGTTCTCCATGATGGCCGTCGCGTTGAAGGCATCAGCATGGGGGTAAACCGAGATAACGATGCTGGACTCGTTCGCATCCTTAAGAATCGCGATGACAATAATCAACCTTGGGCGCACGCCGCACTTCCCGCTATGGATGAACGACTCAAAGTCGGTCAGTGGTGTATCGCTGGTGGACATCCTGGTGGTTGGATGCCCGACCGCCCCTCCGTTATTCGGGTCGGTCGAATCCTTCGCGTTACCGACACTACCATCGTCACCGATTGCTCTCTGATCGGAGGAGACAGCGGAGGTCCGTTGTTCGATCTTCAGGGCAAGTTGATCGGGATCCACAGCCGCATCGGTGTCGATGTAGATGACAACATGCATGTGCCCATGAAGGTTTTCATGACATCGTGGGACAGATTGGCGAACAGTGAAGCATGGGGCACACTACCTGGGTTTAAGCCTGTCATCGGCGTGACAGCTTCACGAACCTCCGACGCAAAAAAGGAATGTGTGATCGGCAGCGTTTCCGCCAATGGGCCGGCTGCTCAAGCAGGCGTCAAGGCGGGGGATCAAATCGTTCGCTTCAACGGTTCTGAGATCACAAGCTTTGATCGACTCAAGGAAGAAGTGGATGCCACCGTGCCCGGTGAGCGAGTTACGCTGGAAGTGCTTCGCGAAGGTAAGCGAATTACACTCCGATTGATTGTGGGTGTTTCTGACGAGTCGTAAACAGCAATGTCGCGCCCTTCATGATCCGCTCGAATTACGGTGCGCTGCCATTGCTTTTTGCATCTAGCGGCCGAATGATTCGCTCAGGCAACACCGAGCAGCACTGACGATTGTGCGGTTGAATGAGTCACAAATTCGGCGTCAATTCACGAAGTTTGCGCTTGAAAAATGGCAATCGCGTAGCGGCTTGTTTATAATCAGGTTCCTCTCGCTCACGAGCCTCAAGAGATTCAACCTTGGTCGAAAGGTGCGATTCATGAAAAACGGACTTGGAAAGATTGCGATCGTTGCGTCGTTGGGATTGTGGAGCGGCGTCTCGATGGTGAGCGATCAAGATTCCAAGTGTTGCGTTCTTCTCAATGGTGCTCGCACTGCATGCGATTTAGAGAATAACCCGCTGATCCAGTCTGCTCCTTTCCTTGCGAACTGGATTCATTCTGAAAGTGAAGACGATGAGGAGGACTCCTCCCGATTTGTCCAACAGGGTGCCGGGTTGTTGGGGAAAGAATCCCGTTTCCTCGGGAGCCGCTCCAATCAACGAAGCCACCATGGCACCCTCCGGATCTATCGTGAAGCCATTGGCGATCAATGGAAGTCAACTGTCCAAATCCTCGCAGACAGTAAGCAACTGGCACTCGGTTCCATCGTGCGTGAAAATGGCTGGATCACTACGAAATCGACCGAGGTCCCCGATACACCGATCGAAGTTCGCTTGTTCGACGGATCTCGCGCTCCAGGAGCGGTAAAAATCCGCCGACCTGATCTAGACCTCGCATTGATCAAAATTGAACGAGACCATCTGCCTGCAATCCAATGGAGCAAAGACATCGAAGTTCCACTCGGAGGATGGCTTGCTAGCGCCGATTATCGAGCATTGCCGCTCGCCTTGGGCGTCGTAAGCGTGCTAAACCGAAATGTTCGACAAGAGCGGGCTGTGCTGGGTGTTCAACTCTCCGCCCAACGCGATATTGCATTCGTTGAAAATGTCGTCGTAGGGAGTGGAGCAGAAAAAGCAGGCATTAAAGATGGCGACATCATTCGAGAGATCGACGGCAAAGAGCTAGCGACTCGTCGCGAAGTCCTTGACCATTTGATCAGCATGCCCGCGGGACAACGATTGACTGTCGGGGTCGAGCGATCAGGCGAACGCGTCAAGCTGATCGCTCAAATGATGGATTTATCCAACTCGCTTCTCGATCCTACTGAAATGGAGGTCAACGGTAGCATCAGTGCGCGTGCAACTGGATTTCGGAATGTGATTCAGCATGATACCGTTCTGGCCCCGCAGAACTGCGGAGGTCCATTGATTGACGTGGATGGAAATGTCGTAGGCATGAACATCGCTCGCGCTGGCCGTGTGTGTTCGTATGCTATACCCGCAAAGCTAGCAGCCACCGCTATCGATGAAATGCTGGAATCCGTTTCAAAACAAAACCTTACCGACCTGACCTCAAATACGAACAAGGATTCAACAGAAGTATTCACAGCAACGAACGGAGCTTCGCTTCCTTTACCAGCCTCCGTTCCTGGTGCGATTCAAGTGGAGTCTCTCAAGCCTGAGGTGATCCTACCGGATTCGCCCAAGCCTTAGAGCAAATATCTACGGCGAAACTATTCCGTTTTCACAACTCGCGTCGGACTAGCTATTAATAGGCTACCGATGCTTCGCTTTCGGTCTCTAACCAAAGCAACTTCTAACAGATTCGTGGCAATGAATCCCCCGACGGCATAACCACGATGCGATGCGTTCCAAATTGTGTTTTGCCCACTACGATTCCTGGGTGATCCTCTACCACCCTCCCAACGATCGACGCTGATTGTCCGAGGGGATGGTTTTGCAATACTCGCAACGCATGCTCAGCCTCACCCAGCGGAACAAACAAAAGAAGTTTTCCCTCGTTGGCCACCGTCCAGGGATCGATCCCCAGCATCTCGCACGCAGATCGAACCAATGGCGCGATCGGTACACTACCCTCTTCGATCATGAAACCGAGTCGAACTCCATTCGCCAACTCATTGAGGGCGCTCGATAATCCACCACGAGTTGGATCCCGCATCGCGTGAATACTGATTCCTGCACTGATCAACGAGGCAATCAATTCATGGAGTGGAGCACAATCACTAACCATCTCGGTCGAGATCGGTAGCCCACCACGCGCTGCCATAATCGCCATACCATGATCCCCGATCGTGCCACTGATCAAAATCGCATCACCCGCGCAGATACGATGGGGACCAATATCCGAGCCATGTGGAACGACTCCTATTCCAGTCGTTGTGATGTAACAACCATCCCCGCGTCCGCGATCGACCACTTTGGTGTCTCCAGCGACCACCGGCACACCTACTTCGCGAGCTGCAGCACCCATTTCTTCAGCGAGTTGCTTCAGCTCGCTGATTGCGAAGCCTTCCTCCAGAATCCACGCAGCGCTGATCGCGAGTGGTGTCGCTCCGCTTACCGCAAGATCATTGATGGTTCCGTAGACGGAGAGCTTGGCGATGTTGCCTCCTGGAAAAAATCTTGGGGTCACAACATACGAATCCGTTGTCATCGCGATCTTACCACCCGGGCAATCAAGCAATGCCGCATCAAGCTTGCGATGGAGGAAAGGGTTATCCATCACGGGTAGGAAGATTTCATCCACCAATCGCTGCGAAAGCTTTCCTCCACCCCCATGCGTCATACTGACCCGTTCTTCTTCCGAAGAGGGGATCGCGCATTGCCACGCGTTCGATCCGGCAGTCCTCGACGGTTGCGGAGTGCTCACCGTGTCCTGGGAGCTCTTTGTATGGGAGGTGCTGCGAGTCTCAGAATCTTTTTTCATCATGAGGCGTTTGGCTTAGGGCTCAGTTGCGAAAACTGATAATAAGCAGCACATGCGCCTTCATGCGAAACCATAGGCGCACCAAGCGGGGAATCGGGGGTACATCCTTTACCAAACTCCGCACACTGATTTGGCTTGAGAATGCCTCGCAACACTTCGCCAGCCCTGCAATTCGTACACTCTACGGGTTTCCGATCCAATGGAAATCGGGTTTCCGCATCGAACTCTCGAAAGGCCTCCGCGAGGCAGTATCCGCTCATGGGAATCGTCCCTATCCCTCTCCATTCACGGTCGGTTACCTGAAAAACCTCCCTGAGAACCCCCTGAGCCGTCGGATTTCCCTCGGCAGCAACCGTGCGTTGGTACGCATTCTCGACGAAGGCTTGACCTTTTTCGAGCTGCAAAACGGCAAGCCTAATTCCTTCGAGAAGATCCACCGGCTCAAAGCCTGTGACAACGATTGGAATACGGTACGTTTCTGCGAGCCGATGGTAGGCATCGTAGCCGGTAACGGCGCACACATGACCAGCCGCGAGAAAGGCATCCACGCGGCATGCAGGATCCGATGCGATCATCTCGATCGCTGGGGGAACCAAAACATGCGAGACCAAGACGCTGAAGTTTCTGAGTTTCTCCGCTTGGGCAATTTTTATCGCCATTGCATTCGCTGGCGCGGTGGTCTCAAACCCTATCGCGAACAAAACTACCGAGCGATTCGGATTCTCTCTTGCAATCTGGCATGCCTGAAGCGGGGAATAAATGGTCCGAATATCGCACCCCCGTGTTTTGAGGCCGCTCAAGCTTCCTCGAGATCCAGGAACTCGCAGCATATCTCCGTAAGTGCAGAGAATTACCTTGGGCTGTTCCGCAATCAAGAGCGCACGATCAATGGTTTCGATGGGTGTGACGCAAACAGGGCATCCCGGTCCATGGATCAACTGAATCGATTTTGGAATCAATTGATCGATTCCATACCTCATGATGGAATGCGTCTGGCCGCCACAAACCTCCATGATCGACCAGGACTTGGTAGTGATTTCATGGATCGATCGAGCGACGGCATCGGCGATATCGCCGTCGCGGTATTCCTGAAGATGCTTCATCGGTAAATAGCTCTACAATTCATTCAATGATCATGCGTTTGTGAAAAGGCTAGACCCCTTCGACGGACGGGAGCTGCTCGGCACCATCCGTTTCTAGAATCCCCAGTTCTCGAAAATGGGCGAGTGTCCGCAATGCTACGCCTTCATCGATCCGGCTAATTGCAAATCCTACGTGCACGATCGCATATTCGCCAACCTGGATATCCGGAAGATACTCGAGGCAAACTTCAGCGACCACGCCCCCGAAATCCGCCAGTCCCATAAGGAATCCACGCGAAGGATCGATACTGACTATTTTTCCTGGAACGGCAAGACACATTGCGGTGGGAGTGAGGTTATCTCGGAAGAATCAAACAGACAACATTTGAAAGGATTACGTCATTCGCAAACACTTGGTATCATGCGTTTCAGCGATACGTCGAAAAGACAAGCTTAGCATAGACAAGTTTCGCGTTTCGTACTTCGCTTTGCGACACTTTTTGCTGCTTTAGCCCATCCGTTGTGGATTCCCGCCATGCATGAGCTTTCGATCGCACAGCAGTTGATCGCGATCACCAAAGAGCATCTTCCCGATGAGACGGCACCACGCGTGCTCAGGATCAAGATACGCTTAGGTGAGTTCTCGTGCGTTCATCAAGATTCGCTCAGCAAAGCGTTTGCGATGCTCGCCCAAGGCACCGCATTTGAGAAAACCGAATTGGTCATCGAAAGAATCTCGCTAGCGGTATACTGCCCCAAATGCGACCGAATACGCAATTCACCCCATGGTGTCCAATCCCTTCGGTGCCCACAATGCAACAGCCCGACTGGCGATATTCGTCAAGGGCAGGAATTGGAATTGGAATGGATCGAAATTGCATCCGAGGATGATGCAGAAACACGGGCGATGGATGGATGCAGGAACAGTAAACTCGCACAGGATTCATACCAGCAGAATTCGCACCGTCAGGATACAGCCCACGGGACAGATGGCTTGTTCGCTTCCTAGTTAAAGCATCAAGGGCAAAGATAGGGAACCACGAGATATGGAACCTCGGATCCTCGAAGTTCGAACAAAGATTCTGAAAAAGAATGATGAGTTGGCTCGGTCCATGAGAGCACGCTTTCAAGATCTGGGGGTTTTCGTTTCGAACTGGGTATCGAGTCCCGGCTCTGGTAAAACGGCGTTATTGGAAGTTACCTTGAGAGAATTGACTCGTCGTGGTTTCTCAGTCAGTGCAATCGTTGGGGATTTGGAAACCGACAGGGACGCAGCGAGGCTAGCTAGAAGCGGAGCTCCGGTCCGGCAAATAATGACGCATGGATGCTGCCATTTAGAGGCGGACATGATCGAGCGAGAGCTTGCTCACCTACCTCTCACCACTATGGATTTTCTTTTCATCGAAAACGTTGGTAATTTGGTATGTCCCACAAGCTGGGATCTGGGCGAATCCCTTCGAATCGCGCTCCTATCTGTCACCGAGGGCGAAGATAAACCACTCAAATATCCCGGATTATTCAACACCTCCGATGTTGTGATCATCACCAAATCCGACCTCGCCACGGCTTGTGATTTCGATCGAACGATGGCTCTCAGCAACATCGAGTCGATCCAACCAAACGCAAAGATCTTTGAGCTGTCGACTAAAACCGGCCTGGGATTGGAAAAGTGGTTTGATTACTTGGAGGAACGCATGCAGACTGATTCTGCCCTCACCCATGCTTGACCAACTCCTAAACTCCCGTCGTTTGGCGTTAATCGCTGATGCGTCCAAGGGACAATCCCGCGACTACTGAGCATTTTCCGCGTCAGAAAAACGAGAAGTGAATTCTGGAAAACACCACCAGTAAGTCCAATAACTCGGTTCGGCCCGTCCAACTTCAGCGATTGCGACATATCTGCGATCGCTCTCGCCAAAGCCACGTGGTAGTCGAAGGCGATCTGCTGAAAGTCTACTGCATCGAGGACGTCGCGGACGATACTCTTTAGCACGGGTGTCGGATCGATCAGAAATGGATCGCATTCGCTCTGAATCGAAAACGCATACCTCGTCAGCCCGAAATCTGACACCCAGTCCTCCGAACGCCTTGCCTCCATCCATCGAGTCGCCATGTCCTCGAGCGAAAGCGCTGCGTGGGATTCAAAATCGTTGACATGGCACAAATCGAGGATCGACGAGATCGCATCAAACAACCTGCCCATGCTGCTCGACAAAATGCAATTCACTCCTCGCTCCAATTGAGCGTCCAGAACAACCCTTTCCTCTCGAGCAACAGCTTGAACACACGCCAGTCGACTATCCCAAGCCAACCCGCATGCAGCAAGCATCGCCAGGGCTGTTTTAGCTGGATATCTAGCGCACAGATCCCCTCCGGGGAGAAGCGTATGCTTGAGGTGTCCGAGCCTGCGGCATTCACCATCTCGCATCAATAAGACCTCTCCTCCCATGCTTGTTCCATCTTCACCGTACCCTGTACCATCAAATACAAAGCCGCATATTTCCTGGTCGGCTTGACACTCATTTTCAGCGGCTAATGCCGCAATATGGGCTTGATGGTGCTGCACGGTGTACTTATCACAAGCGTTTGCCTTCGAAAACTTCAGAGCCCAATCGTGCGTTACATAATCCGGATGCGAATCGCACAACACGACTCCATATTTGCCCCTGGTAATTCTTTGAAGATGCTGCGAGAAATCCTCAAGTGTTCGAAGGGTCTCAAGATGTACCGCATCCCCGATGGGTTGGTACAAGGTCGCGCAACCGGCCTGAGAAATACACAACGCTGTTTTGAGATCCGAGCCTAACGCCAAACCGACCTCAGTGTCGGGGGATTCTATGGATCGCACCAACTCCGTAGAAGCCGTGGGTTCGGTGAGTTCCTCAGGTTGTTTAAAGCCAGTAATGGGTGTCCGTGCTGTAGGCAATCGGAATGCTCTCGGCACCATTCCCCTCGCCATCCGGACGACAATCGACTCATCGTGCATAGTGCGAACTACTGAATCATCGCATGGATGAACAATTTCCAAGTCATGAAGCAGGAAATCATCTGCGATTGAACTTAGGCTCGCCATCGCTTCGTTGTTCTCGATGGCCATGGGTTCCTCGGAAAGATTTCCAGACGTAATCACCAATGGTCGCTTGCACGCATCGATTAACAAATGAAACAGCGGAGAACTGGGAAGAATGATCCCTAGGGTGGAATCCACGAAAGAAACATTGCCACAAATCGGCCAAGTCGCACTTCGCTCAACGGCATTGCTGTGTTTGCGACAAATAACGATGGGAGCGACAGGTGAATACAACCATGTCCTCGCGATCTGGCTCAACTGCACCCATGACTCAGCGGAAGCAGCGTTTGGAATAAGTACAGCAAAAGGTTTGCGATGCCTTCTTTTGCGGTTTCGAAGTCGCAACACTGCATCCCTGGACGTAGCATCGCAAACCAACTGAAATCCGCCGCTACCTTTAACAGCGACAATCTTTCCACTCGCAATCGCGTCGCTGAACTGGCGCAGTATAGTGACAACATGTTGTTGCCGCGTTCTGACAACAAACTCAGCTTCAAGATCAGAATGCTCGGAACCTAGCGTGTTCCAACTCAATCGAGGTCCGCACTGGTGGCAACTGAGCGATTGCGCGTGAAATCTTCGATCCAATGGTGAATAGTACTCATCGCAACAGGCATTGCACATCTCGAACGATGCCATGGTCGTGTTTGCACGATCGTACGGTAGTCCCGTGACGATGGTGAACCTGGGACCACAGGACACGCAACTGATGAAAGGATAGAGATAGCGACGGTTTTCCGGATCGAACAATTCTCGGAGACACGCTCCGCAAGGTGCGAGATCGGGCGAAATACAGGGGCCCGAACGATCCCCCGTACCACTCTTCTCAATCCGAAAAATCCGATCGTTTTTTGAAGGTATTTGAAGGGAACGAAAAAGGCGGATTTCAGCACCCGCCGGTGGCGTCGCACGGATTGATCTGACAAACTCGCCTAATCTCTCCGGGGCACCCTCGGCTTCGATTTCCACAGTGCCGCCACTATTTCTAACCCACCCCCCAATCTCCAAACGCGTAGCTGTCCGCCAAACAAACGGGCGAAATCCGACTCCTTGGACAGAGCCAACTATTTCGATCTTCAATCGTTCAATGGGCATGTCAGTTTCGCTCGTCAGCCTCGGATTCGTTTTTCATGCCTTCGACTTGGTTTATACTGGGGGGCAGAATTTTGGGCATACTTTCCACTCTTGATTTTACTGCGCCATGCAAAGTCCATCGTTGGCACGTTCTTTTTTCCATTCGATTTCGCGCGTGCTGCTCGCTGGAATAGCGGGGATTGGAATCGGTCCGATCGTCGTAGCCCAGGAGCCAGGATACAAGTCACTGGTGGTTTTGCCATCAACGATTTCGCTTTCTCAATTTCAAATGGAACAATCGGTGAGTGTGCGGGGCATACGCGACGATGGAACCATGACTCGCAATTTAATTCCTGGTGAGAGCGAGGCGTTGCCGCTCGAATGGAGTGTGGCGAATCCAGAGATCGCGGAATTGGTCGAGGATCCAAAGTTAGGATGGAGAGTCCAAGGGAAACGCGATGGAAGAACCCAACTCCAGGTTCGGTATCTAAAGCCCGATGGAAGCCATCTACAAGTCACATCGATGATCGAATGCTCAGGGATTGAAGAGGTCCCGCAATGGGAGTTCGTCAATCACGTCGAGTCGGTCCTTGCCAGAAATGGTTGCAATATGGGGGCTTGCCATGGAGCCTTGGCAGGAAAGGGAGGATTCCGACTATCCCTTCGCGGGTACGATCCACAAACAGACCATTTCAACTTGACCAAACAAGACCGTGGCCGGAGAGTCGAGTTGAGCGATCCTGAGTCCTCCCTGGTACTCGCAAAGCCGAGCGGCTTGCTCGAGCACAAGGGTGGAATTCGGTTTTCCGCGAATTCGCGCGATTATCGAATCCTGCAGGACTGGATCTCCGGCGGAGCCCCAGGCGCCCGCCCCAAGGATCCAATGCTCGTGGCCATTGAGATGCTCCCCACCGCGGTAAAACTGCAGACGGGCGAGCAAGACCGAGTTGCCGTTCTAGCTCACTACTCAAATGGGCGCACTGAGGACGTCACAGATTGGGCTAAATTTAGTTCAAGCGACGAATCGGTCGCACTCGTTGACGAATATGGACGCATTCAATCCGTTGGACCCGGCGAAGGGACAATCGTTGCGTGGTTCGCAAGTCGTATCGTCACCTCTCGCGTTCAGATTCCCTTCGCGAATCCGATAGCATCTTCGTCCAAATCTTCATCTTCGTCCAAACCTTCATCTTCGTCCGAATCTTCGGCTCCTTCACTGGAGAGTATTCAACAGCGGCTGGGGCGGGCAAATGAAATTGATGAGCATGTCGCCAACCAACTTTTTGCATTGGGAATCCCGCCTTCTACCAAATCATCGGATGTTGAGTTTCTAAGGCGAAGCAGCTTGGATGCAACCGGAGTTCTACCTACCGAGGAACAGGTCGAGCAATTCCTCTCCAATACATCGCCAGACAAACGATCTCAATGGATCGATGCATTGCTTGAAAGCCCGCAATTCGTCGACTATTGGGCCTACCGTTGGTCGGATGTGATGATGCTCAACAGCAACCTGCTGAGAACCGAGGGGGTCAAAGCTTACTACCAATGGATACGCAGCCAAGTGGAACAGAATCGTCCTTGGGATGAAATGGTTCGCGACATCGTGACAGCGCGCGGTGACGCCATGGAGAACGGCGCCACCAACTTCTTTGCGATCAATCAAGATCCCGAAAGCATGACGGAGAACGCTTGCATCGCCTTTCTAGGCCTTTCCATCGGATGTGCAAAATGCCACAACCACCCACTTGAGAAGTGGACCAACGATCAGTATTACGCGATGGCAAACATGTTTGCACGAGTTCGTGCGAAAGGGTGGGGGGGCGAAGTCCGCGATGGCGATGCAGGTCGTTCGGTATACATCGTAGACCGAGGCGATTTGATCCAACCGTTGCGGGGCAAGCCTCAACCTCCTGCTCCGCTCGATGCTCCTCCTATCGACATGGACTCCCCCGAGGACAGGCGATTGGTTCTGGCGCAGTGGATGACCTCCCCAAACAATCCTTACTTTACTCGGGCGGTCGTCAATCGCGTCTGGGCAGCTTACTTTGGGGTAGGAATCGTCAACCCAGTCGACGATCTTCGAGCAAGCAACCCTCCAAGTAATCCAGCACTGATGGACTCGCTTTGCCAATCCTTGGTCGAAGAAAAGTACGACCTCAAAAAATTGATGCGACGCATCATGAATTCGGAAACTTATCAGCGATCCAGTACTCCCGTTGAAGGGAATCATGCAGATCGCAAGTACTTCTCCCATTACTATCCACGCCGATTGATGGCAGAAGTCATCCATGACGCCATTGTCAGTGTCACCAATGTACCAACCGAATTCAATAAAGTATCCTTCCTAGGCGGTGACAAACGGGACACCAAGTTCTATCCAAAAGGTACTCGAGCCATCCAGTTGTATGATTCCAGCGTGGAGAGCAATTTTCTAAAAACCTTCGGCAGAAATCAGCGACGTATCACTTGCGAGTGCGAACGAAGCGATGAGCCGAGTATCATCCAGGTATTGAACTTGAGCAACGGCGAGACACTCAATAACAAGCTCACGGAATCGGGAAGTGTGATCGACGCTTGGATGACTCGGTTTGGTGATGATCTACCATCCATGATTCGGACCGCGTTTCTTCGAACGTTGTCTCGCTATCCCACCGATGACGAACTGAAGAAATTTGTCGACGAGCTCCAATCCAAGGATGTTGAGAGGCGGATCGGACTCGAGGATCTGCTCTGGAGCTTGATGGCATCGAAAGAGTTTTTGTTCAACCATTAATTCGTTACGATACGCCCCATCATTAGGACAAAGGCTAGCGAACCTTTCTTCCGAAACCTTTGTCGACTGCTCAGGGAACCAGCAACTTTGATTTCCAAGTGTCCAGCGGAACCAGGATTTCTCGCCAATTATTAAAACATCAACCCTCGAAACCGCAGACATCCCATTTGTTGCCCTGCACCCTTGGGAGCAGGAACTACGTTTTGAGAGCAAGCATCTCACTGGGTTTCGGGCCGGGGGGGAGTCGGTGAAGATTTGGTGGTAGCCCTATTGTCCTTGGCCATCGCGCCCGGAAAATCGATTAAACTGGTCCCATAGTTGCGATGAATTTGGGATTATCCAACGCTTAGATAACGCGATGGAACTTTAATCGACCAATCAATTGGAGGGGAAGCGGGATGAGCGAAAGCTCCTCATTGGATTGCAGCGTCCTAGTACTGAATCGATTCTTCATGGCGATTCGAGTGATCGATGTTCGCCGGGCGATGACATTGTTGTATCGAGGGTGCGCCGAAGTCATCACCATCGAAGACGACCAGTACACCAACTATGACTTCGAGAATTGGTGTGAGCTTTCAGAGCTAAAAGCTCTTGAGAAGCAACCGGGCGAGGACTACATCAAAACCCCAACTCGCGAACTGCAAGTCCCTCGCATTGTGCGGTTGGTCATGTACGACCGGATTCCTAAATCCACGGTGCGGTTCAACCGCAAAACATTGTTTGCGAGAGACGGCTATCGATGCCAGTACTGCGCTCAGACGCGACCCATGAGCCAACTCAGCTTGGACCACGTCGTGCCTCGGTCCCAAGGCGGACGGACAACGTGGGAAAACGTCGTATGCTCCTGTACCACGTGCAATAGCCGAAAAGGTGGACGCACACCGACCCAAGCAGGAATGAAGCTATTGACCGAACCCGTTCGTCCCAATGCCAACCCTGGAATCACAGTAACCATGAAAGACCCCCGTTACCGATCATGGAAAACGTTCTTGCCTTCCGTGGGGGCTGCAAGTTAGCTAAGTCGGACATGAGGGGTCTGCCGGCGATAATGAGCACCCCACGGGTTCACAACAATCGTGAAAATCTCGCTTAGGATAGTATTGCTGACGTATAGTGTTGCTAGCCTATAGCATTGCTGGCGTATAGTATCGCTAGCATTTCTTTGGGGTCGTCGAGGCTTCGCGACGATGCCCTTCTGGAAATGAATTGCTGTCTTGGTAGAGAGCTAACCGCAAGTCGCTATGGCGTTTACCCATAAGGTTTCCTAACCTACCCCGTTGATTAGGCAATACTACGTAATTCTCGGGCGTGCAGGCAAATGGATTTGCTCGACACAAAGTACCTTACGGCGGCGTCTCGCATTGGACCGCACCCCTACGGCCCTCGACCGCGCCGTTTACGATTGGATCGGGCGCGGGTTTTTGGACATCTTGCCTCTCAATCAAGAAGCTATCCGATACGCCTTTCGATAATTAGCACCCTGATATGCATGCTCTCGTACTGGGCACTCGATGTTGATGTTGCGTCGGCGCAAACGGTATTGCGAGACAGGTCCATTTCTGAAGCTATTGCAATCAAGAGTCGCGATTCGAGCAGTTCCATTGCGGATTCTACAATCCATGGATGCGCCATGGTGTCGATTGACCGGGGCTACGCGGTAGGCGACCGTGGACTGATCTTAACTACCGAGGATGGTGGAAAGACGTGGAGAATTGCATCCTCCATGCCAGGGATAGTCTTGCACGCGGTAGGCTTTGAACCCGAGGAGCATTCCCCGGGAATTTCGATTGGGGGGAGGCGTCAGGAGTCATTTGCAGAAGGTCTTGTGGTCGGCGGCTCAATCGATCCTTATTCGGGACATAGCGAAGGCGTTGTCCTTCGCACGAGCGACGAGGGAAAGACCTGGAACAAAGTTGCATTGGTGGGCATACCTCGACTAACCGGGCTTCAGCGACTTGGTGCAAAGCACTGGCTGGCATGGGGAGATTGGTCAAGCCATTGGCAGACTGCGTTATTTGAGACCATCGATGGTGGGATCAGTTGGAGTCCACGTCCGATTCCGTGTGGTCATCTCCAAGCCGCAGCCATCGATGATGCAGGCAGAGCCATGGTCGTCGATCGATCTGGTAAAGTGCAATTCTCAAAGGATGGTGTTGAGTTTGAAGATGTGTTGGTGCCGAGTGATCCTTTTCGACCATGGCGATTTTGCCGTTGGACGAGCGGCTCGTGGTGGCTTGGTGGAGATGCCGGCAAAATCCTTCGCTCGGATGATGGCGTTCGCTGGGAACAGCTTCGATTACCAGGGACAACCGGCGACCAAGAGTTGATTTCTCTTAGAGACCTGTCTACAGCCGGGTCCCACGTATGGGTTCTCGGAAGCCCGGGTACCGTGATTTGGCACTCTGCAGATAATGGGGTTCACTGGGAGGTACAAGAGACCAAACAAACCAGCCAACTCCAATGCATCTCAGCGTTAAGCGAACAAGTGGTGATGATTTGCGGAGAACTCGGCAAAGTACTGATCACGAGGAACAGCGGACAAGCGTGGTTAGCATCACACCGATCCGGAGTACGAGATGGTTGTTTTGCCATATCCTCCACAGAACGAACGATCCCATGGGACTTGATGACCTACATCGCGTTCGAGGGTAAGAGGCACGTCTCCGGTGTTGTGGTCCACGACCAGCACTTTGAACAAAAGCTTACCCATTATCCGGAGCGATCCGTGCGGATTGAATCGATGGCAAGCCCTATGCATCTCAACCGGATCCATGTCTTTCCAGACTTCCCAACCGGCGATTTGCGATCAGGCTTGCGAGCAACAGACCTGGCGTACTATCAGAAACCCAACTCTCCTGGTACTGCGGCCATTGCGACCGCGAACCCATCGTTTGCTACTTCCGAATTGGTTCGTAAGCTGATACTTGAGATCCGTCAACGACGACCGGATGTCATTGTCACGGAAGACGTACACTCAACCAATCCACTAGAATCCGCGAATGCGGCCGCGGCTGCAGAAGCAATTCAATTGGCATCGCTACCCAATTTCAAACTTTTCAGTGATTCAAGTCGCATTCCGCTACCGGAGTGGACTGCTCAACGAGTCCTCCACAGATCCGTCCATGGTGGTGGCATCCATCTTGCCCCAACCATGACCATGAACGGTTGTGGCCTGCTTTTGGCGGAAGCGATGTTGCCAGTTCGCGAATTGACCAACAGCGATCCCTATTTCGAGAGCATTCGTCACAACAGCGTCAAACAAAAAACAACCTATCGAATGTTGACTCAGAGGAGCGTCAATATCGTACATCCGCTCGATGGCTTGATACTTGATGATGAGACTCTACTGCGAGAGCCCAAACGAATTGCGGTAAAGCTGCCCAATCTACTGGCATCAGCAAGCGCTAACGGGAAGATTCCAGAACTGTTGAAGTCGCGAGGCAACGGACTCTTGGTGGAGTTCGGTTGGGATGAATCCCTTCGAGAGTTTATCAAGCCTCTCTCATCAGAAATGACCGCGGACTCCCTTTGGACGATCGCTGTAGAATCTCGTAGAAGCGGGCATTGGAATCGATGGTCTACTGCGATACAGTTGCTGTTCGAGCTGTTTCCGGAAAAGGAAATTGCCGAAGTTGCATACCACGAATGGTTGACCCATTTTGGAAGTGCGGAGGTTCACTTTCTCGTTCGCCAGCAGCTCGCTGCCGTGGAGTCGAAGACATCGTCACCTACGTCTGTTTCTGGTGAATCCGCATCGGGACAGCTTTCTCCGTTTGCAACCAACGAAACTTCGATCGCCAAGGTAGGATATGAGAAAACGAATCGACTTACACAAATAGCCAAAGGAGAAAGCACCCTGGAGTTCAGCCAGAAGCTCGCGAATTGGGGCGACGCTTGGCAGGCTCGAAAAAGCGAACCCAAATGGGCTTGGCTCATCACGTCTCGCTATCGGACGTCTCGCTTGCACAAGGGAGTAACTCAGAACGGAGGAGAAGCCGCGGAGTCCAAGGAAGCATTCTTCTGGCCACCTGCCTCCCCTCAATTACGTGATTGGAACCATCTGCTTGAACAGGAAAAACGAATCGTTGAAGGTGGCATTGATTACCTAAAAACCATTCAGATCCCTTGGGCCAACGAACGCCCCTATCTCGATGGTAAAGCAGACGAAACGATATGGCGATTAGCATCGCCTAAACGCTTAATGACTGCATGGGAGTCCAATGCTGCCAGCACGGAGGTACGCTGGATGCGGGATTCCGAATTTCTGTTCCTCCATTGCATCTGCCCTAGAAATGTCTCTAACGAGCTTTCCGTATCACCAACAGGAACGGGAAAGGCCGCAAAGAAAATTCGCACACGGGATGGTCTCAACGAAACCTTGGACCATGTTCGACTGCGGATCGATTTGGATCGCGACTACGCAACGTGGTTTGAATTAGGGTGGGATCGCGAAGGCGGAACGCTCGATCAGTGCAACGACATGCGTGGGTGGAATCCCAATTGGTTTATCGCTCTGGATGTACAGAACGACACATGGAGCGCAGAGATTGCCATCCCTCTCGACCAAATCATGGAACGGTCGTACCCGGCGGAGAGAAAGGTTAAGGAGAATAAAGTTACAGAAAGTAACAGTGCTTCGATGAACCTACATGAAGTCCAGACGGCGGGAAACGCGGTTTCCCCAATACCCTCCGAGCCTATCGACTGGTCGGAACGCACTTGGGCTATTTCCATAACTCGGGAACGCCCCTCCGAAAGCACGGAGTTTCTTGTGGCTGGAGACTCGGATGCATGGTCTCCAGACCAATGGTTGCTTGTCTACCCTGGTATGGGCTCTGAAAACGCCATCACGAATGCTCGACAGGACCTCGATACGAGTCCCTCCCGAGAGACGATCCGTCGATGACTGCAACGAACCGTTTGCTCTACGGGGCGATAATGGTACTCGCTGTTGTTGTGGCTTGGCTGCTGCTACGAAAAAGGCAGTTCAAGATGGAATTGGACTTTCATCAACGAAGCGGGCTGGCTTACGCCGGTTTCGTCGGTGCAATGCTCGGAGCAAAGGCCCCTTTTTTGCTCGAGGCCGACTGGGATTCGATCGGCAATAGCACTCTCTGGCTTTCCGACGGCAAAACGATCCTTGGTGGAATCTTTGGCGGTTATCTTTCGATCGAAATCGCCAAATGGGTTATGGGAATCCATCAGAAGACCGGTGACTCCTACGCCATTCCTTTGGCAGCGGCGATCGCAATTGGCCGTCTGGCATGCTTTGTCGCTGGATGTTGCTACGGCACCACTACCACTCTTCCTTGGGGTTGCTATTTTCCTTTAGCCCAGGATCCCCCGGGCACTCACAGGCATCCAACACAACTCTATGAAGTCGCATTCCATCTTTCCGCTCTTTTCCTCTTATGGATAGCGGAACAGAGGGGTTGGTTGGTTCACCAGCGTCTCAAGGCCTATCTGATGGCCTACCTCATCTATCGATTCGCCACCGAATGGGTTCGGCCTGAACCGATACTTGCAGCAGGTTTAACCGGATATCAATTCGCCTGTATTGTTCTTTGGATTTTACTGGCGGCGCTTTGGGTTCGAGATCGAGAAAATCCCTCGGTCGATTCTTCAATCGATCTCCGAACTTGAGCATCGATCGGTTGGCTTGCCTCCTCCAACCCCTACAGATCGCATTTCCGGAACGATTCCATCTTTCTTCGCGACTGAACCAAATTACCAACCTCCGAATTAGCCACACCGCTCCATCTGGCGAGCTATATAGCTGAGCGGAATTTCCCGTTGGGATGAGGTAATCATGGTTGTTATCGTCGGATTCATTGTGGTCTGCGGATGCGTATTGGGTGGATTCATGTGGGCCGGTGGCCACGTGGAAGCGCTAATCCACCCATCCGAAATCCTCACTATTGGAGGTGCATCGCTCGGTGCTCTCATCATCATGTCCCCGAGCAGCGTTCTGAAGAACCTGGTCAAGGGCATGATTCAGGCAATCAAAGGGTCTCCGTACAATGCAAAGTGCTACGAGGATACTTTTTGCGCGTTATACGAGTTATTTCGAATCGCAAGACGCGATGGCCTGCTGGCCCTCGAATCTCACATAGCGGACCCACACAAGAGCGCCGTCTTTTCAAAGTATCCGAAGCTCGCCGCAGACCATCACGCGACCGAATTCATCAAGGGTGCCTTCAGCCCTGTGATCGATGGTTCCATTCGTCCCGAGGATATCGGTTCGTTGATGGATATCGAGATCAAGGCGATGGAGGATGAGCACCATCACCCCATCAACGCGCTCAGCAAGACTGCCGATGCTCTTCCAGGGTTCGGGATCGTCGCGGCCGTTTTGGGTATCGTGATCACCATGGGACACATCGATGGACCGCCCGAGGAAATCGGACACAAAGTGGGTGCCGCACTCGTCGGTACCTTCCTAGGGATTCTTGCATCGTATGGCTTCATCGCGCCACTCGTCGCAAAGATGGAACTCGTCGGCCACACAGAATCCGCCTACTTCAAGACGATCGGTGTGATCCTTCAAGGCTTCTTCAACGGCATGCAGCCGAAGATGGCGATTGAGTCTGGCCGTCGAGGTTTGGAGCATGACGTTAGACCGTCTGGAGAACAACTCGAAAAACTGTTCAAGACAGTTGAATCGGGAGGAGCGTAATCCATGGCTGGTAAAGGAGGTGGTGCATGGAAGGTTGCCTACGCGGACTTCGTTACCGCAATGATGGCCTTCTTCATGGTCATGTGGCTCACGGCCCAAAGCTCCGACGTGAAAACCGCGGTCGCAGAACACTTCCGCAATCCCGGTGGGCGTCGTTTTGCAGGGAGCGAAGCCAAATCGCTCGTAACATCGAACAATGTTGGCCAGGGTAGCCGGCGCGTCGTCAAGTCCAAGGGTTCCAAGAAGACCGAAAATGAAGCCCGGGTCCGGAAGATGACCGATGAGGGGGAACGTTCCAACATCGGGAAGATCGTCCCGTTCGAGCTTAACTCCGTACAGTTGGTGGATGCTGGGCGAAAGGAATTGCTCGAGTTCATGCCTGAATTAGAGGGCAAGCAGCACAAGATCGAAGTCCGGGGACACTCCGCCTCTGGAGGTGGAAAATCGGATCAAGCGATCCTTGATTCGCTGATGATATCCTACAAACGTTGCCTTGCAGTTCGACAGTTCCTCATCGATCAAGGGATCGATCATCGGCGAATTCGAATCAGCCAAGCCGGAAGTACCGAACCGAGGGATGTTACCGAACCGCTCGATGAAGCGGGTGACTGCCGTGTTGAGGTCTTTATGCTTAAGGAAATCTACGAAGAAGCCGAATCCAAAGCGAGCCGACTGGTCAACACCAAGTCACTCGATGACAAGGCAAAAGTTCTCGCGGCTAAGGAAGCCGCCGAGGCGGCATCGGCCGAGAAGAAGTCCGGCGGGCACTAGCGTCTAACCACGGCCTATCGTTGGCCCCAACAGCACACGCTCCACCGAGACTACTTGCTCGTTAGCTGCTGGTCGCCAGTCCACCGGTATCTACCCGCGCTCCGTTTTCTATCGCGCTGACACCCGTGGAATCGCTCCCCTCCACACCTACACCGAACCGCTCTTCATCGGTGAAAGTCAGGAGAACGTAAAAATGATACAGAAGCGGGACCATCAGAAGCACCAAAAACGTCGAACCGAGCAATCCGAAAGCGAGGCTTGTAGCCATCGGTATCAACGCTTGGGCTTGAAACGATTTCTCCAACAGCATCGGCAACAGGCCTGCGATAGTAGTCACGCTGGTTAAGAAAACGGCCCTCAAACGCCTTGAACCGGCGGTAATGATCGCTTCGCGAGGCAACATCCCTCGGTGAATACACTGATTGATGAAGTCGACCATGACGATCGAATCATTAACCACAACTCCGGCCAAAGTGACCATACCGAACATGCTAAATAGCGTCAGCGGTAGTCCTTGGAGTGCATGCCCGAAAATCGCCCCAACCATACCAAAGGGCACGATGGCGAGAACAATCAGGGGTTGAAGATAGGATTGAAACTCAAAAACCAAGAGTAGGTACATCGCCAACATGGCAACAATAAAACCGATTGCCAAGCTGTTGAAAGACTCTGCTGTTTCTTGCTGCTGCCCCTCCCAACGAAACCGGAGCGAGGGATAGCGAGCAAGCAACTTGGGAACCAGTTCGGACTTTAAGTCACTAGCGATGCGGGACGCATTTGCCTTGGCCGTATCAAGTTCGGCGGAAACTGTGATGGAACGAAGTTGGTCCAGGCGATTGATCTCGGAATAACCTTGGGTGACCTTGATGTCCGCGAGTTCTGCCAAAGGTCGCTCAACGTTGTCTGGGCCACGCACTCGCAAGTCCTGGAAGTCAGCGAGCGACCTGCGTTCATTCGACGGGTGCCGAACCATCAGCTTGACCTCGTGCCGCCCGCGTTGCAAGCGCATGACCTCAGAGCCGTAATACGCGCTGCGGATGGCTTCACTCAAGTCCTCCTGCCGAATCCCCAGCGATTTCGCTCGTTCACGTATCGTGAACTGAAACTCCGTTTTGCCTGGATTCGAGTCATCACGAATGTCGTAGACGCCGTCGTATTTAGCCAATGCCTCCTTCGCGGCTTCGACGGCTTCGTCCAATTCAGCGACATTTTCACGTGGGGCAAGAATCTTAAACTCAAGCGGTTTCCCTCCAGGCCCTATATTAGCTGCCTGAAAAGTCACTCGTTCCGCTCCTGGGAACACGCCAGCCTCCTCTCGCCACAACTGAATCAACTGATCGCTGGTGATGTTCCTCTCGGTCGCATCATGTATCTCAGCTTGTACCTGAGCTACGTGGGAACCGGAAATCCGATCCCCTGCACCTTGGTTCCCAGCGTCTGCGGAACCCACTCGCAAGAATGTCAGCTTGACCGGTCCTCGAGGAGCTGTCCGATCGAGGGGTTCTGGGGTTCTGTTCTTGCCCTCTTTGGTCTCGCGTTCAGCAACTTCTTCACTGATTCGACGGATTGCTTGCTCCATGCGTCTCGCTGCATCCGCGGTGATGGACGCAGGCGTACCATCAGGGTAGATCACTTGTCCGATGATAGTTTTCCCGTCCAAGCTCGGAAAAAACTCGAAGGGCACAACACCCGATCGGACCATACCAACGGCCAAACTAACCACGGTGAAACCCAACGCAAAGGGTATTAACGGATGACGCAGAAACAACTTCAGAATCGGCCCGTAAAAACTCTCGCCGAACCAATCGAGTGCTGCGTTGCACCGTATGGAAATTCGCTCGAAAAAACGTTCGATCGGAATCAGCGGTCGATTCAATAAGTGTTGTATTTTCTGCAGTGCCGTCTTGGGCGGTTTTTCCTCATGCGACAGGTGCCCAGGAAGAGCAAGCGATGCTTCGACGAGCGAAATCACTAGCATTAGGATGATCGCTGCAGGCATCACGGCGATGAACTTGCCCATTACCCCCGAAACGTACAAAAGCGGTAGGAACGCAATGATCGTTGTCGCGACACTTGAGAAAACGCTCGGTAGAACTTCAATCGCTCCATCGATCGAAGCCTGTAGATTCGACTTACCCATCGCTCGATGGGCAAAGATGTTTTCGCCGATCACAATGCCGTCGTCGACCACAATTCCGACCGCCATCAAAAAAGCGAACATGGTTAGCATGTTCAGCGTTTCTCCCATAGCGTACAAACCGATCCCTGCACCCATCAAGCTGATCGGGATCCCCATAGCCACCCAAAAAGCGAGCCTC
This sequence comes from Pirellula sp., assembly GCA_046318275.1. Taxonomy (GTDB): domain Bacteria; phylum Planctomycetota; class Planctomycetia; order Pirellulales; family Pirellulaceae; genus JBKCUI01. The sequence continues at coordinate 32,893 of JBKCUW010000094.1, read as the reverse complement.
AGGTTCAGGAACATCGCAAGCAGCAAGAATACGATGATCCCACCTTGGAGCCCATTCTCTCGCAGCATTCGAATCCGATCCCGCACGTCAACGCTTTCATCTCCCCAAGCAAGCAATGAGTAGCCATCAGGCATCTCCGATTTTTTCACGAACGCCGTTACCTCCTCGGAAATGCTCAAGAGGTCCTCGTTGCTCGTTCTCTCAATACTGATCACCAAGGCGGGGCGACCATTGATCTCATTGATCGCTGCAACATCGTCAAACTCATCGCGAACACGACCGATATCTCCGACTGTCAACACTACACCGTTGGATTGCGCAATCAGCGGCAGCTTTGCTATGTCGTCACCGAAATCCCTTTTGTTCTTTCCACGTAACAAGATCTCCTGACCATCGCTTTTGAGTTGCCCGCTCGGCGTTTCCAAGTTCTCCTTTCGAATCATCATCGCGACTTGCGAAAGTGTTAACCCATACTTTCGCAATGTGTCCTCACCCACTTCGACATCGATTTGGTAAGGTTTGACATTGAGGAGTTGTGCCTGCGAGACGTTAGGCAATTCAATCAAGCGCTCTCGCACATTTTCTGCGATGGATCGCAAACGCTGTTCCGTTCCCGAGTCACCGTTTTTGGGACCTAGAATCGCAACTCGAATCGCAGGGAGTCGAAAGGTGACTTGTTCAACAGTTGCCTTTTCACTCCGCTCAGGGAAAAAGACGGAGATGCGATCGACAGCAGATCGAACCTCAGAAAGCACCTTCTGTGCATCCTTGATGTTCGGTTCGAGTTGCAGCAGCGTAAAGCCACTTCCTTCGCGGCAAATGCTCGTTAGTTTTTTAATGCCGGATAACGACTGAACTGCTTCTTCAATCTTTTGGCATATCCCACTCTCGACCTCGTCCGGTGTCGCTCCCGGATAAGGAACACTCACGAGGATCACTTCCAACTGGAACTCGGGAAACGTTTCACGCCGCATCCCGAAAAAGCTGAACAGCCCACCAATTAGGACAGCAAATACCAGGAAATTGACACCCGCCATGTTTTTCACGGCCCATCGAATGACACTGCTCATTTCGACGACTCTCCGCTGGAATGCTTTTTCAAGGCCATCCGGACTTTGTCGTTACCATCTCCGATGATATTCGACAGAGGTGAGACAATAAGCTGCTCATCTGCCTTCAGATCGTTTTTGGCCTCGGTGACCCAATACTCCTCATCGCCCAATGCGGGTACGCGTATCAAGCTAATCGTTCGGATCCCTCCCAAAATCTTCACTCGGCCTGCTTCCCAATCCCCAAGCTTTGGAAGGTTTAATGCCGCATCTAAAGCGTTCGCCTCTGCATTCGAAGCCGAGCTTTGGGCTAGGATCGACGGGTCATTTTCGAATTTCCAAATTTGTCCTCCCGGCTTGAGTGCCAATTTAGGGAGCAAGATCAACGCCTGCTTTGGGATGGTCTTAATCGCCACATCGACGAACATTCCACGCACCAATGCTGGTAAGCCTCCGTTCCCATCTTCGGCAATGAGCTCACCATTTCGGCGAACATCTCTCGGATTATCGACGGTGATTCGAACGGGTACCGTACGACTTTGCGGATCCAAACCGATCCCTTCGTATCGGCTTAGATGGCCACGCCATTGATAAACGATGTCTTCCCTTCCGGAAACATGGTATGAAATCTCAACCGGTGTCTTAGGAAGCTCGTAACTAGAGGATCGCATGATGCGAGAAGAAGACGACGATCCGTCTTTGCTGTCGATTTGATCAAGCACCAAAAGGAGTTGGTCGGTTCGAAGGTTACATGTTACTTCAACACGCTCCGTGTCTTCGATCACGCAGAGCAGAGATGCTTTCTGTACGTAGGAGTCTTTCTGGACCGTTTCATTGACAATAACGCCGGAAACGGGGGCTTTTATTTCCGAACGTTCCAGATTGATCTTGGCTTGATTCAATTGAGTTTCAGCCAAACGTTCTGCAAGCTCAAGTCGGGCGCGCCGAGTTTCCAAAAGCCTCAACTGATTTTGGATAGTGACGACCTGATTCTCGCTCATTAAGCGTTGCCGCTTCGCTTGGTCCTTCTCAGTACCGCTGGCGAACCCTTCAGGCAACGTTTCGATCCTAGCAACTTCTTTGTCGAGAAGAGTCAATTCTTCTTGAGCGAGTGCTAGTGAACGATTCGCATTCGAGAGCTCTTGATCCAATTCATGTTGCTGAGCGTACTCACTTTCCCGGAGAGCAGTCAACCGTTCAACGTCCAAGTTATAATCGGTTGGGTCGATACGGAATAAGACATCTCCCTCGTGAACATAGCGCCCGATCCTACACTCTTCGCTTTTGTAGATGACTTTCCCGGCAACCTCGGCTGCGAGATTGATCTGACGGAAGGGAACCACCGTACCCGAAAGATTGATGTCGAGGGTCGGAATCCCTTCGAACGCCTTTACCGAGTCCACACTAATGATTGGCAGTTTGGAAAGAACGACGCGAGGGTTGGCCGCATCCTGGTTGACTTGTTTGGGTTTCTGTGTCCCTAAGGCTAGATAGATCCATACGCCCAGGCCGACGATGGCGATTGGTAATCCGAGCCCAACGAACCAGCTTTTAAGGCTGTTTTGATCGGGTTGCGTCATAAGTTGGTCACTAGATGAAGTTGTTTTTTTGCGAGCACTCCATAGTAGTGCCCAGACCACGATTTCACAGTGCCAGCCGCAAAAAAGAAGAAGCGTGCGCGAGTTGAACTCTCACGCACGCTTCTGGTTCAATTTCCAAGTTCTATGATCAGGCAAGTCTTTCGTGGGAAAAGCCCGTCCTCAGAACGTCGATCTACAGGTCGTAACCGGCTCGGTATTGCGGGCGAATCATGCTATCGAATTTGTCATTTCCTTTAACCTTCAAGTTTTCAGCATCCCACAATAGTTTTTCGCTGCTTACTTGTTGCCCAGGTTCTTTGGCCTCTCCGGCCGCCCAAACAGCTAGGTTGCCGAGAAGAATAACCTCGGTCATCTTGCCGGCGTAATTTGCAAAGTTCGACCAAGTCGGTTTGCCGGTCTTGATGGCGATCGCAAACTCTTTGAAGTGGCCAGGACTTCGCTCGAAATCAACCTCTTTGTCTTCGACGCCGGTAAAGAAGCACTCGGCACCGTAATCGTTTGGCGAGTACATCTTGCCTTTCTCACCGATGATGAGAAGCCCGCTGTCGCTGCGTTGACGGCCTTCGAGCATCGCCGGATCCACTTTATTACCACCGTCGTACCAAATCATGTTGAGGGCAGGACGATTCTTGGTCGCTGCGAACTCAAAGTTGATCTTCGATGATGCTGGGAAAGTTTCTCGGTTATGCCCGGTCGTCGTGGCTTGAACGCTAACTGGGTTGGTCAATTCACAACCTGCGAAGGCGACGTTGAGCGTATGGCAGGCCATATCACCCAGGGCACCGGTTCCAAAGGCCCAGAACCCACGCCACTTGAACGGGTGATAAGCGCCGTTGTAGGGACGCATCTCGACAGGCCCGATGAACTCGTCCCAGTGCAGATGAGCTGGAACCGGCTGTTCTTCTGGACGTGGAATGCCTTGTGGCCAGACTGGCCTGTTCGTCCAAATGTGGATTTCCTTGATGTTGCCGAGAATACCCGACTTGAGCTTCGCAGCAGCAGACCGCAGACCAGGTTCTTGAGAACCTTGGTTCCCCATCTGGGTCGCAGCCTTAGAAGCTGCCGCGAGTTCCGCCAATTTGCGTGCTTCCCAAATAGTCCTCGTCAAAGGCTTTTGAGTGTAACACGCTTTGCCCAAACGAAGAGCCATCGCGGTTGCAACTGCGTGAGTGTGGTCCGGCGTACTTACAGTGACCGCATCGATTTCCTTGCCTACCTTGTCGAAGAGCTTTCGGTAGTCGTTGAACACCTGCGCATCTTCGAAATCTTCATCCTTCTTCCGCTGAGCGATGGTGTTGTCATCAACATCGCAAATTGCGACGATCTTCCCATTGTTTGCTGCATCCTTCGAATCGCTGGAGCCCTTACCTCCAACACCGATGCACGCGAACCGGATTTCTTCGAGAGCCGATCGGCTCTCCTTTGGAGCTACACCACCTGCAACCCAGTACCCGGCGCCAACTGCAGCGGTGGATTGAAGGAAACGACGACGATTTGATTTGGCCATGTCAACTCAATGCAAAAATGGAAGGAAGGTTAGACCTACCGCTCAGGAAACGGCAAGTCGATTGAAATCAAAGACACCAGACGATTGGTTAACGTACACCAGACCGCCTTGAAATTCAATTTGTGGTGAAAAAACCGTCTATGACGATTTTCCGAAGTTTTCGATCAAGCCGACTGCAACGCTGGCTGAAAACAGGGTGAAAACGAGGGTTTGCCAGCAAAAAAATCAAGGATTTCGAGGGTTTTTGACGATGACATCACGGAGCCACGGGGGGCTGGGAAAAGAGCAAGGATGCGAACTAGGCCAGCGTTGAGACTCTCTTTCCATCGTTTGCGAGCGACAGAACATGATTCGACCTTCAACCATGTGGCGCGCGTTCTTTTGCGCGATCGGTATCGTTTTGATCATCTTCGGCATCGAATGCCTAGCAATCGATAACGCGGTTTTCGTGGCAGGTGTCATCGACGACCCAGCAGCCGCACAAGGCGGAGGAGGCTGGTTCCAATCGGCCCAGCAATCCGGTTCGGAAAGGGTCTTCAAACCGACCGAATGGTTCCCGTGGTCACTCCTCGCCATGGGATCAATCGTGCTGCTGTATTCGGTGTCACTCCAGCAAAATCCGAGTTAACCCGAGCGTCTCGTGTTTCCAAAGACACAGAACGTCTAGGCACTGAATACACCCATGTTGACGCAGTGCGATTGCCGAAATGGGCTCTCTCGCTTCTAGGGTTTTTGCTCGACAACGACCATTTTGTTGATGGCTTCAATGGGTACTGATTGTTCGCTTCCATCCGGCCATCGCACTCGCATCTCGGTCGGCTTGCGTGTTCCCAACCCGAAGGTCGCGGTCAGTTCCGACTGCGACAGGTAGCTTCGCGTGGCTGTTATGCAACGGACCAGTTTTTCGACTTCTTTCCCGTCCTCAACGATTGGGATGGTCACGACCGCACCGATAGCGCCGGTGTTCGCTTTGTCCTTAAGTTTTACGCGAAGCCATCCATTGTTGGTGGCTTGATCGTTGCGAAGCAACCTCGCAGGACCTCCGTTGGCGATCATTAGCAAATCGATATCACCGTCACCGTCGATGTCGGCATAGGTCGCACCTCGCCCTACCATGGGACGCTGAAAATCAGCTCCTGTTTTATCCACGTTGAGTGCAACCAGTTGCGTCGCTTGACGCTTCCCAGCGTTCCAAAAAAGTTGCGAGGGTTGCTCATATTGCTGCGTCGGGTATACCTTCTGGATCTCCGGTTCCAAATGGCCGTTAGAACAAACGATATCCATCCTGCCATCTAGATCCATATCGGCAAAGAAGACACCGAAGGTAAGCCGGATGCGAGTCTGAGGACCAAACCCTGTGGTAGGTGCGACATCGGTGAAGCTCGGTTTTAAACCATCGCTCAAATAAAGGCTGGATTGCTCATTCGCGAAGTTCCCGATCACAATCCCCAAGCAATCATCATTTCGATAGTTGCCGCAGTCTATCCCCATCGCTCCCGTCGCCTGACCATCACGCGTCAGAGCGACTCCCATCGAAACAGCTTCGTCCTCAAACGTGCCATCTTTCTTGTTGATGAATAGAAAGTTCTTCACTGTGTCATTGGCAACACACACATCGGGCCAGCCATCGTGATTGGCATCAACCAATGCTATTCCCAAGCACTTTGCTTCCGGAACCTTGGTGGCCGCATTAACCACATGCAATCCTGATTGGGAGCCAACCTCGGTGAATCTACCTCCATCGTTGTGGTACAAGTACATATGAACACCATCAAAGTTCGTGGGCTGGCCATAGGATCGTTCCATACCCACCAACGTCGAGGCTAGTGACAAGTCCGTTTCACGACTCCACGAGACATAGTTACCAACAATCAAGTCCAGTTTTCCATCGCGGTCGTAATCGAACCACATGGCGGGACAACTCCACTGGCCAGGGCTTCCAGCAACCCCCATCGCCTCGGTGACATCAACGAACTTGCCATGATCATTGCGAAATAGATGGTTGGTCCCTACCGCCGTGATGAATACATCCACCCATCCATCGTTGTCAAAGTCTCCAAAGGCTGGTCCCATGCCGAAGAACGTAACGTCCAACCCCACCTCGTTGGTAACGTCCTTAAATTTTCCCGATCCATCGTTCTGATACAAATGCATCGTCGGTGGACCTTTTTCTTCTGCCCGTTTCGTCCATGGCCAATCGCATGAGTTGACCAATAGGATGTCTTCATCGCCGTCGTTGTCATAATCGAAAAACCCTCCTCCGCCGCCCATGGTTTCCGGCAAGAGTCGCTCTCCGTTTTTCCCGTCGTAATGAACGAAATCGATCCCTGATTCCGCAGTGATTTCCTTGAAGGGGATATTGGGTATCTGGACCGTGTTGACTTTTCGCTCTTGGGGGAGCGTCGTTTGGGTTTTGGTTTCCGGTCCCTTCTTTTCTGCGGGGCGAGTCAACGAATACAAAACACCTCCACCAACTGCTACCAAGGCAATCACTCCTAACGATCTCCAGAACATGGTCCCGATGATGGAATCATCCTCAGATTCCGACGCTGAGGGTTCGGACGCATGAGCAGATGACTTCTTGTTAGGTATCACTCGCTTCGGATTCTTAGATGGCGCCATCGGTTCAGGGGGTTTGGGTTGAAGAAAGTTTCTCGGTTTGGTTGGGTGGCAACTTCGTTTCGCGCGATGGCGAGCCTGGAACTGCCTAAATTGATTATCGCAACAGCGATGGTTTTTCCATCGAGCTTAACGATGCTTACTGGCTACCCGCGGTATCCGTGCTCTGAGCATCATCTCCAGTTCGACCGATGGTAGCGATGGAATCCTTTGCAGCATCATCGGGTAGCTCAGGTGCTCCTCTTCGTTGCAACGAGTAAATGACCAATGCCTCAGCAGCCTTGTTCGCTGCAGGGTATTTCTGACGCGCAGGCCGCCGCGCAAGGTTACTCGCGTTGTCGTCGGGCTTGAACTTCAGATTTGCTTTGCGATGAATCTCTGCGCTCGCTTCGTCCCCCATGCGTTCGTACAGGGTGACTAGATTTGCGTGAGCCATCAGGTTTTCACTATCGGTCTCAAGCACTTTGAGAAACTCGGCTCGTGCCAAACTCAAATACTCCAATGCTTGATCGTGATCCTCCTGGCTTTCGGCAGCAAGTGCCAAGTCTAGATACGTCGCACCCAATTGGTTGCGAACAACGTAATCGAGGGAAAAGTCAAACTTCCGTTTCCGTCGTTCCTCATTATCATCGTAAAGGACACCATAAAGATTTTTCGCAGCAACCTCGAATTGCCCTTGTTGCCGAGCGACCTCGCCACTTAGCCAACCCATCGTCCAAGCTGGCGGCGGTGGATCCATGGCTGCCGCGCGTGCTAGCGCAACCGTCGCTCCATCGAGATTCCCTTCAGCGAAAAGAACGCGGGCGATGTTGAGGGGCCCATCAAAGCGATTCAGCTTCTCGACTTCAGCGAATGCCTCGGCAGCTTGTTTGAGTTGAGCTGTACCTGTCAATAACAGCCCAATTCCATAATCATTCCATCGTTGCCACGTGGGCTCAATCGGTTTCTTGCTACCCTCGGTGGCTTCAATCCGGTTTCCCGACTTGGTAAGTACGGGGAAAACGATTTTATCTTCGGCGATTACCGTGATCGGTAGTTCGTTTGCTCCTGAGCCTCGGTTATGGAAATCTCGATCTCCATCCTTGAACTCACGATCCATGAACTCAATGTAACCGCGGTCAAATTTACGATAGTTGAGCCGAACAGACACCTCCACCGGAGCATCGATATCGTCGGGGATCTCAAGCCGATAATGAGCGGTCTGGCCTGCCCCAGGGGGCAATTGGTGGTCATAAAGCGCGATGAAAATGTCTTGCGCATTTCGTCTCGCGATGCGGTTTCCATTTTTATCGATAACAAAATTGTTCACAAAGTGAGACCACTCATCGACGGTGCCATCCGCCGTTCGTCCGCCGCTGATACCGATCACACGTCCCCCAGATTCCGCACGGACTTCCAACCAAAGCTCATTCGAGTCAACCGTTCCTTGTGTCAAATGATGACCGACCTTGAGGGTACGGATTACTGCTTCCAACAAATATGCCTTGCCCGCTTCCATCTCAGGCACGACAGGCCGCAGAGGCGCGACGAGTTCCCCTTCGAGAGTCCCTTCTTTACGGATCCCGAAAATATCCACTCGTGCACAATCCTTCAGGATCGATTTGGCAAGCTCTACGTACTCTGGTTCATTTCGCCAATAGGGCAAGGCTGTGTTCGCGCCTGGAAAGAAATGATTATGCACCACCGATTTTCCAGATTCCGGATGCGGCTTGGATGCAAAGTCATTCGATTCCCGATAAGGCATATGGCAACCATTGCAATCGGTTTGCGCTTTCTCCGGGTAGTAGAAACTCCTAGCTCCATGCCCAGCCACTCCGCTTAACAAGTACGAATCGTAGTGGTTCTGTCCCCGCACCCATTCTTTGTATTTGGTCAAATTGTAGGGCAAGTGAACCTTGTGGCACGTACTGCAGAACTCGGCCGACTTGTGAACGGGCTTGAGCATCTCACTTTTGTGAAACGCCGGCTTGGCCTTCACCATGAGCATATTGATCTGTTGCAATACGGGGTTGCTGCTGTAGGCGAACGGATAGTGCTGCGGTTCCTCAATGATGTAGTCGGCATTGCCTCGAGTGGACTCGATCTCTGTAATTGCATGGCATACCGTGCATGTAATCCCAGCTTGGCTCGTCGGGTCATTGACATCGTCATAGTGTGGGTTGTCAAAAGCACCGCTGAAAAATGGGACCGGATCATGGCACCCCGCACAGAACCTGGCTGCATGGACATTCCCATCCCGCTCCATCGAAACTTTTCGCGTTTCGCGGACTGCGTACAAGTACGCGGGATTGTTAAAAGAACTGAAGTGGTGAGCGCTGTGAAACCAATCGTTGTAGACGTCTTGGTGGCATTTTTTGCAGTAGTCATCGTTCATCAACACGCGTTGAGGGATAAACCCTCCATCGCGGGTACTCGCGAGTGAGTTCTCAAAGTACTTCTGGCCATCCGCGGGCTCCTTGCGATTCCATTTACGGGGATCTTGGGTCTGCGCGATAAGCATCAGTCCGACGGCAATCGCAGTTGCGATCCCAACCCGTCTTGCAATTGCCCAACGGATCTTAGGTCCGACAAGACGATGAAGCCAATAGAGCCACATCGCGGCCAGAGGTGCAACGATATGGGACCAGTACACGATGCGTTTCGACAAGGGCCCGCGCATAAACTCAAACGAACCGAACTTGATCAGTAGAACGCCGCTCACCAGCACGATCAGCCCCATCACTAGAAGGGCGTAGCCGATGCGCACGGCTCGACGATTGCGTCGCTTGTAGGAAGCTCGCCAATGGTAAAAACCGAATGCCAGGAACGGCACAATAAATATCAGCCCCAACACAAGGTGGGCCAAAAACATGTAGTGGTAAAACAGATCCTGAAAGGTTCTGCGGAAATACCACTCCGAAAAAGTGATCCCAGATAAGTAGAGCCCGTTGGCGAGTAATAGCGAAAACAGCGCCAGGACAATCGTCAAAATCACGCGCGTGCGAGGGGTAACCGTAAGCTTTGGCTTACTCGCGCCCGCCATCAAATGAGCATACTTGTCCGGCACCCCCGGTGATCCACCTGACGGTGATCCACCTGTCGGAGATCCACCTGTCGGAACCGGTGCTGGTGCTTGCGATTCTTCGGAATTGGAATGATTGGAGCTCATGGCGATAGACCGAATAATGGAAGCGGCCAAAGAGTTGGTTCTGTTTAGGGGATCGACCCGCCCACTCTCGGTAGCCCAAAAATCTAGGCGACCAGAAGTGCCAGGTGTTTTACAAACGTCACCGCGAAGCGAAGACGATTCGGCGAGAAAGACGATTCGGCGAGAAAGACGTTTCGGCGAGAAAGACGATTCAGGCAGTCAGCCGAGACGCCTCAAGCAGCGATTGGAATCCCAAAAACCCCGGACTTAGCGAGCGTGACGCCGCAATCAAGTCCGGAAGGGATTGCAAAAGGCTTCCCAGTTAGATTAGACCTTGGGGGGCGGCTCCGGTGGTGCCAGTCGTCCACGGAACGCGAACTCCGAGGCAGGGACATTTGCCCAGTCCAAATCGGGCGAAATCAAGTAACCAAATCCACTCAATTCGGAGAAACAAGTCACCACCAATGTCTCGGTCGGGACAACGGCAACGCCCAACGGACGACAGCTCGGTTTAGCCCGACAACCAGGCCCATCGCATGGCGGTTGAGGAGCCACGAGGGAATAACTCCACTTGCCTCCGACATACTCCCGATACATGGGCAATCCCAGTTCCCCACTGCTGGACCGACCATCGCCCAAACGAGGGGCCAATCTGTTGGCGGAAGAATCGCCATGAAGCCCACAGCCCGCGTACGCATCGAGCGTGTTCCAATTCCCCAAAAGCACAAAACACCCAACGAAAACCCAGCCCACGATGGGGTTGGACCAGTTCAGCAGTGTTCGGTAGCCGTTAGGAACCATGGTGTCCACTAAGGAAAACCTGGGAAATAGGATCACTCCTCATTTATACCGGTGCAATACGCACGATTCAACAGAATTGTTCACCGGACCTCCCGGAAGGCTCCTGCGGTCCCGAATTGGACTCCACCGAACTCCAGCACGAGGGGCTAGAAACCTCGTTGGAGCGACAACCAATGAACCACACCAACCGATGGCTGGTTCTCCGGCAAACTGCCTTATCTCAAACTAGCCAACCTCGGGTGACGGGGCAGACGTTTCCGCCGAGGAAGCCGTGGCCTCAGGAGGCGGGGCCAACTGCGGCAATGGCTTGGCTGGAACCGGTGCATCCATGTCGATCATGTCGAAAAGCGTATGGTCGACATCACGTCGGAGCAGCAAGTAAATCGCGGACGACGCAGTCCAAAAGAAACTAAAGCCGAAGGCGGTTACTACCAAGGGCACAAAGCTGTCGATCCATGAGTCGAACAAGGTCCCCAAGTTCAATATCGTATGGAACGATCCTACGGAAAAAGCTCTCGCCAATATGGAAAAGCCGGTGTTGACGACGATCGAAACGATACCTCCAGCAAAATGTCCGATCCACTCGGCAGCAATGACGGCAAGGATCAACGTAACCGGACGCTGAAAGGTGTACGCCGCAGCGCGAGAAATCCCATCGAACGCGTCCGCTTGTTTTTCACAAACAATGGCGGACGTAGATAAAGGAAACCCGATGATTGAGACACACGCGCACCAGCCCAATGCGACCGAGAGTACGACCAGTGGCAAGAGCAGCAACCCAGTTATCCACGGACCGACTGCCGGAATATTGGAAACCCAGCCCAATATCATGAACAGAAGGGAGCAGACCATGATCAGCGCGATCGGCATCGCAATCGCCCAGATGATCGAAAGCCAACGTTTGCCCACCAAACGGACGGTATCGGTCCAAGGCGATGTGATCTGGGTGCCGAGTTCTTGGATCGAGCGCCGCGATATGCATCCGCCCACAAACGCCCAAATAGCGAGGACGGCAAGAAAATTGAACAACAAGTACGCGCTGCGTCGCAACGTCAGTGCCTCGATGGCTTGGTATGGATAACTCACCAACCGCCGCCAAACTTGGACGTAAGAATCGGGCGAGAATGGATACCAAGGTGCTGAATCGACCAGTTCGCTGGCGTTGGCCGTTTCTTTTTCTCCGGTCATCACTCGTTCCCGGGCCAACTCCGACACCCATCGATAGGCATCTTGCTGAAATGGGGCAATCGCAGGAAGTGGTCTAGATGGCTGTATCCAAGAGGCAGGCGCATCCACCAATTCCGGCTTGAACACGGTAAACGAAATGGAGGTGATCCAATGGGTCGCGAGCAAGGCAACAGCGCAAAGCAGTAGATGCGAAGCTCTCCAGGAGATACCGACGCTTTGCGAAGCGAGTCGCCACCAGGGCGCTGATCGGTACCAATCGATCGCAACACGAGGAACTTCGACGCTGTTGGGAGGGTTGTCGTTCATGAAGTGAATCGCAAAGTTATTCGAGGGAGAGTCAGTGGTTGATTTCGTCGATGGAGTCTGGATGTCGATAGAGGTTACTTATCGTTGCAGGGGAACTGAAATAAACCCCTACTCGAATTTCCATTCGCGAGGTGCCGACGGCGGTGGGGCCTCGTCCTCATCTTCAGGGTCCGAGCAACTGATGGGCAATCCGACGTCCTCGTTGAACCAACGATTGAGGTCCGCCATTTTGCATCGCAACGAACAAAACGGCATTTCCGGAGAACGCACGTCGGGCACGAACAAACGACGGCAGGTCGGGCATTGAATCGTTGCGGGATGGCTCATGATCTTTCCTGGGTGGGTCAGCACCCGTAAAGAATAACGAATTTGAACGGATCGAACAGGAACCCAACTCGTGGTTTTCCTCGGTTATCCCCCGTTTAATCCCCACGTATTAATCCCCCCTTCCCTGAAGCAACCTCCGTTTGCGGCTTTACCGAGTGGTGAGGATCTCGCCGAGTTCCACAGCGAGGATTACTCAGCAATCTCGACTTGAGCCAACAACCCCTCCCACTCGGCCAACGCCAAGCCCCGTAGTGTTTCCGAACAAGGCCTTTCACCAGCGGCAGAATTGAGGAAACTCGAGGAGCCCGCAATTTTAGGCGCCTTCGATTCGCAAGCCGTCGATTCGCAAGCATCGACGAAGGCGATTGGATCAAATACTGCAGTGCCCCATGGGTACAAATACCCCTTGGGCGCCCCTCTGAGTATGTGCCGGTTTAAGCTCTCCACTAACTGCGGCGCTCGGACTTGGCGAAACCAGTATTTCGCGTTCCAGTAATCCCCCTCCATGCGGTGAACCACCCCATGGATATAGGCTTCGATTCCACGTGTCGCAGACTCTACGATCCCGTGGGCTTGATCGATCTGTCCGACTCGAACCCACATCAATGCCTCCAACAAAGTCCCCTGCGCACCCCCGTCGTCGCGAATCGCTTGCCGCAACCCGCGGACGCAATCCTCGCGATTCTCAGGATTCATTGGATAAGGGCTCGCTAATCGTTGGAGCCATCCTTTTTTTGCTTCGTTTTTCATGATTAAAAATCGTGTTTCCAATGCCATGGGACCAGCGCCGGACGATAATCTAACAGTTATGCTTTCTTGAAAAGATCACCCTCTGCAGATCACCGGGTATTCTTCCTAGGACTGAAGTCTTCCTCCCCATCAACACACACTAGGTTTTCAATGAACTTTCAAGTCCATTGCCCCGTTTGCTCGGGAGAGTTTGATGTCGAGGATCGGATCGATCAGGATAATGCTGGAAACTCCCAGCATCCATGCCCTCGGTGCGGCGCATTGTTAAGCCCCGCGGATACCCGCGAGCATCAACCGGAGTTGCCGGTAAGTGGCTTCCATGTGTCTGAACCCAACGACGCGGATCTTTTGGAGCTCGAAGAGCCATCGCCAGATGACCTTGTCACTCGCACCGATCCGGAAACATCCCCGTCCGATCCACAAAGCTACTCAACATCATTCAACGGCAGCGACGCATTCAACGGCAGCAACGTGGATCTCGCCCCGGTCGCAGAGCACATTAGGCCCGGTCTTGATATGCCCGCTAGCGATTTATCGGTGGGTGATTTACCCGTGAGTGATTTATCCGCGGGTGATTTGCCTGCGGGTGATTTACCTGCGGGTGACTCGCCGGAACGCGATTGCGGTTCGGCCGAGGAGATAGCCGAACCACCCGCGATGGCTTGGAATCAACTCGCAGCTCGTCCTCGGCCTCAATCGAAACCACAGTCCGCACTGAGAAAATTGCTCCCTCCGGTCCTCGGTGGATTGACCGCCATCCCGATCGCAATCGGTATCCTTTGGTATGGCTTTGGTCGCGATCTCGGCAATGCTGGCCCAACAGTCGCGCGCTATGTTCCTTGGATCGTCCCGAAGCACTTGCGAGGTCGCAGCGCAGGCTACACGAATCGATCGTACCAGAATAGCACTGCCAATAAACCTGCCAATCAACAAACGAAACCAAATCTCGACGCTGGCGCGTTTGGAAAAATTGGAGGAGGACTAAGCGATCCAACGACGTCCAGAATGAAGTCAGCGACGAGAGGTTCAGGTGTTTTCGGTGGAATGGGTGGCGGTCCCACTTCCCCGAACGCATCAAACCCCCTCTCTGAACCACCATCATCCATCAACGAAGAAAGCGGGATGGACATCGTCGCGGAAGCCACTCCTCCCGAGGATCCAGAAGGCCCGGCGGAAATGATCGATAGCGATGCCACCAGCCTCGATGAACCATCCATGATGCCGATGCTATCGGAACCCGATGAAGCTCCATTGCCAGATGAAGCTCCATTGCCAGATGAATCTCCATTGCCATCCGTGAGAGCAGACAGCGAACAAGAGATGCGCATTAAACCGGATGATGATCTGATACCGGTCGATTTTGGGGACTCGCCAACAGAAGTTATGAAAACAGAAGGTGATGAAGTTTCGCGAGTCATCGAAGGAACTGAGGAACCGATCGCGACCAAACCATACGCTGCTTCGATCGAAACGGAGGCGGAGGAACTTCTTGAGCGATTGCTCAACCTTATTCCTGAAAAACTTACTCCCGAAGACCAGAGTCTCGAAAACCAGAGTCTCGAAAACCCAGTACCGGATTCTCCGAGTCCAACCAAGGCAGGTTCGCTCAGCGGGGAGTTTCTATGCCGTCAACTGGCCCAATTAGCGATTGGATTGGACGCTGCCACAGGGACACCCACTGAGGGGAAGCTTCGCGATCGCGTCGGCATACTAGCAACACGAATCCTGCAGTCCAAATCGATGCGGACCGCCATCGAGGAGAGTGCACTCAACCGTATAGCTCTTGCTACTCCTCCTGAGATTGGAGAAATGTCAGTATGGATCTCTGACTCGCTTTCAGCCATCGGAGAAGAACCGAACGACGATAACGGAGGAAACCTCGTGATTGAATCCAGCCCCTCTTTGATGATTCAAACCCGAGTCGCAAGGCTAGTCCTCGATCGCAACCGAACTCATGCCGTCGAAAGGATCCCTGACTCGCCATTGTCAAATTCAAATTCACTTGAAGAACACCAGACAACCCGAGCTTCGAAACTCATCTTCGGTAAACTGCTACAATGGGATGACACGTCGTGCGTCGTTGAGATCGTTGCGATTTTCCCGTAAGCGATGGTCTCGATCGTTGAACAACGTTAAGTGACACGCCCTAAAAAATCGCCTTTGAAAAGCTTCTGACAAATCGTCTAGCTCGTTTCCCCAGGTTCGCTTTATGGAGAGCAAGGCAGAGATCATGCCGCATAAGCCACTCGACCGTCGCTGCAACACATACCTTGAAAAGGGATTTCGCCTGGGGCTTTTAACCCTGTTATGCCTTCCCTTCGGCTGCAAACCCGATGAGGTTGTGCAGCAAGAGATTGCCGCGGAACAAGCTGCTCAGAACAAACCTACCGAAGCCCCTCTGCCCGATCAAAAGGCTGGAGTTGGTGTCGGTGTCAAAGGTCGCTCGCTCGAGGGAGGATCGGAATACAATCCGGCCACGTTCGTATCAGGTCCGGCTGCCGCTTTTTTCCGAACCAAAGAAAAAATCGTCTTCGAGATCCAGTTACCCCAAGCACAGAACTTGTACTACGCAGAAAAGGGGCGACATCCCCGTTCCCACGAAGAGTTCATGAGGGACATCATTGAGTTCAACAGGATCAAGCTTCCGCAGCTTCCACAAGGTCGCGTGTACCGATATCGCCCCGACTCCAATGAACTTTGGGTCGAGTCCGAAAACTCGAAAGAACAAGCGACCGAAAGCAACGCACCGCAAATACCGAATCGTGGCGATGAATAACTTTCGAGCGAGAGCTAAGGGAGGATGATAATGCCGAATTACCACGGGACATCTTTCATGGCATTAGCATTCATGGCATTCCAATCCTCGAGTTGCATTCCCCGGAGGATGACGTCTCGCGGTCGATGGTGCATGGTTACCATTATGTGCTGGGTAGCGGTCGTTGCATCAGTTCGTTCCGCCCAAGCGGACGATTCCGAGGAGACCACCAGAGCGCAGGAGCTATTCTTTGAAACCAATATCCGGCCGATTTTGGTAGACAAGTGCATCCGCTGCCATGGCGACGACAAATCCGAAAGTGGATTGCGCCTCGACTCCGCAGAGTCTTTTTCCCGCGGCGGGGACTCTGGACCTGTGTTCGAAACGACCGTTCCTCATTCGAGTTTGCTCCTTCAAGCCGTTCGTTACGAGGGCTTGGAAATGCCCCCCAATCAGAAACTTCCTGCCCAGCAAATCGAGATGCTCGAACAATGGATCCTCCGCGGAGCCAAGTGGCCCAACTACTCAACTCCGCTGAAAGATTCGCGAGCCGGTTCGTCCATTTCCGATGAGGATAGAAGCTATTGGTTTTTCCAACCGATTCGCAACGACCGATCGATTCACGATGAAACGGACATACGCACGAATACCGTTCATCCGATCGATGCACTGGTGATGGAAAAATTGCAGCAGGTCGGACTAGAACTGGCGGAACCAGCTTCCGACTCCACCTTGCTACGGCGAGCTTACCTCGACCTCGTCGGCGTTCCTCCGTCATGGAGTGAGCTTCAGAGTTATTTGGATGATGGATCGCCTGATCGCTATGAAAGAATGGTCGATCGATTACTCGCTGACTCAAGGTACGGGGAACGATGGGGACGATACTGGCTGGATCTGGTCCGCTACGCGGAATCCGATGGTTTCAAACAGGATGCATTCCGCCCTACAGCGTATCGATACCGCGATTATGTGATCGATTCATTGAATCGAGGCAAGCCTTACTCGCAGTTCGTCATCGAGCAATTAGCGGGCGATGAATTGGATCCGAACTCGGACGAGATGAATGCCGCAACGGGATACTTGCGTCATTGGATTTATGAATACAACCAGCGCGATGTTCGCTCTCAGTGGAACAACATTTTGAACGACCTCACCGATGTTACCGGTGAAGTGTTCTTAGGACTGGGGTTCTCGTGCGCACGTTGTCACGACCACAAATTTGATCCACTTCTCCAAAAGGACTACTTCAAACTCCAGGCGTTTTTCGCACCGCTCGAGCCTCGGTACGACATCCCCTCCGAGGTCCAGAAGGCTAGACAGTGGAGGGAATCCAAGGCTGATTGGGATACGTGCGCTGCTCCAATTCTCGACGAAATGAAACAACTCGAGGCCGAGGTGCGCTCGGCAGTCACCGCATCCACGATCGACAAATTCCCACCCGACGTTCGGCCCGCATTGATAAAACCCGCGGAGGCGAGAGAACCTGCTGAACGTCCTATCGCGTTGCTAGCCTACCTTCAGATTCAAAACGATCTGCAAGGGATCGATTTTACAAAGAAGCTGAACGGCGATGCGTTAGCGCGATGGAAACAACTCAAGGGCGCCATCGACGAGTTGAACAAAGGTGCTTCCGCGGCACCGCCGCTCGCATTGACCGTCCGAGACATGGGCAATACGGCCCCCGAAACCCGCATCCCCGGAGCCCGCAGCAACGAAGCGATTGAGCCCGGCATCCCTGCAGTGCTTGGCTCGGACCAATCGATTTCAATATCGCCTTTACCTCATTCAACAGGCCGTCGACTGGCTTTGGCTAAATGGATCGTTTCCCACGATAACCCGATGAGTTGGCGCGTCATCACCAATCGCATTTGGCAACTCCATTTTGGAAAAGGTCTCGTCTCCAATGCGAGTGACTTCGGGAAGCTATCCGAGTTCCCAACAAACCCAGAGTTGCTAGATTTTTTGACCAAGTATTTGATGGATCACAATGGCGATTGGAAATCCCTCCACGCATTGATCATGACTTCCTCGACATACCGGCAGTCAAGTTACCCAAGGGTGATTTCTCAAGGGCAAGCGATCGATCCGGACAACAAATGGTTTTGGCGTTTCCCAGCTCGAAGGATGGACGCAGAGCAGATCCGCGATTCTATCCTCACGGTGACCGAAACGCTCGACCCTCGAGCAGGGGGTGCATCGGATACGAACGATTCTAACCGACGTTCGGTTTACCAAAGAGTCATGAGAAATAGCTCGCATCCGATGTTGTCTCTGTTCGATGCTCCCGACGGAAGTTCGAGCGTCGCTCAACGCAATCGCACGACGACCTCGCTGCAAGCTTTGTACTTAACCAATTCAACGTGGCCACTGAAGAAAGCGCAATCGCTCGTACGTCGAGTTACTGCTGAACACGATAGCGATGCAATCCGCGTACGCTCCCTGTTTCGACGCGTGCTCCTTCGCGATCCGAAAGAGTCGGAACTGGAATCGCTACTGCGGTTCATCGAAAACCATCCATTGTCAGGACAAAATATCGCTAATTCCGAGCAAGCCTCGCAGACCGAGAGTCTCGAACCCCTGGTCGACATTACCCACGCGTTGATCAATTCCAACGAATTTCTCTATGTGGAGTAGTGATCATGTGGAATAACGGCATGAAAACAACGACGCAGCATCCAACGACTGGCACTTCATCTGCGAACCACGGGGTTGGTTCTCGCAGTATTGGTTCTCGCGGTTTTGGCTATTTCGATCGCCGCGATATGCTGCAGCGTGCCGGAGCAGGATTTGGATTGTTGGCGTTGCAATCGCTCCTAGCCAACACCGTGCAAAGCTCAGAGCTCACGGGACGCCCTAAACCGCACCATCTCCCCAAAGCCAAGAGTGTTATCTTCTTGTTTATGGAAGGTGGGCCCAGCCATATCGACCTTTTTGATCCGAAGCCAAAATTGGTCGATCTCGCCGGAAAACCACTTCCCTCGAGCTTTGCGCCCGTCATTACACCCATGGGTGAATACAACGCCCCGCTGATGCCTAGCAAGCGAACGTGGAAACAGTACGGCCAGTCGGGTGCATGGGTCTCTGATTGGTTGCCACACACCGCGCAGCATGTCGATGACATGGCGATCATTCGATCCTGCTGGGGAAATGGCCTGAATCACTCCAACGGTGTTTGCCAAATGAACTCTGGCTCGACGCTCGGTGGCAGGCCTAGTCTTGGGAGTTGGGTGACATACGGTCTTGGCACCGAAAACGAATCTCTTCCCGCATTCCTCGTCATCGAAGATGATGATGGAAAAGTGATCAATGGACCTCGAAACTGGAGTTCTGGCTTCATGCCCGCAAGTTTCCAAGGTACCGCAATTCACGGCAAAGGGGATCCCATCGATTTCCTTCGGCCCCCCAATCCAACCGGGGAACTTCAAATCGGGGAACATCGACAAGCAACCAAGCTGAAATTGCTTGAATCCTTGAATAGAAACCACCAAGCGTCCCGCAGCATCGACTCCGAATTGGATGCCCGCATCAGGTCCTATGAGTTGGCCTTCAAGATGCAATCAGAAGCTCCCGAAGCGGTGGATCTGTCACAAGAGTCCCACTCGACTTTGCAACTCTACGGCATCGATGAAAAGACCACAGAGACATTCGGCCGAAATTGTCTCCTCGCGAGACGCTTTGTGGAACGCGGTGTGCGATTCGTACAACTGTATCACGGCTCAGGAAGTCGCTGGGATGCTCATGCGGGAATCGAAAAGAACCATGATACGCTCTGCCGAAGTTCGGACCGTCCCATCGCTGGCCTTCTCACCGATCTAAAACAACGAGGACTGCTCGATTCCACGCTCGTCATTTGGGGTGGTGAGTTCGGTCGAACACCGATGAGTGAAAAAGGCGATGGACGAGACCACAATCCCTACGGGTTTACAATGTGGATGGCGGGCGGGGGTGTTCGTGGCGGGCAAACTATCGGTGCAACCGACGAAATCGGATTGCACGCAGTGGAAGAACGACTTCACGTGCATGACTTGCATGCAACCATCCTGCACTTGCTAGGTCTCAACCATTGGGACCTCGTGTACCATCACCAAGGCCGTCCGGAGCGGGCAACCCAGAACGAGGGGAAAGTCTGCCAAAGAATCTTTGCGTGAACAGGGCCGCCCTCCCCGACATCGACATCGACATCGACATCGACATCGACATCGACATCGACATCCAATTACGATCGTCAAACACCCATGGATTCCTCACCTGCGGATTTCCTTCTGTGAATCTGGAACGTCTGTTACGGTATTACTCACCCCGTGAACGCAAACCTCCGATAGCGACACATCGGAGGGATCCACGCCGATGGCCATCGCCATATTACAAACGCTAGCAATTCGAAGGACGGCATATGTCGTTGCTTGCGGTATTGCCGTCGCGGCATGCGTGTGGCGAGGAGACGGGAAGGTACACGGTCAGGATCTCGGCGACGCAATTGCGGCACCAGGGGTGACGGCGGATGGTGGCACTGCGTTGGGCGCTGGCAATAACGCAGCTCGAAGCGCTCGGCTTCCGAAGCTCCCCAGTCTCATCGAAATGACGGGGGCTAGTCAGGTCGACTCGACGTGGATCAAAAAATCCGAGGCTTACTCTGCGTACAGCACGCGATCCATCATGATTTCTCCTCAAGCAGACAGAAGCTTCGCGGAGGTAGCTGGCATGGCGGGAGATCCAAGCAGTACATCCTCAGGGTCGCTTGAGAATTATGTCTACGATGGCACACCTGACACAGTGTTTACGTGGACAGCCCCGAACTTCTACTCGCGGCCCTTGTACTTTGAACAGGTAAACTTCGAGCGATACGAAGGAAAGACTCCGCAATGGGCTCGCCCATTCATCTCCTATGGTGATTTTTTGGGCACGATCCCAGTTCTTCCCTACAAAATGGGTGGGGCCAGGATTCACGAACGGATGTACACACTCGGGCATTGGCGACCAGGGGATCCAACACCTCACCAAATTCACTGGGGGCGACACACCACGCGTGGAGCGATCTACCAAGGGGCTGCTACTACGGGCTTAATCTTAGCCCTCCCTTAGAAGTTGCGTCAGCCAGCTATTCCCGCGAAGACGCACGCGTGATAAACCGCGCGAGATCGCTTCGCTAGGTAGTTTTCTCGGCAGAGAAACTAGTCTTCACCTCATTGCGATGGGCTTGGACCGGAACCAGCCAACCTAGCAGAAGGATGCCAAGAAACCATTCGATGGCAGTTAACCATAAGTAAACCGCGTGGTCGGCATAAAAGCCATCGGGAACGGTGCGTTGATTAGGATCCATCTGCTTCGACAAATAGGAGTGGTCTAGGAATAGCCCAACACCAACCCCAAAAAGGATTCCGAACAAGCACCCCAGTGAGACACTGCGGCGTCGAAGGGCCTCCGCGAGCAGCAATGTTAAAACCACCGCAAAAAGTACATTATGCCACTGAGTCACTTCACGAGTGATAAACCCTTGGCTCGTGCTACCGATTTGCTCGGTCGCAATCGGTACGACCGCGATTGCATAGAAACTCAGTCCGCCCCACCAACTCGCCCACGCGAGTAGCAGCACATAGTTCCAGAGAAGAACGAAGCGGCATTTAAGCATCAAGCGCGCACGCTGATCCTTAGCAAACTCACCCGCTACCGGAGTCCTTCCGGCAGCGGGACGGGGAAGAGGTGGCATTCTTTCGACCGGCCTACTTCATCAATTCCTGCTTGAGAAATGTGTAGGCGAGGGCCTGCATGAACGCTGACTGCCGATTATTCGCCGCACCGCCGTGCCCACCTTCGATATTCTCGTAGTACCAAACTGAGTGGCCTTGCGATTCCATCTTCGCCATCATTTTTCTGGCGTGGCCTGGATGAACACGGTCGTCTCGAGTCGAGGTCGTGAAGAGAACTTTTGGATATTTCTTATCCTCGTTGACATTCTGATAGGGCGAAAATTTCTGGATGTAACTCCATTGCTCAGGGATATCAGGATTCCCGTACTCGGCCATCCAGGAGGCACCTGCCAAAAGTTTGTTGTAGCGTCGCATATCCAGAAGTGGGACTTGGCAAACAGCAGCCTCGAACAGGTTCGGGTACAGAGTCACCATGTTCCCGACCAAAAGACCTCCGTTGGAACCACCTTGAATTCCCAATCGTTCCTTTCGGGTGATTTTACGAGCAACGAGATCCTTTGCGACGGCGGCGAAATCCTCGTAAGCCTTAAGCCGGTTCTCCTTCAGAGCCGCTTGGTGCCATCGGGGTCCATACTCGCCTCCTCCCCGGATATTTGCGACGACATAAACGCCGCCTTGAGTCAACCAAGCTCGGCCGACGCTGGCGCTGTAATTAGGTTGAAGTGAAATCTCAAAACCACCATAGCCGTACAACAGCGTTGGATGATCGCCGGTCGGTTTCAAATCCGCTTTTGAGACCATAAAGTAGGGAACTCGAGTGCCATCGGCGCTCGTTGCAAAATGTTGGCTGATTTCCAACCCTTTAGGATCGAAGAAATTGGGGAGTCGCTTCAATTCCACAGGATCACTTCCGATCGTTCCCATCGAAAGAGTGGTTGGATTCAGGTAGTCCGTAGAAGTCATAAAGAAATCGTTGGACTCGTCAGAGTCTACAGCCGTAACGTTTACAGTGCCGAAGCTCGGTGCACCTCGCAGCGGTTCCTTGCTCCAACCTTTTTCGGTCGACTTGAGCACGTAAATTCTGTTCTTCACGTCTTCGAGCACATTGATAAACATCGCATCTTTCGTGAAACCAAAGCTCGATAACGCTGTGGTATCGGTGGGTGCAAACAAGACTTCGAATGAGCGTTTACCAGCCATGAAGTCGTCGAACTTCGTCACCAGCAACGAGCCAGCCGCGTACTTATTGTCACCGACGGTCCACGGCTCTCTCAGTTCTACCAACAAATACTGATGGAAAACGGACTTGTTAGCGGTGTTTGGCACATCGATTTTGACGAGGTCTTTGCGGTCCTTCAACCAATACAATTCATCGTTGTAAAATGCGATGTTTCGGGTCACAAAGTCACGTTCAAAACCCGGTGAATCATCGTGAGCAGCACCGATCGACATATCGGTAGCGGTCCCTTCGTAGACGGCGACAGCTTGTTCCATCGGTGTTCCTCGCGTCCATATTTTCGCGATGCGAGGATAGCCCGAATCGGTCATCGTTCCGGCACCGAAGTCGGTCGAAACGAAAACGTGATCAAGATCGATCCATGACATGCCACCTTTGGATTCCGGACGCTGAAAGCCATCTGCGACGAACTCTTTCTTCACGAGATCGAACTCGCGTGTAACATCGGCATCCGCTCCGCCTCGCGACAGGGTCACCAGAGCTCGAGTGTAGTCAGGACGCAGCAACGAGGCTCCTTTCCAGACCCAGTTTTCACCCTCGGTTTTCCCTAAAGCGTCCAAGTCCAATAGAACTTCCCAATTGGGTTCAGCCTTCTTGTACTCGGACAACGTGGTTCGGCGCCAAAGTCCCCTTTCGTTTTTCTTGTCACGCCAAAAGTTGTAGTAAAACTCGCCATTCTTGGCGACGAACGGGATTCGGGCATTTGAGTCCAGGATTTCCAATAGATCATTGCGCAACTTCTCAAAACTTGGATCTGATTCGATCCGTTGCTTTGCTTTCTCGTTACGAGCTTTGACCCAATCCAAAGCTTTCTCGCCAGAAACGTCTTCCAACCACACATGTGGATCATCCGTGGTCGAGGTGGTTGAAGCGTCTTGTGACACAGCCCATGGGCTCCCTAATAAAGTGAAAAGTAACAAGGCCGAATAGGTGATTTTTTTCTTCATGGCGAAAGGGGTTGAAGGTTTGAATCGTGCGTTGCACGACGAGAAGCTCAGAATCGTGCCTTGCACGACGAAAAAGGGTCTTTGGATTCTATCGTTTCAAGGGAGCCGGTAGGCGATGGGTTACTGTAGCTCAATGTCCACCCAGACCAAATGATGATCCGAGGCAGTCGTCAATTCGTTGGCGGTTGCAGACTCGCTCGCACTGGGCCAGAAGACCCCGCTCGCAATCACTTTACAATTGGCCGATGGCAACACAAAATCGATCCGTAAATTGCCAGGATTTTTATCGTTAAAGTCCCCGGTGTCGTGCGCTGGATTGCCGCGATGCTTGGCATTTGCACCGGCAGATTTTTCGGCCGCATCGACAGCACCCCGACTCGCAGGAACTTCGTACTTCGCGATGTTTGGATGATCGATCAAGGACCTTATTGCCTCGGAACGGCCGTCACCGTCCATGGGGTCGGAGTTCAAATCTCCAACGATAACAAAATGCGAACCGGAAGGAATCGGACCTTTAGTTCCAGAATCATCGACAAGGTAAGCTCCCGTGGATTCGTCCGAAATGTAATCTCGCAACAATCGAATCTCGTCGTGATTGCGACATCCGTTCCTGTCCTCAGCCCCATCGAATACCGGAGGTGTCGGGTGCGAGGCAAGAATATGCAACCGAGAACCACGAATTTCGATCGGAATGTCCCAGTGGGATTTTGAGCTGAGCCGCAACTCTTCCCACACCGCGTCACTATGAAACCACGTCTCTTCTCGATCGCTATCCAAGACAGAAGATTCAGGTTTCTTCGCGTTACTCGGAAGCTTAGGTCGAAGTGCGCCAGGCATCGCGCTCCACCGAAACTTCTGAAATGTCCGAACCTCCTCAGAAACGATTGGGAAGCGGCTGTACACGGCCATCCCGTACTGTCCCGGAAACGCGCCGTATCCCCAAGCATCATCTGGGTCATGGATTCGTCCGTTGTTATTCAGGTCCAATCCTGAATCGACACCGGTGTTGACTGGACCTGTGTAAACATACCGCAAATCGCGATCTGGCAAATTTGCATCGGTTTGGACCAAAACCGGCGCTCGCGATTCAGGCTGGCTCACACGGAGATAACGATCCAAGAACAGTTGAGCGGTGGTCTCGTCGTAATCCAGTTCATTGACCAACAAGATATCGGGAGCAACACACTGAACAATCGCGGCGATTCGGCGGGCTTGATCATCTCCTTTCGCCAGATCGTTCGCCAACTCACCGGCTTTCTTTCGGTTCAAGGCCACATTGAATGTGGCGATGCGCAGCGTTGACTTGGATGGGGCGGGCAGCAGAACCGCACCTGCACCACGACGCTTCTCTCCCGAACCTGGATCAAGCCTATCGGGGTCTTGTGCGTCGCAAATACCGAAGAGCGCAAGGCAACTCAAGGCGAAGTGGAGCATCCAGAACCTTGTTACTGCAATACCGAGTTCAAACGATGCGGCTCGCTTTGCTTCGATCGCTTTTGTGTTCCGGTGCACATAATGAGTGTAAGCAACGAGAAACCGTGCAGCCCGTGTTACAAAGTTTAGGTTTGAGCTCATCGGTATCTTCGATTCATTTTTTGCTTTGTCCTCGGAATGCGGGTCTAACTGCGGATATGGTAGCAACGGTCTCACGCTCCTGGGTTTATGCGGTCTGGGCTAAATCTCTCCATCTCCAACCCGTTTTTCGATCGAACGGACCAATTCAGCCGCTTCCTGGAGACTTGCGATCAGTCGCGTAAAGGTTCCCTCGGTATCCAGAAAATTCTCTTGCATGAATTTCTCAGCGGTCGCATCGCTCCACGATTCTTTCACGTTCGCCATCGCTTCGCGCCATGCGTTGAGATCGCTTTGCAAGCGGCTTTTGCAGCCGATGATATCTGTCCTGCATCGCAGACTCATTTTTTTACAACCTTCTTCGGAGATCGAGGAGCAGGGATTTTCACTCAAGTATTTTTAAGGTTGACTCGCAGCGACTTCCTTAGCTACGGCCCGCAACCCGTCCAAGTTTTCTTTGAGTCGGACTTTTGCATCGAGGTCGGTATGGTTGAGAATTCCGACGGGGCCTTGAAACCCAGATTTTCCGATCAACTGTATCACTTCTCGATCGCGATCGCCTTGTCCGATTGGCAAGATCTTTTTACCGCGTCGTTCACCGTCGGTTTGCATACCATTCAAATTGATTGCCAGTAGATAAGGCTGAATGGTTTTCAGGATCGAAGGAAGTCGATCCAACTGATCATGAGCGTGGTGCAGGTTGTATACGATTCCAACATTGGGCATGTCGACCGCCTTGATCAATCGGACCTGGTTCTCCGGAGTACCGAACCATGCTCCATGGTTATAAAGAGCAACTTTGCAACCTGCATCTTGAGCAGCCTTGGCGATTTCACGGATCCGCTTGACCTCACTCTCGATGAATGCTTTTGTTTGTTCTTCATTCATGGCGGGATCCCCGCCCCCCATCACCCAAAGCTGAGGGTGAATTTCGTGCTTTTTGATCAAGCTCAGAATATGCTTTGCCTCATCGTTGAGTACGGTTGGAAACCACCAAGCGGTGAACTCGATACCATGCTTTTTCATGGTGGTAATTTCTTCGTCAAACGACGGGACATGCTCCGCGCGATAGTCGTACGCTAGTTTTCGAATTCCCAATTCGTCGAGCATCGCAGCGCGTTGCTCCGGCGTTCTCTTCTGGGAGTCGAAAGGAACGATGCACCAAGCCACCAAATTCTCATCCCGAAACATGGCTCCTTGAAAATCTTGTCCATGTGCTGACGGCCCACTCACCAAAAAGGGGAAGCCAACCAGCAGCAAAATAGCAGCCGAAAAGATCCCGATACGTCGGCATCGAGAAGTAGCGGCAATTACAAGGAATCGAGTTTGAAGCATGGTGAGATTACAGATTGAGGTTCGAGGTTCATTACCAGGTGCGAACGAAGGACGGCAATATATTGGATGAGCCACAGTGTGCTCAGAGGCCAGTTTATTCTACGAGCATCAGGACCTTCTAGGCCGTTTGGGCCAGCTAAGTTTTCGGGTAAGTTTTCAGCCAAGTTTTCGGCTAACTTTTCTGATTGGTTTTCTGGCCGATTCGCCAGGAATTCTGGGGTTTGCTGGGACCACCCTGTTTAAAAACTCCTAAGAACGGCCAGTTTGTGCTCATTTGCCCGCTGCGGGACCCAATTCCTTCGAACTTGCCTCCTCAAGAGCAGTTGTGCATCTCAGGGTTGGTGAATACATTTTGAAGGTTATTTTTCCTCTCCACCCTACCCCGCTACACCTCATTTTCTAAGCAAACTATGTCATCAGCAACTCCCATCACAGTCGCTTACGGCGACGGTATCGGTCCCGAGATCATGGAAGCAACCCTGCACATCATCGAAGAGGCAGGGGCGCGTCTGGAAAAACATGTCATCGAGATTGGTGAGAAGCTGTATCTCAAAGGGAATAGCGCGGGGATTGAACCTGGAGCGTTTGAGAGCCTTCGCCAAACCCGGGTGTTTTTGAAAGCCCCGATTACCACCCCTCAAGGCGGTGGGTTCAAGTCGCTGAACGTGACAACTAGGAAGGCGTTCGGATTGTACGCAAACATCCGCCCATGCTTGAGCTACGATCCGTTCATCCGCACTAAACACCCCAAGATGGATGTGGTCATCGTGCGTGAAAACGAAGAGGATCTTTACGCTGGTATCGAGCATCGTCAAACCTACGACGTCATGCAGTGCCTGAAGCTGATCTCGCGACCAGGTACCGAAAAAATCGTTCGGTACGCCTTCGAGTACGCTCGCGCGTACGGTCGTAAAAAGGTGACTTGCTTCACCAAAGACAACATCATGAAGCTCACCGATGGTCTCTTTCATAAGATCTTTGATGAGATCGCTGCCGAATACAAGGACATTGAGAACGAGCATTGGATCGTCGATATCGGTGCTGCAAAACTCGCGGACACACCTGAGGCATTTGATGTTATTGTGATGCCGAATCTTTACGGCGATATCCTTTCAGACGTAGCTGCACAAATCGCAGGCTCCGTAGGATTGGCAGGAAGCGCTAACATCGGTGACGGTTGCGCCATGTTCGAAGCGATTCACGGGTCGGCCCCACGCCGCGCTGGTCAGAACCTTGCTAACCCATCTGGGTTATTCCTAGGGGCCATTCAAATGCTGGTCCACATCGGACAAGCCGACGTGGCCGAACGAGCCCATAATGCTTGGCTGAAGACCATCGAAGATGGTGTGCACACCTACGACATCTTTAAGGAAGGTGTTTCCAAGGAAAAAGTAGGGACCAAGGAGTTCGCAAAAGCCGTCGTGGCCCGTTTAGGAAAGAAGCCGGAGATTCTCAAGTCGGTCGACTACAGCCGCGCCCCTCGCCGGCCTCTGACCGAGCGACCCGCATATGTGCGTTCCACGGAAAAACGAGAATGCGTCGGTGCCGATGTCTTCATATTCTGGAACGGAACTCCTAACGATCTCGCTGCCAAACTGCAACCGCTGGCTGGTGACGGCATGAACTTTGAAATGATCTCCAACCGCGGTATGAAGGTTTGGCCAGGCGGAATGCCTGAAACGTTCACTGTCGACGTGAGCCGATGCCGGTTTGTGATTCCGGAAGGTACTCCCGGTACCGTCAGCCACAAATCGATCATTGCCCTGCTCGATCGGGTTACCAACGCCGGGCTCGAGTTCGTCAAGTTCGAGGGGCTGTACAATTTCGATGGCAAACCAGGGTTCTCTCGCGGCCAAGGGCAATAGTCTCTGGCCCTGACGCGTTCTACTAGAAAAGCGTGATCCCGCCCCCCCTCAAGGATGAACTGGACCGTTTATTTGGGAACGGATGGAAATCCGTTCCCTTTGGGTCTGGAGGGTTTAGCGGTGCGAGCGTCACGAAAATCGAATCCGCCCGAGGGCCTTTCGCACTGAAACCACATCCGATCCTGTTCCAGGATCGAATTATTGCCATTCACGCCTTCCAAAAGTTTCTGGCAACTCAAACGCCACTTCCAATTCCCCGTCTGCTCGGTTGGTCACACGAACGACCTTTCAGCAACTCTATCGCCGAGCACTACATCGGCCGGTTCGAAAGAAGTCCGCATTCGCCTGACACTCTTTTTGTGATTGGCGAATCATGTTGGGAATTGGCGGATTGGATGCCGGGGGAACCAGTCCGAAGTACCGGCTGGATTCGCGATGAGGCACTCAACAACGTGATCGACGCGATAGCGACGATGCATGCGCACGCGTGTGATTGGAGACCGGCAGGGCCCGTTCCTGCGGATTGCCTCGAGCGAGGGTTGGAGTTTCGTGCAAGCAAACTAGCAGACTACATGCAGTCCGGATTCGATCGGTGCAGGACTCAATGGGAGTTGATACCTAACCGACGAAGCCAACCCGTTCTCTCGTCCCTAGGCCGAATACTGTCCCTCTCGCGAGCCATAGGATCGCATCTCTACAAGCCAATGCAGTTATTGGCAACGGTCGAGATTCGATCGCACTGGATTGCAAGGGATCTTTGGCGTGAACATTTCCTTTTCGACGGGGACCGACTCACCGGGATCATCGATTTCACTGCGTCGAAGATCAGTTGGCCAGGCTTAGATCTCGCTCGCAGCTTGGGGACGTTTCTTCTGGACGAGGATCCAAGATGGGAATCCGCGATCGAGCGGTATCGATTGGCAGTTGGACAAAAGGACATCGAACTACATGATGTGCGCGTGACACATCGTGTATCAACGATTCTTTCCGCCATGCATTATGTGGAAATAGCATGTCGAAGTGTAGAAAGCCTACAGGCAGGGAATCTCCTCGAGGAACCGCGGATCGCGGCCCGGGTCCTCGAGTTGGAAATATGTGTGGATTCCATTGCAAAAGCGATGCAGGTGACGAATGCATAAAAAAACTGCGGGCTGATTTCAGCTCGCAGTTTTAGGGTTATCAATCCAAGCTCTGGCTTCCAACTTCGCTCTTTGGTAAGCGACAATTAGCGGGTGACAATTGGCGGGTGACGAGTCACCCAAAGGGATATGGATTATTTGTTCTTCAATCCCGATATCATGGCTTGGAACGCTTCTCGTTCAGCCGCCACAACTTTCTTTGGGCCGGTCATCTTGATGAAGACGGTGCTCCCATCTTTCAGTTCAAGAATCGCACCGAGCATGGCGTGGTTTTCCAGCTTCTTTGTACCGCCACCGGGCGCGAAGGGGCCACCCATGGACTCCTTATAAGTCCCCTCAAGCTCCACGATATGGGCCGTCGTCTTGTCGATTTCTTTCTTTTCGACCTTCGCGTCTGCTTTCTTCAATCCGTCGAATTGGCCGATCCAACGATCGATGTTCGCTTGAATGCCACCTGTCGCCGACATAATGGTGACACGGGAGGTTTCATCGCCCTCTGCAGGAGCGCGGAACTCATATTCGATGATGTTCGATTTGGGGGGCATGGTCTTCCAACTCGCAGGCTTGGTGACCACGATTTTCCCACCAGCCAGACTCAAGGACTCGGTGGCCTTGGCCGATTCTGCAGAGCCTGCTTTTTCCTGAGCCTGAGCGGTTGTTGAGGAATAACCGAAAGCGAATGCGGACGCGGCGAAGAGTGCAACAAAAGCAAAACGCATGAAAAATCTCCTGCGGTAAGGGACATCGAATACAGCTGGTTTAGGTACACTATACGCGACGAGTTGAAGCCAACAACCGGAAAGCCCTCCAGACAACGAGAATTATGCGTCAGGATTACCGCTCGCAGACCATCGACCCACCCCTTCTTGATGACCTTTCGCAGTTAGTGCGTCTGGCGATCCGGGAGGACTTGGACCGTACGATGGACATCACAACGATGGCGATTGTGCCTCAAGGCGTACGTGGTTCGGCAGCCTTGATCTCACGACACCCAGGGGTCGCTGCCGGTATTGATTTGATCGAGGCGATCCTACAGGAATTAGACGCACCGATCGAGTTGCAGCAGCAGGTAGGGGACGGGGAATCGGTAACCTCAGGGCAGTCCCTGGCCGTATTATCCGGTGAAGCGAGGGATCTGCTAACCTGCGAACGAACCATTCTAAACTTCGTATGCCGACTCAGTGGTATCGCAACGCTCACTCGCAAGTACGTCGAAGCGGTGGTAGGTACCAAAGCTAGGGTCTACGACACTCGCAAGACAACCCCAGGCTGGAGACGACTCGAGAAGTATGCGGTTCGTTGCGGGGGCGGACACAATCACCGCCTTGGCTTGTACGATGGGATATTGATCAAAGACAATCACCTGGCCAGCCGCGCAGTGATCGACGGCAGGCTACTCGATCCTGGACAAGCTATCCAATTGGCGAGAACATTCCTAGCATCCGGTGCCTGCCGCTTTGAGCATCCTCCGATGTTAGAAGTGGAAATCGATCGATTGTCGCAATTGGAGTCTGCACTCGGGGCATCCCCAAATATCGTTTTACTTGACAACATGTCGTGCGACGAGCTATCGCATTGCGTCAGCGTTCGGGACAAGCTGGCTCCTGAGGTTGAATTGGAAGCCTCGGGTGGTGTTAACCTTAAAACTATCGGCGCGATCGCCGCAACTGGAGTCGACCGTATCAGCGTGGGTGCATTGACTCACTCAGCCCCTGTTCACGACATAGGATTGGACTGGAACTTGCGCATCGAAGGAGCTGTCGGTCGCTGATACAGTGACTACACTCGAAGTAATCGAAACTGAATAAAACCTCGACTCAGGTAATCGCATCATGGCAGCACATCGTTTTGACCCAAAAAAGTTCCGCATCAAAGAAGGGGATTCCTTCCGACTATCAAAAATCCCCACCCATGCAGGAGATGAACTCGACAAGAAAACCGATGGAGTACAAGCGCTCGAGGAGGACATCCAGAGCTTGCAACAAGCACAGGATAGGCTTTTCGCGGCGGGAGGTCGCGCCGTTTTGGTAATCCTGCAAGGAATGGATACCGCTGGGAAAGATGGAATCATCCGACATGTACTGCGGGGTATTAATCCTCAGGGCTGCCGGGTCCAAGGCTTTCGCGCACCGAATACCGAGGAACTGCAGCATCACTTCTTATGGCGTCCGATGAGATTTCTGCCGGGCAAAGGGATGATCACGATTTTCAATCGCTCCTATTACGAGGAAGTTCTCGTCGTTCGCGTCCATCCCAATTTTCTGGAACCACAAAACTTGCTTCCGTACAAGAAACTTTCAGATCTTTGGAAGAGACGGTATGAAGAGATCAAGTCGTTCGAGAAGACACTGGTTGACAGCGGAACCAGTGTCCTAAAATTCTATCTTCATATTTCTCAAGACGAACAACGCAAACGGTTGCTGGAGCGACTGGACGACCCTTCTAAGCACTGGAAGTTTAATCCTCGCGACCTCGAAGAGCGCAAACTCTGGAAAAGTTACGAGGAGGCTGTCGAAGATGCGATTTCGGCGACCTCGAATAAGCAAGCCCCGTGGTACATCATCCCGGCGGATGATAAGTGGTACGCCAGAGCCGCAGTCGCGGATATCCTGTCTGGCCATCTCGACTCCTTGGATTTGAAATACCCCGAAGTCTCCGCCGAGGAATCCGCAAAGTATGCCGCCCTAGCTCAGTCGCTTCGGGACGAAAAGAAATGATTGAATTGGTCGATGGCCCGATCGATGTAGAACGCCTCCTGAAGTATTGTGAGGACGAGCACTGCGGGGCTACGAGCTTGTTCCTAGGAACCACGCGTCGTTGGACCCGAGGTATCGAGACGGCTTATCTCGAATACGATGCCTATCGGGAAATGGCGATCATCAAGATGCAGGAACTTGCCAAGAATGCCGAGGCGAAATGGCCAGTGCAACGATTAGCGATGGTGCATCGCTTAGGGCGAGTCGATGTCGGACAAGCGTCCGTTGCGATTGCGGTGAGCTGTCCACACCGGGCCGATGCGATCGATGCTTGCCATTGGCTCATCGACGAACTCAAAGCCCAAGTGCCGATCTGGAAGAAAGAATGGTTCGCTGTGGACGGACCGAAGTGGATTCACCCCGA
>JBKCUW010000093.1:0-2534 GCA_046318275.1 Pirellula sp. | reverse complement strand
ATATTCACCCGATCATAGAGATCGCCATCCAGTTGTGTTTTCGCGATTGACACTAGCGATTCGGGATTGGCATTTAGGAATTGCTGCTCTTCGTACTCATGTAATCTCGAGTTTGCTACCGGATCGGTATCGGTGAAAGCGATGCCGACCTTCGTTGGCAGCAAGTGCCGTAGTTGCCTTGTCCGCGATGCAAGGAAGTACCTCTTCCCCGAGGCTGGTGCGCCCAGGATGGAGCAGAACATCGGCGCGATTTGTTAGATAGGACGGGGGACTTCTAGGTGACACGATGGACAGGCGAGCCGACTGGTGCGCTGGCCTTCGGGATCTATTGCTTCGCCATCGGCTGTGAATCGAGAAGGAAGGAAGCGGATGGTTTGCTGATCCCCGAGTCGCGGATCACCAAACAGGTTGGGGGGATCGGACGCGATCCAAAGCGACTCCTCGGGTAGGTATTCATGCCAACAATGCGGGCATGTGATACGGCTACGAATAGTAAACGACTGTGCTGTCTCTGACATACGCGGCGCTAGTGGGAGTGGAGTTGTGTATCACGCTCGATCATAACCTTCTTATTAAGATTAAGCGATCTACTCTTGGTTTCCCGCCAGCAATCTTCGAGAGGTTCCGAAAAAAATCTGACGCAAAAATCGCTCGCCTACGGCGCGGAGCCCCTTGCACGGCAGAGCAATTTCTAAAGCGTTCTAGCTTACGCTGACAGCTTTTTAATCTTCCAGGGGTGTGCCCAGCTTACAATCAAAGCGAAATACGGCTACAGCCGACCGGATGCTTGGTTTTCATTCCAGCCTCTCGTCTCCAGCCTCCAGCTTGGTCTTACCCCGGCTAAGGCCGACCGGCTCATCGGTTTGGCCGAGTACCGAATACCTCACCGCTTACCGCTCCCCACTCAGCCGCATGGGCCTTAGCGCTGGTTTATTCGGTACGCCGGTATCGAATGTTCTCACGCGAAGGCGCGAAGACGCGAAGGAAGATCCGAAGAGAGTATTGATTGGATCGTCGTGGATCTTGCGAAAGATCTCGGCTGTTTGGTTTGTATCTCAAGCCTCCCGTCTCCAGCCGAAAGCTTGGTCTCAGCGCCGAAGAACCCCTCACCCCCGGCCCCTCTCCCCGAAGCGGGGCGAGGGGAGAGAATTAGAGAATTGGAGAATTGAGAGCAGCACGGAAAAACTTAGAAGGGAGAGGGTTAGGTTTTTGGGGCGTTGGGAGGATTCGGTTCAACGCCTTCCGATTCATGGATGAATCGCTCGATGCGTTCGATCACCGCGCGACCATCCCGTATCACGTCATAGCCTGGAATGCGCAGTACCTTGTACCCTTGCCCATTCAGAAACTCGTCCCGAATGCGATCCCTGGCTCTCCCAGATCCGTCCATGTGCGACTCGCCATCGACTTCAATCACTAGCTTTCTCGCCACACAACAGAAATCGACAGTATACGGCGGGATCGGAACCTCACGTCGAAATTTGATTTGACCTAACTGCCGACCACGTAGCCATTGCCAAAGAGTCCACGCAAACTCGTTCGATCCCGCCCGCTGCGCCCGTGCGAACTCAATGGCCTCTCTCGATCGTGCTCGGCTTCGCTTCATGATCGGTAGCGTGATGAGAAAACTTTGACCTCCGAGCGATCATCAACCCATAGCCTTATCCGTCAAGCCTCGACACTCCTTGCTCTCGCGACCGAAGAACCCCTCACCCCCGGCCCATCTCCCCGAAGCGGGGCGAGGGGAGACATAGAGAGAGGTTGGGTGGTTCGTCACGGCGCCCTCAACCGCGGCTAAGACCGACCAACTCATCAGTCTTCCCTAACACCTAACAGCTAAACGCTAACAGCTAACTGCTAACCGCTAACTGTCTTGCCCCCTGTTTCTGCACTCTAGAGGCGAGCGTTTTGACGCTGGGGCGAACTACTCTTCGAGCGTCTTTTGTTCTGATCCTGCGATGGTTGCGATCGCTTTGAGCAGCGTCATGTCGGCGTTGTAGCTGACCGTGCGCACCGAGCCATCGGCGTTGACCGCATTCCAACCTGCGACGTGGGCGGCGCCGAAGTCGTGGCATGCGAGGCAGCTGTTGCCCGAGTCGGACGCAGTACCGCGAGCGATGTAGCGGACATACGAATTGCTCGCTGCATAGTACTCGGGAAAACCAGCGATCGGCGTGCGGTCACCGTAGTCCGTACCCGTCTTGTGCCGTGTTGGATCCATCGCCTTCTCCCCCAAATAAAGGGTTGTGCTGGTCCCGTCGGTGATCTCACTCATCTTGATTTTGTGACCTAAGTACCACACACCCGGTTGCTCCATGACCACAACGGCGTTGTTGGGATCGGTACTTAGTGCGGCACCACCATTCATAGCGTAATCGGTCCGAGCCCCATAAGGCCCGAACTTGTCGCTGATCGGCGATGGAATCGGATACGATTTCGCGTCGCGTCGACTCGGGCAATAGAACTGCTGAACGACACTTTCGATGTACGTATAGTCGGCTGCTGCGACTGGCGTGACGCCTGGAACGCGATCC
>JBKCUW010000092.1:0-147833 GCA_046318275.1 Pirellula sp. | reverse complement strand
CTTGCAGCATGATTGGCCTACGCAGCATTCGCACGCGCAAGCATCGCAACTGCAAGATCCCGTTTCGCAACAGCACGAACCATCGGGACAGCACCCCTTGCAAACGCATGAAGAGTCTTTGGTTGCAGCCGTGGAGTTCTTGGAATCCCGGAAAGCATTCGCACCTGCGATGGTGGCGACCAAAGCGAGCAACAAGGCAAAAGCACCTGCGGTGAAGTAAGTCGTTTTCATTGTTTTTTAACCTTTTTTAAATCGATTGTATTGGTTCAGTGGAAATCTATTGATCGAGTGGTTTCGGAAGGTGGGGAATCGGATTCATTCAACCGATGACCGCGTTCCAAAATCAGACAAATTTGGGTGCCGCGAGAGTATCGCTATTCACCATTGGTCAAACCGTGCGAAGCAGGCAACTGTGTGCCAGCACGCGACTGGATCGATACACCGCTAGATCAGCAATTCCACCGCTGCAATTGCGTACGGAGGGGTAGAGATGCGAGAGTGCCTGTGCCGTTGCTCCGAGTGCGAAGCCATCCATCGTTCAAGGCGCTCTTCGAATGTGGCGATGAAGGTACTAGCCAAACCACGAAATCATCGAAGTCGGCTTTCGATGGGCCTGTGAAGGTGGAGCGTTCATTGGAAAGAACGACGGCGTGGAAGCAACCGCAGGGAGTTTGCGTGTCTATCGAACAGCACAAGGGTTTTGATATCGAGGACTGCTTGGAACGTTGTTGGGTGGTGTCCCGCTTGGTGACTTGGTCGGTAGGCCTGTCTGGGGTTGTGTAGCAGGAGCTCGCCGTGCAGCACGACATTCGGGGAGCTGCGTCAGTCTCGTTAGACTGGCCACCACTAGCGCCAGTTCCAAACCATTTGCCAACGAGCGTCGCGACGTGGCTTGCAGTGCAGCAGCACGAATTGGGACCCCAAAACAGGGCCATGCTCATGGATAGGGCAATCAGTGTTCGGAACATCACACACCTCTTCAAGGAACTATACGATCCTGCAAGTGCGGCGTCTCGGCCAATTTTCACCGTTTTTTAAGAAAAGAAGTGTCGCTGGTGGGAGTCGAACCCACACGACCGTATCACCGGTCCTTGGATTTTAAGTCCAATGCGTCTGCCATTTCGCCACAGCGACCTTTCTCGCGGAGGGGTAGTTTATCGTATCACCCGTCTCTCTGGAACAGCTCTATCCATGGTCTCGCCTTGGAATTCGTTGCCGAATCGTCCCGCTTGCAGGTATACTTCAGGTGCTGGCTCGGTTCCTCGCGCCGATGGGCGCACGGTGTTTCCGAACGTGGACTTTCCATCGCTTGTGGGTTTTTCGTAGCATCCAAGCGAGCGGACGGTATGGGTTCGGAACACCTCAACCTGCTGGCTAGCTCCGAGTGAGCTACCCCCCCTTTGCGCGGTGCGAGCGTTACCCATGGAAATGGGTGGTTCGCTCCGAGGAGCCATCCCGCCGATCCGCGACTGCTCCGAATGGGTTACCTGTTCCCTCCAACACCGAATCGTTTCTTGGATGAATTTTTTCACTTGTTTCCAACGTAACATCTCGAGGCCCGTCGGGTTCTTGCCGGGCTGCTTGGCGTGGTTGTCCCCGGTGGTTTTCCTTTTCAGCGGTGGGATCGATTCATGTGTTGGACAGGATCCAAAGATCGATTTTTTTGAATCGAAGATCCGACCGATCCTCGTGGAGAAGTGTTACGAATGCCACAGTGCCAAGTCGTCGGATCTCGGGGGCAATCTGCGGCTGGATGCACCGGGACTGATGCGTCGCGGTGGCACGATGGGTCCAGCGTTGGCGGTTGGAACCGCCGATCAGAGTCTTTTGATCCGAGCGGTCGAGTACAACGATACTGGACTCCAAATGCCACCCGACGGAAAGCTCACCCAGGAGCAAATCGACGATTTGAAGAAGTGGATAGGAGACGGAGCCATCGATCCACGGCCTGAACTGGAGGAGGCTCCATCCGCATCCATGAAATTGAATCCGCAGTTGCTCTCTGCCACCCACTGGGCCTATCAACCCCTTGCGGAACCAAGTATCCCAGCCCCATCGGGTGATCTATCGACAGAGAGTGACCCGATCGATCGAATCGTTATGGCAAAGCTGGCTTCGCATGGATTGTCGCTAGCGACGGAAGCGGATCGACGGACACTGGTTCGCCGTTTGTATTACGACTTGCTAGGGATTCCGCCAACGTTAGGGCAAATCCAATCGGTCGAAGCAGACGCATCGCCTGACTGGTACACCAAGCTTGTCGATGGATTGCTGCAATCCCCTCACTTCGGTGAACGGATGGCGCGCCGATGGATGGATGTGACTCGTTATGCAGACAACAAAGGATATGTCTTCGTCGAAAATCGCGAATACCCACACGCCTACCGCTATCGAGATTGGTTGATCCGATCGTTCAACAACGATCTCCCTTACGATCAATTTGTGCGTTTTCAATTGATTGGCGATCGATTGGATCCTCAGAATGCGGAAGGGCATTTGGATGCGATGGGGATGCTAACGTTGGGGCGTCGATTCCTGAACAATGTTCATGACATCGCGGACGATCGGATCGATGTAATCACGCGAGGCTTGTTAGGAGTCACAGCAGCCTGCGCTCGATGCCATGATCACAAGTTCGATCCAGTTTCCATGGCGGATTACTATTCACTGCATGCCGCATTGCTAGGAAGCGAAGAACCGGGTGGCGATCCGTCGCCGATGCGCCTTGTGGATAAAGAGAACCAAGGTCCAACGAGGTTGCTTCTTCGAGGTAGCCCAGGAAATCCGGGGCCCGAAGTTCCGAGGCGTTTCATTGCATTTCTAACCCCGACAAACGCTGTCGAAATGAAGACAGGAAGCGGTCGGCTGGAAATGGCGGAAGCGATCGTCGATGCGAAGAATCCGTTGACTTCGCGTGTGTATGTCAACCGCATCTGGGGTTGGATTTTCGGAGTACCTCTTGTTGATACCCCTAGCGATTTTGGCGTTCGGTGCGAACCGCCGGTTCATCAAGGGGTCCTGGATTCCCTCGCATGGGATTTTCAAAAACAAGGTTGGAGCACGAAGCAGTTGATTCGTCGGATTGTCGTATCGCGGGTCTATCGTCAAAAGAGCGATCATCGTCCGGAGGCTTATGCGCTCGATCCAGAGAACCGTTGGCTGTGGAGATCGCAACGCAAGCGGATGGACTTTGAATCGCTCCGGGACGCCCTCCTTGCGGCGACTGGCCAACTCGATCGAGCGGTCGGCGGCACGAGTGTCAACATTACCGAACCTCCGTTTCCCAAGCGACGCACGCTTTATGCTTACATCGATCGCCAGAATTTGCCGCAGATCTTTAGATCTTTTGACTTTGCGTCCCCTGACTCGCATGTTCCGGTGCGTCCTCAGACCACCGTACCCCAACAAGGTTTGGTTTTGATGAATAGCGATCTGCTGCAAAGCATGCTTGTCGATATCGCCGGGCGGGCTTCGGAGCGAGGGGGCGAAGCCGGTATCGAATACTTGTTCGAAGAGATCTTAGCTAGAAAATGCAATCCACAAGAACGCGAGTGGTTCACCGCATTGATCGCAGCCAACGACCGATCTCTTCCCGATAGTCCACAGAATCAATGGTCGTATGGCGTGGCCACCTACAGCCCTGAAACCGGACAAATCGAGCGATTCCGATTGCTGCCTCGGTTTGTGAACGGGAGATGGCAAGGCACCAAAGATGAATTGCCGGATCCGGAACTCGACTGGGCGCTGTTGAACTCAACAGGTGGGCATCCTGGCGCTCGGTTGGATCAAGTAGTCGTTCGGCGGTGGACTGCGTTCGCTCCTGCCACCCTTCGGATCCGTGGCAATCTAAAACACCCTGCCGAGCCTGGGAACGGTGTGCGCGCTTCGGTGGTGGTGCGAGGAGTTGAGAAAGTTGGCGAGTGGACCGTTCACCACGGTTCCATGGAAACCAATATCGACGAAATCGTCGTGGCCCCTGGGGATACCATCGATTTCGTTACGGATAGTTTAGGTGATGCCAACAGCGATACTTTTGAATGGAAGGTGCGCTTGGTTTCCAATGGCGAGGGAACGTACAAAGCCAATAGCGAGCGCCACTTTAGCGCGATCCAACCGGTAACGCTTTCGCCGTGGGAGCAAGCTGCACAGGCGTTGCTGCTCACCAATGAGTTTTGTTTCATCGACTGATGGAGCAATCGCAATCGTTCGCATTGGTCTCCACAATGGCTATTTTAAATCCCTATCCCACAATCCCAGTCCATCCACGAACAGAGTTGAAGGAATCGGAGCAGAACTACATGAACCCTTCGTCGAGCTATAACCCTCGAGGCGGCTGGTCGCGGCGCGAGCTTTTGCAGCGCACTGGTTTTGGACTGGGATCCTTGGCATTGACCGGAATGATGCAATCAGGCTTGATGCCGGAATTGCTCGCTGGCGAGTCGTCGCCGAACCCTCTTTTGCCCAAGCAGCCGCATTTTCCTGCGAAAGCAAAGCATCTGATCCACATCTTCGCCAACGGTGGGCCATCGCATGTCGATACTTGGGATCCTAAGCCTGCGATTGAAAAGCACGCGGGGCAGGAACTCCCAGGCGGAGCACCTCGCACCGAACGACCCACTGGGAATTTGTATCCTTCCACGTTCAAATTTCAAAAGTATGGTGAGTCTGGGATCGAAGCGAGCGAGCTTTTCGAAAAGACCGCCAGTGCGCACGCGGACAAATTATGCGTGATCCGGTCGATGCATGCGGATGTCCCAAATCACGAGCCCTCGTTGCTTCTCATGAATTGCGGGGAGGCTCGCCAAGTGCGACCGAGTTTCGGTTCATGGTTGACCTATGGACTTGGTACCGAAAACCAGAATTTGCCCGCGTTTATCTCGATGTGCCCTGGCGGTTATCCGATTCAGGAATCCCAGAACTGGCAAGCTGGATTTTTGCCTGGCATCTATCAAGGCACCTACATTGATTCGAAGCACGAATCGGTAGATAAGCTTGTGGAATACGTCGTCAATCGCAAGATGAGTCGCTCCGCGCAGCGACGCGAGTTGGACTTGATTCAGAAAATGAATGCCGAGCATATCCAGTCCAGGGCGGTCGATCCGATGTTGGAAGCTCGAATCCAATCGATGGAACTCGCTTACCGCATGCAGGAAGAAGCGATGGATGTCTTCGACATTTCACGCGAGCCGCAGCATATCCTCGATATGTACGGACCTGGGGTCCAAGCTCGCCAGATGCTCGTCGCTCGCCGATTGATCCAACGAGGAGTCCGAGTTGTTCAATTGTGGCACGGCCAAGGCCAACCGTGGGATAATCATGATCGTATTGCCGAGGGGCATAAAAAACTCGCAGGGGAATGCGATCAAGCGATTTCGGCACTGCTGACGGACCTCCAGCAGCATGGGCTACTCGATGAGACCTTGATCTTGTGGGGTGGTGAGTTTGGTCGAACTCCTACCGTCGAAATGCCTCAGAAGGGGGCAAACGATGGCACCATCAGCGGCCGGGATCACAACCATTATGGGTTCACGGTATGGCTCGCGGGTGGTGGCGTTAAGGGTGGTCAAGCGTATGGTGCTACAGATGAGTTTGGGTTCAAGGCCCAGGAGAATCGAGTGCATGTGCACGATCTCCACGCAACCATGCTTCATCTGATGGGATTCGACCATACCAAGCTGACTTATCGTTGGGCGGGACGCGATTTTCGATTGACCGATGTTCACGGCCGGGTCATCAACGATTGGATCGCGTAGGGCTCCAGCGGCACAGAAGATCCAGCGGCACAGAATTAGTGTTAGTGCGGTCGTTGACTTCGGACTACGGAGAATGCGAGTCGTTGCAACTCGATTGCGAGATCGACGTCTTGCACGGTGGTGGAGCCGGAGGAATGGACAGCGATGGGGGCAAAATTCAAGATGCCAGCGATACCCGCTGCTTCCAAGCGGGACGCGACAGAGCGAGCTGCAGAGGCTGGGACCGCAAGGATTGCTAGGTCGATCTGTGTGTTTGAAACGAAGGACTCGAGGGAGTCCAAGTCCTGAACTGGGAACTCTTCGACTTTGGATCCGATTTTGTTGGGGTCGCTATCGAAGACGGCGACCAACCGGAATCCTTGTTGATCAAAACCTTTGTAGCCTGAGAGTGCGCGGCCCAGATTCCCCGCGCCTACTAGGATTACGTTCCAGGCGCGATCGGTACCGAGAACGTGCTCAATAGCGACGATGAGATCGGCCACGGGATAGCCAACGCCGCGTTGTCCGACTGGACCGAGACACGACAGATCGCGTCGTACTTGGGAATCTTTTAATCCGAGTCGCTCGGCCAAAGACTGGCTGCGAACATGAACCGTGGCCCCGCGTTGCAATTGCTGCAATTCGCGCAGGTAAAGAGCAAGCCTCGAGACGGTGGCGACGGGTATTTCGGATCGCGACTTCGGCATCGGCGATCGCCTTGATCAATGGGATGGTGCGCTTCGGAACGATTCAGGAGCAATCGCTTTCAGGTTCTCAGCACACTTGTCCACAGCGAAGAGAATCTGTTGGTTGGAGTGCGTCGAATTGATGAAAAATCGGAGTCGAGCTGCGGACTCTTCGACGGCAGGGTAGAGAATCGGTTGCACGTTCACACCGGCATCGATCATCTTTCGAGACAATTGCAGTGCATGCAGCGAGTTTCCGGTGATCACCGGAACAACGGGTGTCTCACCGCTATTGCCTGTATTCAACCCTCGTTTCTTGGCCTCGGTCAAAAACAAGCGGGACGCTTCTTTGAGTCTTGCGACGCGAGCAGGATCGTTTTTGAGAGTGCGGATGGCAGCGAGTGCTGCAGCTGTGTTGGGTGGGGATAGCCCGACGCTGAACACGAAGCCCGGCGTGGTGAACTTGAGGTATTCGATCAAGGCTCGCTTGCCTGCAATATAGCCTCCGCAGGAGCCGAACGATTTGCT
This sequence comes from Pirellula sp., assembly GCA_046318275.1. GTDB lineage: Bacteria > Planctomycetota > Planctomycetia > Pirellulales > Pirellulaceae > JBKCUI01. The sequence continues at coordinate 140,887 of JBKCUW010000092.1, read as the reverse complement.
CAAGGTTCCCATCCAAATATCGACATCGTTGGGGTTGATCCCAAAATGCTCGGCGAGTCCTCGGCCGCTAGCACCCATGGTACCGATCGAGTGGGCTTCGTCGACCATCAACCAGCATTGATGTTTCTTGCAAACTTCAACGAACTTGGGCAGATTTGGGAAGTCGCCATCCATGCTGTAGACACCTTCGACGATGACCAGCACACGTCGGTAGCGTTTGCGCTGCTCGGTGAGCGCCGCGTCGAGGGCTTCGTAATCGTTGTGTGGGAATGGTCGGCGTCGGCTTCCGGAAAGGATGGCGCCTTGGACGATGCTGTTGTGGGACAAAGAGTCGTGGAGTATCAAGTCTTGTTGGCCGACGATGTGTCCGATGACCGATTCGTTGGTGGAATGACCACCCACCATGACGATAGCGTCTTCCACCCCGATCCAGTTCGCGATTTCTTGTTCGAGTTCTCGGTGGATATCTTTTTCGCCGCTAACTAATCGTGAAGCGGATACGCTTGTGCCGTACTTCTGCGTCGCGTGAAGCACCGCTTGGGTGACATTCGGATCACCGCTCATACCGAGATAATTGTAGCTGGCGAAACTGATCAAGTTCCTGCCATCGACAGTGGTGGTATCGCGAGTCAGCCCTTGATGGACTGAGAAGTAGGGATTGGGCAGTCCGGTCATTGCGAACTGTTCCATCATTTGCTTGAGCCGACGGTATTCGGGCATCAAATCAAAACGGTAGTCCTCCGGAGCGACGGTGCGTTCCACAGGTTCGTTGGACTCGGGAGGGCTGAGGTCGTCGCGGATGCGGGATTTGCCGAACAGTTTTTCGATGGCTTCAGCGATTTCGCGGATCGTTTCGATTTCCTGCAGGATGTCTTCCGGGAATCGGCCTCCGACGGAGTTTTCTAGCGAGTGGGCTATCTGCAGTCGTTCGAGACTATCGAGGCCGAGATCGACGATCACGTTGGTGTCGAGGTCCAATAGCTTAGCCCGTTCCTGAGCTACGTTTTTGACAGCGCGCTTGACCAGTTCGACGACTTCGGGGTCAGGGTCGCGTGTCTTCTTCTGATGAGAGCCTGAAGCAGACGCGCCATCCTTGATGTCTTGGAGGGTGGCAGCGGCGATCATCGGTGGACCGTCGAAGAGGCTTTCCTCCCAGCTGAGCCATTGATGAACCACTCTCAGGCTACCTTCGCGGAAACTGCGGAGGCAAGCATGACGCTGGATTTTGCCGGAAGATGTTCTCGGCAAGGATCCGTGCCGGACGAGGACCACCGCGTCGGGTGGGATTTCGTGAGTTGCTGTGACGGCGCGGCGAATAGCTTGAACAACGGGATTCCAATCATCCTCGAGCGAGCGCTGCACTTCGACAGTGATGATCAATCGTTCACGCGGTCCCGAATCGTCGGCGAAAGCAGCCGCAGCGGCAGAGAGAATCGATTCATGGCATGCCTCAACCGTCTGTTCAATGTCCTGTGGGTAGCGGTTGACCCCTCGGACGATGATCAAGTCCTTGACTCGACCGGCGACGTAGAGCTGCCCTTCGCTGAGGAATCCAAGGTCACCGGTTCGCAAGAAGGGACCGTCGCCATCCTTGGTCACCGCATGGAATACTTCTCGGCTTAACTCAGGCTTTTCCCAATAGCCAAGCCCTACGCTGGGGCTATCGACCCAGATCTCTCCGATCTCGTTGTCCGCCAATTGGGTTTTGGTTTCGGTGTTGACGATAATCACCCGTTCGTTGTCGGTCGTTACACCGCAACCGACCAGCGCCCTTGCGTTCGGTGAATCGGGCTCGACAGCTTGGACGTTGCGAGCGTCGAGATGACGCCCATCGAACGAGCGAATCACAGGGGGCGTATCGCTGGGTCCACCGGTGACGATGAGGGTCGTTTCAGCCATCCCGTAGCATGGCAGATGCGCTTCGTGCTTGAAGCCGACCGACGCGAACCGTTTGGAAAATTGCTCAAGAGTGGCCGCGCGCACGGGTTCCGCACCGTTGAATGCCACTCGCCAATGGCTCAAGTCGAGGCCTTCGAGTTCTTCATCGGTCACTTTGTCGACGCAGAGTTGATAGGCAAAGTTCGGCCCACCGCTGGTGCTCGCTTTGTACTTGGAAATCGTACGAAGCCAACGAACAGGTCGTTGCAGAAACGTCATGGGGCTCATGAGCACCATCGACGCTCCAAAAAATAGCGGTGACAAAATTCCACCGATCAAACCCATGTCGTGGTACGTGGGAAGCCAGCTAACGCCGATCGCTTCGCGGCTTTCGCCGAATAAGACCGAGATGATCTCGCAGTTGCGAATCAAGTTTGCATGGGTCAGCATGACCCCTTTCGGTTCTCCAGTGGATCCGGATGTGTATTGGAGAACCGCCAAGCTCGAGTCGATCGTCGGGGTCTCGTGGAATTGGATAGCAATCGATCGGTCGATAGCATCGGTGCCGATCAGATCCAAGCTATGGGTCTCGCTTCGCATATTCTCGTCCTTGAGAATCTGCTCCACGGACTCAAAAGTCGACAAAGCGACGGCCGCTTGGCAATCCTCCGCGATCCCTTGGATGCGGGCTCCCTTTCGATTCCGGCGGGGTGGGTACGCCGGCACCGCGACGCAACCAGCGTACAAACAACCGAAAAAGCCGACAACGAACTCGATACTTCCGGGGGGGTAGAGGAGCAGGCAACGGGAGCCGGCGGGGTGCTTTTCCAGGATTCGGACGGCTGTCGCTCGGGCCGCATGATCCAACTCCGCGTAGGTCATCGAGGTTTGGTCGTCCCCTTCACCGTCGGACAAATAGAAGGCGACCTTATTCGGGCATGTGTTTGCCCAAAACCTCAGAATGTCCACCATCGAGTTCCTAGGCGGAGAATAGGGAGCATGAACTCGGGAGACATCTAGCACGAGCTTCCCCCTGGCGTCGGATCGACCGTTTGCGGTTGGCTGGAAGGCGATGGACATTTTGCTCGCATTCAAATGACGAAGTAGTTGCTGTTCAAGGATGCTTATCGGATTTCCGTTATACTGTCGATTCGTCAAACTCGGTACAGGCAACCGATTCAAACCGATAGTCTGAAGCGGTGTTTTTGGCCGGGAGCCACCCTGCGAGAGCGTTTCGGGACGGTTTTTCCCACATCCCAAGGGAAAAACCTCCGATCCGATCCGTGTGGGTAACCGAAAAACCACTTGTTGTATTTAACCATCAGGGCTATACTTTCGCCCCCTCTGGCATCGAAATCACCCAGTTTAGGTGCACTGCGATTCGCTAGATTTTATTGCTTGATGAGCGTTTGCTCCCAGCGTGTTGCTGGAAAAAGGTTAGGAATTGTCATGGTTGCTCAGCAAAAAACAACGGTTGCCAAGCCGGGTCAGGTCGAACAAAAGTGGTACGTAGTCGATGCGACCGATTGTACGTTGGGTCGGTTGGCTAGCGAAATTGCGATGGTATTGATGGGGAAACACCGCCCTCAGTACACCCCGCACGTCGATACGGGTGAGTATGTCATCGTGATCAACGCTGAAAAGGTGAAGATGTCCGGGCGAAAACTCGAACACCGCCACTACACTTGGTACAACGGATACCATCGCCAAAAGATCGAAAGCTACGGCGAGCGGTTGGAACGCAAGCCTACCGATTTGGTCCTCCTTGCGGTCAAGCGGATGTTGCCGAAGAAAAATACCCTTGCCCGGCACATGTTGGGCAAGTTGAAGGTTTACGCAGGAAGCGAACATCCCCATCAAGCACAAAGCCCGATTCCGGCTCCTTTCGGAAATCAAGCTAGCTAAATCAATCCATCGAACCGATATCGAGACCCAAACTGATGTTCACGAAGAAAGACAAAGTCAACGGTGACAGCCTCGGAACGGGGCGTCGTAAAACCAGCGTCGCTCGGGTGCGAATCCGCCCAGGTGCTGGAAAAATCACGGTCAACGATCGTGAGTTCGAAGAGTACTTCGTGACCGATGCAGAACGACGATTGGTTGTTCAAGCCCTCGATCACGTTGGGCAAAGAGACAAGGTTGACGTGCTCATTCGAGTTGCCGGTGGCGGTCCGATGAGCCAAGCAGGTGCGATCCGAATGGGTGTCGCTCGTGCCTTGGTCAGTCTCAGCGAAGAGCATTTCCCACCCCTACGGGACGATGGATTCCTCACACGCGATTCGCGTATGAAGGAACGCAAGAAGTACGGTCTGCGTGGTGCACGCCGCGGAACCCAGTTCTCGAAGCGTTAATTACGATTCGAAACAACCGTTGTCCGGTACTCCAATTCCAAACAGAAAAGGCCCGCCAAAATTGGCGGGTCTTTTTTCTTGCCCTGAGCGTAGGAGATATCCTCGGGCTTTTGTGTTTTTGTTGGGTAGGCCAACAATGAGATAAGCCGAAACGAAAACCCCAAAAATCGAGGCAAACGCTGATACGGCTCGTGATTTTCGAACCTGCGGCAAGCGTGGTGCCGAGAGCTTGGTGATTCGCTTGAAATCACGCGATGTCTAAACTGCCCGGTTTCAGCCACTCGCTCTTGATCAAAGCGGTTGTTCGCTAGCAGCGGTGCCTTCGAGACGAGCACGTTTTGCCGCGATGAACTTGAGATGATGGTCCAGGTGTTGCGTATATTTCACCAAGAGCTCTCCGAGGGTGACCTTGCCACTCTCGGTGTGGATCCCAAATCGCTCAAAGGCTGCTGCAGGTAGGTGCCTCAGGATTGTCGCGGTCATTTGGCGATTCTTCTGGAACATTTCGCAGGCTGCGAATGCGTTAAGTTCCGAGGTGCCAGGGAGTTGTACCATGGCATTCTCGTCGTAAGCCACAATCAGTGGCTTGTCCATGCACGCGATACGCTTCATCCGGTCCGTGCCGATCAAATCGCTATCCATCATATGGATAACGATTTGGTGGATGGTCCATGACCCGTCTGCGGGTTTGGCATGGAGTTGGTCATGGGTCAATCCCCAAATCGATTTCAGCAGTTCCGCACTGCCGGCCAGATATGCGTCGATACGAGCTGAGTTCATGGTTCTCTCTGAAAGGAAAGTCGCCGCAGGGGGGATAACGCGGGGAATAAACGGAACAAGCGATTCCTATTGCTGCGTGGCTGGGCTCGCGTGTTTGTGCCGCAGATGTCTCGGAGGGATGATCTCACTGGCTAGTCCCAAGCGTTCTAGCAGCTTAATCTCAAGGTAGCTGATGTCAATTTCCCACCAGCGATGGTGGAGGCACGCGGTGGAGGGGTCATGGTGGTGATTGTTATGCCAGCCTTCTCCGACGGTCAGGAGGGCCACTAGCCAATTGTTCTTGCTGTGTTCGCCGGTTTCGTAGTTTTGGTAACCGAACAAATGGCTCAGCGAGTTTACGGACCAAGTAATATGCCAAACAGCAACCAGCCGTACGTAAACTCCCCAGACCACCATGCTTAACCCCATCCGGATTGCTTGGTCTGGACCGCTCACTGCATAGCCGATCAAAGTCCCGATGAGGAAGAATGCCGGGATTTGTAAAAGGGCGATGTAGACGTGGGTAAGCGGGCGTTTCTCCAGGTACATGTAAAACGGATCTCGAAGCAAATCCTTGGAGAATTTCTCGATGGCTGAGAGGCAATGCGTCTGGCGATTGTTGACGCATAGCCAGCCGAAGTGGGACCAAAGAAAATTCACTAGTGGAGAATGCGGGTCGGGTTGATCGTCGGAGTGGACATGGTGGATCCTATGGATTGCCACCCATCGAGCCGGGGTGTCTTCTAAGCAGCAGATGCCGAGAACCGCAAAGGTGCGTTCGACCCATAGCGGCGTTTTGAAACTGCGATGGGTCAGCAGCCGATGGTATCCGATCGTGATTCCTTGGCCGAAAACATGGATTCCCAAAAGAGCCGCGATCACCCCCGCCCAGGAGAAAAAATAAGGGTGCAAGGCTAACAGAGCTAGGATATGCACAAGGATGATCGTGCACACATAAACCCAATGGACCGTGTACGGTTTGACGGTAACAGGTACGTCGATTTGCAAGTCAATGCTCCGCCGGGTAGGAACTTTTGGAAAGGGTGCGACACGCTAAGGAAGTACGCCAATGGAGACGCTGTTTGTCGTCGCTATCCAACGATCAAGCGTAATGCGTTACCGCAAGTGCTTTCCTTCCGTGGATGACAGAGTCCGTTCGCCACGTGAAGCCGAGAGGACAGCAGAGTCGAACCGAAATTGTCCGTTACCCGCCCCAGAATACCAGTAGAGAAATCGAAATCCGGATTGAAATTCTGAAGTGCTGTCCATCGGATTCGAATATGCGTCAAAGTTTCACAGGGATTCGTTCAATGCGATTCCCGTTTTTGGGAGACAACCGACCGATCCGTTCAGCCCCGATCCGTACAGCCCCGATCCGTTCAGCGAGGGGGGGCGTCGGTGAGCCTGCGCGGGCCTAGGTACGAGCGACTTTGACTTTGTCGTACCACCCGAGCAAGCATACTTCTTGGATGTCCGCCCAGTGCGAGGTGTCTTCCCAGAGGGATCGGCCGCAATCGGGGCAAGATGCCGTGTAGGAATCGACACCCTCCGTGAATTTCTCGGACATGGTTGGATCGGTCCACACCGATTCGCATTCATCGCACACAACGCATCCAGCGAGCTTGTTCTCATGAGTGCATACGCGAACGCGGCACAGTCCGTCTCCGCAGGCGGGACACGTACGGACGTAAATAAGATAAGGCAGTACCATTTTGCGAATGTTGAGTTTGCTTGGTTGGTGATGTCAGAGTTTGGATTCGCGGATTTCAAGCGACCGATGATTTACGCGACCGATGATTTAAGCGACTAATTGAAGTCGTTCCTCCGGGACACTTTTCAGGATGGTCGGATTTCCGGGTTATTGGATCGGAAAGGCCGTGATCAGGTTCTTGTCTCGGACAACGATGCGCAATCGTTTCACTTTGGGCTTTCCTTTCCTCGCTCCTTCCGATCCGCCGAGATATCCAATCGGCTTGTCAAAAGGGGCTTCGAAAACTGTCATGCCTTCTTCTTCCCGTTGTTTGGTCCCTTTCGCGTGCCCGCGAGCACGCTTGTAACCATCATCGATTGCCGTTAGAAAGGCTTGCATATCGCCATCGAAAACGCCGTGAGATCCAGGGCGATTGGGTTGATCGGACAAGTGCCGTTCGATGTGTTTCAAGCGGTGCCCTTCTTCGCTTCCAGGGGCGTAGATAAGGCCTGCTGGGGATTCGTAACGGTCTCTGCCGAGTGGTTTCAGGAAACGAAACTTGAGGTCATCGGAGTCGTTCGACCCGGTTTTAGAACTCGACGTGGATTTCGAACCAGACGCATCCGTCCCGCTGGCGAGGGTCGGTTTTTGCGGTGAGGGGTTCGGGTTGGACGATTTTGGGGGCGCTGTTTTGCTGGCGGTTCCGTTCCCCGACTTTTCTGCATTGGTAGAGTTGCTGGATGTGGGTTTGCTGGTTGGGGTCTGATTGCTTTTGGCAGCTGGGGGGTCCTGGCCCAGCATGGCTGCCGCGCTGGGTAAATTCCAACCGAACCACTGATTGAGCTTGGGCTGCAACAATACGTAGGCGATGGCGGCGACGAGGATCGCAATTGCCCAGCGCGCGGGAAGGAGCTTCAGAGCACCAGCTATCACTTCGGGATTTTGGGGCGATCGACGCGTCATGCGAGCTTCTGTTGCGAAAAAACGATGTCGGGGAAGTTATCGGGCACTTTATCGGGGTGCATTTTCAGGGGGGTGGCGTGGGGTTCCAAGGGGGCAAAGAAGACTTGCGTCGATGAAATGCGGGGGATACGTTCTACGTGGAGTTTGACCCATTGGAGCGATCCCGACCCCTTGAGGTTCCGAACTAGCCAGAATGATAATTGAATTGGCAGCGGTCTGGTAGAATCGGGTCGGGTAGAATCATGAGCATTGAATCGACAGACCTATCTCTGTTGCCGGAATGGTTGCGACGTGAGCTTGCGGACCGCGACCCGGACTGTTCCGTACATCGTGGGTACGCTCCCCGGTACGCGTATGGTAGGCATCGCGGCCCCGCGCTCCGGAGTGCACACCGAGCCTCTGTGATGATTTCCTTGTTACCAGGAAAATCAGGCCAGTGGCAGATTCCTCTGACCCTTCGTCCCAGCCAGATGGCCGATCATGGTGGGCAGATATCTTTGCCGGGTGGGCGTTCCGAATCAGGCGAATCGGAGTGGCGCACGGCCTGCCGCGAGTATGGCGAGGAACTTGGTTGCTCGACGGAGTACCTACAACCGCTGGGGCAATTGTCACCTTTGTACGTGTTTGCCAGCAAGCATTCCGTGACGCCGATGGTAAGCGTGTCGTCGTTGAAGCCAAAAATCAATCCCAACCCCGATGAAGTCGCCGAAGTGATCTACCTATCCGTCGATCTACTTCTTTCGGACGAATGCTTGCGAATTGGCACCCTGCGCCGCGGCAACTCCGAGTTTGATGCACCGGGCTTCCAAGTCGACGGGCATTTTGTTTGGGGTGCTACCGCGATGATCCTTGGGGAGTTTCGCGAGATCATTCGTCGAATTCTTCGCAATAACAATACTGAACCTTGGTTTATGTAAGGAATAAAAATCGAGATGGAAAAACGGATCGTTAAAGTTGGAATCGTGGGTGCATCTGGCTATACCGCGTTAGAAGCCATCCAATGGTTACTGCATCATCCCCAGGTTCAGATCGTTGCCGCCACGAGCCGACAAGCGGATGGGAGCATGATTGCGGATATGCATCCATCGCTTTTGCGCAAGTTGCGTTTGCCTGTCGAGGATTTGACGCCAGCCCAAATTGCGGAACGCTGCGATGTCGCGATGACCTGCTTGCCACACGGTGCCTCAGCGAACGTCGTGATGGAATTGCTGAACGCAGGATGCCGCGTTATCGATTTGTCGGCGGACTACCGGCTAAGCACTCCGGAACTCTACGAAAAATGGTACGGCGAGAAGCATCCAGATCCGCGCCGGCTCGGTACGACTCCCTATGGGCTGCCAGAATTGTTTGCGAGTGAATTGCCCAAGGCTTCCTTGGTGGCGAATCCGGGCTGTTATCCCACATCGGCCATCTTGCCGTTGGCTCCCTTGCTCAAGGAGGGATTGATTTCTCCGAAAGATATCGTCGTCGATAGCAAGTCGGGTGTGAGCGGCGCAGGGCGGACCCCCAAGCTCGGAAATCTGTACTGCGAAGTCAACGAAAGCATCTCGGCTTATTCCGTGGGGAACCATCGGCATCAACCGGAAATTGCCGATATCGTGCATCGTTTCTCGGGCGTTGAGCCCGAAATTGTTTTTACACCGCATCTCACGCCGATGGAGCGTGGAATTCTATCGACGATTTATGTCCATCCGGCAAACGGTGCGACCCCCAATCAACTGCGCGAGTGCTTAAACTCGTACTATCCCAACACCGGTTTTGTCCGCGTCGTGTCGCACCTTCCTGCAACTCGCTTTGTTGCGAGGACCAATTATGTCGACATCACCGTCCGAGAAAATGGACCACGGATTATTCTGATCAGCGCCATCGATAACTTGGTCAAAGGTGCCAGTGGGGCTGCGGTTCAGAACCTCAACCACATGTTCGGTTTTGACCCGATGCTGGGACTTCATTGATACCGAATCAATACCAAGGCAACATATGAGTAACTCGCGATTTGACGAGTGAACTCGGAATCCCGATCGAGCTTGCCACAGGATTTCGCACATGCCTGACCTCAATGATGAATCCGTATCGGATCCTATGGGGCCTCCTCGTCATGCAGAGCATGAGGCATTGCGAGATCCTACCATGTGGAAACGCTATGCATTTCGAATGGTCTTGGTATGCATCGGATTGATGATTGCCCAGGGGGCATTTTGTCTACTGGATCCTGTCGATGAGTCGGGTTTTGAGGACCTCTTCACCATCCCGATGTGGTGTGTAATCGCTTGGATTGCCATGCAGGGACCGGGCCGGTACTTGGCAATGTTGGGCGGGATGGTTTATTTGTGCTTAATGCTCGTTGTCGTGACATGGTTGAATTGGCGTTATCGCCCAGACGTTTTTAGCAATTGGGATACCTTTTGGGAGATCGATCTTCCAGTCGTATTTTGGTTTGTCGTTAAGGGACTACTCCTATTTCGGCTAACCAGCCTGCTCACGGGATTGGAAATCGTAGGTGCGAACTCTTCGATTCGGCCGCGATGGGGAATAAGGCGTTGGCTCCTGTTGATGGCGGTAATCGCCATCGGTATTCAAGTCATGGTTGCCGAATCCAACTGGATGGTGGATTTGGCGGGACTCCCATCGGATAACTCCGTCGGACCACCAGCTGTGAATCCGCTCGAGTCTGCCCGCAGTCAGTGGTTGGTGTTCCTCCTCGCGTCGTTGCCCCTAATCCCGATCCTTCCCGTCCAATTTTCGGGTTGGATGTTTGCTGGAAAACGATGGCGTTTCTTCCTTTTTCCAATTTTTGGAGTTTCGTTGGTACTGCACCTAGCGGGGATCGAGAAATTGCTCCAATGGGTGGAGTTGCAATCGACGTGGTTCGGTTCGCTTGGCGTCTCTGTTCGAAGGAATTGGGCCGTCGTTGGGATTCTCGAAACGATCGCTTATGGATTCGCTGCGTCCTTGATACCATGGATGGGCAACCGCTGGATCGACTATTGGACACCGATGACTCGGGAATCGTCCAAGCGATCGGGAGTGACCGAATTCTCCTCGAACGCTGTTCCTGACCCAAACGAGAATCCCAAAATAAAAAGTACTTAGCGATGAATACGAGATTTTTAGAGCACTTGGCAGCGTCGAACATTTCGATGCGAGATGCTGGAACGTTCAAACGGGAGCGGATCATCGATTCGTCCCAAGGCACCACGGTGACCCTCGCCGACGGACGCCAATTGTTGAACTTGTGCGCAAACAATTACCTTGGGCTAGCTCAGCATCCGAGTGTTCGAGCAGCGGCGGACTCGGCCCTCGAGCGATGGGGATATGGATTGGCTTCGGTACGATTCATTTGCGGTACGCAGACGATCCACAAGAAGCTCGAGGATCAATTGAGTCGTTTTTTAGGGATGGAGGACACCATCCTTTACAACTCATGCTGGGATGCCAACGGCGGATTGTTCGAAACAATTTTGAGCGCCGAGGATGCGATCATTTCGGACGAACTCAATCACGCGAGCATCATCGACGGGATAAGGTTGTGCAAAGCGCAGCGGTTCCGGTACAAGAACAATTCGATGGATGATTTGCGAGCCAAGCTCGAAGAAGCCAAAAACGCGCGCTTTCGATTGATCGCTACCGACGGTGTCTTTTCGATGGATGGAACGATTGCGGATCTTGCATCGGTCTGCCAGTTGGCGGATGAATACGATGCGATGGTCATGGTGGATGACTCGCACGCGGTTGGATTTGTCGGAAAGCATGGCCGTGGAACACATGAATACTGTGGCGTGATGGACCGGATCGATATCCTCACTGGAACGCTCGGCAAGGCGCTTGGCGGAGCTAGTGGCGGATACACCTCGGGGCCTGCCGAAATGGTGGAACTGCTGCGCCAGCGATCTCGGACTTATCTGTTCTCCAATACCATCGCTCCTCCCGTGGTGGCAGGTGCGATTCGTGCGCTCGAGATGGTGAGTGAGTCAACCGAGCTGAGGGATACGCTCGAATCCAACACGCGACTGTTCCGCTCCGAGATGAACCGTCGTGGCTTGAACATTCTCAGCGGAACGCACCCCATCGTGCCGGTGATGATGGGGGACGCGGCACTGGCTGGTCGAGTTGCACAAGCCATGCTGGACGAGGGAGTTTATGTGATCGGCTTCTCCTATCCCGTGGTGCCGCAAGGCAAAGCGCGAATTCGCACTCAAGTCTCTGCGGCGCACACCGAAGAACAGCTTCTGCATGCGGCGGCCGCCTTCGAGCGAGCCATTCATAGTGCCCAGTAAAAGAAATATTCTAGTAACGGATATGTTCAGCTGGCAGTGCGTTCGAGCCGTGGGGAGGATGCGATGGAAAATAATGAATGGTATCTCGCTACGAAGCAGCTGCTGACCCATCTGCAGCGCTCGGGCATCACGCGGCTTCCCATAGCGCATCAGCCATTACCCGATGCTATCATCGCATGGGGCCAGCAAGAGTCCTCAGGACTGGCATCTCATCCAGCAATAACGGATCCAATTGCGGGACAGACGAGATCGACCTTGGTCGGCCAATTAGCCACAACCATCTCGAATCCCCAACCTAAATCCGCCCTGCCTTCGGGCTCAAGCTCTCCTGCTCGGCCGGTTGACAACACTAGCCAGCCAGCAGCGGTACCGGGGATGCAGCGGCCATCGGCCCTTCCCACCTTTGCGCAGGCACCCGTTACGGGCGAAGCGAAGGCGTGGGCGAGTCCTAAGGGTACCAGCGGGGAACGGATCGAGTCGCTGCGGATTCTTTCCGAGGAGGTGAAAGCTTGCCGCAAGTGTTCCGATATTGTTTGCAGGCGACAGCAGACGGTTTTTGGGATAGGACCGCATGACGTTCGATTTGTCATGTTCGGAGAAGCACCTGGGGCAGAAGAAGATCGAACTGGAGAGCCGTTTGTTGGTCCGGCCGGCCAGTTGCTCGATAAGATCCTCGTAGCGACTGGGCTGAAACGGGACGAGGTTTACATCATGAACACGCTCAAGTGCCGTCCACCCAACAATCGCACTCCTACCGAAATCGAAGTCGAAAACTGCCGACCTTTTTTTGAGTCGCAGATCGAGATTCTTCAACCTGAGTACATCATCTGCTGGGGAAGTGTGGCCTCGAGAGCATTGTTAAAGACCACCGAAAGCATCGGTCGTCTGCGAGGTCGATTCTATCGCTACAAACAAGCCAAAGTCTTGGTGACGTACCACCCCTCCTACCTGTTGAGGAATCCCGATGCCAAAAGGCAAACATGGGAAGACATGAAGTTTCTTATGCGGGACATGGGAACGTTAAAATAGAAGCTGAGCAAGAAGTTGAGTTGAATCCTGAAGACGGACTTCATGGCCGGAAGGCGATTGTCGCATCGACCTCAGGCGTATCGCGCCCAGTGTCCGAAATGCTTTAGGGTGTCGTAGGTGGGGATGGGAGCAAGTGTCGGTATCGGACGACGCTGTGTCTAGTCGGCGATGGTGAGGAATCGCTAGTTGGCGAGCCTGCAGCGTCCTCTTTGGAGACTTCCATCAGATAAGCTTCGGTCAGGGGCATCGCATCGAATTGTTGGGATGCGTTTTCCATTCCTAATAAGCATAAAGCGGTGGCGCCGGCATCGGCATCGATCGCTGTCGCCGCGATCACGGTCGCACTCTGTCTGCGTTCAAGGGGGATGCCGGTAATTGGATCGATGAGGTGGCTATATCTGCGCCCATCGATTTCAATGAATTGGTTGAGATCACCTGAGGTTGTGATGGCACAGGAGTGCAGCAAACGTTTGCACAAGGGAGGCGAGTTCTTACCGATGCCAGCAATCTCAATGGTCCAACCTTGAGCCTCCGGAGGTGGGCTTCCCAATCGAATGTCACCTCCGATATCGATCAAGACACAGTCGTTGCCGGATCGAGTGATGGCTTCAAATGCGCGTTCGATGATATACCCTGTCGCTAAACCAGAAACATCGATGATCATATCTCGGGACAGTAACTCTAGGCGAAGTGGATTCTCGTTGAGATTGGCCTGGACGGGACTGGAGAGTTGGCCCTCGACTTTCGTTCTTGACTCTGTTCGCAACAGACGGAGATTCTGCCAACCGATCCGTTGCTGAGCCTCAACGATTTCGTTTGGATCTGGTAGCCGTTTTTCTTTTCTGGCGCGAGTCCAAAGACGGGTAAGTGGACCGACGGTAATGTCGAACTGCCCTGCCGATAACTCGTGCCAGCGTTTTGCAGCGAGCAGAGTTCCAGCGAGGTCCGAACTCAACGACTTCGGATTGGATGCGGCTTGAGATAACTTGGAAACCTCGCTTGAGGGATCGTAGTTATTCAAGATTGGGATCAATCGCTCGATTTCATCAAGTCCTGCATCGATCGCGCGCTGAGCTTCCTTGTCGTCGTGGGAATAGATAACCATGCGCAAGACGGTACCCATGGTAGGGGTTGTGTACTCATACCGCTCTAGCTGCGGAATGGAACTTTGTCCCAGTACGCTTCCTTCGAGGCACAGCACGATCGCAGCAGCCATGGCCGGCCACGAGGAAAGGCAACTTCGATCGAGAACCCACGAACGAAGTCCATTCAAAGTGATTGGGGATGATGAGGTGGGCATGCGCGCAGCATTGTTCGTAGGCAAATCACTGGTCGCAACTACTCGCGAGTTGCTTTGTCGAATCGAGCACGATATACCGGCAAGCCGTTGAGTCGGGTGCGTCTCTCGAAATGGGTTCGGTAATCCATGGAGTGCGTCGCTTCGGGTTCGGGAACGTAAAATGGTCCGCGCAATCGCGTGAGTTCGCAGATACGTGCGACGGCTTCTTCATAGTAGTCCAAGACGTCCGTCCAGAAGTGAAGATTTCCCCCTGGGAGTAACGCGCGTTCGATATTGCGGATGGTTTCGTCGCTCAAGACACGGCGCTTTTTATGTTTAGATTTCCACCATGGGTCCGGAAAATAGACGTGAACGGCAACGAGAGACTCCGAGGGGACATCTTGTTGCATCAATGCAACGGCATCGCAAGCAATGAAGCATGCGTTGGAAACGCCTAGCCTTTCAATCTTGGCTTGGGCGTCTTTTGCGTATTTGGTTGCCAACTCGAGTCCGATATAAAAATGATCGGACGTTTGTTGTGCCGCGCGGGTGAGAAACAGGCCCTTCCCAGATCCGATTTCCAGTTCGATGGGAAGCTTCGATCGGAGGGCTGCTCGAAAGCGGATTTCCTCTGCGTCATCATAAAAACGGCTTCGAGGCCTTTCGAACATACCATCCATCTCCGCATCTTCCGCCTCCGTAGGTTCGTTTACCCGATGCGCAGGTTGGGTAGATAGGTCTGAAACGGACTTTGAATCGGGGTTTTCGGGGGAGGATCGTGGGTGGCTGTGTTGCATGTCGCGCTGGTTGGGTTATAACCGAATTACCTGTTTTTTAGGCCCCTCAACGATTTGGTCTGTGGCAATACGCTCCGGACCAGTTCCAAGAAGGTTCCTTGACGTTGGTAAAACTAGGATCGACCAATTCGTTCCTAGGATATGCATTCCCGCCTTCCTCGATACCCCTTGAGACCCCACCTTTCATGAGTTCCTCTCCAAAATTTCAAGCTACGGACGCAAACGTAATGGCTGAGACGACCAACCAAGCGAGCGAGCAGACCCAATCGAACCAGCAGAGCAACGGCGTTGACCGTCGTGGATTTTTGAAGACATCTGCCGGAGCGGGAGTCGCCGCGGGTGTTGCGACGAGTTTCTTCAATCGATCGGTGCACGCCCAAGGCTCCGATATCATCAAGGTCGGATTGGTGGGTGCAGGTGGACGAGGTACGGGAGCCGCAAAGGACGCGATGGATGCGGACTCAGGTTGCCGTCTGACAGCGATCGCTGAAATCACGGATGATCGATTGGACGGTGCGAAGAAAAACCTCAAGCGAACCCTCGGCGAGCAATTTGCCGTCCCAGACGACCAGTGCTTCTCCGGCTTCGATGCGATGCAAAAGCTGCTTGAGACCGACATCAACGTGGTATTGCTGACAACGCCGCCAGGCTTTCGACCGATGCAAATGGAAGCGGCTGTTGCCGCGGGCAAGCACATTTTCTGCGAAAAGCCGGTAGCCGTCGATCCGGTCGGTGTGCGCCGCGTAATGGCTGCGAGCGAAGCTGCGAAAGCAAAAGGCCTCTCGCTCGTTTCTGGCTTGTGCTGGCGGTATGACCTAGGGGTGAAAGCCACGATGGAAAAAATCCATAGCGGCGCCATCGGCGACATCATTTCAGTCCAAGAAAACTACCTCGCAGGTACCCTCTGGATCCGTGAACCCAAAGACTTCTGGACCCCGATGCATAACCAAGTCATGAACTGGTTGTACTACCGTTGGCTCAGTGGCGACCACATTGTTGAACAGTTTATCCACTCGCTTGATAAGTCGATGTGGTTGCACCACGATGTACCACCTGTATTGGCTTATGGAATGGGTGGCCGCCAAGTTCGAACGGATGCAGAGTATGGCGATATCTACGATCACTTTTATGTGGTCTACGAATGGGCGGACGGCACACGAACCTATGCCGCAACTCGGCAAATGCCTAATTGCTTCAATGAGACCGAGGACTACGTCTTTGGTACCAAGGGAACGGCTCGCGTGCTCGCCAATGAAATCACTGGCGAAAATCCATGGAAATTCAGCGGGCAAAAGCCGAGCATGTATTATCTCGAGCATGTCGCATTGATGAAGTCGATCCGCGAAGGAAAGCCTCTCAACAACGGAGACTACATGTGCAAGAGTACGCTCATGGCGATCATGGGCCGCGAAGCTGCGTACTCGGGTGAGGTCATCCGGTGGGACGATATCAAGGACAGCAAGATGTCGCTCCTACCAGAGAAACTGCAATGGGGCGAGGCTCCTGCGGTCGAAGTTCATCAGCCCGGTTCGTACAGCTTCAACAAGACGCTGTAGGTTGCTAAGTTCGATGAGGTTTTGTTAATACATTGGGCTTCGTAACTCAATTGAAACTCAAAAGAATCAGCCGCGGCTGTCGGGTTCGCGGCTGATCGATTTAGGGAACGCACTGTTCCGATCTCGGCGTTGTCAGCAATAAGGCGTTGTAAGCAATAGGCATTTCGATGAGCCGTAAAGACCAAATCCTCGCTATGCTAGCGGACGATCCTAAAGATGCGTTTCTCCGGTACACCTTGGCGATGGAGCTGCGCAAGGAATCCGACCACGAGCAAAGTGTGACCATGCTGCGAGAGCTCGCCTACGACCCTGAAGCAAAATACGTGGCTGCCTTTTTCATGGCTGCACAGCAGTTGGCGGAACTGGACCAAGTCGAAGAGGCAAGAACGTTGCTCCGCGATGGGATCGAAGAAGCACGCAGGCAAAATAATCTGCACGCTGCTGCGGAAATGGGAGAGCTTTTATCGGAACTTGGCAAATAATCGCTTCGCGCGTTTTGTAAAACGCGAAAGTGATCGATTGGGGCTGGTTTCGCTGCAAGAAGTCTCAGCATGAGGTCGTATCCAAAAATCTCGATATGCCCTACCGTCATGCGACAAAGCACGCGGCGAAACCATTGGAGTGACGACGCAGAACCAAAACAAGTATTCAAGGATCGTGTGAGGGAGATTGTTGGTGATGAGTTTATTAAACTGCACAACGGTTCTTAGCTGTGTTCGGGGATTAGTGGGCATGAGTTTTTTGATGCCTACGTTCGTAGCGGTTTTTGCGTTCTGCGCCTCTATGGATGATGCGAAGGCTTCGGAGCCGGTCGTGCTCAAGCTTTGGTCGGGAGTCGCCCCTGGGGACCAAAAGGAACTACCTCCCGAAGCGGATATCACCAAGCCTACCGATGGTATGGTGGCGGGAAAAAGAGTGATGCGGCTCGGGAATGTGAGCGAGCCTACGCTGACGATTTATCGCCCATCCCCAGAACGGGAAACAGGAGCGGCGGTGTTGGTGTGTCCAGGTGGAGGATACAACATCTTAGCGATGGATCTCGAGGGGACAGAAACCTGCGAATGGCTTAACTCCATCGGTGTTACCGCGGCGCTGCTCAAGTATCGGGTTCCAAGACGCGAGGGACGTCAACCTTCCGATGCTCCATTGCAGGACGCTCAGCGTGCCATCAATGTTCTACGTTTTCGGGCTGGTGATTGGGGGATCGATCCCAAGCGAATCGGATGCCTTGGATACTCCGCAGGTGCCAACCTATCGACCATGCTAAGTACCAAGTTCGCTTCGGTGACCTATCCCAAAGCGGACGGGGCGGATGAGTTGACGCCTCGGCCCGATTTCACGATGCTGATCTATCCCGCGTACCTCGTCTCGAATGAAGATCGGACGAAATTGGCGCCCGATGTGGTTTTCCCAAAAGACATGCCACCGGTATTCATGACGATGGCCCAGGATGACCCGCTCGGCTGCGAGAACGTGTTTGTTCCAGCAATGGAAATGAACAGACTCAAGATTCCCGTCAGTCTACATCTCTACCCGACAGGGGGACACGGGTACGGCTTGCGACGTACCGGCAACCCGTCGTCGCATTGGACCGATCGGGCGGAGGAATGGCTGAAGAGTCGCGAGCTACTTCTTCGTCGGTGAGTTATTGTCCTTGCCGACCCCATCTTTCTTGGGAGTATCCTTGGAGTCATCACTTGCTTTTTCCGCGGTGATTACCTTGGGCAGTTCTTTCCCCTTGGGGACGAATTTGATCGAGATGCTGTTCACGCAATGCCGTGAGTTTTTCTTGGTCATCATTTCGCCTTCAAAGACGTGCCCAAGATGCCCACCGCAGTTTTTGCACATGATTTCGATTCGGCTTCCATCCGCGTCGACTTCTCGCTTGATCGAGTTCTTGATTTCATCGTCGAAGGCTGGCCAGCCGCAGCCACTGTGGAACTTGTCGTCGGACTTGTAAAGGGGAGCATTGCATCGCTTGCAAATGTAGGTCCCTTCCACGAAGTGGTCGGTGTACTTGCCCGTGAACGCAAATTCAGTCCCTTTGTTGAGAATAACCCAGCGTTCGTCAGGGGTGAGTTTGTTGTATTCAGGCTCGTCAGCCATCTTCTTTTTGTCCTTGGAGGTCTTGTTCAGTACGTTTCGGTTCGGGATGACTTTGGCCGTTTCCTTGGAATCGTCGGATTTGGTCGTGTCGGCTGGTTTGGTTGAGTTGGCAGGTGGATCGGCTGCAACGACAAGCAGCGCACCGCTGCTGCCGAGCACGGCACCAAGAGTGAGAATGGAAGGAAGCTTTGCAAAGATTGATTGCATGGTAACCTCAGCGGAATGCGAAAATGCAGTATGCTGTCGATGACGAACCGTCACTGTAGATTATAGCCCATCGGGCAAGCCGAGTCCGAGCCCAAAAGTCGGGAACAGGCGGGAACACCAGCGACCCCGAGGTTTGCTAGCCCCTAGGTTTGCTAGCCCCGAGGCGGGCGAATCCCTTGCGCATCCCCTGTGAATGGAATACCGATTGGAATACCAATGAAATACGCGATTTGCAATGAATTGTTCGAAGGCGTTCCCGGATTGGAGGGGTACCGCTTGGCGGCGGAACTTGGCTATACCGGGGTCGAGATTGCCCCTTTTACGTTGGGCCCGAAACCGCTCGAGGTCGCACCGGAGCGGTGCCGCGAGTTCGCCAAGGTCCTCGGAGCCATGGGACTGGAGGTGATCGGACTCCATTGGTTGCTGGCCAAGACCGAGGGTTTTCACTTGACGACGGATGATGAGTCCATCCGGAATCGAACCGCTGAATATTTGCATGGACTGGTCGGACTTTGCGCGGAAATGGGTGGTGAGGTGATGGTTTTGGGTTCGCCCAACCAACGGAATTTTTTGCCCCCCATGACCCACGCTCAAGCGGCGACGAACGCGATTCGAGTCATCGAACAGTTGGTCCCATCGCTTGAGAAGGCGAACGTTCGATTGGCGATCGAGCCACTCGGTCCCGGCGAGGGAAATTTTCTGAATCATGCTTCCCAAGCTCGAACAATCATCGAGGCGATCGGTAGTCCTTGGGTCCAACTGCATTTGGATGTCAAAGCGATGAGTACCGAAGGGATTCCCATCGAACAAGTCATTCGCGAGAACGCGGATTTGATGATCCATTTCCACGCCAATGATCCAAATCTGCTCGGACCGGGAATGGGTGAGGTCGATCAGCAACCGATTTTCCAAGCCCTCAAAGATATCGATTATCGAGGGTGGGTAAGTGTTGAGGTGTTTGATTACTCGCCTGGAGCAGAGACCATTCTTCGCCGGAGTATGGAAACCATGACCCGATGTGCTGCGAATGCGAAATAGTCTTGGTTGAGGATATACCGCGTTCACGCGGTCGTTTTTGTAGGCAGAGTTAGACTTCTCGCTTTAGATGGGATCACCTGTTGGAAATTGACAAATCGGATACCGCGCAATCTCGCACTGCAGTTTCACGGAATAGTGATTCAAGGAATACGAATTTTCCTTGGCTTGCCATCGCCGCTTTGGTGTTGGTCAATGCATTGTGGGGGTTTTCGTTTCCTGTGGTGAAGATGCTCAATGAGTTGACGGATGCTCATTTCGGCATGAATGAGGCTTCCGAATCGACAGCTTTTCGCGTCATTGTTTCGTCGTGGATGATAGCGGTCCGGTTCACACTGGCATTGGTAATGCTCGCGATACTGTGGAATCGCTTGGTCCGTGAGGCGACGCGGCAAGAATGGCTTGCAGGAGCCGCGATCGCGGTCATGTTCTATGTGGGGTTGGTGCTGCAAGTGATCGGACTGGCGACGATTCCGGCGTCGCGCAGTGGTTTTTTGACGAGTCTGACCGCGGTATTTACTCCGCTCTTTGGTGTCATCGTGTTTCGTCGAATTCCATCGAGATGGATGGTCATGGGAGCGCTGCTCGCGGTCGCAGGAGTTGTGGTTTTGACAGGACTGGTCGAATGGACTCCTCGCGGCATCCGACTGGCAGAGGATGCCGCCGAACGATGGACCCTAGGCGATACATTGACCACAGCCGGTTCCGTTTTCTTCGCCTTCCAAGTTCTTCTGCTGGACTATTATGGAAAGCGGATCGAATCGAGTCGAATTACTCCTGGCATGTTTTTGGTGACGGCGATTCTCGGGTGGGCTACAACCCTGTTCATTCTCTTCACTCCGGTTCGCGATTGGACCATGGTGCCAAATATGGGGATTGAAGATTGGACCGCACTCACGTTACGTCCTCCTTTCATTCTAGCGATGGTTGCGCTTGCGTTCTTTTGTTCGCTATTGTCGTTTGGTTGGATGAATCGTTACCAACCTCAGATCACCGCATCACAGGCTGCGGTCATCTATAGCTTGGAGCCTGTCTTCGCTTCGTCATGGGCATTGTTTCTGCCCGGCATGCTGGCACCTTGGACCGGGCTGGAGCACCCCAACGAGAAAATCACCCTTGGACTTTGGGTGGGCGGTGCGCTGATCCTGCTCGCGAATGTCGTAGCGTTGTACCCATCGAAATCAAATCGCGAGATACAGGACTGAACAACCTCTAAAACGTAGGTTATGGAACGAGGAGCGATCTGCTACTTGGTCGCGACAGACATCACATAGAAAAGCGACCCGTCTTTGACGATTTTTCGGCAACTACCCGTGTGCAAATCGCCATCGTCAATCAATTCGTCCAGTCGAACGAGGAGTTGGTGATTCGCGGTGGAGGTCGGATTGAATCGCAGAGCGATTCCGATCAGGTTGCTAATACTTGTTGTCGGTCCGTTCCAATCCCAACGACCATTCATGGGAGTATCATCGTCAAAAACGTTGTTCGATAAGTATGGCTTCATTTCGGGTGGAAGGGTGCTGTTGCTAACATCTGCCGGCCAACTGCCGGTTGTCTCGTACACCATACATGCAATATCATTGAGCAGTCGTGCTGTATTTGCGACGGAAACGACTTTCGCATCATCGGATTGATTCCGTGCGCGGATTATTGAGATTGCCATAATTGCGACGATGGCAATGCAAGCCATTATTTCGACGAGCGTAAATCCTCGTCGATTGCGATGAGCCTGAGCTGAGTATTTCAAGCCCAAGTCATTCCGAATGTCCCACCCTCGTTGCATTCGCATGCACCGTCTCGTGTCGTTTCTAGATAAATCCGCCAGTTCCAGGACGCAATGATCGAACCTGCGTTTTCCCTTGAACAACCGTACGTCAAATTCGCCATGGGGATGACGCTTGATAGGTATGATTGGGAAAACCAGGGAATGGAGACTACAGATTCAGGCCATACAACCAGATTAACTGGTACCAACGTTAATACTCTAACGTGGAGAATCGGAAGGCGCCCACGGTCTATTTGGGGAGGTTCCCATAAAGCAAGCTCAGGTACTGCGTGAAGATGATAAAGATCACGGCGATAATCATGCCAGCGATCGCGAACCAAATTGCAAAGCCAGCCGCAACAGCCAGTTGTTTCAATGCGAGCTGAGCTTTTTCGCGATACTGCACGGCCAGTCGCTCGAGGGACTCACTATCATTTCCGCTCAGTTCGCCGATTTCGAGAGTCTGGATAAACTCATCCGGTAGACGTTTGGGCGCGTCGAGTGATTCCGCCAAAGAACGGCCTTCTTGAATGGAATCGGTCATCTGTTCGACGCCCGAAATGTAGTAGTAATTTCCGGTGCTCAAAACCGAATCGCGAACACTCCGCTTCGCATCGACTCCGGCGCCGAGCATCATCGAAAGAGACATCGATAAACGCGAGAGCGCAGTTGTCGTAAGGACGGTACCTATCACTGGTACGTTTCTGATCAGAGGGACCAGTGTTTGATGGCAGTTGAACCAATTCTTCCAGATCCCGAAAGCGACGGTCCCCAAAACACCACCGATCACCGACAGGATGCTCAGGAAAATCAGAACGCCGGAAACACCTCTCAAGCCTACTCCGGTAAGATCAATCGGCTTTTCCTGAGTGCTACCCGAGCGGAAGAAACCATTGATGAAGATCAAGGCGCATACGATAAGGATCGCAACTGCAAACTGAATTACAGGAGTAGTGATTTGCGAGACGAACTCTTGGCGGGTTCGTTTCAAATCAGAGTAGTAGTCAGACATGTAGCGAAAGACACGCTCGACCTGTCCGGAGTGCTCACCCGCCTCCACCATTTTGATGAGCAGGGGGGGGAAAAAGACGCCTTGCAATCGCATGGCTTCGCCCAGAGAGTAGCCTAGTCGAATCTTGTCAGAGGTGTCTTTTACGGCATCGCGATACCGTGCCGAGCCAACCTTCGACTCGACATCGAGGGCGCGAAGGATATCGACACCCGCGTGCAGTCCGGTGGCCAAGCGATTGCAGAAGTTTTGCAATTGACCGAGCGAGGCTCCTCCGAAAATCTTCTCGAGCGTCCGCGGATTTGAGGGATCGCTCGACTCAGTTATCGGAGGTGGCGTTTGCCGCGACGGCTTCTTCGGAGGTGTGTTCGATGCCTCGTAAGGGTTCGGCCTGGATGGTTTTCCACTAGACATCGAATCAATCTCCATCGCCCAAGCGACGATCGCCATCGCTCAAGCGAGTTAGTTGGTGTCGCAGCGAGCGGCTGATATTAACGTTGAACGCGGGCCGAACCACCCTTGGCCAAGGTTTCCACTTCTGGCAACTTCGCCATCGTGGTATCACCGGGGAAGGTGGTAAGCAGCGCGCCGTGTGCCCAGCCGAGTCGCAATGCTTGCTCGGGCTCTTTTCCTGCGAGCATGCCATAAATCAACCCAGCGGCAAAGCCATCGCCACCGCCGATTCGGTCGATGACATCCAGTTGCATTGTTGGGCTGATATACCGCTTTCCATCATACCAAAGGACCGCGGCCCATTCATGCCGATTGGTGGATTTTACCTCGCGCAACGTGGTAGCGACCATTTTGACATTCGGGAATTTCTCAATGGTTCGGTCGATCATCTTGAAGAAGGCATCGGGATCGAGTTCGGATTTGTGCTCGACATCTTGCCCCTCGATGCCAAGACCCTTCTGAAGGTCTTCTTCATTTCCCACGAGCATGTCGACGTGTTTGACGATCTTGCTGATCATTTCCTGGCCTTTCGCTGGACCACCGATGGTGGCCCAAATCTTTGCGCGGTAATTCAGGTCGAACGAGGTCACTGCACCGGCAGCTTGGGCGGCTTGCATCCCCTCGATGATCAATTCCGAGGTCGTGTTGGAGAGGGAAGCAAAGATCCCTCCGGAGTGGAACCATCGGACGCCGGTAGCGAAAATGCTCTTCCAATCGAAGTCCCCTGGCTTGAGCATGGCTCCCGCTTCATTGGCACGGTTGTAATAAACCACCGGTGGACGAACGCCTTGGCCGCGATCGCTGTAAACGGTTGCGATGTTCGGACCTCGCACGCCGTCGTGCTCAAAGTGTTTGTAGTAAGTCTTTACCCCCATTTCTTTGACGCGAGTTTGTACCAATTCTCCGATCCCATAGTTGACCATGGCGGTGGCAACGCCGGTTTTTAATCCGAAGCAATCGGCGAGGTTCGCTGCGACGTTGTATTCACCTCCAGAAACGTGGACATCGAACGTCCGAGCCTTGCGAAAAGGGATGATGCCTGGGTCGAGGCGATGGACCAATGCTCCTAGGGAAAGAAAATCGAGTTCGCAAGCATCGGTACGGATCGCGAGTTTGGACATGGTGTCTCCAGAAGTTAGTGAAATTGGTTTTTGGAACAGTGGATTTGGGTTCGAAATTGCTCGGATAGCAATTGGGGGTTAGATCGTGGTTGAGGAAAAGCCACCATCGACTACCAAGTTATGTCCGGTAACAAAGGAGGACGCGGTCGGAGATGCGAGGTAAACCACGGAACCAGCGAGTTCGTGGGCATAGCCGAACCGACCGATCGGAGTATGGCTGATGATTTGCTCCCCACGCGGAGCTAGGCTTCCGTCGGGATTGTAAAGCAAGCTTCGATTTTGTTCGGCGGGGAAAAAGCCGGGACTGATGCAATTCACTCGGATACCGCGTGGAGCCCATTCGCGGGCGAGGAACTTGGTGAAGTTAATCACGGCTGCCTTGGCGGCCGAATAGGCGACGACGCGCGACAAAGGGATGATCCCAGACATCGATGCAACGTTGATGATGCTACCGGAATTTCGCAACAGCATCGTTTCTCCGAAAACCTGACATGGCAGCACCGTTCCCCCGATCAGATTGAGGTCGAAGACCTGCTGCCAGGCCTCGAGCGATAGGTTGCAAAAGTCGTCGCCAGGCTGCAAGGTTGCACCACTTTGGTTGCCGCCAGCAGCATTGATCAAAATGTCGACGGGCCCTAAGGATTTTTCGATGTGGTCACGGGCGTGCACCATGGAGTCGCGGTTCATTGCGTCCGCAGAAACAAAGACCGCCTCGCCACCCTCGCGTCGGATATCCTCGGCTCTGCTCATACCCCGTTCCGCATTCCGCCCCACAACGGCGATTCGAGCACCCGCGGACCCCAGTGCGGAGGCCATTGCACCCCCTAAAGCACCGGTTCCCCCGATCACAACGGCAACGCGATTTTCGAGCTGAAAAAGACTTTCTAAACCCATGGCTGGTCTCATGTTCGGATGAGGTTTATCAAATGCAGGAACGCCCAATTGGATGACAACATCGCATCATCTGCAAGGGGGCAAAAAACCAAGTTTTTTACCCGAAGTTCACCCCTCACACTCATTTCGTGGACCGTAAGGTGCTGGGGGGCCATTCCCATGTAGAAAACCAGATGACGCGAGGACTCAATACATGCAACCTTCGGGAATGTGCTGCTCGCAATTGAATTCTGGATTTACCCTCGTTGTCGATTAGCACAGTGAAGATGCGCAAAGCGGGATATGCGCACCGTGGAGATGCAAACCGTCTGCACCTCGAGTCTTTCTGCGAGGGAATCCTTCTACACGGGATCTTTACAAGAGCTTGGTGCTCGCTTCACACAAACCGATCGATATCGATGAGTTCTGTTTGCAATTGACGAAGGTTTCGTGAAGTCGATTTTGTTCAAGTTGGCGCGGAGCTTTAGCTCGGTATCTTCCCGCACGTTATTCGATTTCATAGCTGATGTTGGGTTAGCGACTATGCCCAGTCAGCAAAACTATTTTGAGGAGTATTCCTATGGCTAAGGGTTGGTGGAGTAAGAGTGTTTGGCGCGTTGCGCCAACGCGAGGACGACAGGCCTTCACGCTGGTCGAGCTGCTGGTTGTCATCGCAATCATCGGAATTCTTGTGGGGCTTCTGCTGCCTGCAGTGCAAGCAGCTCGGGAAGCTGCACGGCGCATGTCCTGCTCAAGCAACATGCGTCAAATCGGACTCGCGTTCATGAACCACGAATCGGCTTTGAAGCACTTGCCTCAAGGTCCCTACGATGGCGATCCGAGTTTGCCTGGTATGGTCTACAACGAGCCTATCGGTGCCTACGAGAGCGGTACTACTTGCTGCAACGCGGCCAGCCCAAAGGGTTGGAGCCATTGGTTCAAGATACTTCCATACGTTGAGGGGCAGAACGTCTACAACCTTGCCAAGTTCGATTTGCCCCCGATCCATTCGGGCCGCCCTGCGAACTACAACGGCGAGGATGACGTAGCTCGCTCGATCATCCCTATTTATTATTGTCCCTCGCGTCGCAGCGGGGCTGTCTACGGAAGCGGTCTGTTTGCCCGTAGCGACTACGCTGGGAACGCGGGATTCTACCAAGGCGAAGTGCATGAAAACTGGGGCGATATCCCAGCGGCACCTCTTGGTATGTCACCGCGGCGCAATGAGCGAACCCCAGAAAACTTTGGGACGCAACCTGGCCGGCAAGGAATCATTGTTTGGTCGGCGCAAGGAGCCAAGCGACGGTTGCGCGATATCACCGATGGGACCTCATCCTCCATCATGGCAGCCGAAAAATGCTTGCCACATAAACGATTCGGAGTGGACGGTGGTGACAACGAACGCTGGAACAACGCGGGTTGGGATGAATGCGTGATTCGATATCACTTTCCACCCAAGTCCGACTTCGATCCGACCATCAAGGTTGTGGGGTCTCCATCAAATCCAAACGATGGAAGCAATGTCTGGCGACGGTACTTTGGATCTAGCCACGGTAGCGGTCTGAATGCGACGTATGCCGATGGCTCTGTACGATTCTCCCCGTTCAGTGTCGATCCGGTGGTTTGGATGTATTTGTGCGTGATCGATGACGGACAAACCGTGAGCGTCGACGAGTAAATCCTGATTGGTTTGGATGAATTTAAGAGAAGGCGCAGGCGGCTCACGAATCGTGAGTCGCCTCCTTTTTGGTTTTCGAATCCAGAAAATAGCGAGCTAATGATGTTGAAGAAATTGACAAAGTGGTCCTGGATTGGGCTCTGCTGCATGACCCTAGGATGCGGGGGAAGCAATGCGCCAATCCTCCCGACGGGGGAACTGACCGAAGAGCAGAAAGCAAAAATTCGCGCAGAGGATAAGGCGATCGAAAATGAGGAGAGCCAGGGGAGCGCGGGTAAGTAGCCGCAAGCTTTACAACATGGTTCATTGTCCAGATTTTCATAGTCGAGAATGGGATTGCTATGCATCGTCATTTTGGTCGTAGGGTGTTTGTAAGTTTGTTGCTGAGTGTTTGCTTGGCGATCGGATGCGAAGACAAGCGTCCTATCGTTCCCAAGACGACGTCTGCTCAATCAGGCAGTGCGACCAAGCGCGTAACGCCATCTAATCCTGTTCTGCTCGACCATCCGGAGTACGCCAACTGGAGTCGGTTTCCGGTAGGCGCATCGATTACTCGGAAACGAGTGGTCACCAATGAATTCGGCGAAGTTCACGTGACGACGAAAATGTGGCTCGAAGGCAAATCACCGGAACAGGTGGCTGTTGGTAGTCAGATTTCTGTGGTCCGTTCCGACAATCCTCCTGAAATCAATCCTCCTAGCAGCACGACGTATCCTGCCAAGTTCGAGCTGCCAAGCGGTTTGAAACCGGAACTGTTTCTGTTGCCCTCCAGCAAGGCAAAATTGGTTGGCGAGGAGAGCGTGACCATTGGCGATCTAGAGGTGAAAGCAGAAGTCTTCGAATGGACTGAGAATAACGAGGCGGGGCCGATGACGGTGAAGCTATGGCGGTCGGAAGAGATTCCTGGTCGGATAGTTCGCCAAGAGATGATGACCGAATCGAGTTCAACCAAGACGCTAGAGCAGATCAGCGAGTTGACTTTGAAGGGTGAGTGATTCTAGCGACGCACCACCCACGGCAGTATCCACAGAACGAAGATCGGAATGGCGATTGCGGAGAGAACGTTAACCCCCAAGCCAGCCAGAAGCATGTCGCGTACCGGGAATCGGCGTTGTGCGAACACGAGTGTGTTGGGTGGAGTGGCAACCGGCATCATGAAACCGCAACTGCTAGCCAGTACCGTAGCGCTCAGGAGCATCAGAGGATCGATCCCCATCGCAGGAGCGGCGCTCATCAGAATCGGGATCATGGTTGTGGCCGTGGCTAGGTTGCTCGCCAATTCCGAGATGGCGATCACGAGAATCACCACGCAAGTGATCAAGATATAGGTTGGTACGCCATGGAGCTGTGATGCTATTGCGGCGATATGTTTGTCAAGGCCAGAGGCGCTGATCGCGATCGATAAGCTCATCCCTCCTCCAAAGAGTAGGAGTACGCCCCACGGTATTCGCTCGATGTCCGCCCATTCGAGCACCGGTGAACCGATCGGGAAGATCAGCAGAGCCGCCATCGACGCCATCGCAATCCAAGGGTCATTGATCAATTTGATCCAGGTTGCGACCGAAGTACCATCAAAATAGGCGAGGAGTGGGTCTCGCAGAATCCACATGCAAGCTGCGATGCAAAAAATGATCAATGTTGTCGTTTGCTTCGTGGTAAAACCAGGGTTGTTAGCCCATTCTTCTTTCCACGCAGAGGGAGCTTCGACTTTCAAATCCCCCATTGGCCAGAGAATCCAGACCATCCATACCCAGCAACCGATTAGCAGGGTCGCAACGATCGGCAATGCAATGGCCATCCAGTTGAGGAAGCCGAGTTCGATATTGTTCTGTTCGAGGAAACCAGCGAAAAAAATGTTCGGTGCCGTACCTACCAGCGTGCCCATCCCGCCGATGCTGGCTGCATAAGCGACTCCGATGAGTAAGGACGTTGCGAAGCGTCGGTCCTCCTGGGTTGCAATGACACTCATCGCCAACGGTAGCATCAGCATGGTGGTTGCCGTGTTGTTCATCCACATGCTCAAAAGAGCGGTGCTGAGCATAAATGTCCCAACCACGATTGCCGCGTTTGATCCCGCCCAACGCAGCAAGAAAAGTGCTCCACGGCGATGGAGCGTTGTTTTTTCGATAGCAAGTCCAAGGCCAAAGCCACCGAGGAAAAAGTAGACGCTCTCATGCGCGTACGGGGCGCATGATTTCATCATCGCATTTTCCGGGTAAAGCCCTGTAAGCGGTAGCACCAACATTGGCAGGAGGGCTGTCAACTCCAACGGCACAGCTTCGGTTACCCACCAAAGAGCCATCCACAGGCTGAGCATTGCCACGGCCGCGGCCGGAGTTTCCAAAGCGAAAGACTGCGTGAGCAAACCAAAAAGGATGGCACCTAGAAGCGGTCCTGCAATGAATCTCAACATCTTCATGGCAAGAGCCGATTAGCAGAGGTCGCTGTTGGATTGGTTTTGGGGGCAAAGATATCGTCGGCACGCAGTTCCGATAATCTGACGAGAAGTAGCACGTGCTGCATTTCGCCATCCTTGGTCAAGGTCTTGAAGAAATGCTCTCCCAAACCGCGAGACTCTTGAGTCGCACCGATGACGATACAGTCGCCGCGCTGTAATCTCAGTTGAACAGCAAGCGACTCCCATGCAATGGAATCGCGTCGCTCATCGGTTCGAATTGCCGAGTCTTTGGCTACTACGATCCGTTTCGTTTCGCCATATTCCATTTCAGGAACCAATCGAACCAATGCCGATTCTTCTCCAGAAGGAGCTGTGAAGAGAGAGTAGAAGAAATGGGGCGCGTTATAGGTTCCACCTTTCATGGCACCATCGAAATAAAACAAAGTAGCTTGATCTTGTTGCAATCGCCTAACACTTAACTCCTTCCGAGCATCAGGGCGGCATCGCCATAGCTGACGGAAAGAAGAGACATCGGCCGCTAGTCCGGCTTGTTCTAAGAGATCGTCATCCCGCCGACGTTCGCTGGTGCGGACCCAGTTTTCCAGCACGACAGGGAGATGCCCCGTTGCTTTTGCTGCCCGTAGTCCATTTCGGTCAAGTGCGATTCGAGTGTCCGGCGTGATGACTTGTTCGTCGAGAGCAGCCCATAATTCAGCGAGCTGAGAGGCTTGTTGGTCATCGAGCCGTATCAAGATCGATTCGATACCGATGGTGTCTCGGGAGCTTTCCACCTTTCCAAATGTTTTTTCAATTGGGGGAGGTTCCGGTTGGGTCGGCAACCATCCCGTGCATCCCGTGCTGCCGATGGCAAGACAAACCCAAAGTCGAATAAAGCAACGAGTGAACCGATCAAAGCCATTGGTTAAAGCGCGATGCTTATTGAACGCGATCGAGGTTCGACCCGGGCCCGAGCCAATCAGGTTCGGTTGTATATTGGTTCGATTCGTCACGCTGCCCATCGCAGTATCCATCCCCAACAGCAATTAGCGAGATTTTGGAGAGTTGGATGAGGCTGGGAGGCCGGGGTTTGCGGTCCTTTGGCCTTGAGAGGCACCCGCGCCTGCTGGTGGAATACCTTGCGGCGTACCGGGTGGGACGCCTAGCCCCGGAGCACCTGGTCCGGGTGCACCTGGTCCGGCAGCACCTGGCCCTATCCCGGGGGATGCTGGACCGGCTGTGTTCTGGGCAGGCAAGTACGGAATCTCGTTGGTAGTCCAACCTGCTCCTGGATCGGTCGGAATAAACTCTTGCCGCCAGATCGCTTCGCTCAGCTTCTGAAAGATCGTGGCGTTCGTTTGACGATTTGCGAATTGGTAAACCATCCGTTTATCGCGAGGTTCGAGCACGACGCCGTTCTCATTGCTTCCTTTGTCATTCCACTCCGGCATGAAGAGTACCATCAAAATGGGTAGGAACATTTCTCGATCGAGAACGATTTGAACATGGTGGTAGTTCACCGCGTCGACAGGGTACTTGGGATAGGCTTCGATCGCGTACTTGTCCTGGACCGGCCTGCCGTTTTCCATACCCGCACTGATCATACGGATCCAATACCTCGATTTAATCTCTTCGGCTTTCACTCCGAACAAGAATGGAAGTGGCGAGTTCATGATCCCGAGCCCTTGCATTTCTGGAGGGAGTTCGAGCCGGGTTCGGACTTTCACCTTGCGATCGTAGTCCCAGACGTTCTTGCCATCGCAGACGACCCATTCTCCAAAATTGTTCGCGTCCTTTTTGAGTTCTACCCGTCGGTCGGACGTGAGTTGCCCCGTCATTTTCAGATAAGTGTCGGTTCGGAAAAGTCCTCGATCAGGCTTTTGAAATCGAATAACCCCTTGGCCTGCAGCAATTGGGACTTCCATGGAACCGATTTGCCGCGCTAATTCAGCGACACCAGGCGCTTGGGAATCGTATTCCCAGCGGCTGAACTCGCAATTGAATCGTTGAATCTTGGACGTTTCTTGCTCCCAATATGCGAGCACCTGATCCAACATCGTTTGTTCTTCGGCCGTAAGGTTCGGGAAAGGCTGCTGCATGATGACTTGGCCACCATTGTTCGGGCCTTGCATCTGCCATTGTTGTCCGTCGCGAACTGCTTGCTGAAGTTTTTCCTGCGCGGCAGCTTGGGCCTGAGGAGTGTTCAATTGGGGATTCAACTGGGGGTTTAGCTGCGGATTGAGTTGCCCGTTGATCTGCGGATTGGCTGACCCGATCGGATTCGCTCCTGGTGCGACAGGCTGTGGATTCGTTGCCTTTGGATTGCCCGCTTGGGTGTTGGGTTGTGCAGTACCAGCGCTGTTAGCCCCTGCACCGTAACCTGGAGCGCGCGGTTGAACGCCGGGGCGCGTTCCGTTCTGTTGCGAGAAGGCATGCGAGGTCGGCGCCACGATCATTGCCAATGCCAGAAGGGAGGTTGATTTCCAAGAGGGAGTCGATCGACGCATCGAAATCACTCGTCCGTGAGCGGGTTGCGAATCAGTAAGCCGCGCTGTTTCATAGCTTCCGCATCCGTACGGTCGCCGCGCTTAGCATCGAGGACGATAGCAGTTTTGAAGCGTTCCACCTAGATCGCTTTTTCCGGTTATGCCGAGAATGATAGGTACTTCGCGCCCCCTTTTTTCGACTCGAGGGATCTCAATGCAGGGGAAAGTGCCTCGTTGACCTATGGTTTTCCTGCGGGTGACGTCGCGCGCAACAACAAAGTAATGCTAGCGTTATTTCCAACGCCTATAGGATCAAGATACCGTCGATGATTACAGCCCCCAATTTGCAATCCGTGAATGCGCAGGTTGCTTCGATACAGCTAGGCCAACGAGGGCCAGCCCAACGTGAATCGCAAGGCGCATTCCCTGCTGAGGCATTGGTCCGTGTCCTGCACCTGGTGAACGGAGAGCATTTCTCGGGCGCAGAGAGGGTCCAGCAATTGCTAGGCAAGAATCTGCCTATCTTTGGCGTGGAGCCTTGGTTCGCATGTTTGAAACCTGGAAAGTTCGAGGCATGCTGTGGATTGGATCCATCTACGGTGTTTACCGAGGAAATGCGAGGGCGGGCTGACCTGGGAGTGGTTCAACGGATGACCAACCGACTGCGAAGTAATCCACCATCGCTATTGCACGCGCACACGCCACGATCGGCACTGGTTGCAGGACTTTTGGCGAAACGATTAGGTGTTCCTTGGATCTACCATGTTCACTCGCCAACGGCTCGGGACTCAACCCGCGCTTGGATCAACCGAGTGAACGATTTGGTCGAAGGATGGGCATTGCGAAGCGCGAGTCACATCATCACTGTCTCTCAGTCATTGC
Source organism: Pirellula sp. (assembly GCA_046318275.1). GTDB lineage: Bacteria > Planctomycetota > Planctomycetia > Pirellulales > Pirellulaceae > JBKCUI01. The sequence continues at coordinate 108,298 of JBKCUW010000092.1, read as the reverse complement.
GACGTGAAATGCTCAAGAGAGGCTATTCGCGGCATCGGCTAACGAAGGTGGCGAACGGAGTAGCTAGGCAGGACTCGATTGCGACGTTGGACCGCATGGAGCAGCGAGAGTGGCGTCTGGGGATGGTGGCCTTGATTCGCCCTCGAAAAGGAATCGAGGTACTTCTCGAAGCGATGAAACAAATCCAGCAAATGAACCCGAATGTAACGCTGGATGTCATCGGCGGCTTCGAGACCGAAGAGTACCAACGCGAAGTCCTTTCCATGACGGAACGGCTCAACATTGGGTCTCATGTGCGCTGGCAAGGATTCCGTCAAGACGTACCGAATCGGATACGAGAGTTGGATGCGCTAGTTCTGCCTAGTCTATTCGGGGAAGGGATGCCTATGGTCGTACTCGAGGCGATGGCCTTAGGGGTCCCAGTTGTCGCGACGAAGGTAGAGGGAACTCCGGAGGTGGTTCGGCATGGCATCGAGGGATATTTGGCCGAGCCACGGGATCCCGCGAGCCTCGCTGACGCTATTATGAAAATGGTCGAGGACCGACTCGTATGGCATCGACTCAGCGCAAACGCATGGGAACGGCAACGTGAACTTTTCTCGGACCGAGCGATGGCAGAGAATGTCTCCAAGGTTTATCGGCGCACCTTGAAAGTGGTGTAAGAAAGTAGTGTAAAGGTCTATCTGATGTGCTACTGGACGAACCAGTTGTCAGGGATGTCGCCGTACTTCAGGTACCATGCTAGCGACAATTGAAACATGGTAACACCGATGGCAACCGGGTGTCCGAGCCGTGCTCGCTGTCGGATCAGGATGGCTAAGATCAGCATCACCGCAACCGTTCCAAGGGACTTGAAGGAGAGGAACAACGTTGTGTCGGGAATTGCATCGTGCTGGATGGCATCCAATTGCATCAACCATCGACCCACCGGGTTTTGCTCAAGCGACTTTAAGGTTCCGGCATACTTCACGGTCAAATGCATGTCGTAAATTGAAACCGAGGCGATGATCAACCAGTAAATCGCTACGAGGCCATACGATGTGCAGAGCATCCAGGTGGATCGGTGAGTGGGTGGTGGATATTGCGTGTCCCCCTCGTTTTGCGCATACCCAATGAACCGAGGGAACGAAGGCCATGACGGACTGCCATCCCGTTCGGAGGTACGTGAAGTGTTGGTGAAGGCTGCCTGCCTTTCGACGATCCTGATGGAATGAGCCACGATATATTCTCCTTTCTATGGTGCTTTCTATGCTTCCAATGCGGTGGGGGGGACTCGTCCTTTCCGTCGCAACGTGTCCGACCGAGAAGCCCTGGAACCGGAATAGATGCACTTGGTGTGCCATCGCCGACTCGGATCGTGGTACCGAAGTACAAGGTTGGATATTTGATCCCTAGAGGCGTTTTAAGCGGGAGTGTTGTGACCGATCCGTTGCCGGTGCGCAGCGGTTGCCAATTTCTTACGCAAAGACCGTTGGAGGGAATTTGAAACCAAATCGATGGTCGTGGAGCGGGACGCTCGCTAGGTTGCTATTTCAGGGAGTAGCGAACCGGGAATGAGGTGGATCTCGCCTTTGTCACTGATGTCGAGTTTTGAGGCATCGTTCGACGCATGCGACGACGAAGATCCAAAGGGGCGAACCAAAGCGACGACGACGGCAGCCTATCGTTCCGGAAAAGCCACATTTAGGGGGCGATTCTGCCTTAAAAAATCCCCGATAAAGCCTTGGGCTTAGCCTTCCCGAGTTGCTCCAAAAACAAGCGTTTGCAGGGTGATAGCAGACGAACCCAGAATATTCTTAGGCGGCTAAATACTTGTTTGAACAAGTATTTGGGTTACAATCCCATTCGATACAGCCTGTGCCGGTCGGGCAGGAGGATTTTGTTTGGCCGCAGGCGCTTATGGCCATAAGGTCCTCCGTTATGAAGAAATCGTTTCTTTGATGATTCGCTGATATGAAAAATCTAGATCTTGCGATCCATTTCTTTATTCAGATTGCGGTGATTCTCGCAGCATGCAGAGTGGTGGGAATCGTGGCTCGGAGATTCGGGCAACCTCAGGTGGTTGCGGAGATGATTGCGGGGGTATGTTTGGGCCCATCCCTGTTTGGCTTGCTCGCTCCGGATTGGCAGAGGATGTTGTTTCCTTGGGATTCGACGCAGTCGACACGAGACACTTCCAGTTACCTGTTTCCTGCATCCCAACTGGGGTTAGCGCTATACATGTTCGTCGTTGGGATGGAGTTCAGGATGGATATTGTCCGAACTCACTTTCGGACTTCGTTGATGGTCTCGATGGCAGGTATGTTTACCCCGTTTGTGCTTGGTGCTGGACTCGCATACTACTTGTACCACAACAGTACGATGTTCCCTGAGCAGACAAGTCTTTTTGAAGCGATGCTATTTCTAGGCGCATCGATGTGTATTACCGCGTTTCCGATGCTGGCTCGAATCATCCATTTCAAAGGCCTTACTGGGACGTTGATGGGTACCGTTGCGATTGGGGCGGGTGCGATCGACGACGCCGCCGCATGGTGCTTGTTAGCCATGGTCCTCGCTAGTTTCGACAACAATATGTTGGGCGCATGGAAAAGTATTGGTGGCGGTATTTTTTTTGTCGCTATAGCCTACTTTTTGGTCGCCCCATGTTTACGAAAAATACAAGATCGCTTGTTGACCAAGGAAGGTGATTTGTCCGAGTCTGGCCTGGTGACTGGATTATTGTTCATGGCACTTGGAGCGTGGTTTACCGACCTGCTCCATCTGCACGCGGTTTTTGGAGCATTTGTAATGGGGACAGTGATGCCGCGAGGAGTTGTGAATCGGCAATTGATCGAAAGGATTCAGCCGTTGGCGGTCGCTCTATTATTGCCGTTGTTCTTCACATTCTCAGGCCTGAACACCCAAATCGGATTACTGAACTCGGGATATCTGTGGCTGATATGCTTCGCCGTGTTGCTAGTCGCAGTTCTTGGAAAAGGGGTCGCATGCTGGCTCGCGGCAAGAGCATCAGGCTTGTCTCAACGGGAATCGCTAGGCATCGGTTCGCTGATGAATGCGCGAGGCCTGATGGAATTGATCATTATCAATATCGGCCTTCAGCGAGGGATTATCTCCAAGGAGCTTTTCGCAACATTGGTCATCATGGCCGTAATCACCACTCTCATGGCATCTCCGATCTTCGACTGGTTGGTTCCAAAGACTGATAACGCCCTGCCAGTAGACTAGTTCATTCTCAATGGGTGCACTGCAGACAAGTCGCGCAGACAAGTCGCGCAGATAAGTCGCGCAGATAAGTAGCGCAGAAAAGTAGCGCAGAAAAGTAGTACCGCGTAAACGTACCACTGCAGTTGCGTTGCGCGGGGGGACGGTGTATCTCTCGCTTACAAAAAAACAGGCCTCGCAATTGCGAGGCCTGTTGACCGATTGATCTCGCTGAGTTCCCTCAGCGGGAGTGGGACTTAGCTGAGGAACCAATCGTCGTTGAGGAAGGCATCATCGAGCGAACTGTCCGATGACTTTCTACGTTTGGTTTCGTTTCCGATTTGGGAAAGGAACGCGCTGGATGCCGAATCCTCGTCGGAATCGTCGGTAGCCATCAGTGGCCCGTAGGTTGAAATTTCCTCTTCGAAGATTTCTTCCAACGCTGTCGATTGACGGATTGCTTCGTTTCGAGCCTCGGCGGCGAGTACCAACTCGGGGGCCGGTGCGGATTGGATACCGACTAGGCTCACGCTATTACCTTCGCCTTCACCCGATCCGCTACCTCCTTGGGAATTGATGAAGTTGATCAGTTCCACCACATCGAGGGGCGATGCAAATCCATCGCCGTTGACGTCGACGTAATCTGGAGGTCCGGGCAACGTGCTCACCGGAATCGATGGGCCTTGGGAGTTGAGCAAGTTCACCAGTACCAGGACGTCGATCGGCGAAACAAACGTATCGGCGTTGACATCGTACTTGTTGTTCGGATTCTGGAACAGTGAAGCTACAACACGAACGGTTACATCGGCGACGTTGCTCGACAGCCCTTCGTTATCCGAAACCACATACTGGAATGTTGCTACTCCGGTAAAGTTGGTGAGCGGCGTGTAGAGGATAGTTCCTCCGGGCTGAACCACAGCGGTTCCGGAATCGGGCAAGGTAACAATGTTCACCGAGTTTCGATCGATGAAACCATCTGGATCGATGTCATTGAGGGTGACATTGATGCTGATCGGTTTGTTGCGCTCGGTCACCACTGCGTCGTTAGCAGCGATTGGAGCGGTGTTCACCGTGATGCTGACCGTCGCTTCGTTCGACCACTTGCCGAGAGAATCCTTCACACGGTAGGTGAAGGAATCTGTACCTCGGAAACCTGGATTGGGAACGTAGCGAACCCGCCCGGTGGAGGTCGCCGTTGCGACACCGTTGATAGCCAGACGACCGATCTCGATGGAACCTTGATCGAGTGGCGTATCGAGGTCCGTATCGTTTGCCAACACGTTTAGCAGTTGTGATACGCCAAACGGTACCGTGAAGGAATCATTCACTGCGACTGGTGCATCGTTAAAGCCATCGACGGTCACGTTAACGGTCGCGTAGTTGCTCAATCGGCCTGCAGCGTCCCTCAATCGATACACAAAAGTATCGTTGATGGTTTGGCCATCGACGAGTGCACGAATCCGAGCCGAACCGGTTGGGTCGTAAACCAGTGCTCCGTCCGTTGCTAGGGAGACCGTAGCGCCGAGGTCGGATGTGGCCTGGAAGTTCGCAATACTGAGCGAATCCGCTGGAAGGTCAGCGTCGGTGTCATTGCTGATGACCCCAGGCGCCGGAACATTCAGGATGAATCGTTCATCCGCACGGTACCTATCGTTATTGGCGACCGGAGCATCGTTCTCAGCCGTGATCGTGATCGTGAACGACTTGATCTTGGAGACATTGATGTTCGGCAAGGTGCTCGGACCATTGTCGGTTGCAACCACCGAGATGATTGCCGATCCGGACGCGTCGGGAGCGGGTGTGAATCGCAGTACGCCGTTGGCATCGATGGTCGGTTGCGTGGAGAACAAGTCCTTCTTGTCCGCGGTTGCCGCAATCGTCACTGTTTGCGATGCTTCGTCGAGAGCGGTTGGTGGAACTGAGTTCATTCCTTCGGCAGGAACGATATCGGCCAGAACCAATCCGGTGAACGCACCTGAGTCTTCCGCAACCACAATAGAGCGGCTGACGTTAAAGTCGGGTGGATCGTTGACTGCAGCCACATTCAAGTTGAAGGTTGCCGGAGCTGAACTATTGCTGTTCGGGGCTGGGCTGTTTGGTCCACTGTCCACGGCTACAGCAACCAATTTCACAATTCCATTGGCATCTTTCGCTAACGTAAAGCTGAGCTTGCCAGTCGAATCGATTTTTGGAAGGACCGCGAACATCGCGTCGTTGTCAGTGGTTACGTTGAAACTAACCGTCTGCGAGGCGAGTTCATCCGTCGCTGCTGGAGGTCCAGCAACAATGTTGGTTGCCCACGGTGCTGAATAGGGGGCCGAATCCTCGAGGACGGATACGTCGCCACCCGGAGTGAAGGATGGCGGATCGTTGATCGGTCCTACATTGATCGTCACGGTGCCGGTCGCGCTTTGCTCACCTGGTTTGTAGGTGGCGTCGTCGGTGGCAACGTAGCGAACGGTGTCTTGTCCCACAAAGTTCAAGGGAGGAATGTATTCAAAGCTTACCAAGGTCGTGCCATTGAAGATCGGAACGACGGTACCACCGGCGGCGGTAAGTTGCTCGATGTTCGTAATGCGAACCTTCTGTCCTTCGGCCACTTCGTCCGCAGGGCCTGGTAGATCGCCGGCCAAAACATCGCTTGCCTGGATCGTCGCCTTTGTATCTTCGAGGGCCGAAGTCAAGTAAGCATCAGGAATTGGGGGATCGTTGACTGGGTTGATGTTGACAACGAATGACTTGAGAACCGACACATTGGTGTTCGGCGGCGGGCCGGATAGCCCGTTATCTCGCAAGGTTACCATGACACGCGTGTCTAATCCCGAGTTTCGGTTGATGTCTTTGGCTGTTTGATAAATCAGCGTTCCATCGACGAGCAAGCTCGGTTGGACTGCAAATGCGGAAGGATCAACCGCGACCACATCGAATGCTAGTTCCTGAGTCGATTCATCAGCGGCTGTTGCCGGTCCGGGTCGGATCGACGTCGCGAATCCACTGATCGACACGACTCCTTGGTCTTCATCCGAAGTGATCGACGCAGGGATTGTGAACTGAGGTGCATCGTTGACTGGGCGAATTTGGATGGTAAAGGTTTCATTCGCTCCGATATTGTCGTTCGGGAATGGACCCGGACGTCCGTCATCTTCGAGTCGGACAATCAGTACCGCCGTCCCGTTTTGATCAGGTGCCGTGACGAACGACAAGTCGCCCGTGGTACTGTTGATGCTCGGCTGAACACTGAACAGATTCGGATTCGATGAGAACGTCACTCGGAAGGTCAGCTTCTGGTTGACTTCATCAAGGGCCGTGGATGGTCCAGGCTTGATGTTGGTTGCAAAGGCTGGGAATACCGTAGGGGTCGTTCCAGTTACCTGCTCATTGTCCTCGAACACCGACACCGTTTTAACGGGGATGTTGTAGAGCGGCTCATCGTTGATGTCCGCAGCGACAACTGTCAAGACTTTCTCGGTCGTATTCGAGTTTGGTGGCGGTGTTCCCAAACCATCGTCGGTCGCGATCAGTCGGATGCGAAGGTCTTTAAACAGACTGTTCACGTCCGGTCCGAGTTGGAACGTCAAGTCGCCGGTTCCGGTGACCAGTGGTTGTACGGAGAACGCGCTCGGATCCATCGCCACGGCAACAATCTTGGTCGTCTGTGTGACTTCATCGGTCGCCGTCAACGGTCCAGGTCCCAAATTCGTGATGAAGTTGGTCAGGGTTTGGAAGCCTGCATCTTCACGCAAGTTGTACGTCGTCGAAGCCATATCAAAGATTGGTGCATCATTGATCTCAGCAACGCGGATCGTGAGGGTCTGCGTTATCGAACGATTGACATTCGGCGATGTCGACGAACCGCTATCGACGGCGTTGACCGTTACGAAAATATCACCCGAGTTGAGTCGGTTGATATCCGGTGCCAGATCGTAAGTCAGCACTCCGGTCGGTGAAATCTTTGGCTGTCCGGCTGTGCCGTTGAACCGAGTAGGATCGACTGCCCTGACGTCGAAGGTGATCGTTTGACCAGCCGTCGGTGGATTGAGCCCTAGTTCATCTGTTGCAGTGGGAGGCCCTGCGACGATGTTGGTGACGAACCCATTCAATGGCGAGACTTCGAGATCTTCTTCGATTTGGATGAGCGGATCTGGGATCGTGAACAATGGAGCATCGTTCACTTCGGTAACCAACAACGTGAACGTTGAGGTCGCAGAGGAGTTCACATCAGGAATTCCAGGCCGAGATCCAGGAGCGTTTCCGCTATCGACCGCAGTCACCTTGACCAAGATCGGCCCAGAGTTGAGCTGGTTTACGTCTTGGGCTAAGTCGTAGGTGAGAACACCTGTTGGCGAAATCTTTGGCTGACCAGCGACGCCGTTGAAACGGGTCGGATCCACCGCTTCCACAACGAAGGAGACCGTTTGACCAGTTACGCCAGAAACCAGACCCAATTCATCCACGGCGGTATTTGGCCCAGCTTGGATGTTGGTAATGAATCCGCTTTGGGGCGAAACTTCCAAATCCTCGAAAATCGGGATCACTGGGTCGGGAATGGTGAACTGAGGCGCATCATTTACATCTTGAACCAGCAACGTGAAAGTCTGCGTAATGGACTGGTTGTTGTCTGGTACTCCGGGGCGCGAACCTGCAGCAAAACCGCTATCGAACGCGGTGACTGTTACAAGAATCGGACCAGAGTTGAGTTGGTTCACATCGGGAGCCAAGTCGTAGGTCAACACACCTGCAGGAGAAATCTTAGGTAGCCCCGCAGGGCCATTAAACCTCGTTGGGTCCAAAGCTGTGACGGTAAATGTAATCGTTTGATTGATTTCGTCGGTTGCGGACGCAGGTCCAGGAACGATGTTCGTCACAAAACCGTTGACTGGCGAGTTCTCCAGGTCCTCTTGGACATTGATCAGTGGGCTCGGGATGTTGAACTGTGGTGGATCGTTCACGTCTTGAACCAGCAACGTGAATGTCTTGGTAATCGACCGATTCACATCGGGAATACCAACTCGATCACCGGTGGCAGGACCGCTGTCGACAGCTGTTACTTGAACCAGGATCGGTCCGGAGTTCAATTGGTTGACATCGGCAGCCAAGTCGTAGGTCAATACACCCGCAGGCGAGATCTTGGGTTGCCCTGCGATGCCGTTGAACTTCGTTGGATCCAATGCAACCACTTCAAACGAGACCGTTTGACCAGCCGTCGGAGGATTGAGCCCGAGTTCATCCGTCGCCGTTGGGGGACCGGCTACGATGTTGGTGAGGAAGCCATTGATCGGCGAGTTTTCGAGATCCTCGTTGATCAGTATTTCGGGCTTTGGAATTTCGAACAATGGTGCATCGTTGACTTCCGTCGTCACAATGGTGAACAACTTTGGTGCGGATACGTTCACGTCTGGGCGAGGTGGTCGCGTACCGGCCGCCGGGCCATTGTCCCGGGCGATGACTTCGACCACGATATTCCCCGAGTTGAGGAAGTTGACGTCTGTGTTGAGAGTGTAGGTCAACGTTCCATCCGGAGCGATCTTCGGCTGACCGCTTGCGGTAAACCGGGTTGGATCCAAAGCGCGTACCAAGAAATCAACCGTTTGGCCTGGAACACCTGGAACGCTACCTAGTTCGTCGAGAGCAGTCGACTTGGCTGGGAAAATCAGATTTAGGAAATCAGGTGCTACCACCGATGCATCCTCGAGTGGCGTTTGAACCGGACGAGGGATGTTGAATACCGGTGCGTCGTTCACATCGTTGATATTGATGGTCAAAGTGCTGTAGACCAACGTCGGTGGTGTGTCGTCCTGCCCAGGGCTCTTCGGTGCGTCGTCGCCACCGGCAACTCCGGAGTCTTGGATCAAGACTTTAACCAACACTGGGCCTGCGATGAGGTTGTTGTAGTCGGTCGGTGGAGTGTAGGTGATGACGTTGTTGACGAGGGTGAGTGTTTCACCTAGTCCACGGTCAACGACCAGTTGGGCATCGATGATCGTCAGTTTTTGGCCCGATTCATTGGTGTCATAAAGATCACCGTCTGTCCCAGCTGGCCGATCTGGTTGTGTTCTGTCATTCGCGGTGAATACAGAACCATCCCAGGTTGTGACCGTATCTTCCAAAATGGTGACAACGTCGTCTTTTGCAACGGGTGCATCGTTGACTGGAGTCACATTAATGGTGACTGTGTTTGATACATTGGCCGTCATCCGAGGATCGGTCACCAAGTAAATAAACGTATCGGTACCGAAGAAGTCCTGTTTAGGCATGTACTCGAACGATCCGTCTGCATTGATCGTTAAGTAGCCATGCTGAGGACCGAGTACAGGTTGTACACCGGGCTTGCTCAAGTCCGAGTCGAAGACACGGATGGTTTGTCCATCTGGATCGACATCGTTGGTAAGAACGCCCGCTGCAGAGACAACGAGTTTATTGTCTTCCGCGATGGTGTAATTGTCATTGACGCCAACAGGTGGTTCACCGCTGATCACTTCGATGAGATGGTCTTCGATTTCGCCGCCGATGCCCAGCCCATACGTAAAGGTACCGCCAGTGGTGCTTAAACGGAATCGAGACGTAGTAAATCCGATTGCCGCATTCGCCGGGGTAGAGACAAAGAATGTGTTCGTACCTGCAATCACCGGTTCGCTGGTAAGAATCTTTTCCCCTGCATCTTCGAAGTCGTTGTCTTGGTTCCAGTCGATCCACGCATCGACGAAGCCTGCCGCCGATGCGGTGATGCTGATTGGCGTCGCCAGTGCCTTCGAGTTGAACCAACTGTTGAATTGAACGCCATCTTCGTCATCGGCAGCCAGTTTGAACGACGCGCCCGATACGGTCACCGTTGGCAACCGGAGTCGATTGTCCAAGATCGCCGAATTGACGGCTGAGACCAAGGCATTCGCCAGGTCTGCGGCGGTAGCGGTGGCGAGATTCACGCGAACTGCGACGTTGCCTGCAGCAAGAGAAGTTGACGGCGCCGATAGATTGGTATCGATGATTTGGAAGACAACCGTATTGCCAGAGCCGTCACTAATCGACATCGAGGAACCTGCGGTCAAGCCGGTCAAGTCGCTGTTGACGGTCAGACCAAGGCTTCCACTGAGGGCTCGTTGCACGAAACCGCCTGAGGCCGAGACATCAAACAAATGGCCTGCGGATCCACCGAGCGAGATCACATTCCCAGTAACCGTTGCATGGATGCCCGTGATGCTGCCATCGAGGATTGCTGCCAGAATTGCTGTCTGCAATCGGGCTGCAACATCGTCGGCAGAAACTGCGCCAGTGAGGTCCACAGCACGTGCCAGTGGATCACTGGTAGCACCACCGTTCGTGAACTCGAACTTGACTGAGTTCGCAACTGTATCGGAAATCCTTACCGACTTGCCGATCATGGAGGCATTGAATGCGCTAGTCGTCAAACGAGCAGGACCGTTTTGGGCAATGCTCAAATAGTTTGCAAGAGTTCCGAGCGACAGACCGGAGTCGAAATCGTCCCCGTCGGCTGCTGCAGAGACTTGGCCATCGGTTTCACCGTCAGCAAGAGCACCGAGGACCAAAAGTGTCGCATCGTCTGGATAGATTCCATGGCGAACACCGTTGCTAGCGAGCAATGTATTGCTTCCTGCACCGGTTCCGCTTCGTTCGATGGCATCTCCGTAGTCGACAGCGACTTCAGGCATGAGGATCGTGAACTGAGTTAGTGCATTGGCTCGGTTGGCTTGCAGTGGGTTTGCTGCGAGATCCAGAATCGGGGACAAGCTCAGCGAAGTGACGCTCGATACCGAGGTTACGCCTTCGATAAAGACAAGTCCGCCAGCGAGCGAGTAGGCCTTGACTCCCGACCCGACTTGGTTGAGTGCCTTGGTCATGGCGGTTGCCATTGCAAAGGCATCGAAGCTTGCGATCGGGACAAATCGTACCGGTGTGGCACCAGCGGAGACCCCTGGGGTGCCGCTCAGCGTCAACGAGGAACCGGAAACATTGATCACATCCCCAACATTACCGCCAACCGAAACGCGTCCACCTGGGATTGCTTGAACGGGGAATCCATTCTGTTTCACGTATGGGCTCAACGCATCGGCGATCTTTGTCGCCAAGGTCGCAGAAGTATCCGAGGAGGAGAAGGTGATGACTTGGCTACCATAGGTCGTGCTCGAATTGCCCGACAAATTGAATTCAAATCGTACCGTCGCACCTCCAGCAGGGGTGTAGGTGAAGAACTGGCCATCAGAAACACCGGTCGATGGAACCGTGATGGTGTAACCGCTATCAAGCTCTAGTGTCTTGGTACCGCCCCCTTGAAGGGTCACGGTGAACTTGTCCCCGTCCGAACGAGTCGCTGCATCATCGGGAGCGATGATACGAAGAGTCGACTTGTTGATCAGCGTCATCTCATAAACGCTGTCTTGACGCCAGAAGCCTGCCAAAGGTGTTAAGCGAATAGTTCGGCTGTTGTAGCTATATCCGAAGACATAATCGACGCCAGGCGAGAGCATGCGCCCATTCTCGGTAAGAACCAGATTGTCTTTGTTGATCGACAGCGGGTCTGGTCCGGTTCCTTGACGTTCATCGAGCAGGATTTCGAAGAAATCGAAGTTTCCGGTTCGCACATGAACGTAGGTGCTCGATGGATCGATATCGGTACCGTCAGCGTCGTTGTCGAGGGGGCGTTGCAGTGTCGCGATAGGTCCGATCTGGTCGACGCGATCCAATGCACCGCGATCGACGAAAACGTTAGACCCCAAACCTGGAGGTGAGTTGACATTCGGATCGTCACTGCGTCGGAGACCGCTGGCATCAAACTCAGGAGCGAGGATAGGGCTAGTCGGCAATCCAAGTGGTGATTTGACGGTTTCGAGCGAGGAACGATTCTCCAAAGAGGAGAGGGACGAGTCGATCGCTTGTGAGAGTGGAGCAAGGTAGAAACGACCCAAAGCTGGATTCAAGAAGAGCGGATCCGAAGCATTGAGAGGAATTCGGAACGACTCCGAAATGCTTCCTGGATTGACGTTCGTACCATTCTGCTTGTAAAGGTTTCCACCCAACACGACGTTTGCCGTGTTGCCACCGGTCACGGAGACACCGATATTCGAATTGGCAAAAATGTTGTTGAGGACGGTCGGTGTGGCACCTTGCTCAATGGTCAAACCTGTACCAACACCGGCACCGTAGATCGTGTTATTGACGATCCGTGCGACGGAGAGGGTTGCTTGACCAACGCTAGACGCTGTGTCCCCGCTGACCAATATCCCGCCAGCATTATTCGTTGAGAGAACGTTGTTCATCAACACGACTCCAGGAGCGACATTGGATGTGTTGAGAGTGACCAAGTTGCGGACTGCACCTGGGTAGGGCCGGTCCCCTGGACGGATCGTCGCGTTATTGCCACCGAACCGGGTTGCTGCATAATCGCGTGCAGCCGCATCCACACGGATCCCGTAGTTCAGTGAGTTCGAAACAACGGCCGAGGAAATGAGCAGTTGCCCCTGATCGCGATTGATATTCGCATCCCCGAGATCCTCACCCCATTTGGTATCTTGTCCAAATCGCTGGAGCGTCAGCGGAACTCCAGCAGGGAAATTCGTGCTGCCTAAAGCGTCGACAGCCACACTGCCGTTGATCTGGATGATTTGAGAGCGAGCACCAGTCGTCGTTATTGCTCCTGGCATATCCCCACCGTTTTCAGCGGAGATGTTGATGAGTCCTTGAGCGGATGCGCTGTTGATCGCATCGCGAATCGCCCGTGCGATGGTCACCGAAGAATCGTTTGGAGAGACGGTGATAGGAATAAACCCAGGCGTTACCCCAACGCGTCGATCGTTGGCGGAGGTTACTACATCGAACTCGAACGAGACCGTGTTCACTCCATCGCTTAGAGTGAATGATGCCCCGTCAGTGATGTTGCTTGAGTCCGGGCTATAAGTATCTTGGTCCAGCTTGCTTTGGAAGAAAGCACCGTCCTGAATGGTCGGCGCCGAATTGAAAATCAACGCCGCGCCCTTGGTGAGCCGTTCGTTGGTATCAAACGTGCGACCGAACTGGGTCGGTGGAAATGGAACGTTTTCCAACCTCAAGTCCCCTGACGGCCGCGATGTTCCGTAATCAGCTGCGACTCGGATTTCTAGCTGGTAGGTCCCGGTGGCAACTTCTTTGACGGGAGCTCCCATCGGCCCACCGTACTGCTCGTAGAATCGCGAGGCATTGAATGTCTGTCCGCCAGGATTGGTGGAGGTGTTGAACACCAATTCACCACGCTCGGCAAATCCGATGATGAAATCGTCCAAATAGATACCGGCAGGCACAAGATTCGTGGCCGGTTTGTTACCGCTCGTCTTTTTACCAGCTTCTGCCCAACGGTCGCCACCGTCGATCGGACCGAAATCGTCGCCCGTTCGACGACCGAAAAGGGTTAGCGGTCCCTCATCGTCAACGGCAAAGGCCGCGGATGAACTGTGGAGTACAATGACGTTTCCACGCACTGGGAATACGTCGATGTTCCCCTCCTGCCCCGCAACATTGAGAGCTGCGGCCAATCCGACGCGAACAGCATCGCGAACTTCGATCGAATCCATCGCGTTGGTGACGAGGATTGGTGCATTGGTGCCTTGAACTCCAGGTAAACCAATGATGATTCCTTTATCCGCACCGATAATATCGTAGGTGGTCGGTAGCGCGGGAGCGGCGAGACGAACTCCGTTCAATTCCGTCACGTTGAGAACGTTGGTAGATCCTGTGCTTGTTGCCACGGTGTACCCGGCAGCCTCGAGCACGGCGCGAATCGACACTGCCAAAGTCGCAGGCGTATCATTCGCTGTGAATGGAATATTCGTCGGTCCAGCGGCGTTGGTGAACGTAAAGGAGTCGGCTCCAATCTTCAATTGATCGCCGTCAACGATGCTTTGACCACTCGGGACATTGAGGACCAATCCGAGATCGAACTCGAAGGTGGTGCCTCCTATGTCCATGGTATCGCCATCCGAAATCCGCTCGCCGGGTACAGCTCCCAGTTCAATACCACCTCGAAGCGGATCGGCGGATCGGAAATCGCCTACTGTGCTAAACTCAAAACGGAGTTTGATATCGCGTTTTCCAGCTAGTGGTCCAAGGTTAACACGGGCTTGTCGCCACTGACCGTTATCAAACATTTCTTCGGTAACGCGGGTTCGACCATAGGCATCTTCGTTCCCGGTATTCGAAAAATCATACTCATCCGACCCAGGCCCCATATCCGAGAATGTCGTGTTGGTATTGGTGTTGGTCGTGGCAAGAAGAATCCACTGTCCGTCTTCGCTCGTGCCATAAACGCGAACGCTATCAAGAGCAGTAACGTCATCTCCTAGAGCACTTCTTGCCGCGTTGTCTTGCGTGTTGGCAAGGTAATTGAAGTAGAGCATCGGTTGATCGTCCGCCGAGTAATTTCGAAGGTCGATCAAATCGCTTTCCAGAGCACCCATCGCACCCCCAGGTGCTGCGTAGGAGTTGTCCATGCCCAGTCCTGCATAGATGCCCGCCCAATTACCCGACATGCCATCGCCATCCGTGCGATCGCTGTCAAATGCGAATCGGAGTGCGCGGTTGCTCGTTGTTGTGTCGCGAGATCTATTGAATGTCGCAGGACGGCCATGCCCCTGACCAGTTTGGTCGAGCGACATGTGCCACATGTTGACGTCCAGCGAAGAGAAATCGATACCAGTAACACCAGCGATTCCATTGGCACCGGTGGTCTGAGTGAAGCTCTGCCCAAAGGGGAAAATAGGTTGGAAAGCACCCGTGGTATCGAAGGCGTAGATTCGTCCCGTGGCTGTTACACCGAAGAGGATATCTGCGTAGATGCCTTCGGCGACGTTGCGCGGGCCGGTCGTCAACCCTGTGAAGTTGATGAGTAGATTGGTGATCGGGTCGCGTAGAGTAGCGACAGTGTTGTTCAACGTGACTAATTCACCGCGATTGGTGACCCCGAAAAACGTTCCTCCAACCGATGATAAACCTGTCACCTCACCCGCTGCAGAAGCAAAGCTGCCTGCTGCAAAGATCTGTGTACCGGCACCGCCCAAATTTGGTCCGTTATCGGTTGCGGATCCATCCGGGTTCCGTGCGTTTCCGGTCGCTGGATCTAGCCGATACAGAATATTTCGCTTCAACGGCGCTTCGACATCTGCTGGGATGATGGGTTGATTTATCCGGCTGCCAACTCCCCAGAATGTTGCTGGTCCACCATTGGAACTGATGTCCGAGAACGATAGTGCATGGAATCGCATGCCGTCCCCAACAGTGCCACGTTGTTCGATCACTAGATTGGGTGGGTTCGCATTGTCAAAGTTTCCAACGTAGGTGATGAGTCCCGCACTCGGCGCAGAGCTGCCAGCAACGCCTACACCTGCGTCACCGATATTAATGCCGAAGATCACTCCACCATTCGCGTCGTCGAAACCATTGTCGATCGAGGCGCCAAAAGCACCTCCGGCCGGTGAAACTGCGATATCCGCGGTGGGTCTGGCGAGGTCGCTACCAGTACCTTCTTTTGCACCGGTCAACGCGTTCGCGTAAAGCAGTTGCGTTGTTGTGGCACCGAAAAGGGTCACATCAGAAAGGTTAAACGGAACCGCATTGGGCAATCCCAAACCGCCAGCGTTGGGCATGGTTGGAGAGGTGGATGCCAACGCGAAAGACTCTTGAACCGGAGCCTGATTCCGCGACGGCCGATCTTGAGAATCCGGATCGAAACGATCTTCGGATATCACTCGTACCGAATCGAGTGGTTCGAAACGAACCGAGCTCGAGCCGGAGAACCCATCGGCGGTGGTGAACTGGTCCATGTTCACGTTCTTGAGAGATGCATTCGTTACCGCGACAGTGTAATCCCCTTGCGACAGCTCAATGGGGCCTAGGTACGCATCGCGTTTACCCTGTGAGCCACGGGTCAGATCGGTGAGGTCTGCACCCATATTCACCCGGGCTTGATCGTCCTGAATGTTCGAGTCGTTGGCCGTTGCCACCAGGGTTAATTGGCCACTAACTGCATCGCGTCGGAAAACCCAAAGCTGCGTATTTGGACGCCCTTGGCCATCCGCATAATCGATATCAAAAGTCAACGAGATATGGTTGCTCGGAGTCGTGCTCACTTGCTGGATCGCTTCGCGGGATACCGAGAAGTTGTACCAGTCGATGTCACCGCGAGACGCCAAATTCGCAGCGATGGACGTCCCTGCGCGATCGTTGGTGATGATGTTCCCAATACTGATCGCACTTTGATCCGAGGCGTTGGTTTCGTTTGGATCGAGTTCACCCACTTCACCCACGAGAGGCGAGTGCATCGGTCCACCTTGGACGTCGATACCGATCTGTGCAAAGCGAATATCCGCGAAGCGAACCGCCGAGCCAGCAACTTCCTGTTGCTGTTGCATTCGGACTTGGACTTTATAACCACCGGTGGTGATACCCTCTCGGATAAAAGCAGGTGAGGTGAGCCGTGCCGGATCGTTCTTGCCCGGTTCTTGAGAAACGTTGCTGCTACGGACGCGGAGGTAGTAGTTGTTGAAGCTTCCGGCGACTCCTGGCAACACGACGCGGAAGCCCGCGTCTAGCGGATTCACGCCGAGGAAGTCGACGTGTGCGCCAGGTTCGTTGGCATTGGTGTTTGCCCAAGCGGATTGATCCATGGGTAATACCCGACCATCCGAAATAAAGGAAGAGTCGGAGTAAGTCGCTTTCGCAACCGACTCTGCGATGGAGTTGTTGCTCAGCGCAATAATTTGACCGTTTCCATCGACGAGTTCGACGACGGAATCCAACGAGCCTGAGGTTTGATCGACGTCGATCCAAACAGTGGTTCCCGCATTTGCCGAGAATCGATAGACGTCAAGGTCGCGTGGCGAGGCAATCGAACCGGTCAAGGTCACGCCTAAACGAAGGTTTTCGTCCCCGCCGTTCAGGTTGTTGGCGAGTGAGCCTAGATCTTCCGCATCGGATGGGAAATCGTTCGAGCCTTCGCTGATTTGGTCTGGTTCACGTTCGTAACGGAAGTCAACATTGCGATCGTTGCTGAATGGGGTGAACGTGATTCCCTTCCAATCCCCGGCGACACCGCTTGAGGGGCCATTGTTGTTGGTGTCGAGAAGCGAGTTTCCGAGGTAGTCAAAGCCGGCACCGATCGAATCGTCGGCGAGGCTGGTGATCACCACTGGGAAACCAGGCTGACCGATGACTTGAACAGTACCACCGATCCGATCCTTGATATCGAGCGGGCGGCCTTCGGCGGTTATCGCCGCACCGTTGCTGGCCTTGACAACTAGGCTCTCGTCGGCCTTGCTCACCAAGCGAAGTCCACCATAGGTGTGGTAATCGGGCAATACCAGATTGCTGCGGAGCAAGTGGACGATATCGGTGTCATCCCAAACCGACTCGGTCATCACAACCGCACCCCGAACACGCATCCCGTTGAGGGAGTTTCCGCCCAGCTGATTGTTGTTCACCAATGGACCGAAATTACCGATACCGACGTTCTCCCGTTTGTTCTCGCCGATCGATCGACCCCAGTCTCGTACAAAGGTCGAGGTGAGGGAGTTCGCATCGACGCTGATCGCAGCGGTATCCGCAGAGTTGTTGTTCTTGAAAACGTTATTAGTGATGACGGGTTGGCTTCCCAAAACGAAGACCACCGCCCCTTCGTTGACGCCCCGGGTATCCCGATTGGTAGCGCCCATGTTGGTCGCACCGGATGCATTGGAATCAAAAACTGTATTGGAAATACGGGCTGTCGACTGATGGACTTCGACTGCATTGAACGAAGCGAAGCCCCCTGGGATTCGGGACTCACCGCCACCGAAATTGATGATCGCGGAATCGATGCTCAACGTTCCCAGGTGACGGCTTACGATACCGGACCAATCTCCCTTAGCTGGGAGGGTAGCACCGCTATCGTTGTTGGTGTCAAACGTTCCGCCAGCACCGTAGCGGTCGTCACGCCGCGAGGTGAATACAACAGGTTTGGACTCGGTACCTTCCGCGAGCAGCGTTGCCCCGATCCCAACCTCGATCCGCCCTCCTAACATCTTGGCAACAATGCCTGGATCGACGACCAAGCTGGCATCGCGCCGTGCTCGATTGACAGTGGTCTGTCCGATCGCCGTCTGCATGATTCCGTTGAGCGTAATGTTATTATCGACAAAAGAAGTGTCGTCGCGGTTAAGCACACCGGCTAGTTGAAAAGCACCGCTCGAATTGACTTGGCGCCAAATACGGCGAGAGACGTAATCGCCGGTAGCGGCAGGAATATTGTTGAGTCGGATCGCCGAGCCCGCATTGACCAGTACCGACTTCGATGTGCTAGGCAGGCTTTCTTGGCCAAAGCGATCCACAAAGGTAACGATATAGTTGAGTGCGACTGCAGCGGTGAACCCTGCACCAGAGGTAGGAGCTACATTGGTCAAAGTCAAAAGCGATGTGTTCGGCGTTGCGACTTCGCTCGTGGCGCCTCCTGGGGTGCCTTGAACGATGACGTTTTCACCGAAAACAATGGTGATTTCCGAATCATCAATTCGCCCTGGAACCGTGAGTTCCTTGAGCGGTTGTCCGGCGAGAGTCTCCGCGCGCACAAAGAGTCCATTGATCGAGTTGTTGGTGACCGAGTTCGAGTAGATTTTCGGACCAACACGACCGTAATCAGGAATGAATGCACCACCACTTTGGTAGCGGGGTTCGGTGAACAATGTTTCCTCGAGCGAGTTTGGATCGACGCTCATGGCGGAGTCCGCACTATTGGAAATCTTGTTCCCAATGATCAGCGGGCGAGCTTCGGCCATGTCGATCGGGCTGACTACCTTCGACTGCGCGCCTGTGCCAACAACGCCACCACCCCAACGGATATCTGCATTGGAAATTGTATTGAGGAAGATACCTTCGCGTTCTTTATCGGCCGCTAGGAATTTCCCACCGGCCATCAAAATGCTCGTTCGCCCTTGAGTTCGATCGATGTCATTTCGGATCTCGATCCCACCCCAATCTCCCTTTTGCGGACTTGTGATCAATGGATTGGTATCGATTCCGAGGGACTGGTCGAAGTAGCTCGTAAAGTAAACGGGGGTCGTCGGCGTACCGAGAACTTGAATGGCGGCCCCGCTTCGGTTGGTCGTGCTATCGACGCTACCGACGAGAACCCGGCTACCTCCAAACTTAAGAATGGCACCTGCGTCTACCATCAACGTAACGCCTCGAGGAACATCGAGAGATGCACCGTCTCGAAGAGTTCCGACCGAAGCACCGCCAAAGCCGATTTCGTAAGCGGCATCATCGGTCAATGAAGAAGTACGTGTGTCACCGACGAGTCGGATGATGTCTCCGGGAGCCGCAACCATGGTCGCTTCGGTGATACGGTTAAATGGTTTCGCGAGCGAACCATCCCGAGTGACTCCAGTAAAAGCCTTGTCGACAACGATGGTGCGAGGACTTCCCGCAGGTACCCCTGCGGTGCCGACTGGGGAGGCGGCGCGGAACCAGAAATCGAAGTTCCCACCGGCGATGCCGTCGCCGTCACCATCCAAAGCGCTACCGCGCGAAGTTGAGCCGGTCCTTTCCTCAACGATGCTGCTGGCGGTAGTGCTCTTGAAATCGATCCGTAGATCGTAGCGGCCTTGGCTGGTAGCACCGCCTCCGGTGTCACCGGTCAGTGGATTGTTGTCTTGGTTGCCGGAACCGGTCACCGACAGAAAGTATTCGCCGGGTTGTAGCTCTGCGGAAACGAACGAGTCGTCGCTGAAATAGTTGTCGTTAGAAGCCACTGTGGTCAGTGTGCCATCTGTTTCCAATCGGAACAGCGTGAGGTGCGTATCGGCATTGCTCGAATCGTTTAGACGTTCCGCAATGGTTTCCGCGCGCAAGGAACCGGTGGTTCCTGCCGCCACGACGAAACGATACAAGTCAACATCCCGGTTGTCGGGACGGTACATGTGCTGTCCGTGAATGACGTCGTCAACACCAGGGAATACTTGTTCGGTAGGAGGCGTTCCGATGCTGAGTCGACCGTCCGAGCCCATGATCGTTCCGTTCGGAAGATCGTAGGTGTGTGAGTAACCGAGAAGGTGACCGATCTCATGCATCGCCGTTGTGAAGAAGCTCTGCGTGCCGGGGAGGTTGGATCCATTACCAAAGGTGTTGTCCCACGCTTCGGCGCCATCCATGATGGCGAGTTCACCACCGGCAAGTCCGATAACGTCGCCCGGGCCACTCACTGGTCCGGATGGACCTGCATTGGGGTAGAGGTCTCCCACTACGACCTTGTAAATTCCATCGCCATCCGTTGAAACACCTGTGAACTCAACGGCGTCCAAGCCAAGTTTTTGAGAGTAGAACTCAAAGATCTCTCGCACTCGTTGTTTTTGATCGGGTGTGATCGATGAGAAGACTGGTCGGCCGCCGGCATCGAAGCCGTACGGGACTCCATCCATGAAGGAGTACTGCAGTTGAGTAATTTCAGGATCCGCATCGGGGCCGCCGAGGTGCGATTCATCCTGAATGTCACGGTGTCCAGGTTCGAAATTGGATCCTGGGAAATCGTTCGGAAGAGAAGTAGTCGCATTGCGAACCTCTTCGCTGACGACTGCTGAGAACGAACCGGTCAACGGGTTGCCGGAGTTCAGTTGGAATGCTCCACTCAAGAATCCAGCCGGGTCTGTTGCAACAACGGGTGCTGTGGGTGCCAGAGGGGTCAATGCCGATGCGACCGACTCATTGGATCCAACGCGCAGTCGGAAGGTGCCGGAGTTTCCTACGCCAGGGAGTTGATCAATGGGACCGGCAAACGTAAGGACCGCACGTTTGGCAGTTGCGTTGTAGCTGACCGAAATTGGGCTGAACACGACATCGTCGTTGGGGCTTACCGATTCCTGGGTGAGCATCAATTTGTAGTATTGGGGATCAACCACCGACGGGTTCGGGTTCAAATCGCCGGTGTTGATGTTCCGATCATAGAGTTCGGAATCATTGAAGTAGATCTCGACTTGGTCGCGGTTCTGCTGAAGCGATCCGTTGGATTGGCGAACGATCGGTTGAGGCACAACCGCAACGATTTTAGTGCCGAGTTCCAGATTGAAATCGTAGGTGTCTTTGGTGGTGCCAGTTTTGCGTGGTTTGAGCGGATCGCCATCGACGGTGCGCACAGCAGATGGCGTGTCTGTACCGAAAACTTCGACCCGATACATGTCGTCAGCCAAAGGCTGCGAGAAACGTGCGACAACAACACGCTTGTTCGCGCTATCGGCAAAATCAAGGTAGTCAGGACCGACGATGATGTCGGTTGCAACACCACCAGCACCGAAGATTCCATCGCCACCGGCTCGCGTGATGCGAATTCCGTTCTTGAGCGTGGACGACTGGATGTCCTCTCCACCGACGAATCGGAACACCAGTTCTCGTGGAGACTCCTTCAGTTCGTTGGCACGCGTGGTCGAGAGAATCTCGCCCGAGTTCGGTGCGACGGATAGCAATCGGAAATCGAGGTCGAGGATATCCCCGGCCATAACCTCGCGGCGTTCTAAGTTTTCGCAAAGCATGTTGCGAAAGCCGTTGCGCCGCTCCATCTTGTTGGAGCGATTTCGATTAGCCGATCTGGATGCGTCAATTCCCATGTTGAACAAACCTTGGAACCGTACGGTGGTTGATAATGGAAAAGGAATATCGCGGGGTATCGATCGATACCCCGCGTGTTTTGATTTTGGTTATTGCTATTCGCCAAACAGGTCGGATAGAGCCTGGTCGACAATTGAGTCGTTGTCTCTCGCACCGTAGCGCGACAGATCGTCGGCGAGCGTATCGAGTTCATCCTCCTCGATATTCAAGCTGGACAGATTCCAAGGTGCCGAAGGACTTGGTGCCATCGAACCGGTCGAGTTCGAGGAGGACCGTGTCACCATCGGCATCAGGCTTTGAACTGCGGACATTGCCACGGTGGTGTTTTCAACACCGCGACCGATGTCAACATTCCATCCCTGGGACCAAGGTGCGACCACTTGCTGGACGCTCGAGAATCCTTCTCCTTCTCCGCCCGAGGATCCCCCACTCTGCGAGTTGATGTAGTTGATCACTTCGAGAGCATCGAGCGGATTGACGACGTTGTCACCGTTGACGTCCACATAATCCGGTGGTCCAGGGAGACCTTCGACAGGTACCGATGGGCCACGGCTGTTGAGCAGGTTGACCACGATCAGGACGTCGATTGGGGATATGAAGCCGTCTGCGTTGACGTCTTGCTTGCGGGTTGGGTTCTGATACTTCGGCTGTGGCGGGCGACCGATGGTAATTGTAACCGTCGTTGCGACGCTTGCAGCACCCTGGCTGTCCTTGGCCACATATTTGAACGTATCCGTGGTTCCGGCCAGTGCAGTCGAACCAGGAATGTAGGTAAAGGTTCCGTCGGCATTCATTGTCACCGAGCCTCGGGTCGGCTGAACCGTTACCGTTGCGGTGAACGAATCCCCTTCAGGATCCTTATCATTTGCCAGTACCCCGTCGTCGGTCGTGGTCACCGTGAGGGTTCCACGAGCATCCGTGGTGATCAACGTTACCCCCTGCGGAGTGGTGTAGCTGTCGGGTACCGTGATCGGGCCGTCGTTGACCGGGGTTACGGTCAGGACGAAGGAATCGGAAACGGATCGGCCCGTCAAATCGGTGGCTTTCACGAAAATCGTGGTTTGGCCGTTTGCATTGGGTACCAATGTAATCAGGAGGCTGTCGCCCGAGATGCGAACTTCGGCGATGTCCGTGTTGCTGCTGGTCGCCTCGAACGAGAGTTTGTCTCCGTTGATCACGTCTGGATCGAAGAAGTAGGTCGGGGTCAAGACGATGTTCAATGGGGGCGAATCCTCTGAGACCGAAAGGTCTGGCAGCGGAGTCACCAACCTAGGATCGTCGTCGACCGGAGTGACCACTACCTTCATGGTGTTGGTAACGGTGAGTCCAGCCTTGTCCATCGCTTGGATCACGATGGTCGCTTGGCCGTTCTGATCAGCCTTGGGCTTCAAGTACACGTTGCCGTTGCCGAACGTTGGTTCGATCAGGCCCGTGTTCGTGTTGCTGATGACCGTGTAGGTCAAGACATCGCCGTTGAGGATGATGTCCGGATCGGTGAAGTAGTCCGAAAGAGGCAACGCGATCTCATCGGCGTCTTCCTTCATCGAAACCGTACCGAACGGTTTGACAACTTCAGGGGCATCGTTGCGAGCTTCGATGTTGACCGTGACCGTTCCGAGCGCCGATTGTGGATCGGGTTGGCCATCGCTAACACCGTTGTCGGTGACGATGTAAGTAAACGTATCCACACCGTTGTAGTTCTTTGGCGGGGTGTACACCACGCGGTCGCCGACCACGATCACGGTTCCGCCCTTCGCACTTGGTGAGTTTACACCCGTGAAGTTCAGGACTTGGGAGCCTTGTTCGTCGGCAGGTCCAACCACATCGCCGAAGATCAAATCAGCGATCGAGATGCTCGCTGGGGTATCTTCGATCGTGTTGAGAGTCTTCGGAGTAGTGATCGGTGCATCATTCTTGTCCTTGACGGTCAAGAAAATAGTCCCCACCGCGGTCAATGGATCCGCGAGAACTCCGGTGACACCGTTATCGATAATGGTGTAGGTGAAGTAGTCGCTACCGCTGAAATTCGGCAGTGGCTGATACGTGATCTTTCCTCCGATGAATCGAACGCTACCACCCTTGTTAGACAGTGCGTCGACCGACTGGATCTTGATAATCTGATCCGATTCATTGGCTGGTCCCGGGGACGAGACTGCAATAACCGCGGACTCTGCCACTTCGAGGACTTGGTCTTCGAGGATGGTGTAACTCAGATTGCCCGCGATTGGTGCATCGTTGACCGGTCGAACGGTGATCACTGCGGTTGCATAGTTGAGCGAGTCCAGGACTCCATCGTTTACCTTGTAAACAAATGTGTCTGTTCCGAAGAAGTCGGCCACAGGTGCGTAGTCAAACGTACCGTCTGGGCGGAAGTTGAACGACTGTGCGTACTTCGGAGGAGTAATCAACGATGCCGTTAGAGACTTGTTGTCCGGATTGATGTCGTTGGCCAAAACCCCATCATCCACGCCAAAGCCTGGGGTAACCGTACCCAGCGCATCGGTCGTCGACAGTCCACCCGGTTGGTCCTCGTTCATCGAGTAGGCATCGTTGACTCCGGTTGGAGGTGTGCCTGGAGCGATGATGACGCGGTAGTCTTCGACTTCTCCGTCGAGAGCCAGGCCGGTCGGTAGCTTCGTTCCGAGCGTGGATGCTCGGAAGCGTGCAAAGGCTGGCGTAGCCGTGGTTGGCGTTGGCGAGGTCGCAGGTATGCGAACATTGAACGTTTGTTGCAAAGTGACAGCGTTGAAGACCGCATCGGTGAGAATGTTTTCACCTGGATCCTCCCAGTCACCATCCGCATTGAAGTCGATCCAAGCATTGAGCACACCTGGAGCAGTCATCGAGACGGTGATGGCCGTATCGACGTTCTTATTGAACAGTGGTGAATCGTTGAGCGTGTAGACGTTTGTTTGGAATTGGAACGAAACGCCATCATCTCCGATGTCTCCATCCCCGAGCGGTTGTGGTTGTCCATCCCGTTCTGCAGTGATGACGGTGCCCAATCGTGGACCAATGTCGGTCATCACATGGCGAGCTCCATCATTAGCTTTGAGGGTTGGGTACCGCCCGAGCGTTGTGCTGAATGGATCTGGTGCGTCACCAAAGTCCAATTCAACACCTGGCATAATGATCGTGAATTGCGTTTCGTTGGTGATGCGATTGCTCTTCAAGAAATTGCCAGCGTTGTCTTGGACACCACGCAGGTAGAAGCTATTCACGTCGGAACTGATGCTAATCGCATTTTCAACGAATAGTGTCGAGCCGCCGCGAACCTTAGCGACCAGCGGAGTCTTACCGGCAGCTGTAGCAGCGTTGATCGCTCGGATGATCGAATCGCGAACTTGTTCCGAGGTGAACGACGCGTCCTGAACGAATGGCACAGCAATCGCCCCACCAGGAACCCCGAGTTTGCGGAGCGAAGGTGCGTTGTCGGTATTGATCAAGAAACTTGCATTGTCGCGGAGACGCAGTCCATCCGAGGTGATATCGGTGTCGAGCTTCAATGCCGATGACTTGATGGTGGCTTGCATCGCTTCGTAGACACGTTGGCGAGAATCACCGTTAGTGAATCGAATCGGAGTGCGGCTTGGGTTGTACCCGTTGCCGAGACTCAGATTTTCGAATTCGAACGTGACTGCGGTGGTGCCGTTGCTGATGGTGAAGTAATCGCCATCTTGAACGTTTCCGCGGTCGGTGGTCAGTTTGCTATCGCGTACGTTGACCGCCGAGTTCTCGAGGAGACCAAGGTCGATTCGGCCAAGTCCGGCGTCGCGTGCCGTGATGCCCAAGGCGGTCTTTGCGTTGATCGCTTGTACGATCAGCGTCACGATGTCGCTTTGGGTCGACGCAGGGGTGAATCGAATGGTGCTGCTACCTGGTACCGTCGATCCACTGAAATTGCCATCGAATTCGAAGGTTGCTGTGATCGATCCACTGGTGATTGTGAACGTGGTGTCGTCCTTTAGGTCAGCTCCACCGCGAGATGGCACCAGCAATTGGAGGGTACCGAAGATTTGGAGGGTCGAGTTTCCTTGAACACCAGGCTGGCCGAATACCCCAACCGTCGGAGCGTTCGCTACCGAGACGGAGTATTCAGGCGATCCACCGATGATCACATTTCCGTTGCCCACATGGGCAGGAGCCAATCCCAAACCTGCGTTCTTGATCGCAGCAGCGAGGGTGTCGCCGATCTCCGACTGGGTGCTGGAGAGTGTGAATGGGATAGCGATGTTACCTGTTGCCACATTTGAATCCGTGGTGAACTCGAAGGTCTTCGCGATGACCAGCGAGCCGACGGTTCGGGTAATCGTGATCGATTGGCCATCGAGAATCGTCCTAGCCACGCCGACGACGTCGAGCTTGGAACTAACCACATCAACTCGGCCTGTTTCAGGCAACCCGAGGTAAACGATGTTGTTGTTGACGACTAAAGAATCGAGAGCCAACGGAGAACTATCGATTGCGTTCTTGATCGCAGTAGCGACTTCCGCGTCGGTGTTTGCGTTCGAGATATCGATACGGATGTTTCCGGATTGCACCTGGGGTTGTGCATCTGCATCGAACTCGAAGACAACAGCGATTCGGCCATCGGAGAGGCTCAAGGTTTGGCCGTCGGAGATACCACCTGGGCGAGTTCCAAGGGCAGGGACGAGCAAGCCCGTAGTTTGCTTTGGTTGCGTGACCGAGGGAGCAGCCGCGGTGTTCACATAAGTACCGAGTGGAGCGCCGATGAAAACATTTCCGACGGAGTCTTTTCGAGCGGTAACCCCGGCCAACGATGCTCCGTTGATAGCTGCGATGATCGCATCCGACACTTCCGATTTGGTCGACAGGGAGGCGAACTTGATCACGGTGGCGGTCGTGTCGATGATATTGGCGTTGTTATCGAACTCGAATTGGACCGTCTTCGATCCCGAGGTCAACGAGAATCGGTCACCATCGACAATTCCACCAGCTCCACCACCAGCGAGTGGAACGTTCAATTGTAAGCCTTGTGGGAGTTGCAATCGGTATCCGCTGTCGTATTCAAAGGTGACGTCTCCGCCGTTGGCATCTCGAATCGTGAAGATGTCACCATCTTCGATTTGATCGCCTGCAGGTGCGTTGACTACAAAACGATCTTTGTTGTTGATCGTAATGTCGTAGACTCGGTCGTTCTTCCATACACCGGCGAGAGGCTTGAGAACAATCTCGTTCGTTGTGGTGTTGTAGGAGAATGCGTAGTCCATTCCTTCAACGAGCAGTCGACCGTTTTCGGTGATGGTTACCACCGAACCTGGAAGACGATTGCCACCTGTACGTCCAGTCACTGAATCGTCGTTGATTCCCGTGCCGCCACCCAAGTTCGCGGATTCGAATCCGTCCTTGAGTTGGATGCGGAACTCTGGGTAAACGCCCGCAGTGAGCTGCATAACCGACTCGGTCTTGTCGATATCAACGTTTTGAGCGTCGTTATCGATCGGTTTGAGCGAGACAGCGTACGGTCCAACAAAGTCCGCACGGTCGATAGCTCCGCGGTCCTTGAAGACGTTACCTCCCAAACCACTTGGAGGAGCGACACTAGGATCATCAGCGCGAAGCAGGCCGTAGTAGTCTCGGTCTGGTGCCAAGATTGGCGAAGGAGCGATGCCTACAGAGGCTTTGGTTGCTCGGTACTTCTCTCTCTCTGGCATCGAATCGATTGAGCTATCGATGATTTGAGATCCAGAAGCTGGAATAAACTTGTTGCCAGGGAAGTCCGCGAGAAGCTTTTCCGAGTTTCCAGCGATAAAGTTGAAGTCGGTATTGGTGTTTGGCACATTCGTTGGAACGGCTTCGATGGTACCCCAGGTCAAGTTCGAATCGGGCTTGGCCGCTTCGATGTACTGATACGTGTTACCACCGACGATCACTGCAGCAGGACGTAATCCAGCAACTTCTTGAATGATTGGGCTTTGCACGTTGACAAACGCATTGTTGAGCAATGTTGGGGTTGCACCACCGGAGACCATGATGCCCGTTTCTGGAATCAGTTGGTTCGCGTTGTTGCTGCCAACTTGCGCGTTGATGCGTCGAGTCACGCTCGAAGTGATCGAGTATGCATTTCGGATGACCACAAACTTTTCGGTAGTGCCGTTTCCTTGAGCGGTACCGAATCCACCTGACATGGTACGATCGTGACCAAAGCCGAGTCCCATATGATTGCCACCAGGGCCGGATCCGGCATCGAACGGCGAGAATGGACCCGGCGGATTGAAATCATTGGTAGAGTTCTGTACACGATTGAGGCCTACTTCAAGTTCGGCTCCACGAATGTTACCGGAGTTCACACCAAGATCAGGAGCGATCAGATTTCCAGTCGATGGATTGAATCCATTGATCCCGCCAAGAGCGATTGCAGAAACGGGTGCGAGAGGACTTGCAACGCCAAACGGACCGTTTCCTAGCGTTTGAACATTTCCCATCCCCGCCAGATTGATAGCCATGGCAATCGATCGAGCGAGATCGGGTACACGGTATTCGTTGCCGATATAAACCGGGATATTTCCTGCCGATACCGCACCCGAGCGAGTGAATTCAAACGTGCGTGAGTTGTTGGTGGTACCGATAAAGTCGGCAACTTGGCTGATAGTGAATGTTTCGCCATCGGCGTAGGTGTTGACTTCATCTACGGTGATCACAAATTGCTCTGGTCGAAGAACTTCGAGGATGAGTTTGTAATCACCGCTGGTTGTGCCCCGCTTGCGATCGGCGAGGGACAGCGGATCGTAGCTAGTGTTGCCAGCGGCGCTAACTGCAGCATAGTAGACTCCTGCCTTGGTCGCAGTGAAGTCGATATACGGATCAAGACCCGCCGATTCTCCTGGAGCAGCATTGTTTTCCGAAGTGGTTGGGTCTTGCGAGGTGCTGACAATTTGTGCAACACCGTTGGCATCGAAAATTTTGAGGGCTGCATCGAGTCGGGAGCCAGCACCGGTATCGACGTTGACCCGAACGCGTTCTCCGATTTCCAGTTGGAACTTGTAGATATCGACATCACTTGATCCCGTCGACAATGGGTCGGGCGACAAAGTTCCGTTCACCGTGTACTGGCGTGGATTGATATTGACGCCTTGATAGGTCTCAGCAGCACCGGCCAAAGTGTCGTTGTTGTCGAGATCTACGCTCACGGGGTTGAAGGCTGCGCGACCGTCGTTGCCGACGATCGTGTTGTTCACTGCGCGAACAAACGGGGCTGCTGTGAACTCTCCAACGCGCGTGATCGTGATCGGAGTGCCCGTCCCGAGTGTATCAAAGTACTGCGGTCCACGAACAATCAAGGTTGCGGATGGATAGATCCAGGTGGCTGGGTCAGCAGGGTCCGTTTGGACGAGCCGATTCTGCGGCTCGAACCAAGTATAGATATGTTGGGTCGTTCCATTGGTCGTCAAAATGCTTCCATAGAAGGAATCCCGAATCGCCTTAACCATTTCATCGGCAGCATACCCTGGATTTGTCGGGGCTGGTCGCAAGTACACTGCACCTGCATCCTCACGATAGTAAATCGGAATAAAGTCGGGTGACCAGCCATTTCCACCGGTGACGCCGCTACCGAAATCCGGACCGCCAGTTATCGCACCAGCGATGTCTTCGAACTCGAACCGTACGCGTTGTCGGCCGAATCCAACCTCCAAGCGGTTTGGAATCGAATCGTCGAATCGAGAACCCGCATGGTTGCCGGTAGCTCCATCGAAGCTTGAATCCAAGATGCCGGGTCGAACGGTGAGTCGCCATGTTGGCTCTTCACCTTGGATATGCAATCCGCCGAGTCCTGCTTCGTCAAACACGTTGTTGACAACAACCATTCCTGGTGCAACCCCAGCCCGTTCCGCAACTGATCCGACTGCAACGCCGAATGGAACTTCGTTGGCGACTGGCAAGTTGCGAGCAAAGGCTCCACCGAGCGTTGGCGGAGCAACAGGGTTCGTGGAGTCAAATGCATTGGTGCGAGCCTGTTGGGCTCGTCCATCTGCGTAATACTTATCCGCTGGTGCAGACCAAACCGCCCAATCTCGAGCCTTGGTGATCACGTTGTTCGAGATGATGAGTTGGCCTTGGTCTCGCACAACGTTTTGGTCGCCCGCACCATCAAAGTTTTGGATGCCCGAAGTGCCGCTTACCGTGAACGCACCCGATGGGTCGAGGACTTGGACTTTGCCGAACAAGTCGATGATGCCATTTCCATTTCCGTTGACAACTCCAGCACTATCCGATGCTCGAACGTTGAGTTGCTTTTGCAGATAGAGTTGATTGATGACATCTCGGAATTTGTCACCGAGGCGAGCCGGGGAATCACCGGCGGCGATGACGACCGGGATGTTTCCGAAGGCCACGTTTCCAGTCAAGGTGAACTCCAAGTTCACTCGGTTGGATCCGTCGGACACAGAGACGACTTTGCCGGACATGTTTGCTGCAGTCAGTCCCGCTTGGAATTCAACAGTAGTGCTATAGGAACCTCGGTAGTTGCGAGGCAGCGTCCCAGCGATCTTATCCCCTTGTCGGATTTCCATCTGATACATACCGGACTTCGTGGATCCGATATCGTTGTCGGACACAATCACTTCATAGGTTCCGCGGCGCAATTCGGCGGTACCGATGAAGCTGATGAACGGATCGGCGGTTCCAACGGATCCTCGCGATAGGTCATCGAGATCGGAACCGGAAAGCGGGCCAGGGACGTCGTCGACGATCAGTGAACGGCTGCGGCTGATCCCTGTCACTGGAATGCCAGGGGTATTTGCATTGTTGTCGTCATCGTAAAGGACTTGGACGTTCAGCCGCTTGCGGTTGAGTCCATCCGCATAGTCTACGTCGATCACTACTGGATACGTTGACGAAGCGCTCGGGGTGCCCACGTAGGTGCTCGCCAAATCACCGACGGTGAATCGATAACGGTTAACTCCCGCATTGAGTGTTCCCGCTACGCTGATCGCACCCTTGTTGGTCAATTGCAAAGGTCCGAGATCGGTTACAGTGGGCGTGGTACCGGTTTCGACCACACCGTCGTACATGGCGGAGTTTGCCTCGCCGGTCAGCGGCGAACTGCTCGGCAAGCCGTTGACTTGGATACCATTGGTTGAGTATCGAATCTCTGCAAACTGAACGGTGGAACCTGCGAACTCTTGTTCATCTCGCATGCGAACTTGAACTGAGTATGAGCCGCTGGTAATACCTGCAGCTGGGTTTTCAATGTTGGTGCTCTTGCTGCGAACCCGGAAGAAGTAAGTGCTGGTTGCCCCCGTAACCCCGGGCAGGATCATGCGCAGACCCGCATCGCTCGTGTTCGTGGTTCCATCTTCCTTGAGTAATCCAGATTCATTGCGTCTCGCTGTCGAGCGATTCTTCTGAACGATTGGATTGACTTGATCAGCGTCGAGCGCGGGATCGCGATAGATCAATGAAGGATTGAGTTGTTCAGCAGTGCTGTCATCGCTACGTGCGATCAGATCACCATTAGCATTAAGTATTTCGATGACCGTATCGAGGGTGATTTCTGTCGAATCGACATCGAACCAAACCTCTGTTCCAGCGGTCGCAACGAAGCTGAAGAGGTCTTGGTCAGCTGGTTCGCTGAGAACGCCATGAACCACAAAACCGAGTCGAAGATTCTCGTCGCTCGTTTGTGCATTGGGCGCCATGGTTCCCATGAACTGTGCAGAGAGAACTGAGTCGTTCAGTCCCGGTGCGATGACGTCAGCTTGTTCAAGTTCCAATACGGTCTGAACATTGCGATCATTGCTGAACGAATCGAATAGCATGCTTCGCCAATCCCCTGCGCGTGGGATGCTGGCGATGCCATCGTTGTTCGTATCGGTTTGTGGCCGACCGTCTGGTTGCGTACCAGCACCGACGGAGTCATCACGTAGACTGGTGAGAACTACCGGGAATCCAGGCATGCCCATCACCGTGACGGTACCACCGACGCGATCGCCGATGCCACCAAAGCGGCCTGTGGCGGTAAAACCGGTTCCGCGTTCTTGGTCGAAATTGGAGCCTTGGCCTTCCATCTTGATGACCAACGATTCGTTGACTGAGCTCTGCAAGCGGAGCCCGCCGACACTTTGCAGATTCCCAACCGTGATCGAATCGAAGAGGACGTGCACCATGTCGGTGTCGTCCCAAACGCTTTCGGTCGTCAGAAGGTTGCGCTGCAGGTCGCGAACAGCGAGTGCGTCTTCATTTCGATTGTTGGTCGAGGCATCGGCGCGGACTTCGAGCCCGTTGATGCTGTTGTTGTAGAGTCGATTACCGCGGAAGAGAGGACCACGGTTGGCATCGAGGTTCTTGATGCGATCGACTTCGCCCGACTGACGACCGATGTCACCTCGCAGTTCGGCATCCATCGAGTTCGCGTCGATGGTCAGTGCCGTTCCGACATTGTTTTGGAACGTATTGTTAACGAAGATGGGTTGCGTACCGCGGATGAAGACGGTTGCGCCTCGGCTGTTATTATTGCCGAATGGATAATTTTCGTTGGCAGGCCGGCCCAATCGGTCGATTGGTCCTTGGCCACCCATCCCGTTACCGTTGTTCTCAAAGACTGAGTTCGCGACACGGGCGTCGGCTTGTTGAAGCTCGAGTGGGCTGAATGCTTTGAATGTACCTTCAAGGCGAGAGATGCCACCTGCGTAAGCGACAACAGTGTTGTCGAGGCTGATGTTGGCTCCTGGCGAAGCGTAAATACCGCTCCAGTCGCGAGCTTTCGCGTCCAAGGACCCTCGGAGTCCGTTGTTGTTCGTATCGAACGTGCCACCTGCACCGAAGCGATCATCTTGCTTGCTGGTGAACACGATCCGATTTCCATCGGTTCCTTCAGCGAGCAACTGCGTGCTTTGACCGAACTCGATACGAGCACCTTCGATCTTGATGATGCTACCTGGATCAATCGACAGCGAAGCGTCGAGTCGTGGTCGGATGTTGCCCGAGGATTCAACGCTCAGAGTTCCAGTTAGCGTTGTGGTGCCGTTATCCAAGTACGAATTGATAGCGGGGTCACGGATTTCTGCTATCAGCGAGAAAGTACCCGCGCCACCGGAAGCACTTCGGTAGATCCGTCGACCGGCGTATCCGGCTTGGACGGCTGGAAGATTGTTGAGTCGCAGCGAACGATTGGTTGCTGTCGACGTTGCGATGGCGGTGGTGTTCGATGCCAGCCCTTCGCGGCCCATAGAATCGATCATCACGATGCGGTAGGTATACGCTGCCGCGGCTAAACTGCCACCGGAGGTTGGAGTAATCGTGATTCCAGAAACATTTGGACGGTCGCGGAGGAGTGTCGCGTAGGGGTCCAAAGCATCAGCGAGGACCGTGCCTCGGTCTTGGTAGCTGGTCGTGCTCGAATCGAGTTCGGCCACCAATCGGTATGGGCCACCCACCGAGTCCGCGCGGTACAGTCGTCGACTGACATACTCGCCGGTGGTACCAGGCAAGCCGATCAGGCGAATGGCGGTCTGACCTGGCAGTAGATCGATCGATTGCGTTGCATTCGATGGAGGTGTTTCGTAGCCGTTCTTGTCAACGAAGGTCAGCTTGTAGCTGTAGCTGCCCGGTAGGAAAGTTCCGCCAAGGGTTGGAGCCAGGGAGATCAGATTCGACGAAACGACGGTAGCGTCGAGTTGGGCACCACCTGGGTTGCCTTGGACGATGATGTTTTCCGTGATAACGTGAACGATATCGGTATCGTTGAACCGACCAGGGACCGTCAATTGCTTGAGTTCACCACCGGCAGGGGTCGATACCTTGATGAACAAACCGTTGATGGAGTTGTTTACCAAGGTGTTGTCATGGATGTCTGGACCGATGCGGTCATAATCCGGAGTGAAGGATCCTTTGCGTTGATAACGCAAATCGCTGAAGAGCGTTTCCTCAAAACTATCGGGTGTCGCGCTGATGGCCGAGTCGGCACCGTTGCTGATCCGATTGAAGGTCAACGTCGGACGCATTTCGGTGATTTGAATCGAGTTGACGCTCTGTTGGACGGAATCGATCACGACAGCGCTAGATCCGCCGTATTGGATATCGGCGTAATTGACGTACTGGCGGAAGATACCTTCATCCTCGAGGTCGAAACGTCCTGCGGATTTGTCGAGGTCTCGTTTGAACAGCAATCCACCCCAATCACCTGCGGCTGGAGTGGTAGTTGGTTGGTAATTGTCGAAGCCGATCGACTCGTCGAGCCATGATGTGAAGAATACATTTCCACTGACGGATTGACCGTTGGCGCCACGGACAGCGTTGCCGTTTCGGTCAAGCAATTTCGGAGTCCCAAGGACTTGAAGCGCACCACCGCTGCGGTCAACGCCGAGGGTCGAGCTACCGATGCCTACACGCGAGCGCCGCATCTTGAACACGGCACCTGCATCGACCATGACCGATACGCCCTTAGGCACGTCCATAGTTGCTCCATCGGCGAGGATCGATCCGGCCAATACACCGTAGCCAACTTCGTAGGCGAAGTTGTCATTTGCTGTTTCGATCTTGCCGTCTGCTCCGCCGTTTCCAACAATTCGGACGATATCCCCGGGTAGAGCCGCGGAGAATGCATTCGCGACGCCACTTCCAGCGATGTTGTTAAATGGTTTCGCGAGGGATCCGTCAGCGTTTGGACCAGCTGACTTATCGACGAAAATGGTTTTTCCAGAGATGTCGATCGCGGTTAGACCGGACGAGAGCTGAACGAGACGTTCTCCCTTGAGGGTGATCCTCGCACCGTTTGCTGTGGCGGAAACTCCAAGTTCGGTTCGTGAGTTGATAGCTGCGGCCAGGGCTAAGGCTAGATCACCAGCGGTGCTCGAGGCGGTGTACCGAACGGCCGTATTGCCGATTCCTACGGTTGCATCGGTGCTGAACTCGAATCGGCGAACAACGCCATTGCCACCGGTAACTGTGACGATTCGGCCATCGATTGGAGCGGTGCCGTCGGCATTGAATCTAAGGACTCGGTCTAGAGGACGGGTTTCGAACCAGAAGTTGTAAACCCCACCTGGGACTCCATCACCGTCACCATCAAGGGATACTCCTGGATCGCCGGAACCGTTGGATACGTCTCGGATTGAATCGACCCCGTCGGTTTGTGCACGGAAGGTCAGACGGAGGTCGTAGCGGCCTTGAGTACGTCCACCGTTACCAGTTCCTGGGACGGATGCATCGTACTTGTCATTTCCAGATGCTGAGACCCCGATGTAATAGACCCCAGAATCCAGATTCATGCGAATCAGGGAGTCCTTGCTAAAGTAATCATCGTTTTGGGCGATGAGCTCGACGTTTCCACCAAACAATGTGATAGGCGAGTAGGTGATATCGCGATCACCTATCACTGCGGCGCGGTCGCCTTTGTTTAGCGTTACCTTGACGAGGCTTCGCGCAGCTGGATCGTTGTCCAGAGCTGTGAGTAGTTCATTGAGCGTAGTTTCGCTGCCAATCGACGAGTTGAGGTCGATGGTAATCGCGTTCGGGAAAGTATTGATGATTGGCTTGGCACCAACACCTCGATTGCTTCGGGTCACGAAGACTTGGAGGTTGTTGCCTTCTTTACCAGGCTTGACCGCGGTGAAGAGAACTTCGACGCCACCACCGGCTCCGAGGTTCGAGACAGCAGTCGCTTGGGTTTGTTTGAACAGAGCCAATCGAGTATCCAGCGGGCTGCTGGAGCTGGCTCGTTCTGCGAACGATTCGATCGTGAGTGCGCCTTGGCGGTTTTCTCCATTGGTGCCAAAGTCAACATCAAACCGGTAAAGATCGATATCGCTGCTTTCTGGACGGTGCAGGTATTGCGCCCTCATAGTGTCCAGATTGCCTGGGAATACCGGCTCGAAGTTGCGATCCGAGCCCGCGGTGAAGTTGATGAAGTTGCTATCGAACTTCATCAAGGTGGAGGGATCCGCATCACCCGCGCGAGCCAAGCCGAGCATCAATCCGATGCTGGCCATCGCTGCCCGTGTCATATTTTCGCCATAGTTGTCATCCCACTGGTTATCAGCGGAGAATACGGCAAGGCTGTTTTGGTAGGTTGGATCGATTCGAACACCCCAGAACCCACTCGCGGCATTTTCGACGCGAAGACCGCCCGGCGATGGCAGTGCATTGAGGCTACCCAGTGCCATGGTCAATCCGCTGTTTGGCGTTTCGACAAATTGCACGCCGATGTTGTCGGCCCAAATGGAGAAGGCTTCTCGGATACGAGCCTTTTGCTTTTCGGTGACTGCGTTGGACTGAGTGACTCCGCCAACCGATCCGTATCCATCTTGGAAGTTGTAATAGATGGTTCGAATACCATTGAAGTTATCTCCGGTGAAGGCTGGGTTGATGTAGTTTTCGAACGCCTCAGGCACCTTGCGGCTACCTGGGTCGTTGTTTGCACCGATCAAGTCCAAGGTGTGGACTTCGGCGTCGATACTGGATGTGAGCAGAACACTGGTGAGAGGCACTGCGGACGATCCGATTGTTCCCAAATCCGCTGCGGTGCTGAACGAGGAGCCCAAGCCGTAGAGAGTGACCGGGGAGTAGTTGATGACACGATCTCCAACCACAGTGTTGGGGTTGGTGCCGGGTTCGAGCGTGACGCTCATCAACGGCGAAGAGACGGTCGATTTCTGAAGAGCATCGACCACTGCGCCGACAGTTGCACTGCTGGAACCGATATCGACAGTGACGATACCACCCACCGAGGAAACGGTGGGTACGCCACCGCTATTCGAGTTCACGAAAGCGACTTGGAGGCCCGATCCTGCCTCACCCAATGTCTTGGCTTGGAAGCGGACCTTGGCCAGTCCATTGGTGTTTAGATCCGAGATTGCCGATGCAGAGGCTTCGCTTCGCACAGGTTGGATCGGTGTTGATTCTCGAGTGCCGACACGCAACCGGAATGTGCTCGAGGGAATGAATGGTCCAGGTAGCGTGTCGATGTCCTGGGAAAACCTAAGGGTCGCGGTGTTCGCAGATGCGTTGTAGGTTACCTTCTCAGGCTTAAAGGTAATATCATCCGTGTTTCGGACGGTGTCTGCTGTGTAGAGGAGTTGGTAGAAGTCTGGATTTTCAGCGCTGCCAGCAGTTGGATTGCCAGAGGCATCGTTCTCAACAAACAATTTCTCGTTGTCAAAGTAGACGACGATGGTATCCCGTTTCTGCTCAAGAACTCCGAAAGTATTGCGAACCACAGGTTGTGGCACTACGGCTGTAACTTTGGAGCCGAGGTCCAAACGGAACTCGATGGTGTCTTGACGCGTGTTCGGATCGTTAGGCAAGAAGAGATCGCCGCTGGTATTGCGGAGTCCGGTGATGCCTCGGGAAGAATCATCGAAGCCGAAGACCTCGAGACGGTACACGTCATCGGGAAGGTTTTCAGCGAATCGCAAGGTTACTTCGTTTTCATTTGGGCTGTCACCTACGATCACAGCGCCCGGAGAAACGATGATGTCGTTGCTCTGTTGAAGCAGAATCGGGGAATAGGTCGTTGGATCGGCGGCTCCCAATTGAGTCGCAGGCAATCCACCATTGATCTTCGCACTCAGCTTTGTGGCGACAGGGGAGCTCGGAGCATTGATCAAATCAACCAACTGCTGAGCGCTGACGGTGGAGCCCGAGCGCGAGTTCAGTTGCAGGGAGATCACATTTCCGGTGATCGTTATTTTCGGAGGGGCACCCGCGCCGAGGTCCGCGCGGGTGACATTGATCTGAAGCGTATCCGACGCGTTCTTTGCAGTCAGTTGGACATCGACACGGCCATTGGTGCCAAAGTCGGTGGAAACACTAGGCAGTGAGAAGCTACCATCGCCACCGGCGCGACTGACACGGATGCCAGAAACTGTCGACGGGTCGATGATTTGCGCATCATCAAAGCGGAATGTCAATTCTCGAGGAGCGATCGAACGGACAACGCCGTTCTCAATAAGTTCGCTGTTGTTAGGTTGAACGCCGATAAGAGTCGGGCCGACCGATGTCTTCGCATCGGCTTCCATCTTCAAACTGTACATCTGCGTCTCGCCAGCATTCTTGGCGAACACACGCAGGTAGTACGTGCCAGCGGTCAAACTCGGGCTGTTGATGACTTCTGGAACACCGGCAGGATTGAGGTCCGATGCTGCAACCACTTCTCCGTTGAGGCGTTCGATTTGGAAAGAAAGGTTTCGATAGACCAAGGTATTCTCGGTCGTCAACGCCCCACCCTCGGGCTGCACTTGATACTGCTTGCCCGTTGGGATCATCGTGATCCGACGTACACGAGCAGCACCCACGGTCAGCAAGTAAACGTCGGTGTCTTCGCTCTTATCGATCGAGAGATTGTCAAACTGTTGAACACCGTTACCGACCAATCCCAAATTGGATGCTTGGCCATTGCCGTCGTTGTTCTCGAAATTGTCGCCGTAGAGAGTTTGGGTCGCGATGATGTCGTCGAGCTGCGCACCGTAGTACGCAAGCGACACAAACGGTTCCATCAACTTGGTCTGGTCGGTGGGCAGGACGTGGCCGAGTCCAACACCGTGACCCGCTTCGTGCATCATCACGTTGATAAATGCACGGTTTTCACCGGTAGGGCCATCGGAGTTCTGGCTATAAAAATTATCGTTGGTGTCAAAGACGATATCGCCGTCGATGCCGTTATTGCCACTGCCATATGGAGGGAACGCATAAGCGAGAATGCCGCTATTGCCATCGACAGCCAAACCACCCACACGAATATCACCACGAACACCTAGCACACCGCGGCTGCTCGCGATCGACGGTGCACCGTCGTCTTTAGGTTCGTAGATGAAATTCAGACCGCTGTTCGCACCCCAATTGTCATACCCGCGTTTGACGAGATTGAACCAAGGTCGCGAAGAGATAGGACCAGCGGCACTGCCGTAAATACCGTCCATGAAAGCGACGAAGTTGCTGGAACCAAGGTTTCCATTCGTTGAGTTGTAAACTTGGGTTCCGTCGGGAACGATACTCCACGTAATGGTTGCTGGGTCACCATCGTTGGGACTCGCACCGCCGGTCGGGTTCACCCAACGATTGCCTAGCAGATTGATTTGATTGCCACCGCCACCCAATTGCTGCTGAGCAAAGTTTTCGATGCGGCTCTGGACCTGGTCCATGTAGTTCGAGTCGGTGCCCGGCGTAAAGATGGCCCCTGCCATGACTTCGCGGCGTTCCAATTGCTCGCAAAGGAGTGATCTAAAGCTTGTTCGACGGTTCTTGAGTCGAGAAAGGCTTCGGTTCTTGGACCTGGATTCATCAATTCCCATTTGCGATTAACCTTAGTACCAATTTGGATTGGTGGGTTATAATGGCAGGAAAGTCGCCTTTAGGTAGAAACGACGCTCCCGCGGAACACTTGGTTTCGAGTATAATTAGGCGGTTTTGGGATGCAAATTTGTGCCGAATGCGAGGAGTGGTCGGGTTGGTTCCGAACCGGCTCTTCGCATGAGTCATCCCCGAAAAAAGGGTTTCGGGAGTGGCCTTTTTGGGGCAATTTCCTTTGCAATCGCCACCATCCGTGTGCCAAAGGACAACGAAAACAACGGTTTTGCGGTCTTTGACGTCGATTTTGATGCGAATTGATCGGAATAGTTCCCCTCACCCCGACCGGAAAAGAAATAGTAGAAATTTTTAAAGAGATGGATTTTCGCTTCGTTGTCCTGCACCATACCGGCCTAAAAACCGGGAAACGAGGGGATCATTGGGACTGGCTGCTCGAACTGCCAAAGCCATCAATGGCAAAAAAAACGTCCAAAGAATCTCCAAGGTCGGGTTCGGATTTATGGTTGAACGACCCCATCATCGCGGCGGGATTAAGCCAGCATGGGGCCGAGCAGAACTTGATTGCCTTTGCTACCGAAGCCGTTCTGCCACCAATATCGAAAGGCTCACCGTCCGCTGAAAACCAACCATTAAGCCACACGCATGCAAGCCACACGCATGCAAGCCAATCGAATAGTGCTGGGTTGATCTTGGATGCTTGGGTAGGAAGCCTATTTTTGCGGCTACCGATGCATCGCCGTCTTTACCTATCCTACGAAGGGCCGATTTCCCAAGGTCGAGGTCAGGTCACTCGGGTTGGGATGGGAACACTGCATTGGTTGGAAATCGGTCCGTTTCACCTCCGATTCGAAATCTTGGAAGCGGAATTTGTGGGGGTCTCTTCCCACATAGCGACTCCGGCACCATACTTCCTGTCGCACATCCAGCCTGACGGCGAATCGTCGAGACCCTGGTCCGATCCTGAACCGGACGATTCTCCCTCTTGGGCACTGCAAAGGTAAAACCCTCGTTCGTAAAAGTCAGCCTCCTCCGGGCATTTTGGTTCGCTTGGTAATTTCCAGCCACTGCGGCACAGCCGGTCATGTTCGGCCGCGAAGGCAAGGCTTGGGATGCACGGGGCACTGAAGGGTGACAGGCTCGGGAAATCGAAAAAGAAAACATGGAGTGGCGTCTGAAGCGATGAATCTTTCCCCGATGATGCGTCAGTATGAGGAGGCCAAAGCAGCCAGTGGGGATGCCATCCTCCTGTTTCGCATGGGGGACTTTTACGAGCTGTTCCACGATGACGCAAAAACGGCCGCACGTGTTTTGGGGCTGACTCTGACCAGCCGCGACAAGGGGGAGAATCCGATCCCGATGGCTGGATTCCCCCATCATCAACTCGAGGGTTATTTGTCCAAGCTGGTTCGCCAGGGGTTTCGGGTCGCGGTTTGTGAGCAGGTGGAAGATCCTGCGACTGCCAAGGGATTGGTTCGCCGTGAAGTTCAGCGGATTGTGACAGCCGGTACGCTGACGGATGATGCCCTTCTCGACCCCCATACGAGCAATCTTTTGATGGCGGTCTATGTTCCCAAACCTGGCCAAACGGGGGATTCATGGATCGGGATCGCTTGGGTGGAATTGTCGACAGGACGCTTCGAGGCAGCATCCTACCCTCTCTCTCAACTCCATGATCAGATCGCTCGGATCGGGCCATCGGAAATTCTGATTCGAGATGACGACTCAAGCCTCGCTGCGGATACGTTGTCCGGTTGGGTTTTGACGCGGAGACCCCTTTGGCAGTACGGATTTGAGGAATCTCAGCGGGTTTTGCACCAGCATTTTGGGGTGCTCGACCTGACCGGCATGGGATGGGAGCTCGGTGAATCGAAGAACAGGGAATCGGCTGGCACCTCAAAAAATGGACTCTCTGGGACGAGCGAATCGCATGACAAGCTTGCGATTAGCGCCGCGGGTGCCGCGATCGCTTACCTGCAGGAAACCCAGAAAACGTCCCTTGATCACATCCAACAACTCGTTCCTGCCCGCTTGCAACGATGCTTGGAAATAGACTCGGCCACGCGCCGTTCGCTGGAATTGACGCAAACGATTCGGACGGGCTCTCGAGAAGGATCGCTCCTTGAGGTGCTCGATCGGACCGTAACTCCGATGGGGGCGAGGCGTTTGTCCCATTGGTTATCATCTCCGTTGGTTTCGG
This sequence comes from Pirellula sp., assembly GCA_046318275.1. Taxonomy (GTDB): domain Bacteria; phylum Planctomycetota; class Planctomycetia; order Pirellulales; family Pirellulaceae; genus JBKCUI01. The sequence goes on along the minus strand of JBKCUW010000092.1, from coordinate 67,026 downwards.
TGCCTCAAATCGAGTCCCGATTGGGTGCGGTCGAGGAATTGGTACGCGATGGGCGGCTGCGCGGGACGATCCGGGAATCGCTTCGTGAGGTGTACGACTTGGAGCGTTTACTGGCTCGCGTCGCTACCGGCCGATGCAGTCCAAGGGATCTGCAGCATGTAGGGCGATCCCTTCGACAACTGCCCAAGCTCAAGGCCATTCTTGAGGAGCGAGCGTCCGAGCGATTGTCGCAACTCAAGGATCGGATGGAACTGTGCGAGTCCCTCTTGGAACGTCTCGAGGGGGCACTGCAAGCGGAATGCCCCCTGTTATCGAAGGGGGGCGGATTTATCCGCGATGGGTATGACGCTAGGCTGGATGAGCTTCGCGGTTTAGCAACGGGAGGTAAGGAATGGATTGCTCGGTACCAAGCCGACCAGTCCCAAATCACTGGTATCCCGAGTTTGAAGGTCGGATTCACCTCGGTGTTCGGGTACTACATCGAGATCACCAACACCCATCGAGATCGGATTCCGACATCGTACATTCGCAAACAAACGCTGAAGAACTGCGAACGCTACATCACGCCCGAACTCAAGGAGTACGAGGAAAAGGTGCTGACGGCGGACGATTCTGCCAAGCAGCTCGAGTACGAACTTTTCTTAGAGCTGCGAGACGCAGTTCACCGTTCAACGGCCCAACTCCAAATCAACGCTGCTATCATCGCCGAACTGGACTGTCTCGGTTCGCTCGCAGAACTTGCGGTCAAACAGGGGTACGTGCGTCCTAAGGTGACCGAGGAACCGGTACTGGAGATTTACGAGGGACGGCATCCGGTTCTCGACGTGATGCTGGCCAAGGGGACCTTTGTTCCGAACGACTGCATGCTAGGTTCTGAGCATGGTCGTATCCAGCTGATTACCGGACCCAACATGGCCGGTAAGAGCACCTACATTCGGCAAACCGCCGCGATTTTGGTGTTGGCCCAGATCGGTAGTTTTGTTCCTGCTCGCAAAGCCACTATCGGGATTGCGGATCGGTTGTTCGCTCGCGTCGGAGCTAGCGATGAATTGGCTCGCGGGCAAAGTACCTTTATGGTGGAGATGGTCGAAACGGCCAGGATTCTCAACACGGCTACCCCGCACTCACTCGTGATTCTCGATGAAATCGGTCGAGGAACAAGCACGTACGATGGGTTGTCGCTGGCATGGGCGATCGTCGAGCATCTCCATGAAGTGAATCAATCTCGCACCTTGTTTGCAACCCACTACCATGAGTTGGTCGAACTGCAGAAGTCGTTACCGAGTGTTCGGAATTGGAATGTCTCGGTCAAAGAATGGGATGATCAAGTCGTCTTTCTCCACCGCATTGTTCCGGGTGGAGCTGATAAAAGTTACGGAATCCACGTTGCCCGATTGGCGGGGATTCCACGGTCAGTGAACGAGCGTGCGAAAGACCTATTAAGCCAACTCGAGGCCAACCAATTGAATCGCTACGGGCAACCGAAGTTGGCCCCTCCTCCTGTGAAGAAGCCAGGCCACATTCAGATGACCCTGTTCCATTGGCAAGAGAACGAGGTTGTGGAAAAACTCAAGGAACTCGAGATCGATAGCTTGACCCCCATCCAAGCCCTGCAGTTGCTCGAGTCGCTTAAGAAACAAGCGAGTGGGACTTGATTTGGCCAAGTTGTGGGTGATGCGTCGATGAATGAAGAAAACCCATACCAGTCACCTGGAGCTCTTTCCGAGCCTATCAAAACCCATCGGTCGTACTCCAACGATTCCACGTATTATCGAACCCCTGGAACGTTTTGGGTCGCGTGGGGGTGCATGGTAACGTTGTGCGCAGTTCCACTTATTGGGGTGTTCTGGTTGGATGAGGCAATCATCAGTCCTTCCATCGCGGGGCTCCTTCTTTCAATTTTCATTGCATTCCGGTGCCAGCTCTGCGAACGGTACCAGCATCGCTGCATGACGTACGGTGGCATGCGGATTTTTTTCCAATGCTTCGTCGTTTGCATCGGGTTTGGATATTTAGCGTCGGGCGTCGCGTTTGGTCTTTATGCTTTTCTCGCACCTGTTCTTCGCGGTTCGAACGTGGCAGCTCGAGAGGGACTCTATGGTCTTGAAAAGCTACCCGCGTTCGTCGCAGCGAGCTTTGCTATCGCCGCTTACTTGAAGCTGATTCAAATGAGTGCGCGTCGCCCTGCGATCGTGGTCCCTTCCCAAGGCGCTGACCCAACGCAAAAAGCCTCGGATTCGATGCGTTGAAGAACGAATCGAAGGCCGAGGCTTTGAATGCTATTTGGTTGTTCAAATTCGATTGCGAGAGCAATCGAATCAGGTGACTACTGCTGAACTCGCAATCGCTTTTGGATATCGGTTTCGAGAACGCCGAAGACAGCTTCGTGCCGTTGGACAGACATTTGCAAAGCGGCGAGAAGACGCTTTGCGGTGTAGAAATTCATAATGATCCGCTGCTTCACATGGATCGGATCCTTGGGAATACCAACCGGTTGCGGATTCAAACCAAAATCGACGATCAACTCTTCTGGCGAGCCGGTAACGCGGCAGAAATTCGCGTACAAAGCGATCGCATCGTCGTCTTTCACCTGAACTTGGACCGCCTGCTGTTGCTGGCGCTGATCGACTGCTGGATCTTGTTCTACTTCACTCGACATATTTCTTACTCCAAGAAAAAATCAACCTACGAACTGGGACTCAGCGCCCTTCGTTTCCCAAACTCTAGCACGCAACTTCCTCACGACCGACCTGAGATCAGAATTCAAAATTGAATGTCTTCACACAGTATCGATACAACCGCCATCCTGCGGAACGCCACGCTAAATGGACCTTTGACTCACCCCGGTAACCTGGCCTAGCCGGTACATTTTCCGAAGTGAGTTCGACGCGAACTTGGTAGGAGGTACTGATCGGTACCGTTCTTCCGTTCTCGTCGGTTTTCGTATCGAGGCTTCCCCCTACCGGAATGGCCAGTTGCGGGGGAACTTCTTTGATTTCCGAAGCCGAGAATCCGATGACTTTTCCTTTTAGGGATTCTAAGCGGGCCGATTCGAGCATGATGCTTACTTCGTCCCCCATTTGGAGCAGGTCACGGTCGTGTTGATCGACGATGAGGACTGCTTCCATCACATCCTTGGGAGCGACCATGCACAGGAGGTCTCCGTCTCCGAAAAAGATATCTTGATTGCTTGGGTCAAAAGGATCGCCAGACCAAGTTGGCAATTGCTCCTGGGCTTTCGCCGCCTTGGAGTCTTCCTTGGGAGGGGGGCGGAAGATGATCCCGTCGATGGGACTTTTCACGATGAGATTCGCGAACTTTTGGTCGAGGACAGCCAAGACGTTCTTCTTGGTTTCAACATCTTCTTCTTGGACGCGAAGGTACTGGATCTTGGTTGAGTCGGTTGCAGCGGAGCTTTGAAGGTCCTTCAGCTTTGTAGTTGCGACCACCAACTCCCCATCAGCTTTGGTGCGCTGGTACTTCAGGTCCAGATTCTCCAATTCGCAGATAACATCGCCGCGCACCACATGATCCATGGGTTGTTTATGCCATCGGACCAAATCGCCACCGACGAGCGTTCGCACCTCGACTGCGTTGGACGGTTGGATCTCGGTGGGGCAGTAGACATAGAAGGGCAGTGGGAAAAACGCGATGAAGGCGATAATGGCTGAGGCCACCGCCAAGCTCGTCAGGATGTTTCCTCGTTTCATTTTGCTCGCTCGACCTGGTGTCTTAAAAAACTTATAAACCCCGAAGAAGGCTGGTACAACCATTCCTGCTACGCCTGCAATCGCAAAGGTCCGTCCCAACGACTGTAGACCATAGGGTTTAAGAACTTGGTTCAGGAACATGATGATTCCAAACGCGACAACCCAGCGGTAGATAAACGATGCGATGGTATACGCACCAAAGAGGAAGCGGTTTCCTTGGGGTAGGAACGGGTTGTCTTGAAGTTCCAGGCCCAAGCAATTCTTTTGGAACCAACGCTTGAGGATTTCACTCGCTTTTTGTCGCAAGTTAGGTATCTCAAGGATGTCCATGATGATGTAGTAACCGTCGAAGCGGAGAAGTGGATTTCCGTTGAAAACGACCGTGCTAACCGAGCAGATGAACATGACGCTCAGGCACAGGAAATGGAACATGCCGTCTTCGCTGAACCACCATAGGAAAGTCGCGATCGAGGCAAGGATCAGTTCCACGTACATGCCCGCGGCCCCGATGAAAACCCGTTGCCACTTGTTCGGTAGCATCCATGAATCGGAGACGTTGCAATAAAGGCATGGTGTGAAGACCAGGAGCATCGCTCCCATTTCATGGCATTCACCCCCGAACTTTTTGCAGCTCAAGCCGTGCCCAAACTCGTGAAGGACTTTGACTGTCGCCATGGTCAATCCCAGCCATAGCCAGTTGTTGGCAGCGAAGAATTGCTCAAACGTAGGAAGTTTGCCGCGGAACTCTTGATAGTTGACCGCCACCAATGTCAAAGCTGCGATGCCGAGCCCCAACGCGAGGAAGATGCACCATGTGGTGAAGAGCCAACCGAACCATGGAATGAGGGCCGTGAGCATGCGATCGGGATCGATACCCCGGAAGCGGATCGCGAAGATGTTGGAGAGCTTGCTGAGCAGCTCCTTTCGCTTCTTCGTTTCCCCGCGGCGTCGCAACGGTTTGCCTTGACCGGATGCGTGTGAAATCACCAGGCCGCTTCGGTGGAGCATTCCAACGAATTGCTGCAAATCTTGGAGGGAAATCCGCTGCGGTGCAAACTCCGCTTGGAAGCGATCCTTAATGGTTTGGAGAGAGGTCTCCCCATCGAGCATATTGAGGATTGCGAACTCTTCTTCGTGGAAACGAAAGTAGTTCAAACCGAGGGGTTCTTTTACGACCCAATAGACCCGACCATCGTATTTGTGACGTCGGGATTCCAAGTCGGGACGACGACGCAGCCTCAGAGGGCGCATCGCGCTGTTGACCAGGGAATCCGCCATGGTGGTCATCGGGTTCTACTTCGCTCCTTCATGATTGATAACGCATCCGCAGCGTCGCTGCGTCGGGAATCTGTTTGCTTACGCTCTCTTGGAGACATAAACCCAAGCAGAGTTCCAAAAAACTGTGTGCGAACCGGTTAGCGTTGGGGGTAGATTTCAACCTTGGCATCCATACCACCACGGAAAAGGTACTTGCCATTGACCATGCGATTTGGCATTTCGACCCAAACAACGTACTCATTACCGCTTTGTTTCTTCCCAACTGATTCAGGTTTGACGAAGCCGACAACCCCGTCGATGGTTTCTACTTTGCCAGGCCCAATCGGTACCGTCACTCGAGCGGGAGCACCTTCGAGGATATTCGGGGACTCCTCGAGAAGAACGAATCCACGCACCCTAAATTTTTCTAGCGAGACCAATCGCAAGATTTGGTCACCGGCCTTCACCCATTCAAATCGTTCTTTCTGGGTTTCCGCGACCATACCGCTGAATGGAGCTTTGATGGTACGCAGTTCGACTTGGACTTTGGCTGCGTTGAGTTTGGCATCGCTTACGCCAACGGCTGCTTGGTTGATCTTTTGTTCTCGTTTCGAAACATCAACTTGAAACCCAGCCTTGATCCTTTCCAAATTCTTCTTTTCTAGGTCGTCGCGGGTTTCGACGCCCGTCTCATAAAGTTGCTGAGATCGCAAGAGAACCGATTTCGCGACATCTAGCGATGCTTCCGAGAACTTGATTTGGCTATCGTCCTCTGCCTTCAGCATCGCCGACGTTTTTTCATTTTCCGCCACTTGGACTTCGGCGTTCGCAAGGCGGCTATCCAGTTCGATCAGAACGGAATCCGCTTGGACGACGGAGCCTTCGTCAACCAGCAATTGCTGAATGATTCCATCGGTTTGAGCGGGGATCCAAACATCGTTCACAAACGATAGAACACCGGAAAAGGTAAGTGCATCGGTCCGGGTGGCAGCAGGGACGCTGACACCGTCGGATGGAACACGGAGTCCGGTCGATGGGACGTTTCGTAGTTGCGTCGGCAATGCAATCGCCCCAGAAGTTGCCGGAGGTAGTGCATCTTGGTTGGCTTCTACCGAAACCAATTTTTCGGGGCCCGTTTTTTCATTGAATGCGGGCTCCTTCGCGGTGTCAGTATCCGATGGCGGCAACGTGAGTGGCTCTTGGGCGCTGGCTAGACGAACGACTCCTCCCGCAACCTTAGAAGCGTGTTCGTCGAGTTGAACTTCGATGTTGCTAGGATGGATCAAGTTGCGTTGGAGCGATACGGAAGCAACCGAGTTCGCCGAAGATGCCGCGTGCTCGCTAGTGTTCCACCAGTAGGTCCCTAGCGATACGGCAATTGCCACAACGGATAACCCGATCAGGAAACGCTGAGCCATGCTATTAGGATTCCAGAATGAATGCGTTGAAGTTGCAGTGAATTAGAAAAGGACGTTAGCGCGGATCCACTCGATGACTTCGTAGAAGCAAACGAAGGCGACACTTCGTTTGCCACATTTGACATCCGCCATCACCCGTGTTCCCGGGCGACGTGAGATTTGTAGAAGAGCATCGTCGTTGGGGACGCATCGCAGCTTCACGACAGCTCCATCTTCGGCATCGAGTTCCGCGCGCTGTCCAACTCCAGGCGGGTAGAGCCGGCCATAGTATTTGTTTTCTGGAGCCGTCATCAGGATGATTTCCACATCGAGATACTTGGCTCCTTCGCCATCGACCTTGCTCTCGTTCTTGAATGCATAATCGAGATAACGCATCCGCTTTTCGGGCATGAGGACCTCTATTTCCCAAGGCCCCTTGGGGTCAGCGACGGTCATGAGGACTTGGCCGGTGACCACGGGGCGAGCATTGAGGACCTTCTCGACGTCCCATGTGGTGATCAGCCCACCGATGGGACTTAGTCGTTCAAGTTTCTTCTGCCTTTCGATGAGGATCTTCAGTTCCTCTTCGCGATTGGTTGCTTCCTGTTCGGCTTGGTTGTAGTCCTGTCGGAAGCGAACGCGGTCCGCCTCGGATAAGGCGCTGTTGTTGCTCAGTTGACGCTTCAGTTCGTATGCCTGTTGAACCGATTGCTTGAATTGACCACGCGTTGTTTCAATCTGATGATCGAGTTCGGCGTTCTTGAGCACGACGAGCGGTTGATTCTCGGCGACTTCATCCCCGTGTTTGACAAGCACGCGTTGGACTTCGCCATCGATGTGCGCGAAAACTTGACGTTCCACGGTAGGCTTGAGTTTTCCGTTCCCTTGCAGATCGAAATCCCAAGGCACGATGAACATGGCTGCGATAGCGGTAGCCAATAAACCGAGGATAGACGCGGTCTTTGGAAGTGCGGAGCCTCGGAACATCCAAAGGCACCGGTCTAGGAATCGCCACAAGGGCATGAACAGGATGTTGCTATGATCCATCGAGTTGGATAGAGCGCGACATGCGTGCTCGTACACCAAGTCAACTCGACCCTCCAGCGTTTGGCGGGAAAGTTGGGTTTCTATCTGTTCGACGATCAAAGCGCCGATGATATTACGGCGAATACGTGCTTCGTTGGTTTCGCTGCGCTCGGCGAGGATATCCCCTTCGAGTTTTCGTTCCGGTTGGCGGATGGGGAGAACGGTAACGGTTCGCCCGTGAGACAGGTCGACATAGTCCTCAATCGCTTCTTCGATTTGCGGAGGCAGATCCTCGGTGGAACCGTCGTACCAAAGGGGTTCTCCGCTGCGTATGACGCGGGTTGCCAAGTTGTTCAGCGATTGGACCGTGTTGGACCGATTCTCGATGGAGTCTTGACCCGATATCGAGATGACTTTGGCTTTCCCACCTTTCATGATCGCTACGCTCACACGATCGCAATCGATCAAGCGGCGACCTTCGTTCGCAATGGTGAAGGCGGTATCCTTTAGGTCCAAGTTGTCGTGGACCAATCGAGCGAATTGGTCTGACTGCTGCCAGAGTTCCTGACGCGTTGAGACTTCTTGAAGGGTGTGCCCCTTGATCCAATCCCCGATCAATTTCGACATGTGTTCAACGAATCGGAGATACCCACGCTGTGCGTCAGGCGGCGTGTCGGCGCGCTGAAAGACTTCCAAGAGCCCCACGGTTTGCTTGGCAGATGCCAACGGTGCGGTGACGAGAAGGAAGCGGGTGGGGTTTCCTTCACCCTCTTCGAGGGAGCTGGACATTGGCGGAATGAGCTCCGCACGCCCTTGTTTGATCAACCGAGTAAGCAATCGGCCATGCTGGATCGCTTCGTCGTTCTCCGGTTCGATCAAGTTAGGAGAGATCTGAATTTGATGGGACAGTCGTAAACCTGTCTCGCCATCGAGCAACCAGATCGCACCACCCACGGCTGCCAACGCATTCACGATCCGTTGGAGCACGGCAGGATAAAACTCCGCAGCCGCCAAGTCAGACTTGGACAGTTCAGCGATTTCGTTCACCAAGCCACGAATTTGCTTTTTGGTGTTTTCAATATTTTCTTCGTTGGTTCCGGACGCCATAGCGGACCATTCAGTAGAAGACTGCTAACGTTATCCAGCGCGGTTATACCACATTTACGGTAGCCGCAACGACGAGGATCGACGTTCCATCATTCGATAGAGCCGAGAAAACAGCAAACATAGGGACTCGTCGAAGAATCCAAAAGCGCGAATCGAGGGAAGTCCGCCGAGAATTGAAGATACCCTTCAACGCACTACCGATTGGAGGGGCTACGAAGACCTTGACGGTAGCCCCTGCGTAAGCGAACCGGTGGCACCGGTTGCGATCGAGAGCGAACGATGCTCGGTTCAGAGTGGAACGATCGCAGGGGTTTTTAGCCTTTTAGCCAACTAATCGAGGTCGCCAGTTGATTCCGCGTTGGCACGGGTCGCAAGGGCTTTGTAAACCTTGTCGTCTATGCTGTTGGCCAAGATCCGAGTGGAGCAGTCGGCAAAAATGAAGTGAGCGCCAGCCTCGTGACGGCTCGAAAAATCGTCGAAGTGCCCGGCTGGACTGTTGGGAGTGTGGTCAGTCGACCCTAAGAAACGCGGAAGCGGTTCGGCAGCTTCGGGGATTACACCGTGCCAGACGGATCCCCCCAAACGGCTGGATCGCTCACCCACGATCATGGTATTGCTCAGGCCGTCCACGATATCGCGTGCTCGGATGGTCGAATTGCCAAAGAACACGCCATCACCGTTGTAGGGATACTCCGCTACTTCGAGGGTTCCAAAGACCCCAACATAATTGGCCTTCGCGATTCGGAATAGCTTTGGACCTTCGTCCACGTTGTGACCCACGTGTTCTTCTTCCTCTTCTTCACCGGTGTCCTGACCGATTTCAAAGGTTGAGTCCCCTGGATCGGAGGGGCAAAGGAACGTGGGTACGACGCTCGTCAAGAAAGGACGCGAGGTCATCGAGTCGACATTGAACCGATGGTCGATCTGCTGGTAGAGCGGGCCTTGTTCAATGAAGGGCAACATGGAATGGCCCCAAGCCCAACCCGGCTGCGTGGTTTGATTGCTTCGGAAATTGTCCACCCAACCGCTCGGGAACCGCTTGAAGGAGCTTTCGTAGTTCGTAAGTCCCAGCCCGATTTGCCGAAGGTTATTCATGCACTGCGAGCGTCGGGCGGCTTCCCTCGCCGCTTGGACAGCTGGCAGAAGAAGGCCCACCAAAATTCCGATGATCGCGATCACTACAAGCAGTTCTACCAACGTGAACCCGCGACGATGGTGAATACGCATTAAGCCAGAACTTGGTGACATTTTTTGCCCAGATGCGATGGTATCATTGCCCGGAAAAGAACTGCTGCGACTGGCGATCGTAACCATGCGAGGGCTCGTAAAAATACCGCGAATTTCCATGGTTCTTAAGCTCCCGATCTCGGCAGGACGCAACAAACGGTTTTGTAACAACGGAGTCAGCGACTCAAGGGGACTGGTTTCGCAGCCAGATGGACCTTCGAACAGACCGCCGATTTCCAGTTTCCTGAAAGGGACAGCGAGCCGTCGAACCGATCGCGTGGATCGAGCGGTGGCTACTTCCATCATGGGTTGAGAAACAGCTTTGTCAACCAACTGCACCCACGGATTGTAGCTTTGTGCAAAACGATTGCAAGTGCCATCGTTTCGGTTTTTGGGGATTGCGAGGTCGGGGCGTGGGGCCGAACGCACCCACCGTCGGGATTACACCGTCGGGATTACTGTCGCACCAACGAGAGGTGTTTTCGCCAATGGTTATTGTCGGTATTCGGGTGGTCGGTTCTCAGGTGGACACCTCGCGATTCCGTGCGCGCGAGCGCGGTTTGCGTCATCATTAACCCGACCGTAAGTATGTTTTGGAGTTCCCAGGCCTCCACGGTCTCAAGGTCATGGGCTAGGACATAGCTGCAATACCGACGGATCTCATGAAGGGCTTCTTCCAGTCGTTCTCGCCTGCGTTGGACGCCGACGTTTCGCCACATGACCGATCTTACGGAGTTGCGAATATCGGCGAGGTCAAAAGGAGGATGAGTGGGAGTTCGAGCGGGGTTGGCGATCGGAAGTACACGAAGTTCTGTCGACGATCGTTTCAGTGCGGACTGGGATGCGTTTCGCCCAGCAATCGAACCGTACACGAGACCTTCGAGGAGGCTGTTGGAGGCGAGTCGATTAGCGCCGTGCAGTCCAGTGCTGGTGACTTCGCCGGCAGCCCAGAGTCCAGGGAGAGATGTTCTCGCAGCAGAGTCGACTTGTGCGCCCCCGATCATGTAATGCGCTCCCGGACGAACTGGGATGGCATCAGTGGCGATATCTAGGCCGAATCCTGCGCAAACTTTGGCGATGCCTGGGAAGCGGTTGCGAACATGATTGGCATCGAGGTGTTTCAATGTCAGGTAAACGCAGGAGGATTGGGTTTTATCCATCTGGCTTACGATCGATTTACTGACCACGTCGCGAGGGGCCAATTCGAGGCGTGGGTCGTAGTCTTTCATGAAGCGGTATCCGGACTGATCGACGAGGTAGGCTCCTTCACCGCGGATCGCTTCGGTGATGAGTGTTCGTGAACTGCCCGCGATATATAGTACGGTTGGGTGAAACTGCATGAACTCCATGTCGCGCATGACGGCGCCAGCCCGAAACGCGATCGCGTGCCCATCGCCCGTTGCGACGCGGGGGTTGGTGGATTCCCGAAAAATTTGACCGCAGCCACCGGTACAAAGAATTGTTTCATTGGCCCATACGAGGACGGGAGGTCGGTTCTGGATTGAAACGACGGCACCGCGGCATCGGCCCTCGAATGTAATCAAGTCAATAGTGTAAGCTTCCTCGACAATTTCAACGTTCCTGCGTCCGCGGACATGGGCCATCATGGCCCGCATGATCTCTTTACCTGTCGCATCGCCGAGCGCGTGAATAATACGTTGATGCGAGTGTCCTCCCTCGCGGCCTAAGATCAGCTGACCATCGAGTTGATCGAATTGCGTTCCCCATTCGATCAATTCCGCCACTCGCAATGGAGCTTCGCGCACCACCATGTCGACGGTGGCTTCATCGCACAAATCACACCCTGCGACCAGGGTGTCTTGAACGTGATTGTCGAATCGGTCTTCCGGATCCCAAACGCTCGCAATACCCCCTTGAGCATAGGAACTGTTCGACTCCTCGAGCTTGTCTTTCGTCAGAATCATCGTCCGGAGTGCAGGGTCGATTTCGTGAGCGGCACGCAATCCTGCGAGTCCCCCGCCTAGGATCAGGACATCCGTGAAATAATGCCCCATCCGCTTGGGTTGGAGCGGGACCATGTAACGGGGGATCCATTGTTCCCATGGTTGTTCGACTGGAGTCGTCGGTAATGGCTGTGCGGACATCGGTGCTTTACTCATCCTCAGGGCGGAGGGGATCATCTGGGTCAAAAAAGAAATCGTCCAATCCCATGGGAAGAGTGTTGCCTCCAAGAGCTTGCTGTTTCCGCTGAGCCATCGTCGAAAGGTCGAGAGCTTCATCGCCCAGACAAGCCGCGACAGCTTCCCGCCACGCTTGGTCCTTCGACAACGGGTGCGAGGAGCCAGCTTGGGCGAGCCGTTTGATCGCATACCTTAAAACGTTGATGCCATCCCGCGCCGAGAAGTCCAGTCGCAATGAGTGAGCGTTTTGCAAAAAGTCGACGGTCATCGCAAGCACCTCGGCTTCCGCGAACGGAAGATGGTACTGAAGGATCGCCAACTCGTCCTTGCGATTCGGAAAACCGACTTGGAGCGTCGGTTGCAATCGGCTCAGGATGTAATCGGGGATTTCGTAGGTCGAGTCGTCTTGGTTCATCGTTACCGTCGCCCGGAATTCAGGGTGCGCAGGGATCGTGATACCTGCGACGACCGATTCCACATAACGGCGTTGGTCGAAAAGAGGGGCAAGCGACGCCCAGGACTTTTCGTTCATCCGATTCCCTTCGTCGAGTACGCAAACGGCGCCGCGCAGCATCGCGGTTACTAGAGGGGATGCGTGGTAGGCGATTTTGCCGTTGCTCGAAAGGACTGGGGTGACGAGCAAATCCTCGGGGCGCGTGTCCGAGGTGCATTGGTAAATGTACAGTTCCTGTTGGCGAGCCGCTGCTGCAGCCATCGCCAACGCGGTTTTTCCTACCCCAGGAACTCCTACCAAGCGTGGCGTCAGGGGAAGGTCTGAGGCATCCACCGTCAGCCAGCACGCCGCAAGTTGACGCAGCGGCTCTTCTTGACCGATCCAACGGGCGCTGTTGCTGACCGGATTGGCTAACGCGAGGGTGACGCCATCGATCGTAACGGTGGAACTCATAAAGGGAAACTCGGGGTTGGGCTTGAATCAGTTGTGGGCTAAGGTATCGGATCGAGGGCAAGGACGCAACGCACTGGGAACGCCAACTCGCCGACCCGCTGTGGCTCGCTCAACCACCAAGAGACCGCTTGAGTTCAATCGAAAATAGTTCAATCGAAAACAGAGGTGTACGCATGGCGAGGCAGGGCGAGTTTGATGAGGCGGATTATAGCTTCGATGATGAAGATCCAAATGCTGCATGGACGGCTTATCACGAAGCGGGCCACTGCGTGGTGGCGATTGCCTTGGGGGCTACAGTCCGTTTCGCATCGATTTCTCCCGAGCAAGAGGGGCGCTACGGGGAAGTGGAAATCCACTGGCCTCGGGGAGCAACTCTCAAGGACCAGGCGCTCGCCGTCCTCGCGGGGCCCGTCGCGGAAATGATCTACCGACAAGATACCCCGGTGATGAGTATCGCAGCACCTTGGACCAGCGATATGCAGCAAGCCTTTGCGTTGTCAGCGGGTATGGGTGAGGCTACGGGGAAACGCTGGAGTCCAGAAAAGCGAACCGCTTGGTTGGGGCAACTGATTTCTACGCTGAGAAATACACTCGAACGGGACGATTATTGGGCCGCAATCGCTGCCGTCAGCGATTTGTTGCTGGCGCACGAGGACCTCGAGCACGAACAAATTGTCGAGGAGGTTGCCTATTGGCTGCCCGATGTCAGCTGAGTTGCATCCGCGTTCCTATACCTTGCCGCGATTTGGGCTTGGCTGAGTTTAAGGTTGGCTGAGTTTAAGGTTGGCAGTTGCAAGGTCGAGGCCTGTCGGCGGGAGCCATCCACACCCTGCCTAGAAAACTTAAAAAAGAGCAATGGAGGGAATTGCCCCTTTTGGGTTGAATTAGGGGTGTTTTTTCAAGGTATTTTTTTCAGAAACTGTTTTAATTTGTGAGTACATCGATAAAATTGGTTCGTTCCCGCTTGAAACGGCGACGAGATTACGGGCGTGACTCGAAGCTGGATAGGGATTAGCTCTGCATGGTCAGATATCGGGCGTGACTGACTATGCGGAGCTTTTTTTATTTCGCCGTGGTAATTCTTTGCGGTCTCTTTACCCTGTTTCATCAACGAATTGAAGCGTGACACGCTCTTTCTGACGCTGGGCTGATTCACGGGGTGAACTTCGCGCAGGCCCAATCCCGCGTAGGACCAATTCACTGGGGGCAAAGCGAATCGATGCCGAGTTTCTTCATTTTCTTGTAGAGGGTTGTTCGGTTGATCCCCAGTTGATCGGCGGTTACGTTCCGATTCCATTGGTTGGCCCGAAGGACCTCGAGGATGATTTGCCGCTCGGGTTCCTCTAACGCCTCGCTCAGCGATTTGAAGATTCCTTGGCTTCCCGAAGTTTGGCTTCCCTGTCCGTGCGATCCGAGGGAGTTGAATTGTGGCGATGCATTTTCGCCCGATCCTGCGTTGTCGCGGGAGTTATTCGTACTCGATGGAGCGGAACGGGGGGGTGCGGAGAATTGTTGTAGATCTCCGGTGGTCATGGCGGTTGGGAGGACATCGCAATCGATTTGACGGCCTTTGCACAGGAGCACGGCTCGCTGCACCATATTTTCAAGTTCCCGAATGTTGCCGGGCCATCGGTACTGCTGCATCGCGCGCAGGGCCATTTGGGAAAAACCATCGACGCTTCGTTGGTACTCTTCGCAAGCTCGATTGAGGAAATGCTGAGCCAAGAGCGGAATATCGTCGACTCGCTCTCGGAGGGGTGGCAGTTCGATTGCGATAACGTTGATTCGGTAAAACAAATCCTGTCGGAATCGTCCTTCGGCGACGGCGAGTTCCAGGTTTTCGTTAGTCGCCAGGATTGTCCGCGTATCCACGGTGATCGTATCGTTCCCACCGAGGGGTTCGAACTGCAGTTCTTGAAGGACCCGAAGCAGCTTCACTTGGAGAGCAGGAGTTGCTGTCCCGATTTCGTCGAGGAACAAGGTCCCGTTGTGGGCCAACTGGAATTTGCCGGCCTTGTTGCTGGTCGCACCTGTGAAAGCACCGGTCACGTGCCCAAAGAGTTCGCTTTCAAGGAGTGTATCCGGCAGGGCTCCGCATGCGACCTCGACAAAGGGCCCATCGCGCCGACTTGATTTCTTGTGCGCCGCGCGAGCGATCATGCTTTTACCGGTCCCGTTTTCACCGGTGATCAGTATCGTTGCCCTGGCATCGGCAACGCTGTCGAGGGTGTCGAATATTTTTAGCATGCGGAGATCGTGACTGACGATATTCTCAAGCCCGAATTTTCGGTCGAGTTGTGCTTTGAGACGCGTGTTCTCTTCGGCGATCTCTTGTTGGTGAAGCGCCCGCTCGATGGCGGTTTGGAGTTCTTGATCGATGATCGGTTTGGTCAGGAAATCAAAGGCACCGGTTGCGATTGCTTCGCACGCGGCGTCGGGACCCGCGTAACCTGTCATCATGATTACGGGCAAGGTTGGGTGCTTGCTGCGAATGCGTTTGAGCAACGCCAATCCATCCCCGTCTTCAAAACGGACATCGCACAACATCAAATCATATTTTCCATTCGCGCATGCTTTTTTGGCTTGCTCAATACTACTCGCCGTTTGGACTTGATAGCCGATACCCGACAGCCAGTCTGCCATCGACTCAAGCAACCAGCGGTCATCGTCGGCGACTAGGATTTTTGGGAGTTCGGATTTATTGCGTGAGTTGGCCATATCTTTGGACTTGTGTGGCTCGGGAGGAAACTGGCGTTCTGGAGCCGGAGGTTGACCTTCCAACAAAGGTTACGGGTACTTTCGTCGGAAAGCCCAATTCCATGACCAGTTGTTTCGGAATCGTAGGTTGCAAAAAGGCAACGCGTCTGGGTTTACAAGTGTTGCCTGAACGCATCTGGTCGGAAATGCGTAGCAAAAACCATGCAGAAACTCAAAATCATCAAAATCGATACCGTTGAACCGGACAGAACAGTTCTGTTTCAAGTATCCTGAATCGCTCAGCCCTACCTCATTTTGCAAACGGCGAGGCTTAACGTGTTCCCAAACTTCTGGCGGCATTCTGTAGGATTGGAACGACCGGTTTCTTCGTGGATTGCAAGTCTCTTCGGTGCGATTGCGGGGGTGCTGCTGCCCACCCTTTTGGTAATGGGAGGTTGGGGCGTCGAGCTGATCGTCCAAGGGCGCGAGGGTGCAGTTCCTGACGAACTCATCGTTGGTCCATTCAGCCTACCCACGCGTTGGCTAGGGGCCGATGGAAGCGTTTTGCGAGGGGCTCTCGTCTTGATTCTCGCAATCGCGGTGGTGCTGATGCTGAAGATCGTGGCAATAGCGATTAATGGTGTAGCCGCAAGGAATGCGGCGATCGATTTCGATGTGCAATCGAGGCGGCTGCTGTTTGAGAAATCTCGATTGTTGGCCCGCGAGCAAGGTCTATCGAGTCAGAGTCGATGGCTAGAGCAGATGCAAGAGACTGGTGTGATAGCGATTCGGGATGCTGTCTATCGTTGGTACCGCTCGTTCCCTAGGGATTGGGTGCATATCATCGGTCTGCTCGGGGTCGCTTGTGCGATCCACCCATGGCTGACGATCGCTGCATTCATCGCACTGCTTATTGTGCGTTTTTTGACACAGTGGTTTGAGACGTCAAATCGACGAGAACGACTCGTTGTTTCGGAGCGTTGGAACAAGTCTCGAGAACAATTAACGTACCTTTCTGTTACCTCACCGTTGCTCGATACCATACGCGATACCGAGGATACGGTGCAAAGTTTCGATACGAGTTTGAGTACGTACAAGCAATCGGCAGTTGGGTTGATGGCACCGATGTTTAGTCATTCCGTTTGGCTACGTGCCTTCTTCACACTCTTTGCTGCGATTTTTTTGTGCCTGCTCACTCTTCGCGTGTTGGATCGTCAATCCCCGGATGGGCTTGGGGAACTGCTGGCATTGTGTTGTAGCGCGGCACTTGCGACGCGGGCATTCACGCGGTGGAGCGAGGCCCGTGCCCAAATCAGCCAGTCCGCAGGGTTGCTGCAACAAATTGTCGACTATTTGGGGCAAAACACGACAGACTCTTCGGGGATTGAGTTGCAGAGTCCGACCCGACTGGAGCGAGCGCTTCAGTTAGATCATGTCACCATCCGGGAGAGCGATGGTCGCAAATTGCTTGATGATGTTTCGTTGGTTTTGCAACCGAAGCAATTGATCGCTGTGATCTCGACCGACCCAGTTCAGGCTAAAGCGATCGCAGAGTTAATTCTTGGGTTTGGAAAACCCTCGAGTGGCCGCATCATGCTCGACGGGGTCGACGCTATCGATATCGCTAGAGATGCATTTCGCAGGTTGACGCTATGGATTTCCCCTGCGGGCCCGTTGATCTCTGATACGATTGAGAACAACCTTTGGGTTGATGGGCAACCAGATGCCACGGTGGATTTGATGGAAGTCGCTCGAAAAGCCAACGTGGCTGAGTCGCTTCTCAATTTACCGGACAACTTGCGAACTCTGGTCTCTCCCACGGATGATCGATTGTCCACTGAGACGATGTTTCGACTCGGAATTGCGAGAGGATTTGTCAAAAGGCCGAGTGTGGTGGTAGCTCATGAGCCCAGTGGCACTGTCGGGCCGACGATCGCCAACGAAACCACAAACGCTCTGCTACAATTAAAAAGCGAGGGTGCATGCGTTGTCGTTTTGCCAACCCGACTCGCGACTCTCAGGTCGGCCGACCAAATCGTCGTGCTCAACGATCACCGTATCGAGCTGGTTGGTACCCATGCAAAATTGCTTGAGCAAAGCGAACTGTACCGGCACTTGATCTACATTCGATTTGCCCCGTTCGCAAATTGATACGATCGTAGATGGTCGAATAGATACATCTCCGTATCGGGACGCAGTGTACATCCGGGATCTATCGTCATGTTGTTGCGTCTATGGATCACGCAGTTTTGAATTCAATGGATCTCAGTTACCTCGCGAGGATGGAAAGACCGTCGATGATGCGACTTCGAAATAGAATGAATCGATTTGCACTGGCATTGAAAACCCTTGAGCATGCCTTCCGGAACGGGTTGTTCGGTGGTTGGAGGAGCGGTTGCACCAACACGATGGCTTGGGCTATTGGGATTGTTTGCACCACTGGGATGATGGGCCAATCGCATGCCCAATCAGAAAAGCCCGTTTTTGACACGATTGCAGACGATCGAAGAGGGCCACTTCCCGGAACGGAACCCTTGGTGCATACGGGCGATATCGCTTCGGATTTGGTGGATGGGGTCGATCGTTTCTTGCTCAAGCAGATCGAGGCATCCATCGGAGCGAGAATGGGGCTTTGGCCTAAACCTGATCGCAATGGCCAAGCAGGAACGGCGGCTGCCGATGGTGACGCATATACAACTGCGACGGAGCCGTTGAGGCAAGAGTACGCGAGAAGGATCGGATTGGTCGATTCGCGAGTGAACCCGGCGTCATGGTCTGTCCGTTCTCGTTGGCAAGAAGGTACCGGCCAAGTTGGCTTAACGGAGGTGGGGTTTTTTGAGGGGATTCGAATTGTCGAGATCCAGTGGAAGGTCCTGGACGGGTTCGATGCGAGTGGTCTCATGCTCATCCCGAAAGAGCCAACGTTTGGTGCTGTCGTAGTTCCGGACGCCAGTGAAACACCCGAGCAATTGAGTGGGATCGTCGATACGAAAAATCCAACTGCATTGTATTTAGCGCGTTGCGGTGGGATGGTCGTCGTGCCAAACGTCGTACGCCGAAATCGCGAGGCGAGAGCGGGACGAGCGGTGATGACCGATCAAGAATACCTCTATCGGTCGGCATTTGTTTTAGGTCGACACCTGCTCGGGGTGCTGGTCCATCAGAATCGATCCGCATTGGATCTCTTGGAACAAGCTCTCGGGGATAAACCGCTTTTGGTTGCGGGTTGGGGAGAAGGAGGGTGGGTTGCGCTGGCGACTGGGGTTGTCGACACTCGAGTCGACGTCACCGTAGTCTGCGGCCATTTTGGGCCGAAGGAAAAACTGTGGAGTGAGCCCATCCATCGGAATGTTCATGGGTTGCTCTCTCGTTTCGGCGATGCGCAGTTAGCTGCTCTTATCGCTCCGCGCACCCTGGTGATCGATGGGCTTGCTGGTCCGGAGGTCGAAATCGGTGGAGACGGAGGAGCACCCGGGAAACTCAGTGGCCCCACTCTGTACTCTTCGGCAGAAGAGGTTGAGAAGGGACGAAGGTTGCTGAAGCCATGGATGCTTGAAGGAACCATCCTGCTCCCTAGCGAATATGAATCTCCAGCGCGACGTTCGCAGATTGTATGGGAGCAAGCTCTCGAGCGATTGGGTGCTGTCGCTAAAGAGGGCGCCCCTAGTTTCGATAGGGCCATGCGGGCCACTCCGACTGATGCTTTTGCATCGTTCCCTTCCGAGGAGCAACGGCGCAAGGAAATTTTAGCATCCATCGATCGAATGCAGCAGCGAACACTGGAGCTTGCCCATCTCGAGCGTGATTCCTATTGGAAAGCGCTTGATACATCGTCGATGGCGCGGTTTCAGGAGACGGTTGAGCCGTACCGTGATGAATTTCGTAAAGAGGTCATCGGCAGTTGGGACATTCCCAAGAAGCCGTTGAATGCAAGAACTCGATTGGTCTACGATCGAGAAAAATATCGAGGCTACGAAGTGGTGCTCGATGTCTTTGACGATGTTATCGCCTACGGGGTTTTGCTCGTGCCAAAGTCGGACGCTCCTATTCAAGGGCGGCCATGCGTTGTGTTCCAGCACGGTTTGGAGGGACGGCCGACCGATACGATCGTGCACGATCATCCCGCATATCACGATGTTTCAGCGCGATTGGCGGAAGAGGGTTACGTTGTCTTTGCGCCGCAAAACCTTTACTTGTTCACCGATCGTTTTCGAACGCTGCAGCGAAAGAGCAACTTGCTCGGGAAAACACTTTTTTCGACGATCATTGCGCAGCATGAACAGATCGTTGATTTCCTCGCCAAACGTGAGGAGATCGATCCAAAGCGAATCGCGTTTTACGGACTTTCCTACGGTGGCAAGAGCGCCATGCGTATCCCGGCGCTGGTGCCTCAATACTGCTTGTCGATTTGCTCAGCAGACTTCAACGATTGGGTATGGAAAAACGCAAGTACCTCGAGTCCTTACAGCTATGTCTGGACTATGGAGTACGAAATTTTCGAGTTCGATCTTGGACGCAAGTTCAACTATGCTGAAATGGCGACTTTGATCGCGCCGCGTCCATTCATGGTGGAGCGTGGCCATTTCGATGGGGTCGCGCCCGATGAACGCGTGGCGTTGGAGTATGCCAAAGTTCAACGGTTGTACGCAGCGCGACTCGGGCAACCTGATAAGTGTCGGATCGAATTTTTCCCGGGACCACATACGATACATGGCGTCGGAACTTTTGAGTTTTTGCGGCAGCATCTTCAACCCGAATGGGTTGGTAGGAGTCGATGATGACAACCTTTGATCGCATAACCTGGGTGGTCCTTGTTTTAGTAGGGCTTCTTTTTTTAAGTCCATTCAGTACGGCGATCGGGCAATCGGATGCGGAAGGCTTTCCTGGGGCGGATTCGAATAAGCGGGTTGTACCGGACTCCCTTGTACCGTGGATACCGTGGGTATTGTGGGATGATCGATCGCTCGGCGCTCCGCCGTTGTTCAATGATTCGAGCCAGGTCATCCGTTATTGGGCCTCTCGACTTCGGATCGATGCAAACGACAAGGAAGGGAACTGGAAGACCGAACTGAAGGTTTTTTCAGAGTGTTGGGTTCCGATCCCGGGAGATACAGATCACTGGCCGCAACAGGTTCGAGTTGGAGATAAGCCGGCGATTGTCGTGGAAAGGGCGGGTGTTCCCTCGATCCGTTTGGAAGCAGGTGAGTATCAGGTGCAAGGGCAATGGTCCTGGAACCAAATGCCTCAGAAAATTTCCATCCCACCTACGTTTGGCTTGATTGAATTAAACGTAAACAGTGATCTGATACGGAATCCTACATGGGATACCAATGGTTCCCTTTGGTTGAAGCGATCTCAGGCATCGGAGACGCAGCAGGACCAGACGGTGATCCAGATTCATAGGATGATCGCGGATGGTTCCCCTATCTGGTTAAAGACGTGGATCGACATCACCGTCTCTGGGAAGAGTCGGGAGGAGGAAATCGGATACGTGCTTCCAGAAGGCTGGCAGTTATCCTTGGTTTCTAGTCCCATTCCCGTTGCGATGGATGAGTCAGGACGTCTTAAAGCGCAGCTCCGTCAGGGGACATGGCGAGTTCGGATCGATGCATATCGCAATCAAGACTTAGAGCAGTTGAAATTTGCGGACGGTGTCCAGCCAGCGGTTGCATCGGAATGGATCGCGGTTCGAGCGAATCCGGAAATGCGAATGGTCGAACTTCAAGGTGCAACGCCTGTCGATGTTCAGTTGACCACGTTTCCCGAAGAGTGGCGAGAACTTTCGGTGTTTGAGTGGAATCATGCAACGCCGCTGCTTTGGGTCGAGAAAACTCGAGGCATGGGATTGCAGAAGCCGGACGAGTTCCATGTGGCGAGAGATCTGTGGCTTGATGATGACGGTCGCGGTGTGACCTACCAAGACGTCATGGATGGTCAGCCAAAGCAGATCGCACGTTTGGATGTTGCTGACCAGCATGAATTGGGAGTGGTGCGAGTCGATGGAATTCGGCAATTGATCACGGAGAATCCGGAAACCCATTCCCACGGTTTCGAAGTGCGAACCCGCCATCCATCGGTGGAAGCAATCGGTAGAGCGCCTGGATTGAACGCGCTGGCGGCGACAGGATGGAAAACGGATGCTGACTTTCTTTCGATGCGCATCTATTTGCCACCGGGTTGGCGCGTATTGGCAATGTTCGGCCCCGACTCCGTACGAGGCGACTGGTTGACGTCATGGACTTTGCTCGATTTGTTTCTGCTTCTTGTGTTCACCATCGCTGTGTTTCGCCTCTGGGGGATGATTCCGGCAATTATCGCATTGCTCGCATTCGGGCTTACGTATCATGAGGTAGGATCGCCTCGATTAACGTGGTTCTTTCTCTTGATTCCGATTGCCATCCTCCGAGTGATTCGCGATGGAAAGCATCCCCGTTGGCTGATTGTTTGGCGAGCGATCGCTGGAATCGTGTTGCTGTTGAACTTGATTCCATTTGTTGCGATTCAGGTTCAAAATGCGATCTATCCTCAGTTGGAGCCAATCGGGATTCCGTATGAGTCGCGGACGATGTTTGAGTGGTTGCGAGCCACCCACAATGCGAGCGCTGATGTAGCGGATAGCGTAGCGTTGGAAATGGAACAGGTTTCGGGCCGCGCGGACGTAGAGGCTGCAGCTTTCTCGCGGTCATTTGACCCCCAAAAGGTTAACTCCGGAGCAGGTCCATTTAAGGTTGAGTCCATTGTGGAACGCCGGGATCATGCAGTCGGGATGCAGATCCAGCAACAATCCCAAATGGCGAATATGGCTTTCTCTCCTGGTACGAGCATTCAAACGGGAATTGCAAAACCGAAGTGGTATGGAAATCAAGTCGTCTGTTCATGGGACGGGCCGGTGAAGGAGGACCAAACGATTCGACCGATTCTCATCTCTTGCAATATGCATCGATTGATTACGGCCGTTCGGTTGGTGTTTCTAGGAGGGTTGCTGGCCATCCTGCTGCGAGGGGAATCTGGTTGGAAACCGACACGATGGCGTTTGCAGTCCCCGTTGTCTTCGTCGTCTGCCAAATCGCTTGCAGCGTTGGTATTGGCGGCTGGATTGGCGGTTGCTGATGGGGGCACTGCCATTGCGCAATACCCCGATGCTGAAATTTTGAAACAGCTTCACGAGCGATTGTTGCGCCCCGCGGATGCGTTTCCACAAGCTGCCGATATTCCGAAACTCAAAATCGCGATACGTGATGGCGGGTTGGAGGTGGACGGAGAGGTTCACGCTGCTGCCGACAGTGCGGTCCCAGTTCCCGGGAAAATGCCATCGTGGGTTCCGATCCAAGTGCAATTGGATGGAAAGGATGCAACAGTATGTCGACGCGACGACGGGTATTTATGGGTTTGGGTTCCG
This sequence comes from Pirellula sp., assembly GCA_046318275.1. Taxonomy (GTDB): domain Bacteria; phylum Planctomycetota; class Planctomycetia; order Pirellulales; family Pirellulaceae; genus JBKCUI01. Next base: position 44,158 of record JBKCUW010000092.1, on the reverse strand, counting down.
AAAGGGGTCCACTCTTTAAAGTTACGCGGACTGCTAGGAGAAAGCACCGAGTGGGTATGGGCGTTCGCCTTGCCACCCCGCTTTCTCGAGGTGGACGCTCCTGATTGGAATGTGACAGGTTTGAGCGAGGAAGGAAAACCCGAGAGCCAATTGTTTTTTGTTCGCAAAGAACAAAACGGCGAAGGGGAAGCCAGCTACGACCAAAAGAATTTTCGGTCTGTGGTTCAAGTGGATCGCGCGTTTGAGATCGGATTGGTTTGGAAAATTCATACCACCGTGCGACGCCTATCGTCGGTTGGGAAAGCGATCTCCGTTCAGGTACCGCTAGTTCCTGGAGAACGAGTCCTCACCTCGAACATCGCGCAGAGCGACGGTAACATCGAAGTCAATTTGAATGCGGAAGCGACAACCGTCGAATGGGATAGTGAACTTGGATTTGAATCGGAGTTGCTGTTGCAGTCCAAGGCTTCCAATGGGATGGTGGAGCGTTGGTCGGTGAACCCTTCCCCCGTTTGGAATATAGGGTTTGAAGGATTGCAACCGATCTACGAATCGCATCGGCCGGAGCTGATTCCGGTTTGGAATCCATGGCCCGGCGAGCAAGTTCGATTGACATTTCGAAAACCGATGGCGGTGATTGGGAAATTGCTAACCATCAAGGAAGTGACCGAGAGCTTGGTATTGGGGAGTCGACAGCGAACCAGTCGTTTGGAGGTGCAGGTCGAATCGAGTCTGGGAGGAGATTTCCCACTGAAGATCCCCGAGTCGGGTACCGTGACGTTGCTTGAGGTTGATCGTCGGCCTGTCCCAGTTCGACGTCAAGGTGTTGAGTGCTTGATTCCATTGCAACCTGGATTGCAAACCATCAATCTTCTATGGACTTCCGATGAGCCGATGACTTCGCTTGTTCGCGCCCCTTATGTCGAGTTGCCTGAAGAGGTGTCGAATTTGCGGATCAATTTGAGTGTGCCAGAGTCCCGCTGGATCCTTTGGGCGGATGGGCCGATGCGTGGTCCTGCGATACGCTTTTGGACGATTCTCGCGGTAGCTATTTTGGCGGCTGTGCTCTTGGGGCAAGCTCCGAAGTCCCCATTAAAGACCTACGAATGGATCTTGTTAGGCATCGGTTTGACCCAGGTCCATGCGTTGGCTGGTTTGCTCGTTGTGGGATGGTTGTTTGCAATCCGATGGCGAAGTGATGCGGCAATTAGTGGGCTTTCAAAACTGGGGTATCGGACATTGCAAGTCCTATTAATTGTGATGACCGTCGCCGCTGTCGGTGTGCTTTTGACGATGGTTGGCTCGCGACTATTGGGAAGCCCCGAGATGTATATCACCGGGAACGGATCCTACCGAGGAGAGTTGCTCTGGTTCTCCCCCAGTTCCGAAGCGATTGTACCTCGGCCTTGGATATTCTCGATTTCCGTTTGGTACTACCGTTTGCTGATGCTGGTGTGGGCGTTGTGGCTCGCTAACTCGATGCTGGGGTGGTTGCAAGCGTGGTGGACTGCGATGAACCAAGGAAGCTTCTGGCGAGTTGGGGAACCGACGGTTTCGTTGAAGAAGGAGGATGATGGAACCCACGCTGTTGGCCAACCGCCGATCGGTCCCGCGTGAGAAAGCTTGATAAAACACGGTCACTGGTTCGAGCGGGTATCACTGGTTCGGGCGAGTCGCACAAGCTAGATCTGCCCGATCACCGGTATGCCCGATCACCGGTACACTCGCTCACCGGTATGCCCGCTCACCAGCGGACGAGAGCGGTTCCCCAGGTGAGACCGGCACCGAAGCCACACATCATGACCAAGTCACCCCGCTGTAGCCGGCCGGCTTGGTTGGCTTCGTCGAGCACCAATGGAATGCTGGCGGCCGAGGTATTTCCGAAACGATCCAAGTTGACTAGCACACGGTCGGGGGCAATGCCGAAATCGCTTAAGGCGGCATCGATGATTCGGACGTTGGCTTGATGCAGCAGGAACAAGTCGACGTCCTCAACGGAGTATCCTGTGGATGCCAGTACATCGCGACAGCTCTCTGCTACGCATCGGACCGCCCATTTAAACACGGATCGGCCATCCATTTGCATATACTGACGGCCTTGATCGAGTCCAATGCGAGTCAGCGGTTCACGGGATCCGCCCCCGGGAACGCATAGAGCTTCGGGCGAACCCTCGGAACCGAGTGTGAAACCGAGAATTCCCGATGGTATGATTCCGGTCGAGCGATTCTGTTTTTCGGCATCCAATGAGGTTGCTTTGACGATCGAGGAGTTTTCAGTGGCAACGCTTTGCAGAAGGACGGCTCCTGCGCCGTCGCCGAATAGTGGGTAGGTTTTGTAGTCCTTTGGGTTCACTGTTCGGCTCATCACCTCGCTACCGACAATAAGCACATTTTTTGCCATCCCGCTACTGACGAATTGGGCGCCTGTTACCAACGCATACATGAATCCGGAGCATGCTGCATTGAGATCCATCGCGGGGGCGATGCTGCCGAGTTTCTGCTGAAGGATGCAGGCCGTGGATGGGGTCATGTAATCTTGAGTGATCGTCGCTACTAAGATCAGATCGACCTCGTTCCCCGTGACTCCCGCATTCTGCAAACAATTCTTTGCAGCTTCATACGCCAAATCGCTGCTTGCTTGGTCGTCGCTAGCCCAACGCCGTTCTTTGATCCCCGTGCGCTGGAAGATCCATTCGCTGTCGCATCCGAGGAGCGCAAGGTCATCGTTGGTGACGATGCGTTCGGGCACGTAGGAACCGGTGCTAGTGATTGCGAAAGGAATCGACGCCCCAACGCGGCTTCGACCGCTCGGGCATAAAGGGATCTTTGGTGACAAAGGCCGATTGCTCACGTTGGCCATAAATCAGTGGGGTTCAAAAACCAGTAGGGTTGAAATAGGTTCCAGTGTCGGTTACCCCCTCGGCGTTGGGAGGAAACAGGGAGTATAGCATCGCTAAGTTGAACCGGTACGGCAACTTAGGTAGAGGAGGGAAAGAGTTGCTAATTAGGGGGTCTAATGTTTTCAACAAGATTTCAACAATTTTGACCAATTCTCCGATTTGGGGGGTGACTACGAGCATAGGGGATCGTTAGATTTTTAGGGCAGTTGCGGGCCGCAATATCACACGTTGTAAGTGTGATAGGGTGCCATTGCGCCGTGGCTCGTTCCCCCCACTCCAGCCATAGAAAGTGCTGATGTTGCGATGTGCTTACTGGCCATTCAATATCGCGTGGTTCCTGAAAGTCCGATTCTAGTCGCTGCTAATCGAGAGGAGTTTTTCGACCGTCGTAGTACGTCCCCGAGCATTCAATCTGGTAAGCCCCGAATTCTCTGCCCAGTCGACCAACGAAGCGGAGGGACATGGTTAGGGGTAAATCAACATGGAGTGTTTGTTGGCATTTGCAATCGACGGACGCTCGAGCCACTCGGCTCTAATCGTTCGCGTGGATTGCTGGTGAAAGAGCTCTTAAAGTCTGTGTCGAGTCGCCATGCGGTCGACAGAGCCAACGAAGAGTTCAACAAGTACCAGTTTGAGGCGTGCAATTTGGTGATTGCAGACCGCGACAACGCGTACGCACTCCACCATGAAACCGAAAACGAGGTGATCGAACTCAATCCTGGGTTGAACATCATCGGCGCTCGGAATTTAAATGATCCACGCGATGAACGCGTTCAGTTGGCGAATCGCCTGCTGACACTTCAGACGTTGGATTCCCCAGTGAAGTTTCTGGCGGTAGCCAGCAAAGTATTCGCGAGATCTCCAAACCCGATGGCTCGTGCCAGCATGGTTGTCCGGGGCGCGGATTACGGAACGGTGTCCAGTACGTTGATCGCGTTGGGGGCCAAACCTCGCGATGCGATTTATCAGCACTCGGACGGGCCAGCGGATGAAGCTCGGTACGAGGATTACTCGCCCCTGTTGCGAGACATCCTCAGCCGCGGGCTCCGCGAGGCGAAAAACCGTGTCGCGCTGGTCGATTAACGCTTACTGAGCGCGAACGTATCCAATAGGTGGTTGTTAGCCGCTGGTTGTACGTTTCGCCTTTGAAATTTGATATCCTAAAGCCCCTGTCGAAGAGATGGGGGCTTTTTTTATCGAGACGGCGACACGCTTTGCTCTCTAAGTCCCCGGGGGTGATGGAGCAATTCACAACCGTAATGATCACAGCGAGGTTGTTTTTCAATGCGAATTTGCAAATGCATGTCTACCGTAATGGCCGGCGCTGAAACGCTTGTTGATCCGACGTTGTGGCGTCAGGTGGTTCGCTTGACGCTCATTCTCTTCACCGCATTCCATTTCGTAGTGGTCGGGCCATCGCCGGCTGCGGCGCAGACCGAAACGGCAACAGGCTTGAGTGTGCCTCTCGATACGCACGTCAACGTCGAATTGATATGGGTCGCTCCAGGGACATTTCTGCAGGGATCGCCAGAAGGAGAGTTGGGTCGTGAGCCTGACGAGATTCAGCATCGAGTCACCATCAGCCGAGGGTTTTATATTGGCAAGTACCCGATCACGATCGAGCAATTCCAGTCGTTTGTCGATCAGACGGGTTACAAGACAGAAGCCGAACGAGGCACCTCTGGCGGTTTTGGTTGGAACGGTCAAGATCTCGTGCAAAGTCCAGAATTCAATTGGAGGAATCCAGGATACCCGAGTTCGAAAAGCCATCCGGTAACCATTATTACGTTGGAGGACGCTCAAGCGTTCTGCAAATGGATTTCCAGCAAATCCAAAATCAAGGTCCAGCTTCCTACCGAATCGCAATGGGAGTTCGCATGTCGAGCCGGTGGTCAGGAGCGTACGTATGCCGGCGATACCGACGAGAATATTGATGAGATCGCGTGGACCAAAGTCAATTCGTTAGGGGCGCAAGCGGTCGGAGGCAAGAGGCCAAATTCACTCGGCATTTTCGACATGTGCGGTAACGTTTCAGAATGGTGTTTGGATATCTATGGGAGATATCCAGCGACCGACCAAACCGATCCTGTTGCGACCAAGCCCGACGCTGGTGAAAAGCCTCGGAATGTTTTGCGAGGTGGTTCGTGGAATCGCGATCGACGTCGAGCTCGTTCTGCAGCCCGATTTCGAAGTGACGCGAGGAGCCGAAATGCGGATATCGGCTTTCGGGTCGTGGTGATGCGTCCCGGAAACCAACCGGATGTCGCAGAACTCGATGCGCATGAGTTTGATGGGGTGGCCGATACCATTGCGGAGCCCGTTTCCCAACATGCAACAACCCGTCCGCAAGCTCCATTGGATGGGGATGTCGGTGGTTCGATGGAACCGGCGAGTTACCCAGCAGGGAGGCCGAACACATCGTTCATCGGAGATCTGTGGGGATTGCTATGTTGTTTTGCGATGCCTGCAGTCCCAGGAATCGGCATTTTCTACTTGATTTCGATGTTGCGAAAAAACGCATCTGGTCCATCATCCTCTAGTTCTGGATCCACTCGAATAGGGACTCCGACACCACTTGCTCGCGGATCGGGGTCTGCATTTGCCACGGGTGCTGCCATCGGCGCGCTTGGCGAATTGATGGATCCTCGATGCCAGTCGTTTCCGCAGGGATTCTGGTTTGATACGACCGGGATCAAGCCGGGTTCTGTCGTTCGGATTCAGTATGAAATCGATGGACGAATTGATCAGTATCAGTTCGAAGTCGAAAATATGGATCGACAGCGCGTGTTCTTGGGTGGGAAACCGACGAAGGTAACCGTTCTTGGTATCACGCCTCCCGATGGCGATGATTGGCGCGATGATGGCGAATCCATTTTCCCTAATCAGCCTCCGATGACAGATTCTTTTTCAAGGGATATGCAATTTGGAAATTCTTCCGATCGGGAGGAGCCTCGGAGCAGTCAAGGTTCTGGATCGTTGTTCGGAGGAAGTCGTTTCCCATCGGCCTACTGATGATCACCGAGTAAAGCATGCCATCCTGCTTGGTTGGTATTTGGGTCCGATCCGAGACCCCCTTCCCTTTAGCACTTCGCACCGCGAGGGCGGTAGGAAGGCTCGGTCTAATATCGGATGCCATTCATTGGGTTCGAGATCCTTCGTCGCAATCGTATTCCGACTTGCACTCGTTTGGTACCGTCTCGATGGAGGACTTGCTCGAATTGGCTCGATGCGCGCGAAAGTCCCTTTGGATGCTCGAGGCAGGCGCGTGGCCGATTCATCCGCTGCCACATTCGATTCTTGATGCCATCGCAGGGGAGCGATTGATTGGTTTTGGTGCGATCAAGCATGATCGGTCTGGTGTTATTCCGAGAGCAGGATCAGCGAGCGCCTGGGAGCGATCCGCTCCCACGCTCGGCCTCGATACCAGGATGGGTGACTGGGTCCCTCCTTCCCCCGAGGATTGGGGTAGTTTGTTCCTGCCGAACAGCATGATTGATGACCTGAGGGGCTACAACCCAAACGTTGAATTTAGGGGGTACCTGAGAGACGTGCTCTATGCCAAAGGTAAGAAAGGAATTTCAAGCGTAAGGATCGATGGTTTGGATGTGCGTGTCGATCGCCGACTGCGAATCGCACAGGTCATCACTAGTCTGCAACGTGGAGGCGCAGAACGCATCGCGTTGGATCTACACCATTATTGGTTGGGGCAAGATATTCATGCCGCATTGGTAGCAATTGACCCACCTCGGCGGGAGGCATTCCCAAACCCACCATCCTTCGTTCAGTTTTTTGGCCGCAACCACCGGGATCAGCGTGTCGATGCCTGTGTCAGATTCATCGAACGATTCCAACCGGACGCTGTTCATACTCACCTGCTCTCGAGAAAAGAACACGCTGCCTTTGCGAGCCTAGGGGTGCCCACGCTAACCACGCTCCATAACATGGAGCAAGGTTGGCCAAGAGATTTTCATCAGACGGGCGATCAGGAAATAGACTTAGTGGTTTCGTGCGCCAAGGCTGTCGAGCATCAAGCGGTTCAATCGCTTCCGACGCTCCAGCATCGTACCGTCTGGAATGGGATTTCCAGCAGGCGGTTTCGGTTGGAACCTGAGGATCGAAGAAATCATCGAAATCGCATCCGTTCGACGCTTGGAATTCAAGACGACGATTGGGTACTCTTGGCATTGGCAAACCCACGTCCTCAAAAACGGCTGGAGCGTATACCAAGGGTTTTGTCCTGCCTGCAAAAGGAATTGGCAAAGAGATCCAAGCATCGGCGAGTTCATGCGTTGTTTGCCGGTGAGGCAGCGTCGAACAATGTATCGTCGCTCGAGGCTTCGCGCGAACTCGACGCAGTCGTCGATTCTTTAGGTTTCAAGGATAGATGTCATCGGGTGGGATCGATTGCTCGGGTTGAAGAGATCCTCGCTGCGGCCGATGTTTTGATTTCCGTGAGCGAGTTTGAAGGATTGAGTCTTGCGCATTTGGAGGCGTTGGCATCGGGAACACCGGTGGTTGCAACCGACGTGGGTGGAAATCGGGAGATTGCCGCATGGGTCCCCGCGATGCACATAGTGGATGCCCAATGCGATGATCAAATGATTGCAGATGCAGTGCTAGGTATCCTGGGTACCTGCGAGCCAAGCCATGGAAATCCGACGATCGAACTTCATCGCTCCTTCGAAACCTACACGATGGGCAGAAGTTATCACCGCGTGGTACGAGGCGTATTAGGCAACGTGTCTCGGAGGAAACCCGACGGGTTATGGTTGGTAACCAACAATTTTTCCGTGGGTGGTGCGCAATCAAGCGCAAGGCGACTTCTCGAAGCGCTTCATGAACGAGGTCGGCGGGTACGAGTGACTGTACTTGAGGAAAATCCTTTCGATCCGACGCCCGGGGCCCAAGACTTGCGCAGTAAAGGGATTCCTGTGTTGCCGGTACCTCGCCCTGAGGCTGGACGAGAATATTCAATGGGTGTTCAAAAAGGTGTGGATTCCTTGATCGATGCGATCGATCGCGACCCTCCGGAGGCACTTGTGTTTTGGAACACGATTCCTGTGTACAAGCTCCTCTTAGCCGATGGGTTGATCGGAGTTCCTATTTTTGATGTGAGTCCCGGGGAGATGAATTTGGATTCCTTGGAATCTTGTCTATCGACTGGTGTCGTTGGGATGCCGTACCGTTCGACTCAAGATTACGGCGCTCGACTGAGGGGTGCGGTGGTGAAGTACAGGGGGGAACAACCGGTAGCCGCGAGAGCCTTTGGAGCAGGTTGTCCGATTGCCGTTATTCCTAATGGCGTTCCAATAAGCGATGTACGGGCTAGGAATGCCCCGAGGGGAGTGCTTCGCATCGGTACATCGACGCGATTGAATCCACACAAACGCGTGGAGGATTTGTTCGAAGCGTTGCGAAAGATTGAGCCGAGGCTACTGTCGAAGGTGGAGTTGTTGGTTGCAGGTGGCGTGGATGGATCCTGGGACTCCTACATGGAGGAGCTTAAATCGCTGTCGCATGGGCTACCCGTACGCTGGTTCGGAAACGTTACTGCCATTGAGGCTTTTCTGAGTGACTTAGATTTATTTGTTATGATCTCTGAGCCGGCTGGCTGTCCAAATGCGATCCTCGAAGCGATGTCGGTGGGGTTGCCTGTGATCGCGACGGATGTCGGAGGGGCTGGTGAAATGATTCTGCATGAGGAGTGTGGTTTAATCGTCCAACCGCGTTCGGCGGATGCGATGGCGCGTGGGATAGAGGAATTGCTCTTATCGCCTGAGAAGCGAGCAAGGTACGGGGCTTCGGCACGAGCCCGGGCGATATCGACTTATTCCGTGGATCGCATGGCGGATGACTACGAGCGATTGTTTTTCGGATCGGTTACGCGTCGCTAAGGAATATGCCGCTATCGTTCGGGTTTACCGGAGGTGGCTGGATCTGTATTTCGGGATCGCTTTGAAGCAGTTCATGGCGTTGTGACAGCAGCGTTAATTCTTCGGCGAGGTAGGTTCGAGGGGTGGGCATCTCGTGGTTGAGAAGCGTGTATTTGATAACCGATTGTGCTTGAGCGAATCGCATTTCGATGATTGACGCGACCATAGGGTCATTCTTCATCAGCTGCGATGGGACTTCGACCCTATCACCTATTCGAAATCCTTCGTCCGAGATAGGGAGCCACATCGAGGGTCTCACGCGTATGGATTGTTCGCCGTAGTACAAATGATAGTACGTACCATCAAAACTAGGCCTGTAAAAAACACGATCGCTAGGGATCCACTCTTGGGCGAGTTTCAGGTCGTCAGGGTGAAATGCGTTTTCACCCAATTCCGGCCATGTGAGGAACACGCCGCAATCCGGGATATGTTTGAGCGAGCGAGCGCCGTTGTCGGGATCAGGTTCCTGGTTCATGGGATTGAGCAGCGTACTGTTTAAGGACTTGGATGGTTTGCTGGAGCCGGTGGATCGCCAGGGGGAGTGTCGATTCGGCCGTGTCGTCCATTTGGCGAACGCTCAAGGTGATCTCTTGCAGGAATTGCTCCCACTGCATCGCGAGTTGCGGGACAATCTTGCAGCGTTGTTCGCAGAGTGCTCGGCGGGCTGTGGCACGCTCGAGGGCTTTTCGCTGAACCAAGCAAGAGGTCTCGTCCTCAGCGCGAGTTTTTGCAGTGCAGTTGAGCAACTCCTGCCGTGCTTCGATCCATCGATTCTGAGCAATGCGCAGTTCATTCCCCCAGTATTCTGGGAGTTCTTTGCTGAGCCAACCAGTAACGCGTTGAAGTTGCTCCCGGACATCATCCCCATGTTTGCGAGAATTATCTCGTAGCTTGGAGATTGCTGCTGAGAATGTCTCTAGGGCTTCAATGTCGTTGACGTGAGCTTTAGCCATGACCGCGTTGGTATTCCTCGATGAGCTCGGCTTTGCGCACCAAGTAAGGAACATGACGCTCGCTGGCTTCGATGAGCCTGGCCAATTGCTTCATTTCCTGTTCAAATTCGGCAGCGAACTTTACGTGTTCTTGGTCGCGCCAAGAAACAGCCAACTGCTGCATCTGTTGAGAAAGCTTGCCCGTGGAGTCCGCGAGCAAGCCTGAGAATCTTTTGAGCTGCATCGCGAATTGACGCAGCTGTTCGGGGTCGACGATTGCTTGTGCCATAGTACAGCTATTATGCTGCAGTTCGAGCTGCTCGCCTACGTTTTTTCTCTTCCATGCTGGCTAGGTCGACCACATTTTTTGCCAGGCCGCAAGCACGGAGGAGGCGGATGACTTGGAAGGTCGGATCGAACTCCCACCATTTGTGGCCATGCTGTGCCAGACGAGGTAGAGCATGGTGGTTGTTGTGCCAGCCTTCGCCGTAGGCAACGATCGCAACCCACCAGAGATTTCGGCTGTCGTCCCGGGTTTCGTAGTTCTTGTAGCCCCAAATGTGGGAGGCCGAATTAACGAACCATGTCACGTGCAGGACAGCGACCATTCGGAGGCAGACAACCCACACCAACCACGAGAGGGCGAGTTGGGAACCACCGATCCAATAACCGGTTGCCGTGATCAAGCCAGCGAACGCAAGGTGGATTGGAAGGAAGAAGGTTTCAAGACGCATGAGAAATTTGTCTTTGACCAAGTCTGGAACCCAATGGCGAACGTAGCCATCCCAGTCACCACCATCGGTCGAAAAAGCGAGCCAGAACATGTGTGCCCACCATGGACCATCGTGGGGTGAGTGTGGATCGCCCGGCTGATCGCTGTAAGCGTGATGCTTGCGATGGTTCGCGGTCCAGCTGATGGGGCCACCTTCGCCTGCGAGAGTTCCAATGACGGCGACGGTGTTTCGGACCCACCGAGGAACTTCAAGCCCCGTGTGAGTGAGCAGCCGGTGAAACCCTAGGCAAATGCCAACGCTACCTGTCGCCCAGTGCAAGACAAGGGCCAGGAACAAACCGCTCCACGTGAAGGTCCATGGAGCCGCTAGGGCGCCGATGTGGAGTAGTACCAACCAAATGGTGGATCCCCACTGGATTTGGTAAACCTCAGGGATTCGTGGCTGAGTCTTCGAACCCGACTTTACAGGCACGGTAGCTTCCAGGTTCTCGGTGACCGGTCTTGGCGCCGGAGCGAGCGTGGTTGCGTGATGGTGTTTGTTTGCGTGACCGAGTTCATTGTGGGGGGTGTTATTTCGCATGTTTCATCGACCCGCGGATCGACCAGAAGGAAGGCTAGACGGCGCTCCCATTCAGAACTCGAAGGGGGTGCGCCGCCGTCAATGTGGAGGGGGTCGCAGGGTCAGTTCGGACCATAGGCTGGGCAGACCGCTGCGTGTCTCTACTGGATACATTAACGCCTCGGTCGTTCGGCGCATGTCCCAACTGAGTTCTTGGATTGTCAAAGATGTGTAAAACCGCTGGCGCAAGGGCTTTTCGATCTGTTTTTAGAGTCGCAACTCTTTGCGGTGTATGCAGTTAGAGTCGGAGATCGCCGGGTGGGGCTTTTCGGTTTTTGTGCGTTAGAAAGCCGGACGAGAAGACAAACCGAACCAATTCTGAGGTTTAGGCAGTATTTTCAGCGGGTGCTCGCATGGGCGGAAGGGTTGCTGAGACGCTGTTACCCGTATTAGAACAGGCCCATTCGAGGCCTTGGTTTAGTTCGAGGACGATGACGAATTGCTGTAGAGGTTGATGGGCTGGATCTGAGAGATAGCCGACGAGCTGTTCTTCAGTTTGCCGATGGTTTCTTCCATCTTGTAAAACTGGTTCAAAAGCTTCTCGCGTTCTCGAGTCAGTTTGACATTGATACTTTCGATGCGTTTGTTGTTGTCGTCAATTTGGCGTTGGAGCGTTGTGGTGCGATTTACTAGAACGCCGTTGGTGGCACCTGACAAGCTATCGATGATCGATTTGGTTCGGGCCGAAAAACCGGTGTTTGCTTTCGTGAAAAACTCTTTGACCGCATCCGGATTGGCCTCGAGTGCTGCGGAGAGTTTGCTCTTGTCAAAGCGTAGCTTGCCTGTCTCGTCGAGGCTGAGTCCGATCTGGGCGGGGGTTTGCACCGGGCCTGTATAAGCAATGCGTTGGTTGATGATTCGCGAGAGGCCTTGATCGGTGCGATACGCTTCGTTGGATGCGAACAAAATACCGGACGTTTTTGTAGTGACGTCGTACGAGGCAATCGTGGACAGTTTGTCCTTGATCTTGTTGAACTGATCGACGAACAATTGGACGTTCTTCTCGAAGCCCGAATTGTCGGAATTGACTTTGATCTGAACCGATTCGGTTTGCACGGATGCGATCGTTAACGAGAGGCCTTGGATGGCTCCACTGAAGGTATTCGTCGAGGAACGGACGAAGGTCCCCCCTAAGTCGTCGGTGGGGCTGACCGCGAGGATTGCGTCTCTTCCCGTGCTGGTTGACGAGACATCCAAGCCGACTGCGGAACCATCGATCACCATGCGACCTGCTTCACCGCTAGCTTTGGAACTGAACAGCATCCGAACCGAGGAACCTGCTGTAAGAAGCGAGGCCGTGATTGGATTTCCAGACGCTTGGTTCAGTTTCTCGACAACATCGCTCAGTTTTTGGTTAGCTTCCAAGGTGATCCGGAAGTTTTGTGAAGCATCTATTTGTTGGATTGTCGAACCACCAACCACTTTCGATGTTCCTGTACCTGCGATGCCTAGATCTTTGGCAGTCGTCGAACCGCTTTTGTCAGCGATCGAGAATTGACCGCTTCCCCCCGACGTGTCCTTGATGGTAAACCCATCACCCGTGTCGTTGATGGATGCTTCGATACCGATGCCGGTTGCATTGATCGCATTGATGACTGCGCCCACTGTTTGCTCGGACGTAGACGTTAAGTTGATGGACCGTGTAACTCCACTCGCATTGGTGATGTTAAATGTCCCGAGCCCTACCCCGCGGCCTTGGTTGAGTTTGCTAAGCGCTGTTGTTGCACTGACGAACTGCAAATTCAATGCGCCGGAATCGATGGAGTTAGAAGCGACGCTACCAGCGATATTCAGCTTGGTTGCGGTGCTTTTGGCATCGCCATTAGCGATGATCAAATTGCTTGAGGTCGAGCCGGTGACGTCCTGTAGGGTGATGCCTGTTTTTGCTCGGTTCAATGAAGCGGTCACGCCTGCAGCCGATGCGTTGATTTGATCGATGACGTCCCGAAGCGAAGTGCTTCCTGCAAGATTCACCGTCGTGGTAGTACCCGCGCGATTGGTGATCGAGATGGAGCCTGGGGTGCCGATTCCATCGCCACCGTTAAGCGAACTCAAAAGTGGCCCGGAAATAGTATTAGCAATTCTGGAGCCTGAGATAGCGCCCGAGACGGCGCTGGTTCCGGACCATCCCAGTTGCTCCGCCAAGGAGCCACTGGCCGAGAATGTTCCTGCACCTGTCGTCTTGTCGACCAGTTCAATTCCGTTGCCACTGCTGTCCAGACGCGCGAGCAGCTTGTTCGGATTGGTCGCATTGATCGCCGTTAGCAATTGGTTGACCGTTGTCGGGGAACCGCTGGAGTTTGCGTCGATGCTGAGGGATGTGCCATCTGCCAGCGAAACTGTGAGGTCGGTACCCGACCGAAAGGAGATTCCGATTCCATCCTTTAGGCTACCTAGACGCGTGATTCCGCTCACATAGGCGATATCCTCTCCAGTAGCGGTGGATGAGGAGACGTTGACGCCTCCTAGCCCGAGATCTGAGGCAGTTCTGCCGTCCCCTACTTCCTCGACGATCAGATTTGAGGATGACTTACCAGTCAGGTCTGTGAGAACGATACGGTCACCGCTGACTTTCGCGGAGACACGGGCATCCATGGAGGTATTGATCGACTTTACCACATCGTCCATGGTGTTCGCGAAACGCAGGTCGATGGACGTGCTGGTGCCGTTGCGGTCCGTAATCTTGATTTTCCCTCGGGTGACGCCGGCGCCGCCACGAAGATCTTCTAGATTCGAGCTTCGGTCGACAAAGCCCCCGGTTCGAACGACGATTTCACCTGCTTGTAGGGTATCGGAGGAACTCGAAAAGACGTTGCTCGACGCAGAGGAGGTTTGAGCCATCTGAACGGCTCGCGTCATGTAAGTACCGGCAACAGGGGTGCCGTTGGAGGTGGCGGTTATCGTGTCCGTTCTGCTAGACGATACCGAGGTAGTTGCTAAATTCGTTGCATTGCCAAGCTTGGTATTTTGAAGCTCAACTCCGATGACCAGCGCGGTAAGTTCATTGACAGCAACCTGCTGGGCCTCAAGTCCTTTGACTCTGGTTTGAAGCCGATCTCGCGGTTGCGCCGAGATTGCCATCAATTTGTCCACGGTCCCCGCGATGTCGAGGCCGGTGGTTAGACCGAGGTTGGATTGGATACGGCCCATGATTGCATTACCAAAGATTGCCTTACCATACGGAAAGTTTGCTATCTCGAACGATACCAACGGATGGGATGCATAGGGCGAGATCTATCGCTCCCCACACAATCGTTATCGTCGCTTCTCCTTCACAGAATTAACCTATCGTGAACGCTCGATGGGGATTCGGGGGAGTTCTACTGGCCTGGCAACTAGGTGCCATCGTCGACTCGACTCAAAAAAACAGGCGTCCGAGATTCCCGGACGCCTGTGAATTTTTGTGTGTCGCTTTTTCCTCTAGGCTTTCGAATGCCTTCGACGCCTAGCGCGATTCGACTACTGACGGAGCAGAGACAGAACGCTTTGCGAGCTTTGGTTTGCAATTCCGAGAACCGAAGTACCGGACTGAACCAGGATCTGAGCACGGGTCAGGGCTGCAGATTCCTTCGCGAAGTCTGCATCGCGGATCGAGCTTTCAGCATCGGTCAGGTTGGACAATGTATCGCTCAAGGAGATCGAGTTACTGTCCAAGGTCGTTCGTTGGAACGCACCGAGTCGACCGCGAAGGCTGGAGACCTTTTCAATCGTTTCTTCGATAACCTTTGAAGCACCAGCGGCGTTGTTCTTGAGGCTCAAGCTTTCACCGCTACCGAGTTGGTAGAGACGGCCCGAGACACCACCGAGTTTACCGGTGCTTACAGCCATGATGCCCAAGCGAGCTTGTTGGTTGCTGACCACTTCAGGTCCGAGTTGGAACATCGCACCGCCACCGGTGATCGTGAACGCTGCGGTTCCAGTGAAGGTTGCTTCAACGTCGGTGCTGACGCTCAATGTCGAGGTGTTGATCGACAGTGTGTTTCCGTCACCCTTCGCCGACAAACCGTTGATCGTTGCGACGACGTCGGTTCCCGTATCGCGAGTCTTCGATGCACCACTGAGGGCGGAGGTGATGGTACCACCGGTGCCTTCGCTGATGACTTCGAGGTTGACGAACGACGAGCTGCCATATTCGGACGAGGTCAGTTCGAGGCTCGTGCCGTTGATGTTGGCTTCCACGCCGGTGGAATCCTTGACCAAGTTGATCGCGTCAGCCAGATTGCTGATCGACGAACCCGACTTGAAGTTGAACGTTTCCGAGCCAGTCTTACCTGACAAGGAGAACACAACGTTCTGAGCCAAACCGCCGGTTGCGGCTACACCACCAGCAAGCGTCGAAGCTCCAGGAGGCGTATCGAGTGAGTCCACATACAATTGCTCGCCAGAGGATGCAGTGGTGGTTGCACTATAACCGTTCAGCCCGTTGATTGCGGTCGCAATCGCGGAGTAACTTACTGATCCATTTACCTTGACGACGATGTTGCCGCCGACGGTCGATGCTTCAGCCGTTCCAGAGGTGATCGATGCGTCTTCGGACAGCGTAACGGTGACACCGTTAGCAGCGGTACCAGAAGCATCTGCGGTCACGGCAATCGTCGCCGAACCAGCATCGCGACCACCGCTTAGACCGGTAATCGTCCCAGTAGTCGCAGAAATCGCTGTGGCACCGGTACCTGCAGATGCAGTGAAGTCCGAGCCAGCGTTGATTGCAGCCTGAAGGTCTGACACGGTTGCGACGCCGGAAGCTTGTGTCAAGCTTACGCTCAGCGTGTTGGTTGTCGCATCGTAGCTGGTCGAAGCGGAACCGGCACCGTAGGTGATCGCAATATTAGCAGCTTCATTACCTTCTGCACCGTCTGCGTCACCGCCGGCTTGAGCTACCAAGGTGAAGCCACCGCCAACGTTCACGGTACCGCCAGTTGCTTGGACAGCACTGTGGCTTAACGTTAGGTCTGCGGTCGCATTCGCCGCTGCAGTCGCAGCAGGAATCGTCAACGAAACTTCAGCTTTCGTGGCTGCAGTCGCAACGTTGACACTGACTGATACGGAACCAGAAGCACCAAGATTCGCTTGGTTGATCTTCAAGTCCGAAAGTTTGCTGAAGTTGGTTCCAGCGGTCGAGAGGAAGTCCAGACTGCCGTCGAGCAACTTGCGTCCTTGGAACGTCGTGGTTTGTGCAATTCGGTTGATCGCTTCGAGCGAGCTGTCAACCTGAAGCTGGTTAGCGGCGATTTCGCTGTCGCTTAAAGCACCGTTGTTTGCAGCTTCGGTGACAAGGCCGCGAACGTCGTTGAGGAGCGAGCTAACCTGACCGAGGGCCGAGTCAGCGGTCCCGATGATTTGGTTCGCTCGTTGAGTGTTCGAAAGGGCTTTGTTGATGCTCGTGATGTCGCTGCGGAGAGCCTCACTAGCGATCAAACCTGCCGGATCATCTTTACCGCTGTTGATTCGAAGACCAGTGCTCAAGCGGGTCAGAGAAGTTTGCAAATCATTTTGTGTTCGGTTCAAGCGAGTCTGAGCGATCAATGAACCGACGTTGGTATTTACACGAGTCATGCTAAAAAAATCTCCCTAGTGTCGTTACGTGACACCCTCAAAAGTGGGCCAAGGTCTGGCGACCTTGGAGTCGCCTGTATAGGTCTTAATGAAACATCTCTGGTTCATCCGAAACCCACACGCTTCTCTCTCACCAAATGAGGGAGTGCAGTGGCTGTGTCGGGAGGTTGATCAGACGCTCACAGGCACACGGACTGGCAACAATAGCATCGGAATGACTGCAGGATTAATTGAAGCAGTATTGATTTGTGGAGGTTTTTTCCAATTCGGTCGGTGGCTTGTTGGTTGTTTACGACACAATCGTTACAACCCGGCGTTCT
The DNA here is from genome assembly GCA_046318275.1 of Pirellula sp. GTDB lineage: Bacteria > Planctomycetota > Planctomycetia > Pirellulales > Pirellulaceae > JBKCUI01. The sequence goes on along the minus strand of JBKCUW010000092.1, from coordinate 27,165 downwards.
TCGCTAGCCCCTACCCTTTTAACCGACCAATTCGCCCGAATAAGAAAATCAGAAAAATCGCTCAAGTACAGAACGCCGCAGGGGCGGCAGTAAGTCGCTGTGACGATATGCGCTGTAGCCAATTGCGTTGTGACGAATTGCATCGCCTAAAGAAAGAACTGCCGCTCGAGGGCGCGAGGTGCAGCGAGAGGCAATCGGCTAGGCAGCGAGTCCGGCTGATGCCTTTTTAGATTCCAGAACACGGTCGCAGGCTGCGCAAACATCATCCACTGAGATTGATAGCATTGGGCCACACTCCGACTTTCGCAGGTGTCGCAATTCGGGGGGAAGCGACGCCTTTTGGACGGTAGCGTGGAATGGTCCGCGAGGTCCGACCCTTTCCGCGGGCATGGGGCCGATCAGTCCCACCGTGGGGGTGTCCACAGCGACCGCTAGGTGCATTGGGCCAGTATCCGATCCGACAAACAGAGACGACCTCCGGATCCAGGTGGCCAACTCGATCAATGTCGTTTGCGGCGCTAGGATAGCAGCATCCATTGCCAAACTTGCTACCTCCTTGGCCATTGCAAGTTCCTTCTCGCCGCCCCAAGCGATCAGGCTTTTCAATTTCCATTTTCCATAGAGATGCTTGGCGACAGCGGCGTATCGTTCCGCGGGCCAGATTTTCGATGGCCAGCCAGCACCCACATTGATCATGGCCCACGGGGAGATTAAATCCAAACCAGACGCTTGGTTCGCTGTCTGGGTTACTACCTGCGAAGCCTGAGGGATACGGTATTCGATCTTCGGCTCGTGGATCCCAAGCCCCTCGAGGAGTGCGAGTCCTCGGTCGACGACGTGCGGGGAGGTGGGAGTGATGATTCGGTTGTTGAACCAAGTGCTCAGCTCCCGTCCCTCGAACTCGGACGATGCCAATCCAAATCGTTGTTTGGCCCCAGAGAACCAGGCGATCAGTGCGCTTTTGGTGAGGCCTTGGGCGTCGAGCGTCGCGTCCGGACGCCAATCTCGAATCGTCTTCAAGAATTGGAAATAGCGGAGAGGTGTCGATTGGTCCTGTTTGGTCAGGACGAACAAACGGTCCAAACACTCATGATTTCGGAGCAGTTCAGCCGCACCGCTACTGACTACCCAACCTATCTCGGAATCTGGAAATCGATCCCGAAGCGCACAAAGTACTGGTAGATTGAGTATCGTGTCACCGACGGCGGAAAGCCGGATGATCAAAATGCGTTGAGGCATGAGAGGCGTCGGAGTTCCGCTTAGAAGAAGCACTTGGTGCAATTGCTGCAAAGAGGGATCTCGCTCTGGCGGCTTTCCCGGTGCAGTTTGCGGAGTTCATTGTATCTGGAATTGTTCCAAATATCGATCATCCGACCGTCGTTCACGTTTCCGAGGACTTCTTTACCGCTGTAATCGAGACAGCAAAGGGCAACGTCACCATTGACCAGAACGGTCATCGTGCGCCACAAGCGATCGCATGGTTTGCGGATGCGTTGCTGTTCTGCATCGCCGAGTGCGCCACCCCAATTATGGATATTGGTGAAGTCGATATGGTCTACGACGTCCTTGAGCATCTCTTCGGTTTGTTTGCGATTCGAAGTTTGGCAAGTTGCAGCGACGATAACTGGCGTTGACTTTCCTGCTTCGTCGCGAAGTTTACGAAACGCCTTGACGTTCTCAACAACCTTCGCATGGTCGAGTCCGACACGCAATAGATTAAACTCTTTGGCATCGGTACCATCGATGCTGATTTTGATCTCATCAAGACCGCTATCGAGGATGCGTTTGGCGAGGTCGCCGCGGAGCAAATCCCCGTTGGTGAAGATTTTGACCTTGGGAATCCCCTTTTCTTTGCAATAACGAATCCGATCGGGTAGCTGCTTATCGATCAACGGTTCTCCATAACCGTGAAGATGAACCAATCGGACGCCACCTTCGACACACTGTTCGACCACTCTCTCAAAGAGGTCTTGTTTCATGTTTCCTTTGCTTCGGCCGATGGTCGAGCGTGGGCAAAAGACGCAATCAGCTTGGCAATGATTGGTGGTTTCGATCCGAACCGTTTTGGGAAATGATTGTCGCAGCAAGCTCATCGTATCGGCGATTACGTACGATGCCACTGAACCCATGGTTCCAATAATCGACTGCCCAATTGCTGACATTTGCATTCCCTTTGACGCGCGAAGAAAATTCCATTTTTCTAACGCGCGGAAGATAGCAAAGCTGCGCACATGGCGTCAACCGCAGTATTTCAGGCTCTCGAAGGTTCCGCCTCTTCGCGACTTCGCGGGAAAGTGCTAGCGAAATCGCGGTTAAGCCGGATTCTGTTTTTGGGTTGCTGATTGAGGCCAGTTGAGCGTACTAAGGCCACTATTTTGTCAGTCTGTAAACGACGAGTTCATCTTGGTCGCGGATGTACATCTGCCCATCGACGATTACTGGATGTGGCCAACTTTCCCCATTGTGCGTGGCGAGTTTGAACTTGCCTAGCAATTTGTATTGTTGAGTGTCAGTGTCGATCATGGCCATAACGCCATCTTGGTAGCGGAAAAAGAGTTTTTTGTCCGCGCAAACGATCGCGGCGGAGCCGGAGCCGGCACCACGCCCCTTTTCCCAAAGGTCCTTGCCTGTCTTCCATTCCACACATGCTGGGAAGCCATTGTTGTGGCCGTGCCCCATGAAAACATGATCGCCGATCATGATCATGCCTCCGTGATGGTTCTGTAGTTGCTTTGAATCCTTATAGTAGACCTCTGTGACGGATAATTTCTTGTTGGAATCCGCCGTGACCTTTAATAGCGCGGTGCCTCCATCTCCATAGCCTGTTGAGCAGAAGACATAGTCTCCTTGGATCAGCGGTGTCGGTATATTCGCGGTGGTGTTGGCCACACGGTCGTAATTCCAGAGTAATTCTCCCGTAGCGGCGTCGTAGCTGACGATGCCATGTCCGATCAACTGAACGTATTGTTTCCGTCCTGCTGCATTTGAAATGACTACCGATGAGTAGCCTGCTCCATCGTTCCCTCGCAATTTGCCTGAGGGAGCTTTACCCGACCATTCGGTCGCCCCTGTTTTCTTATCCAAGGCGACCACCATGGCGTTAGGGGCTCCTGGCGTGCAGAGCAAGCGTCCGCCATCGACTAGCGGAGATTCACTGTATCCCCACCCAGATTCCATTTTTCCACCGAAATCCGAAGTGAAGTTTTTCTGCCATACGATCTGCCCCGTTTTGACTTGACAGCAGACCAAGACGCCATCGAAGGACAGCGCGTAAACGAGACCGGTTTCTTGATCAACCGTTGGAGTACCATTGGCAGCACCGCGGTCTGGCGTGAATGGTGTTTTCCATACGACAGAGCCATCCTTCGCGTTTAAGCAGACCAATGTGGTTTTCTTATCGATATTTCCGATCGTGAATAGCTTACCATCGGCGATGGCCACGCTCGCCATCCCGGATCCCAAGCCTTTGGTTTGATACGTGATGGAAGGGCCTTCCTCAGGCCAATTGCTTAACAGACCGCTTTCGTTGGCAATTCCATCCCGATTTGGACCACGCCATTGCGCCCAGTCGTTTCCTGAGACGATTCCAGGGACCATCGTTGAGCAGGAGCAAGCGATAGTCCCGATGATGACGATGCGTCGCACAATAGATAGGTGTTGTTTCATGATGGTATTGTAGGGTAGGAGATGAAAGGTAGGAGAAAGTTAGGCGAGATATCTTGGTCAAGCAAGTGCGTCGACGTTGTGTTGGTTGCCGCAGCGTCCACGGGTTTTTTCGCAAGTAGATTTCACCAGTTGTTTCCACGGCGCGGTACGAATAACAATCGACCTAATTGCGGTCAACTGAAAGTATAGCGGTTTCGCTATGTGGCGTGGGGACGCGAGGTGATTGGGGAGCGTGAGCGACCAGCCAATCCCACATCGGACGCAACGTTCGAGCTTCATTCATCGGGACAGGCTTCTGGGCGTATGCCAGTCGGCTATAGAGCATTCCAAGCTGTAGCAGATGATCCTGGATTTCGCTGTACTTTCTTCCGAGTCGCCTCAGAAACTCCTCGGGGGTTTCGTCATCTCTGCGGCGAACGCGATGTTCTGAAGCCCATGCGACAGTGGCCGCGAAGAGCCGGCGCACGATTTTGTTTGGATCGGACGGAGATTCTTGAAAAGGGTCTGCGAAGCTTGAAAAGAGAACCTGCTGGATTGTTGTTTCGTCGGAGGAAGGAGTATCGGACCCGGTGTCTTCATCGGTCCCCCCAGAAAACCAGCCAAACCATCGATAGAAAAAATCTCTTACGGCGAGGATGATTTGCTGCCGGTATCGGATTCCATAATACAGGGTGACTAAAAGCAATCCTGCGAGTATCAGCCACCGAAACGTAGCCCCTAAATTCCATTCCATGGAGAAACCCTTTGGTTGCGACGGTTCGCGTTGGGGCTCTGGCGGTTTATTGGGTGGGTTGTCATTCCTCGGATCGCGGTTGCGGTTCTGGTCTGGGTTGGGATTTCCAGACGGAGGTTTGGGGGGCTCGTTCGCTTCGGGTTGGTTCTGTTGCTTCGAATCCAAATTCCTCTCGGTCTGCTGTGCACGGTTGGGATCTTGAGAGTTTTTAGTTGTAGTGTTATCCGAACGCTCGTTTTTCGGCGTGGTGTTGTCAGCCGAATTGCGATTGTCGCTAGAGGCCGGGTTGCTCGCGTTTCGCCCGCTGCTTTGCTGGTCGTTCGAGGATTGAGGCTTGTTTTGGGATTCTTTCTCCCCGGATCGATTTTTCTGCTGGTCGCTTTCGGAACTTGGCTTTCCCGAGTTGGAGGATTCTGCACCCGAAGAACTCTCGCTGGAAGATTTCTGACTGGATGAACTGCTGTTCTTTTTTAGATTGGAACTGCCAGGTCCGGTCGCACCAGAACCACCAGAGTTTGAGCCGTTGGGATTGGATTCATTGGCATTGGTGTTGTTTGAGTTGGGGTTAGTGCCTTGATTGGCTCCAGAAGAGCTGTCGCCTTGATCGGATCGGTTGCCACCACTGGAAGTGTCATCGTTGGAGTTCGATGCAGCGTTCCCGTTTCCGGGTTGAGACGGAGTTTCTCGGCCATCGGCAGATTGGTCTTGTTGCGGTTCTTGGTTGGCTGCCGGCTTTTGCTGGACGGCCGGATGTTCTTTCGAGTCACCTTGCTGGCCGGAATTTCCAGCCCCTTCATTCCCCCAACCCCATTGGCTCGATGCCAAATCGGTACGGCTCGTGATTCGAAATGGCAGTTCCATGAGGTTGGAACTGAGCATCGGGAAAGGCAGGATCGCCATTAGAAGGATCAAGCCTAGCGTCGAAGATATTCCTGCTGAAAGCCATCGTGCACTCAGGGAGCCTTCCATTTCCACGCCCCGTTGCCGGACATATTTTCTGAGGGAAAGCAGGGAGATAACAACCAATAAGGCCAACGCCGAAAACAAGTAGGCGATCATGCAGACAAACGCGAGTTTGCGTGTGTTTGCCGCTTGGATAAACAGTTGCCCTAGGCCGAATACCGGTATTGCGAGGAGAGCAAAATAGAGGATCCAAACGCCCGGGTTGTGTTTGCGTTTGCTTTGTTTAGCACTGGCATTGGCCCGTTTTAAAAGGCCGAGAGATTGCAGGAGGCCTTCGCCGTTGGATTCACTCGCTTCGTCCACGGATGTGGCATCCATGGTAATTCGATCTGCCAGGTAGGCGATCAGGGAGAGTAAGGCGACGAGGATGGGTAGGCTGAACGGAGCCATTGGCCCATCCACGACGAAGAATCGGGGTGCTACCAACAGCGTCGCGCCTCCGAGTAGCCCTAGGTAAACCAGAGATTGTGCGCGTGTTTGCTCGATTGCGATTCTGCTGATCAGTACTGAGGCAAATGTGAACAGCCCCAAGATCCACATCAGACGAGCAGGAAACTCTCCTTGGTAGAGAACGCTCAATAGAAAACAGACCAGAGAACCAATCATCAGAATGATGAGGCCTGGGGAGAGTGCCGCCAATGCGTAATCGAGTGGGGTTGGTTTTAGCTTCGGTTCTGTTTCCATCGGTTCACGGGTTATTCCCAGCCGTTATTGCGACTTTGATGGTAATCCATCCAATTAGTAAACCAAGCCAACGATTTAGCGTTCGAGATACGAATCAAGGCCATGCTGATTGGAAGGTACGTCTAGCCCATCAATTCACTTCACCCATCAATTCACTTCAGCTGTCATTTCACTTCAGCTATCAATGTGCTCGGCTTTGCTCCGCTTCGTCGCAGTCTTCCCAGTTAGTTGGAGTCTTCCTGGGGATTTGGCTCGGTGACAAAACGGTATCCGGCGTCACGAATGGTCAAAAAGTGTTTTGGATGCGCGGGGTCGCTTTCAAAAGTCTTGCGCAACCGAAGCAGGAATTGATCGACGCTTCGAGTCTGCATATCCCCAGTCATGTCCCAAACCTCCGACAGTAGTTCTTGCCGGCTGATCACGCGACCTTCATTTTCCACGAAGTAGCGGAGCAATTGAAGCTCTTTGTGAGTAAGTTTTACCTCTTTGTCATCAACCTTTACCTCGTAGGTGTCGAAATTGATGTGAGCATTCCCAAAATCGATTTCGGTGACTTTGGTCGACAGATGGTCCGAACTTTTCCGGGCTTGTCGTGGATAGAGCCGTAGCAAGTTTTTGATACGGGAGAGTAGTTCATCGAGGTCGAAAGGTTTGGTGAGGTACTGGTTCGCGCCCACATCGAAGCCTCTTGCTCGATCTTCGGATAGGCTCCGCGCGCTCAGCATGAGGATCGGGATGAGGATCTCTTGGTCTCTCAGTTTTTCACAGACAGAGTAGCCACTCATTCCTGGAAGCATGAGGTCGAGGATAAGTAGGTCATAAGCATAGTGGTCGGCTTCGATCAATCGCAACGCTGTTGGACCATCCGATGAAATAGTTACCTTGTACCCTTCTGCCTCAAGGTTGTACTTTAAGCCTTGGGCGATACTGGCTTCATCTTCCACCACTAAGATGCGGGGTTTCATCGATGTTAGGAATTCCACTCAGGAAGAGGATTGAGGAATGTGTCGGAACTGGATTGGAATATCGGGTTGTTGCCATGCGCTCATTCCGCCATCGATGTAGATGGTTTGCCCATGGATATGTTCCGCGAGATCGCTGAGCAGGAACGCAGCCATCGGACCGCAAACATCCGCGTTGGGGACTTGTCCATTGGGTGTGTGGAGTTCCATCCAGGCCAATGCGGCCTTGTCCGACGCGAGGACTTGGTTGGTCAGTGGAGTTCGTACCAAGCCAGGTGCGAGCGAGTTCACGCGAATCCCATGGGGTGCGAGTGCGACACATAGGGAACGCACCAATCCTGCGATAGCCGCTTTGGATGCGTCGTAAGCCGTATGATCAGGTTCGGCCAGCAAGCCGTTGATCGAGCCGGTGAAAAGAACTCGTCCTGGGATCTTGTTTTCGATCCAATACCTAGAAAAAGCTTGTGCCAAAAAATAAGGAGTCTTAAGGTTCAACTTCATGGTCCGATCGTACGTCGACTCGTCCATCTCCAGGAATGGTTTGTCGATGAAGGTACCAGCGTTGTTGACGAGCAAGCCCAGCCGAGGAAACTGCGAGAGAGCTTGGCTAACCAGTGTTTGCTCAATTGCTGAGAACGAGTCGCAGAGATCGCAGCATAGCAGTGTTGATCCCGGGGTGAATGATTGGCAAGCCGCCAGCGTCTCGCGTGCGTGGTGATCATCCGTCAAACCATGAAGAACAACAGTCGCTCCCGCTTTGGCCAAGCATTTGGCGATAGCGGCCCCGACCCCTTGGGTGCTACCCGTGACGAGCGCTGTTTGTCCAGAAAGGTCGATCATTCCACCGCCCCAAACCGTATTCTTGGTGTTCTAGAGGTTCAAGGTTCTAGAGTGAGGATGACTCTTCGAGTCAGGAGGTTACTGCGCTGGACTCAAGAGCTCCGCCACCTGCACCGTCCGCTGCGTTTGCTGTATTTCGCTGCTTGCGACCGTTGTGGCGTTCGATGGCCGCTTCGATGAATCGAGCGAATAGCGGATGAGATTTCGTCGGTTTGCTTTTAAACTCGGGATGGAATTGAACTGCGACGAAGTGTGGGTGGCTGGGGAGTTCGATGATTTCGACCAAGCCACCATCGGGACTTAGTCCCGAAAAGCGGATTCCGTGGGCTTCGTACTGTTGGCGATAGACGTTGTTGAACTCGTAGCGGTGACGGTGGCGTTCGGAGACATTGTCGGTTTGGTAAGCGCGCTGCGCAATCGAATCGGTGACCAAGTGGCAAGGCTGTGTTCCCAGTCGCATGGTGCCTCCCATTTGGGTTACGTTTCGCTGTTCATCGAGCAAGCAGATCACCGGGTGTGGCGAATCTTTGTCGAATTCGGTGCTGTGGGCCCGCTCAAGCCCGATCACATTTCGACCGAACTCGATCGCGGCGCACTGCATCCCTAGACAAATCCCGAAGAACGGAATTTCTCTTTCTCTAGCATAGCGAATGGCTTGGACTTTTCCTTCCACGCCTCGTTCGCCGAATCCGCCGGGGATAAGGATTCCGTCGTAACCAGCGAGCAGTCGCTCGGGACCTTCTTCTTCGATGTCGCTGCTCTGGATGCGGGCGATGCGGATTTGGCATTGGTGGCGTATGCCAGCATGATCAAGCGATTCGTAGATCGATTTGTACGCATCTTTATGCTCCGCATATTTGCCGACCACCGCGATGCTGATTTCATGCTTCGGGTTGCGAAGCGAGTACATCAGATTATCCCACGCTTCGAGTCGGAGAGGTTGGGCATTGAGTCCGAAGCGTTTGATAATGAACTCATCCAGCTTGTGATCGCGGAGCGACAGCGGGACTTCATAAATCGAAAAGTCTTTATCCTTTTCCTCGATCACCGCTTGGACATCCACATTGCAGAACAAAGCGATCTTCTCTCGCTCTTCCCGGGAGATGCTTTGCTCGCATCGGCAGATGAGCATATCGGGTTGGATACCGATTTGACGGAGTTGTCCGACCGAGTGCTGGGTCGGTTTGGTTTTGATCTCTGCGGCGGCCTTGAGGTAAGGGACCAGCGTGAGGTGGATGAACAAGCAGTTTTCGCGACCGACATCCTGTGGGAATTGCCGGATCGCTTCGAGGAATGGCAGGCCTTCGATGTCGCCGACGGTTCCACCGATTTCGGTGATCACGATATCGGTGTTTGGGTCGGCCAACCGCAGGATCGCTTCTTTGATCTCGTTGGTGATGTGCGGGATGACTTGGACGGTTTTTCCGAGGAACTGCCCTCGTCGCTCTTTTTCGATGACCCGAAGATAGATTTGGCCGGTGGTGTAGTTGGAATCTCGGGTCAGCGGGCCGCTTGTGAATCGCTCGTAATGTCCCAAATCGAGGTCGGTTTCGCTTCCGTCATCGAGGACGTAGACTTCCCCGTGTTGGTAGGGGCTCATGGTGCCTGGGTCGACGTTGATGTAGGGATCCAGTTTTTGCATTCGAACTCGCAGTCCGCGAGCTTCGAGGAGCATCCCGATCGATGCACTGGTCAGTCCTTTACCGATCGAGCTAACCACGCCGCCGGTGACAAAAATGTGTTTTGTCATGGATTCCTTCGCTAATCACAGTCGCACAAGAGTCGTTTCACGCCACTGTTCGACCATCTTAACGTCGACTCTCTGGGATGACAAACAGAAGTAAAATTCGGCTCAGGGAAAAATCGAGCGGAAGGAAAAATCGAGGAGAAAATCGAGTGAGCTTGCAAGGGAGCTCAATTGCCATTAGCCTACAATGCCCTCGATCGATGAAATCCGACAGATCGACGAGAAATTTCGAGACTTTTCACGCACGGTTCTACCCCCAGGGCACCCGATCTATGCCGACAAATCTTCCGAATCCAACTTCGACTAGCAATGCGGAAAACGGCAACAACAGCCTTGTTCGAATCACCGGCTCGCACATCTGGGCGTTTGTACTTGTGTACGCCGCGATTTCGCTGGTGTTGAGGTTCGCCCCGCTTCCTGAGAACTTTGCAACCTTCGGTGCGTTCGCCTACTTTTGCGGGCTGATGTTGCGAGGACCATCGCGATGGGTTGTACCCGCGGTTGCGCTGTTCGTCGCGGACTGCATCGGACACTTTCTCGGCATTCCGGGGATGGGATTCTATCACATCCCTTCGATGCTACTGAACTATGCAGGCATGGCTGCGTTTGGCTCCGTGGGTGCCGTTACCGGTTGGATTTGGAAACGACGGAAAGTTTCGAGCCAACTCGCGTTTGCGACGCTCCCAGCGAGTGTCCTCGCTGGCTCGGCGTTGTTCTTTCTGATCAGCAACTTCGGAGCGTGGCTCGATCCGAGAATGGGCTACGAAACTTCGGTTGGCGGTTTGATGAATTGCTACTGGATGGGGATTCCATTCTGGCGGTCGTCGCTCTCAAGCGATTTGGTATTCGGAGTTGCATTCGTAATGGTGGCTTGGGCTGTTTCCAGTCGCTTCGCAACCCGTGCGCAGGCCCGGTAATCTCGACCTCGACCATTCTTTTAGGTCTCTTAGCAAGGTCTTTTAGGAACTCGTCTCGCGCATCCCAAACCCGGCAGCTGCATCGAATCAAGGTCGCGGGTAGCGTGAGGCTCTTCTAGATGCTGAGCTCGGTTTGCTTGGGCCTCGCCGTTATGGGCCTCGCCGTTATGGGGTGAAGCGGCGGCATTAAAGAAGCACTGGGCAAACGTCGAACCATGTTCGGCCTTGCTGCTCCATCCATTCAGTGCATTGGGTTGGCCCCCACACTCCTGCTTCATAGCTATAGAGAGTGGGTGCCGCAGGACTCTTCCAAGCCGCGATAATTGGATCGATGATCCGCCACGCCTGTTCGACTTCGTCGCTTCTCGCGAAAAGCCCTGGATCGCCTGCCATGGCATCGAGCAACAATCGCTGGTAGGCATCTGGCAGTTCTTTTCCGCTGGAGTCAAAGCGAAAATCGAGTTCGCTGAGCCGGAGTCGCATGTCCGAGTCGGGTACCTTGGATTGGAAAAAGAGTTGTACGCCTTCTGCCGGTTGGATTTGGATTACCAGTCGATTGGCTTCCGGGCGATACGATTTTTGCTCTCCGAAAAGCATGTGGGGGGGTTCTCGGAACTGGATTACGATTTGGGTCGAGCGGCAGCTCATGCCTTTTCCGCTTCGCAGGTAGAACGGAACGCCTCGCCATCTCCAGTTGTCGATGTAGAGTTTGAGAGCTGCAAACGTCTCCGTTTGGCTACCTTCGGGAACACCTTCCTCTTGGGCATATCCGTTGTATTGTCCGCGGATACCGAACTCAGAGAAATCGCTCCCGCGGTAGGGTCTGACCGCCTGGAGCACTTTGACTTTTTCGTCGCGGACGAATTCGCCGGTGTACCGAACGGGGGCTTCCATCGCGGTAACCATCATCAACTGGAAGATGTGGTTTTGAAACATGTCCCGCAGAACGCCCGATTTGTCGTAGTAGTCTCCGCGGCGTCCGACGGTGACTTCTTCGGCGACCGTGATTTGGACGTGATCGACGTAGTTCCTGTTCCAAAGGGGTTCGAAGATGGTATTCCCGAAACGAAGTACCAAAATGTTTTGGACGGTTTCTTTGCCGAGGTAATGATCGATGCGGTAGATCTGATCTTCACGGAACGTTTGATGGATCGATGCATTGAGTGCTTGGGCGCTGGCGAGATCGGTGCCGAACGGTTTTTCAATAACCACCCGTCGATGGCCGTGGGTGTCAATATTTAGGCCGGCTTTACCCAGTTGTTCGACTGCCGTCGCGTAAAGCTGGGGCATGGTGGAAAGGTAGTACGTTCGGTCGGTGGTCTGGGACTTTTCGATCTCCGTCAAAAAAGCGGCCAGCTTGTGAAAGTCTTCCTCGTTTCCGATGTCACCGGGATGGTAGTAAATCTCGCTTGAGAACGCCTTCCAGGATTCGTTGTCGAACTCTCCCTTGACGTATTTGGCCGTGGAGTCCGTCAGTTGGTTCCGCCAGTCTTCGGACGAAAACGGGCTCCGGGAGACCCCGACGATCCGCGTTGGTTTCGGTAAACGTCCACGTTGGAATTGGCGGTATAAAGCGGGAATCAGTTTGCGACTGGTCAAATCGCCCGATGCACCGAAAATCACCATGGTGTGTGGCATTGTTGTTCTATCCATTCTTCGTCAGAATCCTCGAATGCGTTCGGTGGCGAACTTCGGTAGCGAACGCAGTGCCTCTATGGGATCGCTCGATTGGGGGATCTTGCGATGGGGGATCGCTCCATGGGGATGGACCACCGACGATTCTACATGGAGGTGACGATCATTGTTGCCGACATGTGCCGGTCGCACAACTCAGGCAAGCACTTTGCGGATTGAACCTTCTTCGGAATCGGGGTGCTTTTTTTCAGGGTACCTTTTGGGGAAAGACGATGGAACCATGTTTGTTTTTGGTCCGGCACGCACAATCGGCGAACAACGCGCAAGACGAGCGGTATCGCATCCCTGACCCGTCGATCACGAAACTTGGCCATGCCCAGTCCGAACGTTTGGCGGAAGCCCTCGCAGACTTGCGATTGTCGATCTTAGTAACCAGTCCGTTCCTTCGTTCTATCGAGACAACCCGCTGGGCGGCTCAGCGAACCGGTTTAGTGCCTCACATCCATCGAGATATTTTTGAGCAAGGAGGTTGTTATCGAGGGTACGCCCCGGGGGAGCGAATGCCGGAGAAAGGGATGGGGCGATCGGAATTGCAATCGCTTTGTCCGGGGTGGCACGTGGATCCTTCTATAGCTGAGACTGGTTGGAATCAACTTGATCGATACGAAGGCCGTGCGGAAGCGTTGGCGAGAGCGAGGGGGGTGGTACGTTGGTTTGAATCGACCGATTGGTGCCGGCAGGAACGCGTTGCCATGGTTATTCACGCCGACTTTAAGATGAGATTGCTCGAGGCGATGCTCGATCGCCAGGATTTAGAATCGCATTTAGGCGAGGTGGTCAACACATCGATCACTCGCCTATCGCGATCAGGGGCCGGATGGAAACTGGATTTCTGGAACTCGCACCAGCATTTGAGCCCAGACATGATCACTTCGTAATCAAGCTTAAGAGGTTTGGCTGGCTCGGTTCTCAGGTGAAACGAAATGCATCTCGAAGCAATTTCAAGCTCTTTGGAATAGCGGTGCGGTAGTCTTCTTTGCCTTCGAATTCGAGCGAGATCCAGCCGCGATAGTTGTGCTTGCGGAGCATGCTTGCGATCCGTTGGTAGTCGAGATCGAGTTCATACCATTCGCCTCCACCGTAATAGGTTTTGGCTTGGACCAACGCCGCTTTCGGTGCGAGTTTCTCTAATTTCTCATAAGGGTTTTCCAAAAAGTTCCCCGTGTCCAAGGTGACTTGGAGCCAAGGCGAATCGACAGCGTCGACGATTCGAAGAACGCCTTCAGGGGTCAGGCCTAATCCCCAGTGGTTTTCAAGTCCCAAGACAACGCCGCATTTTTCGGCGGTAGGGAGGCAGCGTTCGAGGGCATCGATCACCCAAGGGAACCCGTCTTCTTCGGTGTAGCCGGGCAACGGTGGCTCGATCCCACGATTGGCCATGAGCTCATCAAAGTTCTTGCTGGTGCCCCAGCGTCCAGTGTTCACTCGCATCGTCGGGATCCCGAGTTTGTAGCAAAGTTCGATTTGCCCGATCGTGAGTTCGATGTTCATCCGCCGAACTTCAGCGTCCGGCGATACGAAGCCTTGATGGGTGGACATGCCGTAGAGAGGCAGTCCAGCGAGCAATGCGCGGCGCTTGATGGCTTGGCAGGCAGCATTGCTGAGCATTTCGGTTTGAGAGATTTGGTAAAGCAGGATCTCGACCCCATCGAATCCGGTTTCACTTGCGAAATCGATGCACTTACCGACATCTTTGAATTCGTCGTTTTTAAATCGCCAGAGGGAGTACGTGGATATCCCGATGGGTGGCGAGATACGGGCACCAGATTTTGCATCGGTTTGGGGAGTAAATGCCGCGGCGCTCGATGGGGAGAATGTTGCTGCTCCGTGGACCGACGCGATGGCGGCGGACGATGCGAGCCATTGATGAAAGCTACGTCGATGAAATTCCCGTCGATGCATGATGTTTTCTCAGGTTTGGCTGGAATCTTAAGGGGAGTAGGATCCGAGTTTTCTCGAATCCTCGTTTCTAGGATAATTCGAGGAAGTTTTGCAGGAGCTTCAAGCCGTTGCTTTGGCTTTTTTCCGGGTGGAATTGGGTCGCGTAGACATTGTTGCGCCGGATCGCCGCACAAAACGGTTGACCGTAGTCACTTTCCAGCCAAACATCTTCCGGATTCCTTGGGGCTGCGTAATAGCTGTGGACAAAGTAGAAGTAAGGGTCCGCTGGGATATCGGACAAAAGCGGGTCATCCGATTGGGTAGAATGCACCCGGTTCCATCCCATATGGGGAACTTTGAGGTGATTGTTGGATGTCGAGAACGGAAACCGCACGACCTCTCCAGGGATGATCCCAAGCCCCCGATGCTGACCACCTTCGTGACTGGTATCGAACAGCATTTGGAGTCCCAAGCATATTCCGAGGAACGGCTTGCCGCTGTTGGTCCAATCCCGAACCAGGGGGACCAAGTGTCTACGTTCGAGTTCGGCGATCGCGTCCCGGAATGCGCCTACGCCGGGCAGAATCAAGTGGGACGCGCGGGAAAACGATTCCGGATCGCCGCTGACCACAGGCTGTCCACCCACGCGTTCAATGGCTTTCTCAACGCTTCGAAGATTTCCCATCTGGTAATCGATGATCCCAACGATTGGTTTCATGAATTTCAATTTGACTTCTGGAGCGAAACGTGAAAAAATCAGAATGGTTACAAGGTGTCTCGAAACGAGACGCAGCGAGTCTGACAAATTGACAGCGAAAAAGGCTAGGGGCAGAACCCCTGGCCCAATTTTGTAACAAGAATTTACCCGGTTTGTAGCGAGAACTTCCAGGGAGGGAACTGAAGTGGATCAAAAAAGTTCAGGACTGGTCCCAAAAGCACGCCGAATCGCGAAATTCTCTTCAAAAAATTCCGGTGCCAAAAATGTTCGGAGTTCTGGTCCGGAAGTTGCTCTTCACTATTTCGTCGACTTCAACAAGAAGATGTGAACCAATCGTTGGTTCCCATCGTCGAAAATGAAGATCGATTGACCGAACGAGTCAGGGCTGTTGGCTAAAGTGGTTTGCTGGTTAAGCAGACGCGTGGGCCAACGGGAACTGAATGGCATCCAACGCCAATTCAAGTTGGAGGGCTCCAACGAATGGAGCGTGTTCCTTTAGGTCATACCATGTGCGGCGGTGAAAACCGCAAGGATCGCTGGGTTGGCGTGTTAGGCAGGAAGCGAGGAAAGAATGAATAGCGACTATCGAATTGCACTTATCCGAGAACTACGTGATCAGCAGGTGCGTTTTGCTCCTCGAGCAAAACGTAGCGAACAAGCGGATCGGGCGGAGAAGCTATTGTCGGAACTGGAGCCCTCGAAAGAGTATCCGTACGACTTTTTATTCTTTCGAGTCACCGCTGTGCGGCCTGATGCCAGCGGTCCTCGTTTGATCAAAGGGGACGACGCCCTGCACGACTTGCGTTTGTTCGTTGAGGACATTACCGACTCGATGAATCTACGTTTGGAGGAAGCAAAAGAGCCTGTCCATACGGTGGAAGATTTGAGCAAGATGTTCAATGTTTCGACGAAGACTATATCGCGTTGGAGAGACCAAGGTCTCGTGTCGCGTCGGTTTGTTTCCGAAGGGCGAAAGCGTGTTGGTTTCCTTCACTCCAGCGTGGAGCGATTCGTCAAGTTGAATCGCAGCCGTGTTCAACGGGGTGAACGGTTTAGCCAAATGACGGATACCCAACGGGATGACATCATCGACCGCGCACGACGCATTGCAGCCACGGGAGCAAATCTCTCAGAGGTAGCTCGCACGGTGGCAGAGGAAGTGCAACGCAGCGTCGAAACGATCCGATACACGATCAAGAATTTCGATGCAAAGTATCCGAACATGGCCGTCTTCCCAGAGCAGAAAGAAGTGCTCACCGAAGAGGACAAGCGGGCGATGTACCAGCAGCATATGCGGGGCGTTTCCACCGTCGTTCTGGCGAAGCGTTACAAGCGTGCGCGAGGTAGCATCGTCCGTCTTCTCAACGAGCAACGGGCATCCAAAGTTTTCGAACTGGCACTCGACTATATCCCGAATGCCGACTTCGAAAATGATGCAAACGTCGAAATGATCATGGCGGAAATGCCAAAGCCGGCCGAGGCCACTCGCAAGGTTCGTGCTCCGAGCGGACTGCCTCCGTACTTGGCCTCCTTGTACGAAGTCCCGTTGCTGAACCGCGAACAAGAGTACCATCTGTTCCGAAAGATGAATTACTTGAAGTTCAAAGCTTGCAAGCTTCGGGATCAATTGGACCGATCCGCTCCTTTGGTCAATTTGATGGACCAAGTCGAAAAATTGCACGAAGAAGCCCAAGTGGTGAAGAACAAGATTGTTCAATCCAACTTGAGATTGGTGGTGTCCATCGCCAAGCGACATTCTGGGCCTTCTGACGATTTCTTCGGCTTGATCAGCGATGGAAATATGTCCTTGATTCGCGCAGTCGAAAAGTTCGACTACTCGCGTGGATTTAAGTTCAGCACCTACGCTACGTGGGCCATCATGAAGAACTTTGCTCGGTCTATTCCCGATGAGTTCAAGCATCGCGAACGATTCCGAACGAGTTCCGACGAGGTCTTCACAACCCATCAAGACCAGCGCGCGGACAACGTGTTGCAAGAGATCCACCAGGAAATGCGAGAGCAGCAACTGGGCAAGATTCTACACGTGCTCGACGAACGCGAACGGCAAATCATCGTTCGGCGATTTGGACTCGATCGCGATCGAGAAGCACGAACGCTGAAAGAGGTTGGCGAGGAACTGGGCGTTACGAAAGAGCGAATCCGACAACTGGAAATGCGGGCGCTCGATAAACTCAGAATCGCAGCCGAGCGAGAGCACATCGACGAACCGGAATAACCGAAGTCGACCAGTGTCCTAGACACCAGATCAAATGCCTAAAACCCGTCGGTCGCAAGCCGGCGGGTTTTTTCGTCGAGCAATTAGCAGCGCGGTGAGTACGGGGGGAATGAGTCGTCCTAGAGACGCCTAAGTGCAGCTTAATGCGGCTTGGAGATGTTGCTCGCGGCATCGCGGAGTTGCTTCACGATCGCTCCCGCTGAATTGCCTAATGCGAAGCAAGAGAGGATCGGATACCCGCGTTCAATCGTGAATGGGATGGGTGGGATGTCCGCATAGCGAACGCCTGCAACCAGTTCCTGCACGGAACCATGCCACCGATTCTTCCACCACGATTCCAGCAGTTCATCGTCGATGTGTTGGTCGTGCTGCGCATAGACGATGCATTTGCCGATGCAACACTTTGTTTTGGCATCGTTACTCAATTCCTCTTGGACTATGGATACTGGGGAATCTCCCAGAGAACGGACATGCCATTCCACAAAACTGTTCTGCGGTTCGCTTACGTCACGTCCTGGGATTGCCATTTGACCTAAGGCATCGAGCAATTCCATGCTTGAAGACCACCTCGGATTAATTTCGAGGAGTGACAAGCGATCCTCGGAAACGATAAAGTCTGCTTGCCAGAGCCCGCGATGTCCGACCTCGCGACGGACAATGTCTCCAAACCGATCGAGTTGTTGCTGGATTACCGGAGGCAGGGGTGTCGAGCTGATGCTGCCGCGATAACTGAAGGGCTCAGGTCCCCAAATATCCTCCTGGGTCAAGCTCACGACCGAGCCCAATGTGTGATTGCGGACCGCGTCGCTGAGGAAGGAAACGCCGATGCAGATTCCGTCCAAGCGGCGTTGCCAGTAATACTGTGGCTCATCGGTGGCATCGGCATTGCTCGAGAACGATTCAACGGTGACCCCTATGCCACCCGCTCCATTTCTCCTTTTTCGGAGCCATCCAGTATCGCTTGAGTCGGGAGGATGGTTGGAGGGATTTGTTCCTTTAGGAATCGAAAAACGTGTTTCGGGAAATCCGATTCCGGAGCAGCGTGCCCACGATTGCCAATGATTGACATCTCGTAGTTCTCTCAGCATCCATCCAGTGACACCACATCGAAGACCGTGCGTGCGGAGGCGATCGACAAGTTCGGGGCGGTGTTCCATACCGCCAGCGAGAAGCATGGTCGTTCCGTTCCAGTGCGGTTTTCGCCACTGGGTTTCGGTACCATCCAACGTGTCGAGTTGTCCGGTTTGTGAACAATCGATCAGATCGCGATCGACGAATTGGTCGAACGCATGCGATTGGAAGCCTGCAATCGCCGCCCGTTGGGCTGCCGCACGGCAGCTAGCGCCGAGGATGAGGATGGATTTGTTGGAGCTACGCGATGTCATGTTCCGCCAGCCGCGGCTTTAGAATCCGATGGGCTGGGCGTCTCGTTGATTGCCGCCGGTGGTGTGGTACTTCGAGCGTCTGGCACATCGATTGTCCAGCAACTCACTTCATTTTCCAAAGCGACAATCAGTCTTAAGTCTTGTTGGAATGGAACAATCGTTGCGGCAAGGATTCGCGAATCGAAGGAGACTTGGTCGACAATTCGTAGATCCCCGGTGAACAGATGCAGGATTCGATTCGGCCCGGTCGCGATCCCATAGAGATTTCCATCCGCCAGCCTTGTGGCTCCCAATAATCTCGCTTGCTCGGGTCGAACAGTCAGTGGACGGTGAATGATCGGTTGGTAGGCAGGGTTGGAAATCTGAATGCCAGTTTCTCCAGTGAGCAAGCGAGCCAGGGAAATAGTGATAGGTTGGCTACCATGTTTCCCCCAAAACCATGCACCAGGTTCCGGTCGTATTGGAAGTTGATTTAGCCGAGCTTCGATAGGTTGATCGTTGAGGGACCCACTTGCGGAATTTGCAAGGTTTCCGATCCGTTTTAAGAGCCCTTTGGGTCCGACAGCATTCCATTCAGCGACTTGGCCATTCCCATCCAATCCTGGTGCGATCGATACCAACGGCTCGTTCAAGATCCCATCCTTTCGCTGCTCACTCTTTGGGTTGATCACCAGCAATCTAGATTGGTCGGTGGCCAATACTAAACTGGATTCCTTAGCAAGTGACGTCCAGACGAAAGCGTTCGGGGATTCGCCAGCTTGTGTGTTGTAGGTTGTTGCGACATTGGATGATGGAGTTGCGTTTGCCGAGGGGACCGTTGCAGGCAATGGCAACGGAATCGGTGCGATCCAAAATCGGGGCAAGCCTTCGGGAATGACGGCGACCCAAGAATGGCTCCACGGGTCGATGCTCGTGTGGATTCGTTTCGCCCCATCGGCTTGTTCGGATTCAATCGCAGCGATCGTGTGCCGTCTACCGAACTCGTCAACGACATGGAGTTTGCCGGTATTGTCGAGCACTGACATCACCGGCAGATTGGATTGACCTTGGAATGGAATCTTTCGTTCGGAGCTTCCAGATGCGGATGCGTTCTCGGGGTACCAGATTCCTCCCGCGCTCAAAATCGGGTCGGCAAACTCCGCTTTCCAATCTCGCCGCATTCCATGGAGCGAAAACTGGAATTCGCGGATAGCAGGTAGCTTTGCCGATTGCTCTTTATCGATTGCGACACGATGAAGGGCGCCGATGTAGCGAGCTTGGTTATCAGCGTCCTGTTGCAACTGTCGGCTTGCAAGATCTTCATCGGCGATCAATTTTCTTACTAAGCTAGGGATCGCTGAAACTGTTGCAGGCGTGATCACATACTCTGATACTTGAACTCGTCGATTTCGATCCATCACGACGATGCTAGGTTCGCTTGGTATTTTGAAGAGTGAATCGGAGATCCCAGTACGGTCCACCGCAAGCGGGAGATCACAGTTCCATTTCTTTATTGCGTCGGGCAACGACTTGGCGGTTTCCTTTCCAATGAGAAAGATTTGGCATTGAGGTGCGAGTTCCTGGTCGACCAAAACCTTTTGGATTTTCAAGAGGTCTTTGGTAAACGCCTCGCTCGATGGGTCTTCGCCGATCCAGCAAAGAATGCTAATAGGACGTTTGGGCTCGGCTGAATCCAATAGCCGTTCGCCGCGCGAATCGTTCAAGTCGAAAGGCGGGATGACTTCGCCCAAGATTTTTGTGGAGGCTATCGGTGGAGGCATTACGAATCGACGCACTGAAATGTCTTCGTTTCTAGTTGGAACCTGCCATTCGCTCCAGTCGATCGGTTGATCGATTTTCGGCGAAACGATATCGATGGTGCATCGGACGCCTTTAAGTTCCTCTGCCGATTGGCCCGGATAAAAAAATTGGGGAGGGAGATCCATGCTTCGCAAGGTTTTCACGTCCCGATCGATTCCAAGAATCCATCGAAGATTGGACTTGTCGATTTGAACTCGGTCGCAAACTCGTCCATCGATGGTTTCCGGCTTTAAAAGCGTTATTGAGGTATCCGCTCCTGTCAATTCGCTGAGTGAGCTTCGAGAAAGCAACAACTCGATTTGGATGGGCATGCCAACAGGATCGGCGAAGAGGCCACCGAGGTTGTCTTGTTGAAGCCAATCGAGATCAATGGTTTCGGGTAAGGGGCGTACTAGTCTTTGGTTGGGGAATGGGTTTGTGGGCCCCGAACAAATTGCCTCCCAATGGGTGCTGGTCCAGCAGCCACGAGCTCCATGGGCAGAGATTGCAAGACGGTTCGGTCGTTCGAAGGCCACTCGGAACGGCGATGAAAATGGGGCCGAGCCAGGCACCGAAATCGTGAGCTGGGCTTGGTCCGAGTACTTGTTTGCATCTCTATAGACTCGAAGGGACTCCTCCAAAAGTTGTTTCGCGTTCTCAGGCTCCCCTGCGGTTGGTGCACCGATGGGTGGCTTCTGAGTGCCAATGGAATCTAAAGGGTTGCGGCCCGCGACGCGCTGTCCGTTGGCATCGTCATTCACTGCATTGGAATCGCTTTTGTTACAGCCGGATAGCAAGCTAATTCCGGAGAATAAAGCGCCCCAGATCCATCGGTTTACTTTGTGGGGAGTGGGCATCATTGGCATAGGGTAAGCGTTAGGGGGGCAGAATTGCGTTGGCAAATGCTGGGATTTCGCGAGGGAGTCTCTGAGAGCCGTTGGTACCCACCGCGAGGCAATGCGGATTATAAAGGGATTCGCTCAGCGGATGCAGCCACCTTTGTGCGTTCGTTCTTAGTGTTGCAGTTGCCTCAGAGTGGACGCGAGTTTGCTAGCGTTGGCAAAAATGAATCTTCGGCTGGTGTTTGTTGGCAGGAATGCCGAAACCAGGACATAAGGTGTGCTCTCTGAAAACCGCAGGTTTCGTTGGAGGCGGCAGCCGTGGACTGAGGCCACGAGCAACCTTGGAATGACAACTCCCATGAGCTCGGATATTCCATGAGACTCGTCGATAGCGTCAAAATGCGACCACGCGGGGGCTATCGCTTGATGAGCTGGCGTTTCTTCGCCGTTTTGGGGGTTTCGACCGGAGTTGTCTTGTCCCTGTGCGGAACAGATCTCCGTGCTCAAAGTGTTGAATCTGGTCTGAACTCTTCCCGCAATGAAGGGTCCGAGGGTACGAGCAGCCGAGAAGCGAAGATTGCTGCTATACGTGCGATACCCTTTGATCAATTGACGCCCGAAGCATCCCAGCGGTTGCGCGGAATCGCGGAAGATGCGAGTTATTTCCGGCGAATGCCTACTCAAACGGTCGAGTGCGATCCGGAGATGTACACGTTTTTAGTGCGTCATCCAGAGGTAGTGGTCAATATTTGGGATGTGATGGGGATAACTCGTGTCACGTTGGATCGCATCGGTGAGTACCAGTTAAGTGGAGATGACGGAGCAGGGACCAAGTGCAAGATGGACTTGGTGTACGGCAGTGATACGCTCCATGTGTATCAATCCAATGGCGGCTATCAAGGAAACCTTTGGGCTAGGGAACTCAAGGGCCGTTGCGTGGTGGTGTTGCACAATCGGCCGGTACGGTTGCCGGATGGTCGGCCCGGCATGATGGCTTGGATGGACGCCTTCATGAAGCTGGATAACGTAGGAGCCGATTTGGTTGTAAAGACTTTAGGGCCTTTGGTGGCGAAGACCGCCGATCACAATTTTGTCGAGTGCGCTGGATTCTTTTCGCAGATCTCGCAAACGGCTCGTACGAACCCCCAAGGACTAGAGCAGGTCGCACAACAATTGCACAAGGTTTCCCCGAAAGTACGAGAGCAGTTCATAAAGACGTCGATAGCAGTTGCTTTGCGGGCATCGAAAAATCTTTCTTCCAACTTGCCAACTGGTTCGCAGGAGGTTTCTTCAACGCGAAGGCTTGCCCAAGCCCAAGGGGACCTGGGGCGCTCGGGGCCGGATGCGAACGAGCGAGATACGTTTGAGTCGCGAGATGATTCGCCGACGCTTCGAATGATCCATGAAGACAACTCATCCGACCTCCTCAACAAGCCGAAATAGTTCGTCTGCCCTTGAGGCCTCCCCAATGTAGTAGAAGTTGGTGGGGTATGAAAATGCAAAGAGCTATCCCAACTGAGGATAGCTCTTTTGCTTTTGATGCCCTACTGAGGGTTTAACTCAGTGGGAATTTCCTTCCGAGAGTGTCTAGAACAACTCCTCCAAGATCTCGTCGAGGGCTGTGGAGAACTCTGCATCGTTTTCCTTCGATTCATCCCGCGAGTTGGCTGCAGACCAGTCGAACCATGTGTCTGGCAGTGCTGGTCCGAAGTCGTTTCCAAGTCGAGCCAATGCGCTATCGAGTGATTGAGCCTTGGTAACACCGCTGGTTGCGGCGGCCATGGACCGTTGGATAGTTCCGCTGGAGTTCGACGACCCGTTGGTTGGGGCTGGAGTGCTCGATGCGGCGATCCAAAGATCGTCTCCGGCACTTTCGCCTTCCCCTTCACCTTCACCATTTCCGGACTTTCCACCGGAGTTGATGAAGTTGATCACTGCGAGGACGTCCAAAGGTCCGATGAATCCATCGCTGTCGACATCGAGGTATGGTGGTACCGATGTCGGTGGCAACGGCGGACGGCTTGGCAATCCAGAGTTGACGTAGTTGACGATCTGGAGAACGTCGATCGGCGATACGAATCCATCTGCATTCACGTCATACCGATTG
Organism: Pirellula sp.; assembly: GCA_046318275.1. Lineage (GTDB taxonomy): Bacteria > Planctomycetota > Planctomycetia > Pirellulales > Pirellulaceae > JBKCUI01. The sequence continues at coordinate 4,010 of JBKCUW010000092.1, read as the reverse complement.
TTCGGATTGGTGTACGGGTTGTTGCTGATGGTGATCATGTAGTCTTCGACTTCGCCGTCGGGAGCTTCGCCGATTGGTGAGTTGACCGCAGCCAAATCGCTGCTGAGTCGGATTCGGGCGGCGATCGGAGTTCCCGTCTTGCTTCCGGATGGAACATTGAAGGTAATTGGAGTGTTGACGCCGTTTACAATTCGTCCAGGGATGTTAAGCCGTTCGCTCGAATCGAACACGCCGTTTCCATTGAAGTCCACCCAAGCACTTGCGTATCCAGGTCGAGCTACCGAGATGCCTTGAACGGTCAGTTGCATGGTTCCAGTGAACCCAGCGATGACCGAGCCAAACGTGACACCGTCGTCGAGGTCACCATCTGGAACCCGAGCGTCGGGATCTGCGGTGACGGTCGCACCGAGTGAGAATCCATCGGCGATCTTGTGGCGAGGTCCATTGTTGTCACGCTTGCTAGCGTACGCAGGGTCTGGAGCATCACCGTAATCGAAACCTTCGCCAAGGAAGATATTGATCAAGGTTTCGCCATTAAGCTCGGAGGCTCGCATCGCGTTACCAGCCTTGTCACGGATGCCGGATACCGACTCCGCACCAACGCCAGAGATACCTTGGGAGCCCTCAATGAAGACTCGATTGCCGAGCAGAGTCGTATCGACGCCTGTCACATTGGCTGCAACCAACGCATCAGCGATCGCTTCGGCAACTTGGGTGGTGTCTTTGACCGCACTCAAGTCGATTGCGATCGGATTGGTCGTCACGCGTCCTGGAACTCCGACCACTTCGAGAACCGTGCTGGTGGCTTGGATGCGGATATCCGCTTCAGTTCCAACAGCGATATAGCCACCCGAAGTGAAGCTAGCGGTGAGTCCGAGACCGGCGGCATTCATCGCAGCGACGATCAGTCCAGCTTGTTGATCCACCGAGTTGGTATTGAGCGGGACCAAGGTGTTTCCAAGGGTTACAACACCATCGGAATCGAGTTCGAAGACAACCGTCTTGTCGCCGCGTTGGATCGAGAATCGTTGACCATCGCGGAGGTTTTCAGGTAGTCCATTGTTGGTTGGGATACGGAGCCCATAAACAGGAGTGATTCCCGTCGCACCCGAAGAAGTAACCCGACTGTCTTCGGCAACGAAACGGATCAGGTTGCTTCCCGTGATCTGCATGCTGCCGGAACCAATTGACTGGATTGCAAGCTTGAGGTTGACCGAGGCAACGACATTCGCGATGCGTTCTGCCAAAGCCTCAGGTGGCTCTTGGTTGGAGAACTTCACTGCAACGTTTCCGGTGCGAACCTTGTCGTCGCTATCGAACTCGAAGGTAACTCGTCGGAATCCATCGTCGAGTCGGAAGATCGTTCCGTCGACAACGGTATTGGTGAATCCATCGATGGAGGCTGGGACGCGGAGCTTCAGGCCGGTATCGATTTCAAAATAGTTTGGTGTTCCAGTTGCATCCAGAACGCTGTAGGTGGTGCCATCGATCAGCGCATTCGGTGCAACAGCTTGAATGAGGTATTCATTCGTATTGATGAATCGAATGGTGTATGCAGCACCACTTTCCCACAGGCCTGAAAGCGATGTGAGTCGAATGATGTTGCTGGTGGACTCATAGCCAAACCGGTAGTCGATTCCCTCGACGAGAATCTTGCCGTTCTTGTACACCAAAACTGAGTTTGGTGAGACGGTTGCTGGGTTGACTCCCGTTCCTTGAGCCACGCCGTTCAAAGCACCAACATCGCGGACTTGGATGTCGAAATAATTCAGTGCGGAGCTGACGAGTTCCACGACCCCGGTCGTCGGGTTCGAGTCCTTGCCGAGCGAATCGTTGTCCTGAGGATTGATTGCGACAACGGTCGGTCCCAAGAAGTCCGATCGGTCGGATGCTCCACGGTCCTTGAAGACACCTTCGCCGAGCCCTGGAGGAGCGATGACGTTTGGATCATCGACTCGGAGTGCCCCAGTGATGTCGGTTGCAGGTGCGATGATTGGTGACGGTGCCAGACCGAGCGGTTGCTTCACGGCAAGCAATGCAGATCGATCCAGCAAGGAATCGATCGAGGCATCGATCGAGGGAGCACCCGCGACCGGATAGAGGTTGCCCGTAGTTGGATCGGTGAACAGCGGCGAGAAGGAGCTCGCCGTGATCGCGAACTGACCAGACGTAGCTCCGTTCGTGTCCCGTGTGTTGCCTTGGTACAGCATGCCACCGATGACGGTCGAGGAACTGGTCGCATCGACGCTCGCACCAACAGCGCTGTTGACGACGATATTGTTGAGCAAGGTCGGGCTGGCGTTTGCACCAACTCGGATGCCCGTTCCGGACGGAGTGTAAATCACTCCTGGCTTACCGGAGATCGCTCCTACGGCATCGATGTCGGCACCTACCGAGTCTCCAGTCGATGGACCATCGCCTGGTTCGTCGGTCAAGCGGACGAAGCTCAACTGGCTCAGGGAGTTGAATCCGTAAGCATCGAGGTCGATGTAGCGATTATTGAACGATGCCGACCCCACCGAGGTGTACTTGACCCCGTCGGAGCTGACCTCTACGCGTACTTGCTCCGAAGTTCCGACCTCGTAAACCGCCAAGTCTGGACGAGCATCGTCGGATCCGGACAGGATGTTGTTGTCGAATCGTACAACCAGCACACCCCCTCGGCCCAGCGATACAGCCCCTTCGTTGGCTTTCGGTTCGCCGATTCCGGAGTAGTTAGGGGCACCCAACGCTGCGGATGGAACTTGGAGTCCAGTGATTGGAACTGGTCCACCACCAGCACGTGGATCGTAGCGGTCCACGCGATCTGCGAAGGAGATCGACCCAAGCGCGTAGTAATCGCCTTGGATGGTAGCCGCTGGTGGTACCAAAACGTTGTTTACAGTTCCTCCGAGGATCGAGTTATTGACGATTCTCGCGAAGGGAACCGGTGCGGGTGCCAAGTTCGCTGCGGTGTTTGCCTCTCCAGCGATGCTGATGCCACCTGCTGTGTTGGCGAAAAGTTCATTGTTCATGATCACAGCGCCAGGCATTAGCCGTTGGTTGTTGATCGTGAGGGTGTTTCGCACGGAACCTGGATTCGGTGAGCCGGAAACAGGGTCTCTCGCATCCGCTGAAATAGAGATGCCGAATCCGGAGGAGTTCGAAATCCTCGAGTTCTCGATGACCACTTGGCCTTGATCGCGAGGAGTGTTGCGATCGCCGAACAAATTGTTAGCGAGAGTCACGCCGATCGAAGAAGGCAAGGTTGCTGCAACAGCACCACCGATGGTGATCGTATCGAAGTTTTGACCACCCAATCCAGAAAGTGGATAGCAGGTGACTTGCAATATCGATTGCACGGCGGGTGAGTTGATGATTTGCAAAACGCGAGCGGCGATAACAGCCCCTGATTCGTTTGCGGTCGGATCGAAAGGAACCGCTACATTGCCGAGAGTCACACCGGGTGACTTCACGTCATCAAACTCTAATGCGAGCGTTCGATTTCCGTCATTGATAACCAACGTCTGTCCATCAACGATTTGCGAAGACCCGGAGAATCGGATCACAGGCGAACGATTCGCGATGAATCCGACCGAGTTCGGTACCGTTGCGGTGATGGTGCCGAGCAAGGTTATCTCTCGGGTGTTTTGGCCAGACAAGCTTCCGTCGATGGAAACCGCTCCGATACGAAGCACGTTTTGGACCGATGGAGAGTTGATCAAGTCCCTGACGCGAGATGCGATCACGAACGACGATTCGTTGATCATCGGGTTGTATGGAATGGCCAAGTTTCCAGGTTGTACACCTCGATTCGGTGAATTCGAAGGTAATGTGATGTCCTCGAACTCCAGCGTCATCGTTGTGACGCCATCGCTCAATACGATCTTCTGACCATCCGAGATTTGCGAGGCATTATTAAATAGGATGTTCAACGTCCCAGCCAATTGCTGATTCGGCTCGATAGCGCGGTCATAGATGATCCCTGCGTTGGTTCCAGCCGTTACAGAAGCGTTTGTTTGCGGAATACC
>JBKCUW010000091.1:0-97731 GCA_046318275.1 Pirellula sp. | reverse complement strand
AAAAAATATCATCGAGTTGTTTTGAGAGGAGCGAGTACCATGAGGAGTACGAGTACCGTCCGCGTCGCGGACTGAGTACGAGCGAAGCAGCGAGGATGCTACTCATCGCTCGAGGCTTAAGTTATCCTAACGGGAATCCTTAGGAGGAACGAATGGATAAAATGCCGCGTGTGAGTTGGTGGATTGTTGTGTTTGCGATTGCTGCGTTGGGACTGGCTGAGTTCCACGCATTTGCCATCGAGCCATGGCCTCGCAACGCGAATCCACCCAATGTTTTGATCGTACTCGCCGACGATTTGGGATATTCGGATCTTGGCTGTTACGGCGGGGAGATCCCAACCCCGAATATCGATCGATTGGCGACCCATGGCGTTCGGTTTTCACAGTTCTATAACTCGGCGCGATGCTGCCCGAGTCGAGCATCGCTGATGACGGGACTTTACCCTTCACAAACAGGGATTGGCGATTTTACGACGAATGCTCCTGACGACGTGCGAGGACCAGGATATCTCGGACGGCTTAACGACCGCTGTGTGACGCTTGCTCAGGTACTCAAAGCTCGGGGATATGGTTGTTACTACGTTGGTAAGTGGCACATGAATCCAAAAACAGGTCCGATCGCTAGAGGATTTGACGAGTTTTACGGGTATACCGCGGATCATTCTCACGATCAGTTCGACCGCGATTATTATGTCCGGCTCCCCAAGGACCGGCATCAAGAAATCAAACCCGAAGCGGATCTGTTTTATGCAACCGATGTTTTCAATGAATATGCGATCGAGTTTATCCGACAAGGCCAACAGAAGCAGCAACCCTGGTTTTTGTTCCTGGGGCATTCGTCTCCCCACTTTCCCATTCAAGCACCTGCGGGACGTGCCGACAAATATGTCGCAACGTATAGAAGAGGTTGGGATGTACTGCGGCAAGAGCGATTTGAGCGGATGAGGGTATTGGGGTTGGCCTCTGGCAATGAATGGAAACTTTCTCCTCGATCTCTCGTGCCGGTAGATGGAGATAAGATTGCCAACGGATTCTCCGGTAAAGAAAACCCAGCGTGGGAAACGCTCGACCGCGATCGGCAGTTCGATTTGGCCCAACGGATGGCGGTTTTTGCAGCCATGGTGGAAGGGATCGATGATGGAGTTGGTAAGATTGTTTCATATTTAGAGTCATCGGGAGATTTGGAAAATACGCTGATCCTTTTTCTAAGCGACAACGGTGCATGTTACGAATGGGGACCGTTCGGTTTCGATGGGCCATCGAGAAAAGGCGAAACGAACTTGCACGTCGGTGAACAGTTGAGCCAAGTCGGTGGACCGAAAACACATCAGTCCTACGGCAGTGGGTGGGCGAATTTGGGAAACACTCCCTTTCGCAGTTACAAACACTTCACCTATGAAGGTGGGATCTGCACGCCGTTGATCGCTCATTGGCCAAAAGGGATCGGTGCTGCGAATGCATGGATTCATTCCCCTGGACACCTGATCGATGTAATGCCTACTGTCCTAGAAGCCACCGGCGCCACGTATCCAAAGACTTTTGAAGGCAACGCGATACGTCCCATGGAGGGGCAGTCATTGCTCTCGACGATCAAGAAGGGGGAGGCTCAGCCGCGTTCGCTCGGTTTCGACCACCAAGGAGCCCACGCTTGGCGACGCGGCGACTGGAAGATTGTTTGGACCAAGCGATCTCCAGAACCTGTTGTATGGGAACTCTACAATCTCGCGGAGGACCGATGCGAAATGAATAACCTAGCTGATGAGTTTCCGGGTTTGGTCCGTGAGCTTGCGACGGAATGGGAGCGGTGGGCTCAGCGAGTCGACGTCGATTGGGCGGATCATCTCGGTACTGCCGAGAAATGATCGAATTAGCTCACGGCTTTGCGCCGAAGGCTTGGGATCCAAGTGAGATTTCTGTGGTGACCTTCCATCGAACGAAGATTCAGGGAGGGCGTAGGAATCGGATTGGAGTAGAATAAAGTTGATCCGGATGGAGCCCAAGTCCGGAACCCCGCCTTTCAGTTTGTTGAAAAACGGATGCGGCACGGTGAGAACTGGTCTGTCAGACGCGTATCGTCAGCAGAGACCGGGCAACTTGCGCTGCACCGCTGCGAGTCCGATCGTTTTTCAACGGGCTGCAATCCATTCCCATCCTCGCATGCTGCATCGCCACGTCATGAAATTCATGGAACCGAGATTCGCAAAACAACGTTTAGGTTTCGTTTTTTTGCTGATATTGGCTGTTGGGCCGGCTCGTATAGCTTGGTCTCAGACGCCCGATGGAGTGCCGATCGATTACGCTCGCGATATTCAACCTATCCTCGCGACACATTGTTGGAGCTGTCACGGTCCAGACGAAAAATCTCGGCAAGCGGACTTGCGTTTTGACATTCGTGAAATCGCTATCAGCACCGCTGCGATTGTTCCGAACAAACCGCAGGAGAGCGGGTTGGTGGAGAGGATTCATGCCACCGAGCCCGACCGGATGATGCCGCCTCCCGAGACCAAAAAACCGTTGACAGACCGCCAGAAGGAATTGCTGCGCAGGTGGATCGAGCAAGGTGCGACGTATTCTGCCCATTGGGCATTCACAACACCATCTTTACCTAAGGTCCCGGAAGTCACTGGATTCGTCGGACAACATTCTCCGATCGATGGATTTGTTCGAGAGCGATTGCTGCGCGAAGGGTTGTCACCATCTCCAGCCGCGGACCGAGGAACCTTGCTCCGCCGGGTGACGTTGGATTTGACCGGGTTACCGCCGACAGTGGAGCAATTGGAGGCCTTCGAAAACGATCCTTCACCAACCGCGTACGAGAAGGTGGTGGATCGATTGCTCGCATCGGAAAGTTATGCGGAGAAGATGGCCTCTCAGTGGTTGGATCTGGCTCGATATGCAGACACCAATGGATACAACAATGACGAAGATCGGACGATGTGGCCGTGGCGAGATTGGGTCATTGCCGCGTTCCATGCAAATATGCCCTACGATCAGTTTCTCACGGAACAGTTAGCAGGTGACATGCTTCCGAATCCATCCCGCTCTCAGTTGGTCGCAAGCGGGTTTCTTCGAAATCAAGGGCACAACACTGAGGGTGGAATTATTCAGGAGGAATATCGTGTCGAGTATGTCGCGGATCGCGTGCATACCACTGCTACGGTATTCCTTGGCCTATCCATGCAATGTGCACGATGCCACGATCACAAATACGATCCGATCACTCAATCCGAGTACTTTCAGTTTTTTGCGATGCTGAATAATTTGGATGAAAAACAAGCGAGTTACAGCAAGTTTGTTGCGGCAGAGCCTTTCATTCGTGTCCCATCGGAATCGCAAGAGAAAGAACTGGCTCAACTGGATCAGGACCTGGCGAACCTACAACAACAAATCTCGGAACGCGAATCGGCGTCGGCAAAGAAATTTCAAGAATGGCTCGCGAGCCGAAGCGATACGCAGTTGATCGAACAATTCGGTTGGAGGGAGTTGTATTACTCGCAATTGGACAGCGTCGAGGATGGGACGGTCCCATCGGGGAGCATTCAAGTCCTCGAGGGGAAGTTTGGTAAAGCCGTAGGGTTTGACGGCCAATCGCATATTGTTTTGGGGAACCAAGGTGGTTTTGATGGGGAGCAACCGTTCTCGATCAGTGTATGGATTTATCCGACGAGCGATCAAGGCATGGCGATCCTTTCGCGTATGGATGAGTCGGCTTCCTACCGTGGATACGATCTCCTTTTGGTGAACGGAAAACTCGAATCGCATTTGGTTCACCAGTGGCCAGGGAATGCCATCAAGGTGGTGAGTCAGAAGACGGTTTCGAGCAATGATTGGCATCATGTAGTGTTGACGTATGATGGTTCGAAGCGAGGTGCTGGAGTCAAGCTATATATCGATGGCCAGATATCGCCGCTCGACATTCCTACGAACTCGCTGAGCGGCAGCATTGCGACGGATTCTGGAAAGCCGTTCCATCTAGGTCGTCGCGAGACAACGCTGCCATTTCATGGTCGAATGGACGAAATGAAGCTTATTGCAGGTGAGCTTACGGCCCAGGATGTGGCTCAGTTGCATGCTGGGAAGCCGATTACGCAGGTTACCGAATGGCTTCGAAAGCCCATGGCGGAGCAAACCCCAGAACAGCAGGGAATGGTAAAACAGTTTGGTCTAAAGCAGACCGATCCCGACTTTGGCCAACTCCTGAACGCTCGCGACCAGAAGCAGAAACAGAGAAATGCGTTCGCGGACGATTTTCCGGCCGTGATGGTCATGCGTGAGATGCAGCCACCGCGAGAAACATTCCTGCTCAAGCGTGGTCAGTACGATCAACCCGGTGACAAGGTCAGCGCGGGAGTACCTCAGGTGTTGTCTAGTTTTTCCGATTTGAAGCCGACGAATCGTTTGGAACTAGCCCGTTGGCTGGTCCATCCGTCCCATCCGCTGACCGCTCGTGTGGCTGTCAATCGTTTGTGGGAAAATCTATTCGGCACGGGGTTAGTCCGAACCACCGAGGACTTCGGGGTTACAGGAGAGTTTCCTTCGCACCCTGAGTTACTCGATTATTTGGCGGTAACTTTTGTCCAGAGCGGTTGGGATGTAAAAGCCCTTGTCAAGCAACTCGTAATGTCTGATACCTACCGTCAAGAATCTCGAATCGGAGCAGAACAACTTTCTCGAGATCCCGAAAACCGATGGCTAGGTCGGGGGCCTCGGTACCGATTATCGGCGGAGACGATTCGAGATAATGCGCTGTCGATTAGCGGTTTGTTGCAGCCGCGAGTGGGGGGGCCGAGCGTCAAGCCGTATCAACCCGATGGCTTGTGGGAGGACGTCACTGTTGAGAGGCGAGGGAAGTACGTACCGGATCGAGGAGAAGGGGCATATCGAAAGAGTATGTACACGTTTTGGAAGAGGACGTGCCCGCCACCGTCGATGGTCAGCTTTGACGCGCCGAATCGTGAGGTGTGTGTGGCAAGGCGCTCGCGTACGAATACTCCACTCCAAGCGTTGGTGCTCTTAAACGATCCTACGTACATCGACGCTGCAAGATCGATGGCAATGCGGGTCCTGCGAAGTGATCGCAGGGGTGATACAGACAGGGTCCATGCGATGTATCGGGCGAGTTTGTCACGAAATGCACGCGAAGAGGAGATCGCGATTATCGCAGATCTGATTGCCGAATCGAGAAATCGATTCGCGCAATCCGCGGATTCGGCTGCAAAATTAAATCAATCAGGTGCCGTCATTGTGGATAGTAGCTTGGATGCGAATGAGGTCGCGGTATGGACTGTCATCGCCAGCGCGATCTTGAATTTGGATGAAACGATCACCAAGAGGTAACCGATAATGGATCCAATAGATTCTTTCAAAAGCATTCAGCGACGACGATTCCTAAAGCATTCCATTCTAGGTTCGATGGCTCTGTCGCAGTTGGGTTTCGGGGAGGCTGTTGCTCGTGCGGAGACAAAACCATCCCATTTCGTACCCAAGGCGAAGCGAGTCATCTATTTGTTTCAATCGGGGGGGCCGTCGCAATTGGAGCTTTGGGATTACAAGCCCAAGCTTAAGGAGTTGCATGGCACCGAACTTCCCGACAGTATTCGCCAAGGGCAACGGTTGACCGGGATGACCTCGGGACAAAAGAGTTTTCCTGTGGTTGCCTCCAAGTTCAATTTTGCTCAAGCGGGCGGCAACGGCTATTGGATGAGTGAATTGCTGCCTCACACGTCTAAGATTGTCGATCGGATATCGATTGTGCGATCGATGAATACCGAAGCGATCAACCATGATCCTGCCATTACGTTTATGCAGACTGGCTCTCAGCAGCCAGGGAGGCCATCGCTCGGGGCTTGGTTGAGTTATGGATTGGGAAGCGAAGCGGAAGAGTTACCCGCGTTTGTGGTGATGATTTCTCACGGAACTGGTAGCGATGCGAATCAAGGACTGCTGGACCGTCTATGGGGGAGTGGGTTTCTGCCATCGAGCCATCAGGGGGTCAAGTTTCGAAGTGGTTCGGAACCGGTGTTGTATTTGAACGATCCGCAAGGAATCGATCGTAGCCTGCGGCGTGCTATGCTCGATCGTGTTTCTCAGTTGAATGAGTTGCAGCAACAGCAGGACGGAGATCCGGAGATTGCGACCCGTATTGCCCAGTACGAGATGGCTTTCCGAATGCAGGCATCGGTGCCGGAATTGACCGACTTTTCGGACGAGTCCGATGCCACCTTTGAAATGTATGGAGCGGATTCCAAGAAGCCCGGATCGTTCGCATCCAACTGCTTGATGGCTCGCCGTATGATCGAGCGAGGTGTTCGTTTCGTGCAGCTTTACCATCGTGGCTGGGACAACCACGGGAATCTTCCATCGAACATTCCCAAGCAATGCAAGGACATCGACCAACCCCAATCCGCATTGATCAACGATTTGGCGCAACGAGGATTGCTTGAGGATACCTTGGTGGTTTGGGGCGGCGAGTTTGGTCGAACGGTCTACAGCCAGGGTTCACTTCAGGACGATTACGGCCGGGATCATCACGGCCGATGTTTCACCATGTGGATGGCTGGTGGGGGAGTCAAGCCGGGAGCAGTAATCGGAGAGACGGACGATTACGGGTACAACATTGTACGTGACCCTGTTCATATCCATGATCTTCATGCAACATTGCTGCATTGTTTAGGCTTTGATCACGAACGATTGACGTATCGGTACCAAGGTCGCGATTTTCGCTTGACGGACGTGCATGGCAAGGTTGTCCATTCGCTCCTGGCGTGAGCGATTCACTGTCGACGATCATCGACCTAGGTTGCGCTGGGCTGCGAGCAGTTTTTGCTTGAGTTCTTCGTGGTTGGTCATGTGTGACCAAGATAACCGAATCGCGCCGCTAAGTTCAGGTTCGCGAATGCCCATAGCTGAAAGAACGTGGCTTGGGGTGGTGCAGATCGTGGTGCAAGCTGCGCCGTCGGATACGGCTATCAATCCATGGAATCTTTCAATCAGTTCGTCTGCGGTGAAGCCGGGGATGGAGAGGTTAACCACGTGAGGCATGGTGGCTTTTTGTTCACCGTGGATTTTTCCATCGACCGATTGGGCCCACGCTAGGACGGTTTTTCGGATCATCAGGCAATGCTCACGACGTTGGTCCAGTTCCGTCGCGGCTAATTGAGCGGCCAATCCAAAACCTGCGATCAGCGGGACCGGTAATGTTCCTGGTCGCAGTCCGAACTCTTGACCACCCCCGTAGGTTAGCGGAGCGATAGGTGGAATTTGTCCCTGTTTGCGCCGTGCGATCAAGGCTCCGATCCCTTGTGGTCCATGGATTTTGTGGCCGCTGATACTGATAAGGTCGATGCGAGGATTTCTAAGTGGTTCCAACTGCTTCGCGAATCCTTGGGCGGCGTCGACGTGGAGTAAACAGTCACTCTGCATCAGTCCGTTCGCGATTGCATCGATAGGTTGGATAATCCCAGTTTCATTGTTGACCTGCATGACGCTGACCAAAAGCGTGTCGTCCCGCACCGCATGCAGCAGTTCGTCGGGATCGATTTGACCGGTCCGTTGGGGAGGGATCAAGGTGACTTCGAAGCCTTGTCTCCGAAGAGCCTGAAGCGGTTCTAGGACCGCTTTATGCTCGATCATCGAACTTACCAAATGCATCTTTCCCGTTTCTTTGCCGTGGGCTGCAGCCCCCAGGATCGCAAGATTGTTGCTTTCCGTTGCACCGCTAGTGAATACGATTTCGTGGCGGCGAGAACCGGCTACCTGTGTGATTTGTTCCCTAGCCAAGCTGACTAGCTGTTTGGCTTGTTCACCAAATTCATGGGGGCTCCCCGCGTTGCCGTAAACTGAGTTAAAGACCCGTACGATTTCTTCACGAACTCTTGGTTCGATCGGGTTGGTTGCGTTGCAGTCAAGGTAGATCGCCATAAGGCACTAGTTCGGATTGCTGTGTTCTGGAAACAGCATAGTTGAAATGGAGTGAGCGCGATTCAACGCTGCTACAGTGTAAACCAGCGGGTAAAGTTTCTCAAAATACCAAAGCTTGGCAAAGTAAAAACCGATGGGGGACGCGGGATAGTCCGTTCCAGCTCGCGTTGCAGTTGTTAGCCAATGAAGCCCAGATCTGATAGCAGATAGTGTTGCAGCATGATCGGAGTCCGATAATAGTTTTGAGTATGGGAGCAACAACGAGTGCTTGGAAATGCATGCACAAAGCGATTCGATCGCTAACGCTGTTTCTTCAATTGAGGAAGGGACATCGGATTGGCCGCCCCATCCGCCATCTGTGTTTTGCGAACGAAGAAGCCAATGGAGTCCTGCCGCGAATCGCGATTTTGGAAGCTCCGCGTTGTGGCCGATCGTGGAAAGAAGTGCGAGCAATACCCGGCTGGTTCCGTAAGTTCGATTGGATTCGTCCGGGGCGAATTGGTTACCAAACCAAAGAGGTGTCCACGCACCGTCGGGTTCCTGCCGTTTTGCCAAAAACTGCAATGCTGCTCGAACGGATTTAGCTATTTTAGACTGTGTTGAGGTGGGTAGTCGTGTTTGCCAGGAGATCATAGCGCGAATTGCATGCGCTGTGATGTCGGGATTGCTGCGATCAAATGGCAGTGTCCCCCAACCGCGGCAGAAGGTAGGAATCCCTCCATCGCGATTTTGCAATCCGATCAGCCATTCGATCCCAGCTTCAGCACGTTTGGCAATACCAGGAGCATTCGCGGGGGAATGTTGAGCGATAGCTTCGAGCGCCAGAATTGCTCCAGGAGTGTCGTCGGCATCGGGAACACCTCCGGAAAGAGGCGTCCAAGCCCACCCGCCTGGCGCGGCATCGGTGTAGGGATGGCGGGTCGTGTATTGCTGTTCGATCAACCATCTTTCCAAAGTGTCGATACCGGTTTTACCGAGATGTGCTTCGAGCTCATCCGAGTGCGAGAGGGCGTTGATTGCCAGGGTGGACACCCAGGTAGCGAGATGAGTATCGATGGGCCAACTCCCATCGCTTCTCGCGGATTGGATCAAGAATTGGACCCCATTTTCGACGACGCGATGGGTTTGTTCTCCAGCACCGATCAAACTCATTGAGACAAAGCTAGTCAGCGGGGTCGCTTCCAAAAAGCCTCCCGTCGTGGGTTGGATCGATTCAAGAACGTTTAAAGTTTGGTTAGTAACCATGCTTCGGATCGTTCTGCCAATCGGATTCCACGAGGGTTGTTTGCGGTGTTTGACGAGCCCGATGGCGATGAGGGCTGGAAGAGCGTAGCTGACGACCGGCAAACGCATGGCCGCGAACCAACTCTTGGGGAATGCGGCGAGTTCGAATGGCAGTTGAGGCACGAGACTCCAAGCCTTTGATGATTCTCCGAGTCTGCCTGTAAGCGCCAATGCGGTAAGGATAGGGACCGAGAATGTCTGATCTTTTCCGTACCGACGTCGAATGGCGGGGGCGAGAACATCGGGGGTGGTATCACCCGCATGATTTTCAATCCATTCAGTTGCTAGGCGATTGGTCTGGTCGAATTCGTCTCGCGTTTGGTGCAATGCACCCCAACAAAGAAGTGTGGTGCTAATATTGCTGAGGCTTTGAGTGGTATCGCCCCATCCGCCGTCCTTGTTCTGAAAAGTTTTAAGCCACTGTCGGCCTTGTTCAATGAGACCGGCGATGGTTTCACGACGATGGTTGGTAAGGTCGCTTCGCGATTTAGCGAACGCCTCTAAGGCGATAACTGCGGTGGCCGTGGACAGAGCGCTGCTGGAAAGTTCGCCTTCCCAGTAACCCTGCGGATTTTTGGCTGCGAGTAACGATGAATGCGCGTTCCGTCGCATCGTCTCGAACGAGGAGGCTGAGATCGGAGTGTTCACAAGCTCAGGTGTCCCAGCGAAAGCAGTCCGTAGTAGGTGTATTCGATATCGAGTGCGTCGTCTTCCCAGGTTCCAAAGAAACCTCCGCGCGCCGTCCAAAGGGTATCGAGAAAATCAAGGCAATGCTCTTTGATCGGTTCGATATCGAATTGTGCATCGCCCAGTGCATGAAGTGCAACGGCCGTCGACAATAGGTCCGGCATTGGTATTCCTGGACCTACAACGAAACCTCCATCGGGATGGATGCAAGAGAGGAGCCACGGTTGGATCTCGGGATCGCTCGGTTCTCCGAGGTGACGCAGCAAGGCTGATGCAGCTGCGGTCGGGGGGACCAGTCCAAAGGGCATGTCTTTGCTATTAGCGTAACCGCCATCGTCCGCCTTGAGCGAACGGATGCATTGCAACATGGCTTCAGAGTTCGGGACGGTTTGCTGGACGTCCTGTGCGGCGCTCAATGCGACAAAACATCCATAGAGTGTGCCGCTGGAGTCGCCGACATCGGTGCCGTACCCACCATCCGTGGTACGAAACGCGGTAAGTCGATCCATGACGCGCTGAGTGAGATCGATCGGTCGAACGTCAGCTGGCAAACCGGCCCAGCAACGGGCGAGGCAGGATAGTTCGACGAGCGAGAGGCTATCGAGTTTGGGCATCCACCCGCTCAGGTATCCGGTGAGCGAATCGACTGGCAAGGGCAATTGGAGCGCCATGATGCCGGCGATACCAAAGGTCGTGTAATAGATATCGCTTCGACCTGCTCGATCGCAAAAACCGCCGTCTTCATGTTGCTGGCTAACGAGAAAATCAGCCACTAACTGCGTTGAGTCCCCCAACATGTCCGGTGACAGTCGGGCGACCTGTAGCATTTCGAGCCTCAAACTCACTGCACCAGTCCTTTACTTCCATAATAAAAATTTTGCTGATGACACGACGCAGGAGACCTTTAAGGCTGGTGTTATCCAGTTTGGCCAAGCATCGGATGGCTTGCTCCTTGTAGGACTCTTGGAGGGTTCGACAGCGGTCGCCGATCCCGTATTCGTGAAACAGTGTGTCGATCTTGGCCAAATCTTCGGAGGTGCTCTGGCGTCGCCAAGCTCGCTCTACGATCTCGAGTTCGGACGGGTTTGCTTTGACGCGTTCGTGAAGAATCGCGAGGGGCAGTGATGGACGACCGGCGATTAGATCGTTGGTTGCCGAACCGTTGTTCATGTCTTCGACGTCGTCTCGGATTTGGTAAGCGATTCCAAGAGCTTCGCTGAACTCCGAGATGGTTTGGCAGGTGTCGGGATCGTGTTGCACCAGGTTGGCACCGAAGAGCAAGGCGACCTCAAAGGCGGGGGAGGTCTTCTGTCGGAAGATGTCGAGTACTTCGAGGGAGGACAGTGGGCGGGGGTTCCGAGCCCATTGAAATTCAGCACCTTGGCCGAGACACAACGTGCGGTGGCCGGACGTCGCAACGCGAAGGATTGATGCGCGTTGACGGTCTGGAACCTCGCAATCACCGATGAGTGCGTATCCATCGCCTAGAAGCAAGTCACCCAAGTTGAGCGCTACGGCGACGCCGTGTTCCGCATGCAGCGTGGGTTCACCGTATCGGAAGTCATCACCATCTTCGATATCGTCGTGGACCAAGGATGCCTTATGGAAACATTCGGCCGCCACCGCCAATTTCTTGAGGGAGTCGGGCATCGCGAGGTCTGCATCTGGGTTGAGTGCTTTCCAAACGCAGGCGGTCAAGAATGGTCGCCATCGTTTACCATCCTTTGCCAACCACGCACGCGCAAGCCGTTCGGTTTCATTTTTGGTGGGGCCCATGATGGCATCGAGTTGGCTTGGCTCAAACCACGACTTAACTTCTTTGCGAAGTTCATCCAGATTGAGGCGATAGGTTCGGTCGTCGCTGGTTAGGTGGATCACTTCCCAGATCCATTCCAGATCGACGGTGACGTCCTTGCAATCGTCTTGGAGCAGCGGGATGGCGACCCCTGGAATCGCTGCGGCTTCCATGTAGGGATGTGCTTTTTCGAGCACTGACAAGCAGCTCACGCCGACGATGGCATCGATCTTGCCCGTTTCAATGATGGCCATGACCAGTGCTGAGCCTTCGGCGACCAGTACTGCGTACCCAAGATTTTCTGCTTCCTCTTGGAGTTCTTGGATGGTGCACAGACCGCATTGTTTGCACAACAATCCGAACTCATCGAACGGGGCTGGGCATTTATCTTCGATGCGAAGGCATTTTGGCAGCAGGAGCAGTCGTCGCTCGAATGGGACTGTTGCCAACTGATCGCGCCATACTTCGCCGTTGAGCAGGACGATGGTGTAATCGACGTACTTAGGATCAATGTTGTGTTCCGAAACAAACAGTTCTGAAAGTCGTCGCAGTTCTTGGGTAGAAAGGGGCGGAACAGGTTTGTGTTTGGCGATGAAGGTCCGCAAATTGGATCGGAGGGACTCTCGTTCCGCGCGAGTCTGAGGGATATTTTCCTTGGGTTGACGTTCCTTTTGAACAGGAACTGCGCGTGGCAAGCTCAAAACAGGCAACTGCATAGTGATTTATTCCTACCCTCCGAAGGGGATCATGTGTACGCGCCAAAACCAAAGTACCAGTGCTTCTTTGCGAAGCGATAAACCCAGTGCTCTTCTGGGATTTCGAAACCAGGCTGATGCTGACTGGTTCGCGGTTCCAGGGCTTCGAGTTCCGCAAGGGCTGTACCTCGCTGAGTCGTGTCAGACGCACCGTGTTTTTGCACCAACTGTTTTACCAGATCTGGCCGCTCAAGCACTACGCATCCGCGTGTGGCTTGGGCGGAAACCTTACGGAAATCATCCAGAAACTCCGACTTGGACATGATTTGGTAAACGCTAGGGCCATCATGGATGGTTTCGCGGGCAAACTGGATAATCGGGCAAGGTTCAATGGAGCCTGAAGGGCCGATATGGTGGCTGACTCCGGTCGCCATTGGGCAGACCGCTTCGCCCCGATCGTCCCAGTAGGGTTCGACGATCCCGATAGGGACTTTCTTGCGCATTTGCACAATGAACCGTCGCAACCGTACGATTTCCTCCGGGGACAGCGCCAGTTCGGCGGATGGTTTAGGACCGACGACTCGATAAGTATGAAACCAAGCGTAATGGACGCCCATATCGATCAATCGGTGTAGCCATTGTTCGCTGACCAGGTCGATATTGGTTTTGCAGACGCTGGTTGCCACACCGACGATGAGTTTGTTGTCGACGCAGTTTTTCACCCCTGCGAGGGTCTTGTTCAAGACGTTTTTCGCACCGCGGCGTTCATCGCTAACCACGTCGGTACCTTCGATGCTGATCAGCGGTGTGGCATTGCCAACTCGCCGCAATTCTTTTGCGACTTTATCGGTGATCAACTGGCCGTTTGTGAAGATTTGGAAGTAGCAGTCCGGGTGCGACGCCAGCACATCGAGCAAGTCGGGGTGCATGAAGGGTTCGCCGCCGAGGATTCCAAAGTAGCTATTCCCATGCTTCTTTGCGTCGTTGATGAGACGATTTAGATCCTCCTTGCTGATCATCTTCCGAGGAGACGCGACGTCCACCCAGCAGCCTTGGCAGCGCAGCTGGCAGCTATTGATGATCGAAATGAAGAGGAATGGAGGAAAGTGAATCCCTTGTTTGAGGCGCTTCTTGTATTTCTGAACCGACCTCATGCCCTTGTAGCCGAAATTGTAAGCGAACTTCCATAGGAGTCGCTTATCGATTTCGTTGAACATGCGGTAGGCGAGTCGAGCGACCATAGGACTATTCTTAATTGGGCGGTACTTTAGGGAATCGAATTCAGTGTGTGGAAGGTTCGGATAGCGGTGGTGTTAGTGAACTTTGATCAAGGTTGTTCTGCAACTCATGTTGCTCAACTTCGGAGCTGAGGATGGTGCGTCTATGCGTTTTTGTTTTGTGCGTTCATCTGTAGTGCTTCTTGAGCTTTTTGCTTGGCCTTTTCCGCGCGCTCTCGGATGGTGTCAGCGCTGGGAAGGCTGCTGAGCACTTCCGCGGGTATGTCGAGGCCTTCGATATTCTGTTGCAATTTGGTCAAACAACGTTGTCGTTCTTTGAGGGCTCGATCATCATCCCTTTCCTTGGAGAATCGGGACTTGGCTTTCGCGCTTCGATCTCGAAGCATCGAGTAGATGTCTCCACCGAGCAGCGAGGAAATGTCGACTTTCATCGCTTCGCGACGGACGTCGTCTGAGCTGATCTCATCACCGTTGATGGGGCCCGCTTTGTATTTGGGAAACAAGATCGCCACTTCCGGGCAGACGCGAGAGCATGCCGGGCAGTCCGTCTTGCAGTTGGATTGGTTTTGTACGGTGATTTGGCCAGCTTTGGTAACACCGTAGACATCGAATAAGCAAAAGCTCAGGCACTGCATGCAGTTCGTGCATCGGTCGTAGTCGATGACTGGAAACCAAGGCTTCCATCGGGGGCTTTTGGGATCCGCCGTGGAGCCATTGCCATTCGATTCCTCATCGTCCCCATCGGCGAGTTTCGAGACTTCATCGACCAGGTCGCAGATGTCTGATAGGGCAAGTCCCTCCACGTTTCTGACGTGGACTTGGGTGTCGGATTGAGCGTCCGTTGCGATCGGACTAACGATTTGTTCGAATGCCCCCAACACCAAAATGTGAGGTTGTTGGAATTTCGAGAGTGCTCCATTCGGTTTGACCGAACTGACGAGGAACCCGCGGTCGAGCAATGTTTGCATCAGTTCCAAGCGAAGTTCTGCTGGAAGAGGTCGGCTGTCTCGACCTTCGTAAAGGACAACACGAAGTGTGGATGATTTTCTTGCGATCATGCGGATCCTCCTGAGAGCGATGATTCCGAAGTTGCGGATTCGCTGGATAAGCTAGACGGACTCGATGCATCTGAAGTTGAGTTGCTAGAACCAGGGGACAATCTCTGGCAGATGGTCTGCGCATCTTCGGTCCGCATGTTCAAGACCTCGACACCCTCGGTCGGAAGGGGTGCGCCTGCCGCTGAGAATAGCCACTTCACGGCTCGCGGGTAGCAAGCGACCACCGTTAAGTTTCCCTGCGCGGCCAAATCGACGAGTGTCGGGTCCTTGCGGGCTGACATTTCACAGAGATCTCCGACCGCATCGAAGGGCTCCGCAGAATGGACCAAGTGTTTCAGCACATCGTTCTTGACATCGTCAGGAACCACACGTGCGAAAGCACAGCGACAAAACAGAACGGACCGTTGAGGTTTCATCCGGGGTATTTGGCCTTGGTGTGCGGGCTGCTGTCTGGACGTTGGAACCTAGGGAGCTGGAATAGCGTACGGCCGATTAAACTTCGGCCAATCGGTGGGTGGGATTCGGACGCGAGGGACGGAACGCTTCGACCAGCACATCCTGACCGGTCAGTCTAAGTTGGGCAAGGAGGCCACGCAAGCTACTATCGGCGAGGTTTTGCATCACTTCGGGGGAAGCTTCGGCTCGGAAATTCAAGAGGAGCGTCCCCTGAGAAAGTGGTTCTTGAAGACGATGGGACTGTTCGACGGAAAAATCATCCCGAACGAGATTGGCAACGCCCACGTCGTTACCTTGCGATGGCGTTAATGTTGCTTTTAAGTGGGCGATGCGCATTCCGTCGTCCGAAGCATCGGATGCGCGTTTCTGCAAATCCGACAAAAGATTGATGAGGAACTCGTTTCCATCGAACTCGGTTCCCCCCACGTGGACCGTCATGTTAAGCCAGCCTAAAAGCGCCTCCCCATCGGCGTAAAGGTCGTAGTCGACATCCATCTGACCAGATCTTCCTAACGCGTTGAGAGTCGATCCGTAGGTCTCAATAGCATCGAGCCATCCTTCAACGCCTTCGCCATTTCTGGCGGACATGGTGAGCACTTTGGCCCGCGGGAATTTTTCCTCGAGCGTCTTCACGAGCGCGTTGAGTTCCTCCGGCTCGAGAAGTTCTCGTTTGTTCACCACCAGAATGTCGGCTTCTTCGAGTTGCTTCTCGTAGATGTAGGTCACCTTCGGTGAGAATGATTTTCCCGGCTTTAGGCCCAGAACTCGTTGGACTCGGATAGGGTCAACGAGCACGCTCAGCGGTGAGACGCCAAACTGATTGCCGTACATTTTTCGAAGCGGCAGGACAACCGTCGCATACAGATCCGTGCAGCTGCCGACGGGTTCTGCGAGAAAAACGTCCGGACGCGATTCGCTTTCCAACCGCTGACTGGCTTCGACAAGGCTCGGAAAGCGGCAGCAAAAACATCCACCGGTGATTTCCTCGGTGGGGAAACCGTGGGATGCCAACATCACTGTGTCGACAAGCCCTTGGCTTTGGTCATTGGTGATCAGGCCGACACGCAGTCCTCGTAGGCTAAGTTGTTCAGCGGCCTTGAGGATCGCAGTCGTTTTACCGGCTCCGAGAAACCCACCCACCAAAATGTAATTGGATTTCAGCATTTGCCCTTTTTCTCCCATGGTCCCCGATCCCCTTCGATCGAATGGTTATCGTCGCTGCTGTTAGCCGGCTCGTCGGGTGAATCGATATCGTTCGAATCGCCATGCCCTTCGCCCGTTTGGCTCAGGATGCGATCGACTGCTTGGTCCAACAGCACCACGTAACCAGCGCAATCGACGCATGTTGCATCTGGGGTTCCACGGACCATGAACAGCCAGCCGCGGTCGTAGGCGTCTTTATCCACCAGCTCGGGCTTCTTGTTCAACTCAGTATTGAACCCTGCAAAGTCCCCCTCGGCCACACAAAAGATGTCTGCGACGGCCTTGAAGCCCTCCACCCATCCAATGGTTTGACCGATCTTGACCGCTTCTCCTTCCGCAATTGGGAACTCGCATTCCACGAAGTCCCCGAGCATCCGAGTTGCGAAATGGGTCAGTCCCACTCGCCACAATCCTGATTCGACTTCTAGCAGCCAAAAGTGGGAGCGGGCGTAGAGGTAATGGGTGGGCAGTCGGGTCGTAAACCGCGCTCGCCTGTAATATTGTGTTCGGGCGGGATCGATTGGCATCAGCCCCGAGAACCTTTCTTCGTGAGATAACTCGCCGCAGATTGACAGCAAAATCATTGGGAAGAAGTGTACCCGACACCCGTGATCTCGCAATCCGAAGCGAGGCAACCATCTCTGTTAGTCGGAGATTAAATTCGGAGATTAAATGCGGATGCTCGGAGATATCTTCGGATGTCTCGAGTCATCCTGCAGGACGGGAAAACGACTGTCTGCACCGGATCGAGCTAGAGAATCATTACCCCTTCGGAATCCGAATCCTCGCGGGATCTCTGGACGGCTCCAAAGAGGACGCAGTCGGAATCATTGCGTAGAACCCCTAGCTTAACGGCGATTTAGAATGCAATTTGGGAAAATTTTGGGATGAATCGTTGACAAAAGATCGCACCTTCCGAACTATACTGGGGAGTCAGGAGTTCCCTTAGCCGCTTTCCCCTGGATCCGAAGAATCGGTTTTTCTCGATCATGCACATGGTTCCTTGCGAAATGGACAGTCATTGGGTGCGTCAACCGCGCCGACTGTTCGGTCGTTTGGGGGCTGGGTCCGTCACACTCCTTGCGTTTTTAGCGGTCAGCTTGATCGCCTTGAGCGGCGATTCGTATGCCAGGTGCGGCGCGTCGACACGTCAAATGATCTGGAAGACGGGGTCTTCTTCGGACCTGTTAACGTGGGATGGGGCGACCATTGGACGCGACCGAGTTTCAACCTCAGGTGCTGCCATGGATTCGACGGAGCATGGAGAACGCGAGTGCACCCGTTGCCGCTGTCGCAAGGAGAGCGAGCGACCATTGTTTCCGGATCTGGATCTGGTAAAGACGTCGCAGCCACCTGTCGTGTCCTGCGATGATGGGAATGGCTTTGAGGGGGCCGCACCTCTTTCTGATTTTGTTTCTAGCATTGACGCGACGTTCTTTAGTCGCGCACTGGGTGAACTGGATCGCCCACCTAGGTCCTAGTACGACCCTTTGGGGCGAGTCGTTTTTCGACTCATTGTACGACTTCGGTATCGGAGTCCCCCAAATTCAGGGTATTCGTTCGACTCGAACGATCTTTTTTGATGCGACCTTACGCTTCGAACTCCAGCGAGTTCGGCGGATGGTTCTAAGACGTACCGTGAAACCAAAGTGTTTCATGTTGGCCATAGTTGATGGCTGTTGACCTAGTCTGAATTTCTATTCACCGCAATTATCCAGAAAATCGCATTTATCATGAAACATAATTCTCAGGCTCGCGCTGCATTTACCCTTGTTGAACTTTTGGTCGTCATCGCCATCATCGGAATCTTGGTCGGGCTGCTCCTTCCCGCGGTCCAAGCGGCCCGCGAAGCGGCACGGAGGATGAGCTGCACGAACAACATGCGGCAAGTCATGTTGGCGGCACTGAACTACGAGTCGGCATACAAGCGACTTCCGGCGTCTCGCGTTTCCCGTACTCGCGATCCACTCGGCCCAGCGAGTTCGATTTCGGTCCACGCCCGACTGTTGACCTTTATGGAACAGAACCAAATTTTCAACACCATCAACTTCGGCGTTGAGTGGAATGATCCTAGCAACGACAACGCGAGGCTGACCAACGTCGCGACGTTCCGTTGCCCTTCCGACCCATCGACCAATGTTCCTGTGAACGTCGGTGGTGCGAACAACTACTACGTCAATTCTGGTACCGTGCCTCTCTGGGGCCGTACAACTGCCAATCCGATGCCTCAAGTTCCACCGAACGATGGGGTTTTCTATCGAGATTCCTTCTTGAAGCTAGCCGCCATTACCGACGGGATGAGCAACACCGCTGGATTTTCTGAGCGATTGACGGGCGACTTCAATCAAACCAAAGTGACTCCGAAGACGGATACCTTCCAGCCTGGTACGCAGCCATTCACTGCGGATCAAGCATACGCAGATTGCTACGCGATCAATTTGCAGGATGTCAGCAAGCAAGGTTTTTCTGATATCGGTGCACCTTGGATTCGGGGATATCATTCGACGACGGAGTACTACCACATCGCGCCGCCGAACGGTCGTTCCTGCATGTATCCTCCAGGTCGGATCATGACCACGGCAAACTCCGAGCACGGCAACAGCGTGAACATGGTTTTTGTGGACGGTTCCACCCACACCGTGCCAGCGTCGATCGACATGCAAGTTTGGAGAGGAATCGGAACTCGCGCTGGTGCTGAGCAAGCTGGCGCAGCAAACATCACTGAGTAGTTTGAAATTCTGGAACTCATTGAAAGGCTAGTGGCATCGCATTCCTTGCACGTGGGATCATGGGTGAATGCGATGCCGATACCGTTGAGACGCACCGATACCCCTCGTGCGACTCTGAATGCCCATTACCGAACGATACAACTCAAGAAAAGTTGAAACATAGGTCGCATGGAAATGTCAAAATCAATCATTGGAAAGCGTTGGATAAGAAGCCTGATCGTCGCTGGAGTTATCAGTCCATTTGTTTTTTCGGAGCCTGTTGCCATCCATGCGCAGGACAAAGCTCCCGGCCAAGTCGCGTCGGATTCGCAGAACAAGCTGGATGCCGTAGTGGCGAATTCGTCGGATGAACCCCGGTTGACTCCGGTAACTAGGACTGCGATGAAGCAGTACTTGGAAGATCTGAAGTATCGTACTCCGAGAATTCCCCTTCCCGAGCTAACCGACGAAGAGAAGAAACTCGCCATTGAGGATCCTCGGACGTATGGGTATGAGGGGCGCATACGGAAACTCTTCTTGAAAGAGTCGACAGTAAGCAATTACCTTCCTTTTGGAGGTGTCTCGAAGACAGCGAATCCGCAATCGGTAAGTCGTTCCGGACCAGTCGATCCAAAGATGACCCTTGATTATGCATTCAAGGTTCGTTTGTTCTGGATCGCGGCTCGAGGAAACAATTGCCAGTATTGCTTGGGGCATCAGGAGTCCAAGCTTTTAGCGGCTGGCATGAATGAAGACGAAATTGCAGCGCTCGATAGCGACTGGGAGCTTTTTCCGGAGAGTGAGCAAGCTGCGTTTTCGTTGGCGCGACGACTGACTTTGCAGCCGCACCTTATTTCCGATGAAGATATCAATCGATGTCGCAAATTCTACACCGATGAGCAGATCATCGAAATGATCGGATCCATTGCGGGTAACAACGCGATCAATCGTTGGAAGGAAGGAGCTGGCGTTCCTCAGTCTACCAACGGAGGTAACTTTGGAGCGGCCCCACAGGGCGCATCGGATTCCAAGAGCAATCCATCGAGCGCGTTGGCCGGCGCGGAGAACCATTCGTATTTGACTGCGACGTCGGACAAATACTCGAAACGCAAAACCCAAGTTGCTGCGGTGGAGGGAGGGGATCTTTCCTTGGTTCAGAGTTCTCCCACTCAGTTCAAACGTCCACCCCTTGAATCTGGCGACGAACTGACGTTGCGGGTTGAAGCGGTCAAGCGGCGGTCGTCGCGGTTGCCGCTGGTCAGTGAGGAAACGACGCGCGAGGTACTAGGCGATTTGGTCGACGGCCAACCTGTGCTGCAATGGCACCGACTCCTTGCGAATTTTCCCATCGCAGGGAAGAGATTGGTATCGGGGATGGCGTTGGCAAAGCAATCGGACGAACTATCACCCGTATTGCAACTCAAAATCGACTGGGTGATTGCGCGTCAGGATCGAGCATGGTACGCGGCTGCTCTAGCGAAGGAACAGATGCTTGCCGCGGGGGTTCGCCAAGCCGAAATCGATGCCTTGGACAAGGAGCTCAAACTGGGGGACATTAATATCGCTGACCCCAAGGAGCTTGATCGAGAGCGTGCGATTCTGTTGCTGGCAAAAAACTTAGCGGCATCACCGATCGTCTTGACCGATCGCCAAACGGACGTTGCCGTCAAGCTTGCGGGGCCTCGTGCGGTTACCCAAGCGATCAATTACGCGGCTTACCGAGCCGCCTTTGATCGATTCACCGAAGCTGCCGGTCTAGGATTGTAGAGCGATTGCTTGCCTGGTCGCCTTCGGAGTTGTATCCGACGGTAGCCGTAACGTAACCCATAACCCCTAATCGCTAACCGCTAACCCCTAATCGCTAACCGCTAATCGCCACCGCCAACCGCTATCTGTTCGTACCGGCCCGTTTTTAGGAGTTGGTACACATCTGAACGGCGAGGGGCTATATTGATTTGGAAATCTCTCCATCGAGTCGCTCAATCGAGCGGCTCGATTCGTTTCGAATCAGGAATAGCAATAATGGTCTCAAGGGTACTTCGTTTGTTCGCAAACACAGGCTTGGGTCTTGTCGGTGCCATCGTATCGCTTCTGTTGTTGTCCTCAATGGCTTATGCAGGAGAACCGATATTGAATCGGGATACTTGGGGTGTTCCTCATGTGGTCGCCAAGAGTGAGGAAGACGGCATGTTCGCGCTTGGCTATGCTCAAGCCGAAGATCGCTTGGAAGATATTTATCTCGCCATCCGCACGGGGGTAGGGCGGATGGCGGAGATTCAAGGCCTAGATCTCCTGCAGCAAGACTACATGATGCGATTGACGCATAACGATACCCTTCACCCAGAGTATCTGAAGACAGCTCCTGAGCAGCTCCGCAAGAATTTGATCGCGTTCACGGCGGGTATTCAAAAGTACATCGATGAGCATCCGGGTGAAGCGTCTGACGTTGCGATACCTGTGGAACCATGGCATCCATTGGCGGTAGCGCGAGCGATGATCTTGCGTTGGCCGCTGGGGACAATCATGGGTGATCTCGGCAATGCACCCGAGCGAGTGAAGCCAGCGATGGGTTCCAATCAATGGGCTATTTCACCGAAGCGATCGGCGGATGGATCCGCAATTCTATTGTCGGATCCGCACCTCACATGGGAAGGGCTGGCTGTACTCTACGAAGCCAGATTTCATGGTGGTGATCTTCACATGAACGGATACTACTTGATCGGTTCACCGATGCTCGCGATCGGCCACAATAAATCGGTCGGTTGGGCATTGACCACGGGGGGGCCGGATACTTCGGATGTGTATAAGATCAAATTTCGAGCGCAGCCGGAGTTGCAATACGAATATGACAGTGAATGGAAGCCGATCCGAGTGGAGACGTATAAGATTCCGGTGAAGGGTGGGGAATCTGTCTCGAAGAAGGGTTATTTCACCCATTTAGGCCCTGTCGTAAGCGAGCCTGATATCAAAACCGGTACCGCATACGTCGGTGCTTCGCCATATCTCGATCAGACGGGCTTGTATGATCAATTTTATAAGATGGCCAAGACATCGAATGTGCATGAGTTCAACAAGGTGCTGGGTGAGCATCAGTACAATGAACAAAACGTGATGTCTGCGGACACGCTGGGAAACATTTCCTATGTTAGAAATGGTGCGACTCCGATTCGAGCAACTGGTTACGATTGGAGTCGCCCGGTGGATGGTACCACTAGCGCGACCGCGTGGAAGGGGATTCATCCTCAGGCCGATCTTGTCCATATCATCAATCCGGAATGCGGGTATATGCAGAACTGCAATATCAGTCCTGCCAACATGATGATGAACTCTCCGCTTACGCCGGACAAATATCCTCCGTACATTTACAACGTGTCCTGGGACAAAAACAATCCGCGCGGTCGCCGAACAGTCGAGTTGTTGGATAACGATGACTCAATTACGGTCGATGAAGCGATCTCGTATACGCTGGATATACATGATCGACTCGCAGGACGTTGGCAAAACGAATTGAGGGAGGCTGTTTCGGAGTCGAGGGAGAAGTATGAGAGCGACTCGGATTTCCAGAAGGCAGTTCAGAGTATCCTTGATTGGGACGGTCAGTATACAACCGATGCGACCGCGACAGTCCTGCTAAAGTTTTGGCGTCTCAAATGCGGCAAGGCAATCGATTTGTCGCCGCTTGGAAATTCGATGCCGTTGCCTGCTGCGTCGCGAGCGCAGTTGTTGGAATTGCTCCAGCAAACGATGGCTGAGTTGAAAGAGCGTTACGGCCGTTGGGATATTCCCTGGGGACAAGTCCACATGGTTGGGCGGGGTGGCAAGTACTATCCTGCACCTGGGGCAGATTACGACTCCGGGGACAAAGAAGCGAATTTTTCTGAGACGTTGATGGATGTGCGGAGCATCGAGTCCAAAGAGAAACCGGGGTTGCAGGTCGCCAACAGTGGGTCGATGGCGATGATACTTATGTTTTTCGACAAAGATGGGGTTCGTTCGTTCACGTGCACGCCATGGGGGCAGTCTGCGCACCCGGAATCCAAGCATTATGTCGATCAAGCGGAGGGGCTCTACTCGAAGCGTACGATGAAATCGACGTGGTGGAATCTGAAGGAACTTGAGAACCATCTCGAGTCGAGTAAAAAGCTGACCTATTCGCCGTAAGATCGTTCTCGCCGTGAGTTCTTTTTTGCTGTGAGATCTTTTTGCCGTGAGATCTTTTTGCCGTGAGATCGTTCGCAAATCGGGTTTTAGAAGTGTTAGGAAGTTAGCAGTTTGCGAAGTGCGGGTTCGAATGCATTTGCGTGGCGAAGGAACCCAAGATCGGAAGGGTGGGATCCATCGGTCGTGTCATCTCGATCTTCGCCGAGTAATGAATCCCCTAAGAGTAGGTTGATTTTTTCATCACCCGCATCGCGAAGTCGCCGGACCTGCTCTTGAAACGCGATGCGGCTGGTGCGATTCCGCTCGCGTTGGCTTTCGATGAGCCACGCCCCGGAATAGCTGCGATCTTCCACCAGCAAGATCGGTACGGTGGGTCTGCTAGCCCGCAATTGGTGGATGAATGGAATCGTTCGTGCATTCACTTCTTCTGCGGTCATGTTGGGCAAACAGTCCACCACATAGACGGCGGCATCAACTTCACTCATCAGTGATGCCAAACTCAGATCCATCCGACCACTTCCGCTGAAGCCGAGATTGACCGTGGGCAGATCAAGCCGACGCCCTAGGATAGCGGGGTGAGGCATTCCCGGTCTCGAGGCGCAGGCGCCTTGTGTGATCGATGTACCGTAAAAGACGATGGGCTTGTCGTTGCGCGGAGCCACGGTCTGGAATGAGGAGCCCTTTGGAACGCCCAACTTAAGTCTCTCCGTGCCGTTATAGAGTGGGAGGTAGATGGCGTAATCGCGGTTGCCCGCTGGCAGGCCCTGAACCAATGCTCCGATGGTGGTTTGAGATTTCGGTGGGAATACTGCTACCCACTTCCATTGGCCCGATTCGTCGCGGGCGTAAAGGTCCAAGCCGCTGACGCCGGTTGCTGGCATATGAGGCATCGCAAGATTTGCTGAGGTAAGGGCGAAATCAACATGGATTTCAGGTGCATCTGTTTGAAAGCGAACCATCATCCCGGCGGAATGTTTGCTCAGTCCCCAAACGGAGTCGGGAACGTTTCCTTTTGCTTTAGCGGGGAGCCGATCAAAAAAAGCTTCGGTTTGTTCGAAAGCTTTTCCCTCGACACCCCAATCCTGAACGTCGGCCCATTGGAACTCCGACGAAAACGAAACGGATTCAGCGAGACTGGCGGGTGCTTCGGACCCAAAGACCCAGGGGGAAACCGATGCGGCGGAGGCGAGGCCAAGAAATGTGCGTCGTTGGATCATGGTAGATTCGAGTTTGGATTGGCTTTTTTGTGAAACGGACGAGGGAGATTTCGGGAATCGATTCCGAAGCTCAACCTCGTTACGATCGATTCAATAAGAAACAGAGGACTGGATTTTCCGTAATCCAATCGGCAGTATTCGATGTACGCAGCAGCGATAATAGACACATGCAACGGGCAGAGCTACTATGAGGAAACGTCTTTTTTCGTAATCCCGCGATTTCGCGTGCAGGTCCTTCATTTTTCAGTGCCGCCCGTTGAAATCCAGCAGACGCGATTCTCGAAGAATTACCCGTCATCGAAGCGAAGGATTCCATGCGCAATTACATGCTGATCGGTTTGGCCGCGTTGCTCGTCGCCTTCGCTGTGTATTGGATTACGGTTGCTCCCGACAGCGCTTCGATTCGAGCGGAACAGGAGAAGGCTGCTGCTGCCGCTGGTCGTAGCGAGCGAGAGTCGCAAATCGTCCAACTGCCAGTCATCGAGGATCCTCGCGTCGCGTATACCGGCATCTTTCGGAATATTCATCCCGATGTGAAATACCTGGGTGACGAAAATTGCAAGAAGTGCCATGAAGATATCTGCACAACATTTCATGCGCATCCCATGGGGCGCTCGGCATCGATAGCAGGGTCCGATGATTTGGAAACGTATGGTCCTGAGGCAAAGAATCCATCCCAGGTAGGCCCGTATCAATTACTCGCCAAGCTTGAGGATGGCAAAATGGTCCATCAGGTCTCCGCGAAGATGGGAGATGGTGAGGAGCTGCCTACGATGGAATTGCCCGTTTCCATCGCGATTGGTTCTGGAACGCGAGGTCGATCGTACCTTGTCATGGAGGGCCCCTTAGCGTGGCAATCGCCTATCAGTTGGTTCTCGACAGTTAAACGCTGGGATGTTTCGCCTGGGTTCGATTTGGGAACGGCAACGCAACGACCAGCGGTTAACACATGCTTGTATTGCCATGTGAACCAGAATGAACCGGTGAAGGATACGATCAACCGCTACAAAGAACCGTTGAGCGCTATTCAATTGTCGATCGGATGTGAGCGATGCCATGGACCCGGCGAGGTGCACTCCAAGGAGCGAACCGATGGGCTGGCTATGGATGAAAAGCATCCTGGGATTGATACATCGATAGTGAACCCCGCGCATTTGACGGATGATCTGCAGATGTCGATTTGCGCGCAGTGTCATCTCAGTGGCAAGACACGCGTCGTCCGCCGAGGTCGGGCGGAGCAGGAGTTTCGTCCTGGTTTGCCATTCGAACTATTCGTCAATGCGTTTCTGGCCCATCCCGAGGCGCAGTTCAAGAATAAAGCTGTTGGGCATTTCGATCAAATGGAGCAAACCAAGTGCCGGACTGCGACAGGCGGGAAACTTCTTTGCAGTACCTGCCATGATCCGCACGTGGCTCCTCCCGCCGAAGAAGCAAATCGGCTCTACCTGAAAACGTGTATCGATTGCCATCAGCAGCAACCATGCAACGCGCCGGAGTTGGACCGGCAAAAGCAAAATGATGACTGTATAAAGTGCCATATGCCGTCGACCGGGAGCACCAACATTGCACACACGAGCTTGACAGACCATCGCATCTTACGGGATCCCTCGGCGAAGAAATCGGCCGGTGTCGAGGAGCGACCCGATGTTCCGTTGGTACCCTATCGTGCTGGCGAACTTGCGGAAGCGGAACGCGAGCGAGATCTGGGTATCGCGTTGGCTAGATTCGCAGAAAAGCAGCCTCCGGGATCCGAGCTCAGAAACCGATCGTTGGAACTTGCCAAAGAGAAGCTGACCACATCGACGCAACAATGGCCCGATGATACCGACGCTTTATTGGCGTTGAGCACCATCGGAGTAGCCACCCGCGATGGGGCGACAGCGTTACTGGCTGCTGAGAGAGCGTACAAGGCTTCGCCGAAAAACGAGGATGTGCTCGCACAGCTGGCTTTTGTTGCGGATGGAACCGGCAAGATTGAGTTATCGCTTCGAGCATTGAATGAACTTTTGATTTCCAACCCTTCGTCACAGGAGTTCAGGCTCAAACGGATGGTTAGCATGGTTGCGGCTGAGAACTGGGAGCAAGCGGAACTGGACTGTCGAGAACTGTTGCATACAAACCCACTCCAACCGACGGCCCGATTGATTCACGGTTTGTGTTTGTATGGAAGTGGCGAGAAAGCCGCTGGGCGTCGCGAGGTAGAAGTCGCGATGAATTTGGCAACCAGTCAGCAGCAACGAGCGTCGATCAAGGCGTGGTTTGACCGCTTTGTGGCGTGGCAGGCAAAAGCCGAATGAGATTGCGGTGCATAGGAGGACGGCCGGATTTTGGTGTGCGGCGGCAAGTCTTCCCTAGGGGGCGTCTAGCGGGTTCCCGGGTTCCTTTGCTGGTTGGTTGGTAGCGGCTCCCAGGGAACTGCCGCGTCGGTCGCTCTTCACGCGCCTTGTAGCATCAACTACATTCAAGGCACAAATCCGACGCCGCCAAATCGTGGGATCATCATCGATCGATGACAGCACGAGCGGGGGAACCAGAATCGCGAATGTTCCGAATCCGGAATGGAGTCATTCGCTTGGGGCTAAGTCAACGCAGAGATCGACGTGGGTCGAATGCGATGACGGGATCGTTCCAATCCCAGCCCGACAGCTAACCTCGTCGGCCGATAGGAAGGTGTTCTTTCTGTCACGGAAGAAGATGCAAATGAGTCTTCGGCGTCCTACTTCGTAAAGAGTATCCGTGAAACAAGGCTGTTGCCGAAAGCTCACGCGATGATGTTGGTGCATGTCTAACAATACAACTTCTGCTGACCCGACCCTTTGGTCGCGTATCCGTCAAGCGACGGGAACTGTGTACGGTGATATCGGAACTTCGGTTCTGTACACCATTATGGAAATTACCCGCGAAGCGGTCCTCTTTAAGCATCATGCATTGGGCGAGGAGGCCGCGGCTGATTTGGTCCAGTCCGGTGGAAAAGATCTACTAAGCCGAAACGACCTTTTAGGTAGTTTGAGCTTGGTCGTTTGGTCATTGATCTTCCTAACGGTCAAATACGATTTGATTGTGATGCGGGCGGATCACCGCGGCGAGGGTGGGACATTTGCGCTATTGAGCCTCCTGAAAGCGCATCGTGGCAAGATCTTTGCGAGCAGTGCAGTCAGCTTGCTGGTGGTTTGTGCAGCGGCGTTGCTCGCAGCCGACGGGATCATCACACCACCCATTAGTATGCTAGGTGCATTCGAGCCTCTCGGAGTGCCGATATCGCTCATCCTGACATTGATTTGCTTAGTTGTCCTGTTCAAAGTGCAATGGCGCGGGACAAGTAAAGTGGGTGGTGTCTTCGGATGGTTCATGATCGCTGTTTGGTTTCCTTGGATTGCGATCAAGGGGCTGCCTTGGGTGTTGGCTCATCCTGAGGTGTTGCTCGCGATCAATCCTTTGTATGCGATTCAATTC
The DNA here is from genome assembly GCA_046318275.1 of Pirellula sp. Lineage (GTDB taxonomy): Bacteria > Planctomycetota > Planctomycetia > Pirellulales > Pirellulaceae > JBKCUI01. The sequence goes on along the minus strand of JBKCUW010000091.1, from coordinate 69,856 downwards.
TTGATGGGATTCCCAGGAATTGGCGCTCTGGTCATCTTGGGCGTGGTTGTTCTTGCTATCACCGGGGGCGAGGCCAAGTTCGCTGATATTGGGCACTTTTCACGCTCCGCGGGATCGGTTCCAGAGGGAGGTAGTATCAAGCCTTCGGAGTCTGGACGCATTCCTGTCATGTATTCGTGGTTCTACGTTGTTTTGCCGAGTTTGCTCCTTTGTTATGCAGGACAAATCGGATACATGCTCGGCAATGGCGTGCCGCCTCGTGCGAACACGTTTTATGCCTTGACGCCGAAGACCAATATCGAGTCAGTCGATTATGTTATCTATATCATCGACGTCGGAATCTCGGCAATCGCGGCGATCATTGCATCTCAGGCATTGATCACGGGAATGTTTTCGATCGTGAAGCAAGCGACTGTTGCGGGTTTTGTTCCTCGCTTTCGGGTGCTACACACCGATGCTCATGGCGAAGGGCAAGTTTATATCCCAGCTGTGAATTGGTCGCTCTTCCTCGGTTGCGTGATGGTGACGCTCCTGTTTCAAACCTCTGCCAATTTGGTGGCTGCGTACGGAGTTGCTGTTACCGGATGCATGGCGATCACCTCCATCATTATTTCCTACATCGCGTATTACCGTTGGCAATGGAAGCTTCATTGGGTCTTGATCGTTTTTGTGCCCATCATGCTGGTCGACATCGTGTTCTTTTCGAGCACGCTGCTCAAAATCGTCAGCGGCGGTTATTTCCCGATGTTGGTCGCCGTTGTCTTGATGGCGATCATGTTGGTGTGGCAGTGGGGTAGAAAGTCCCTGGCGACTGCATTTTATGATTTCGGTGTTCGCGAGGGAAAGAAAATCGAATGGTTGGTTTCCCTTCGGGATATGCTCGACGAACTAGAGATCACGTTGCAGGAAAATCTGCCTGCCGCTAGGTCCTTGATCCAAGGTCGGCGAAGGCTAGTGGAGAGTGACCGCGCGGCGGTTTTCCTTTGCTCTCGCCCGATCCAATCGGTTGAGGATTACGTTCCAGTCGTACTCCGAATCTTTCTCAAGAAGTACGGAGTGCTACCGTCCCAAGTGGTGTTGATGCACGTCAATCAAGCGGATGTTGCCACGATTCCGCAGTCCGAGCGTTACAGCGTGAAAAAGCTCGGTAACGATATCCACTCGGTCGTGATCACCTACGGGTACATGGAGCAACCGGATATTCGAAAGGATCTCAAGGAATTGCAGAAGCAAGGGTTGCTCCCGATCGCTGCGGAAAGATGGATTATCGAAGTCGGTGAGGAGGATATCATCGCAGATCAGGATCTACCGTTCTTGAAGCGACTTGGCGTGCTCGCCTTTAGTTGGATTCTCAAGCTCTCGACTCCCGCTCACAAGTACCTTGGGCTGGTCTACGACGCGGCGGTTTCGAAGGAAGTGATACCGGTGGTTTTTACCCGTAAAGGTGTGAAAATCGCATTACCGGAATTGGAGTTGGTGCAAACCACCAACGGTCCGGCAGCGGTTCCAAACGCATGAGGTCTTTAATTCGCCGCGCGTTGCATCGAACCTTTTTGAGGTTTGGCTTCCGATTGGTTCGAGCGTTACCCTTCGAGCGTTCGATCCGGCGTTGGGAATTGGATCACTCGGATTTTTACATGATCCAAGTCGGCGCGCACAACGGTGTGACTTCCGATCCAATCCAGCGTTTTATCGCCGAAGGAGATTGGACGGGTGTGCTCGTAGAACCGCAGCGGAAGTATTTCCAGATACTGCAAGCGATTTACTGCGACCGACCCAAGTTGCATCCGTTGCATGCTGCAATCGGACCGAGTAACGAATCGATACGGCTTTATAAGGTACGTGACGATGCGGTCGGGGTGCCGTATTGGGCAAGTCAACTGGCATCGACCAAGCGCGAGGTCATCGCTGGTCATGCCGATCGAATTCCTGGGCTCGATGAACTCATTGTGGCCGAGGACGTACCGTGTCGTACGTTGGAGTCCATTGTGCATGAATTTGGGTTGCCTCGCTTGGATCTGCTCGTCAGCGACACCGAGGGATACGACTTTGAAGTCATAAAACAGATCGATCAACTGCCTCATCGTCCCCAATTTATCCATTTCGAAAGCTTGCACCTGCCCCCTTCGGACTTGCAATCGTGTTTGGCATTTCTTCGCGAGCGCGACTACGCGACCCACGAGATTCAGCCGGGCGAAACATTCGCTGAATTGAGGGCTAGGTCGTGATACTCGCCCGCAAGGGAATTCTCGACTTTTCGTGGGGCCGGTACTGAGTGAATGGGAGTGCTCAAGCGAAGCAAAATGGAGATTCGCGTGTATTCCGCCTGTACCTGTGTTACACTGAGGAAGTCGGGTACGCGTCGATCGAGGTAGCTCGTTCCGCGGACGTGCCTGGCGGTCGCTTCTGCAGCAACGTCTTCCACTGGCCTACGAGTGGTTACCGGGGGTTGAACGGATAGCGATTCCCTCCTTAGTCCCACCATTGCATTCGCGGTATCTTGCGTACCCTCTCGAGTGATTCATGCAAGCTCTTAAAAAGTTGCAATCTGCAGTTGTTGCATCGGCATGCCTGATCGTCGTCTGCATCGAAGGGATGGTGCATGGGCAAGTCGATTTCAATCAACAAGTTCGACCGATTTTTGCGGAGTACTGCATCCATTGTCATGGCCCCGACGCGTCCAATCGAAGTGCCGATCTGCGATTGGACGTCGAGGCAGAAGCGAAAAAATCGGCCATCGTTTCTGGGGCCGCCGACAAAAGTGAATTGATCCAGCGGATTGAAACCGGCGATCCCGAGTCGGTAATGCCTCCTCCCTCGACCGGTAAAACACTGACTCCGCGGGAAAAAGAAATTCTCCGGAAGTGGATCGACGAGGGAGCCAAGTACTCAGACCATTGGGCTTTTCAGCCGATCGGTCGCGCCGAGGATTTGATCGCTGCGCTGCCTGTCGACGACGTTGGGAATGCATCCCCAATTGATCGATTCCTGGAAGCGAAGTTGAAGCCGGCCGGACTGAGCTTTGCTCCGGAAGTCAGTAGATCGCAATTTATAAGACGGGCGACGTTCGATCTTACCGGATTGCCGCCGACATGGGCGGAGGTTGAGGCGTTTGTCAACGACACGACCGACGGAAGTGTCGAGCGGTTGATCGATCGATTGTTGGAGTCGCCGCGATATGGTGAGCGTTGGGGGCGTCATTGGTTGGACATCGCGCGATACGCGGATACCCATGGTGGGGCTGCGATTGGATTCACCAGTTTTCCGTTCTCCTACACCTATCGCGACTACGTGATTCGGTCCTTCAATCAAGATCTACCGGCGGATCGATTCCTTGTTGAGCAAATCGCTGCCGATCAAATGGGGCTGGCCGAAGGGAATCCTTCGCTCGCAGCATTAGGGTTCCTTACCGTCGGAATGCAATTTCGCAATTACCACGATACGATCGACGATCAAATCGACGTGATCACTCGAGGGTTGATGGGGCTGACGGTAACCTGCGCGCGATGCCACGATCACAAGTTTGATGCGATCACTACGGCGGATTACTACTCGCTCTACGCTACGATTGCGCCGAGCAAATCGCCAACCCAGTTGCCTGTGATTGGCAGCGTTTCCGACGAGAAGGCGCGCGAGCAGTATTCTCGAGAGCTTAAGGATCTATCCACCAAATTGCACCAGTTTTCGCGTGAACAGAACGAAGTCATGCGCAATCGGTTGCGAATGCAGGTCGGGATGTATCTAGCCGAAATCGCGAAGGGGATGGGGGAGCAAGACATCTCGACGCAGTTCTTGTCGTATCGAACCGATGATTTTCGTCCTTATGTTTTCAATCGCTGGCTCAAGTATCTCAAAGGGATGACGTCCGAGGATCCTGTATTTGGTCCATGGATTGAGATGCAATCCTGGGGACAGCTACCCGCTGAAGAATTTCAGAAACGGTGTGGCGAGTACATCGCGAAGTTGGCTGGTGAGTTGGAAGCAGCGGGACGCACGCCTGACAAACTTCATGCGCTGCGAGGCGAACCCCCACGCTGGAATCCATTCGTAGTCGATGCGATCCAAGAAAAGAAGCCAGGCTCGCTGACGGAACTGGCAGGCGTTTATGGAAGCGTGTTTGCGGACCAGCAGCGCTTGTGGCTGCAAGCGTTGCTCGAAGCGACCTTGGAAGCGACTTCGGCGGATTCGGTCGTGCCTGATGACAATCCAAAGCATCTGGTCGTCAACAGTCCATCCCATCGACAGATTCGACATCATTTGTATTCTGCGGGAACGCCACTGGATATCCCGGAGGACGAGGCGGCTCGATTGACCAATCGAACTATCAACGATTTGATCAGTGGCAAGAAATCCGCAATCCATTCATTGAATCTTTCGTCGCCCGGTTCGCCGCCCCGAGCCATGATCATGCGCGAGGATCCGAAGCCCGATGATGCGTTTGTCTTTCTCCGAGGAAATCCGCTTTCACGCGGTGATAAAGTTGTGCCGAGATTTCTGTCGGCGATAGCTGGAGATCCCGGCAATCGCAATTCCGGCAATCGCGATTCTATCAATGAAGTCTTTGAGGATGGCAAGCGACGACTAGGACTTGCAAATGCTGTTATTGCAGATAGCAATCCACTTACCCGCAGGGTCTTGGTCAACTGGCTGTGGCAGAATCATTTTGGGGTGGGATTGGTTCGAACAGCAGATGACTTTGGAACGCGAGGGCAGCCTCCGACCCATCCGGAGCTTTTGGATTACCTTGCTGACGAGTTAAAGAAGCAAGGATGGTCCTTCAAGTGGCTGCATCGGCAAATCATGCTAAGTCGTGCGTACCGTCAGGGGGCCATCGAGAGTGAGCATGCGCGAGAAGTGGACCCTGAGAATCGATTGCTCTGGCGGATGCCTCGCAAGAGGCTTGAGTTTGAAGCGATGCGAGATGCGATGCTTTCCGTGAGCGAGGAACTCGACATTACCATGGGAGGCCGACCAGTGGACTTAAATGCCACTCCCACGGTTCCTCGTCGAAGTGTTTACGGGTTCATCAATCGCGATGTCATCGCAAATCTGATGAGCACGTTCGATGCAGCGAATCCCAATGCCTGTACTGCAAAGCGTCCGGAGACGACTGTTCCGCAGCAAACCTTGTTCGCATTGAACTCGGAATTTATCCAAGACCGAGCTGCAAAGTTGGCTGTCTTGACCAAGGCGATGAACCTGGAAACTGACGAGGCAAGAATTGTGGTGCTGTTTCGTCGAACGTTAGGGCGAGAGCCCACGGAAAAAGAATTGGGGCAGGTGAAAGGATTCGTGAACGATGCGGAGGGGCTTGCGGTTCCCACCGAGCCAACCACGGTTTCTGAGGGATCGGCTAAAGACCGCGAGGGGCGTTGGGTGCAATTGGCACATGCGCTACTGGCTTCGAATGAGTTCACCTTTTTGGACTAAGGCCATGGTACCAGTGAATCAAAATCGTCGGCATTGGATGCGGAGTTGCGGCATGGGATTCGGGGGATTGGCGTTCGCTGATCTTCTGACCAAGACTGGAATGGGATTCGATGGGAATGCGGCTGGCGTTCGCGGGGCGATGCCAACCCACTTTCCTGGTAAAGCGAAGCATATTATTCATGTGTTTTTAAACGGTGGCGTATCCCAAGTGGATACGTTTGATCCGAAGCCCGAGTTGACCCGTCGGGCTGGGCAAATGCTTCCTTTTGAAAATCTTCAGACGGAGCGCAAGACCGGAGTTGCGTTGCCCTCACCATTCACCTTTGAGCAGCATGGTCAAAGTGGAATTCCAGTCAGCGATCTATTCCCTAAGTTGTCCAAGTGCGTCGACGAGATGACCGTCATTAGGTCGATGTATGCCGAGTTGCCAAGTCATGAGATGTCATTGATGCTCATGAATACGGGGGACCAGCGTTTGGTTCGGCCCAGTTTAGGATCGTGGCTGACGTGGGGCATGGGGACGATCAATGAGAATCTACCGGCCTTCATCGCATTGTGTCCTGGCGGATTGCCGGTGGGCGGAGCGGGCAATTGGCGGTCTGCGTTTTTGCCCGGAGCATTTCAGGGGACACGTGTCGATACGCTCAACACCGATCCAACCAAGCTTATTGATTATTTACAGAACAAGCGGCTGGCAGCGAGTGATCAAGCGAAGCAGTTTGCGTTGCTCCAGCAAATCAATCGCGAACATCTCGCAGAACGTCCTGGCGAATCGATGATTGAATCGAGGATTCAGTCCTTTGAATTGGCTTTTCGGATGCAGACAGAGGCAAGCGACGCGTTTGATATCTCTAAAGAGCCCGAGCATATTCTCAAGATGTATGGGGATGGTCCGCAGAATCGGCAGTTGCTGATGGCTAGGCGCTTGGTCGAGCGTGGGGTTCGATTCGTACAAACGTGGCACGGTGAGTTGCAACCTTGGGATAGTCATTCGAATATCAAGGACGAGCATCGCAAGGTGGCCAACGAGTGCGATTCAGGCTTGGCAGCGTTGATCATGGACTTGAAACAACGTGGGATGCTCGACGAAACATTGGTAGTGTGCTCGGGAGAGTTTGGGCGAACCCCTTCGGTGGAGATGGGGCAAGACGGTTCGGGTGCCAGCCAAGGCCGCGATCACAATCATTGGGGCTTCTCGCTTTGGATGGCAGGCGGTGGTGTCAAGAAAGGCACGATCTATGGTGCGACCGACGAGTTTGGGTTCCGAGCTGTTGAGAATCCGGTATCGGTGCACGATCTCCACGCGACCATTCTGCATTTGATGGGGTACGATCATCAACGGATGACGTATCGTTACGCAGGAAGGGATTTCCGGTTAACCGATGTGCACGGCCAAGTCATCCAGCCTATCTTGGCTGGGTGAACGCTGTCATCGAACGATTGGAATGTGGTCGCTTGCGGTCGTTTTTAAGCACGCGCAGGATCAACCGTTGCGATCAGCCGTAAAGCGTTTCTGCTTCGGTGTGATTGATTTTTCGACAGCGAAGGCGTTCGCCCGATATTTTTTCGCCGGCGGGATCGATGTAGACGCGTCCTGTTCGGCCTGGTTTTACACTGAGGACGTGGATGTTGAAGATGAACGCACCGTCGGATTTCGATTTGAACCAGTGAACGTTGTCCTTGATGTCGGTGACGGTGGAATAGTCCCCAGGGCCGAATTCGCGGTCGATCGTTGGCTTGATAATCATAAAATCCTTCTCATCTTCGAGACGATCGTAATGACGGCCATGGAAATCCCCTTTGAGGATGAGGAAGGCGGTGGCCATGTTGTCGTGACCATGAGGAACGACCGAGCGATCTTTGTTGAGTGCGAAGACTTGATGGCCGAACACGAGTTCGGTGGGAAGGCCTTCTACTTGCGGCAGTTTCGCTTGCAAGCTCAGCTCGCCCCGTTCCTTCGGTTTGGCTTGTTGGGATAGCTTTTCGAAATCGATGAATTGAAGCATCTCAGGGAGGTCGACAGTGCTCAGCAATTGTTCGACTTGTTTCTGCCATTCGATGGGATCGAGTTTTTTGCCTTTCAAATCCATGCTCATCGCGTTGAGTTTCGCGAGCCACTGGGCAGCGATCGGTTTAATCTCCGTCGCAAATGCGTCGCGGGAAAAAAGGGTGTCGAGCAACGACCACGTCAAAAGCCCGGCTAAGGATTGCTGTTGAAAATCGCGACGAGAAATTGAACTCATGATTGGTTGCACTTGGTAAGAAGTGGTGAGCAGGCCAAAACGAACCCGAACAGGGTACCATGTCCATCGGGAAAACGCAAAATTTACAGAGCATCTGTCAAGTCCATGACTCATTTGCATCGAACGGTTCGATTACTTGCCCAGTGAATGCTGTTCGGTGAATGCTGTTCATGACGTTATGGCGGCAAGGGTTGCAATCCATCGCGGACTCGAATTGCATTGAGGCGATCTAGGGTGGATATTGCTGGTGGGTAAGTTCGATCGCAAAACCCAGGTTTTCCGGTATCTAGATTGATGTCCTGCAGATCGACAAATTGACGTTCGATACCATTTGAGAAGTCCTGAAGAGATGCCATGATGCATTGACGCATTGCGTCTTGGAAACGGCGATCGGGTCGCATGGGCAGCAGGATCGCTCGCCATCGCGACTGAGTTTGTGGGGTGGATCGAAATAAGTGGATGCGGTTCCAACGATAGGAAAAGTTAAGCAGTCGCAAGGCGCGTACGAGTCGGTAAAGGTTTCTCTCAAAGAGAACGGAGGGGAAGTCAATGCCGTAGGTGGTCACGTATGCGGATGTTAATAAACGGCTTGCTGAAGGGATCCATTGTTTGAGGGATGGGAGCGGGACAGCGGGAATCTCGTCGATCCAATCAGAATCGATTCCCAACTCCACGGCTGCATGAAGGGGAGCGTTTTCTGCGTAGGTGACGGGGTGGTCCACTCCGGACAGGTTTCCAGAGTGGGCGTTGATGATCGGATGCGAATGACTATCCAAAATTGCATGGGATATCCAACCTAATGCAAACGCGCGATCCGATGGATTGTCAGCCAGTTTGAGCAGGGATCGAGCCAACTGAAGGGAGCCAACCGTGTGGGCTAAGTCTGCCGTAAAACAGTCCTCGGTTTGGAAGTATCCTGAATCGGTTGCGATAGCGCCTAATGCAAAGGGAGCGAAGTGGCGTTTCGAATCGACGGTATGCGGCGAGTCGGCGGCGATTTGTTTCGCGAAAATAAGGTGTGTGAATAAGCCTGCCATTACTAAATCCTGTCGAGATGCAGTGAGCTTACTGTTTTGAGAGCTATTGCCGGCGTGCAGTGACCAATTTTCTTGGGTAAGATCAATCCGAATAGCGTATCCGATGGGGTGGCTTGAAAACACAACAGGAAAGTCGGAGGTTGCCCCATGGAATCACGGGAAGCAATTACAATGCGGAACGACAGGCTCCGGTTGCGTAGCAGGTTGGTTATCCCATTTATCTCACCAAACAGGTATCGATCGTGAAATCCACTTTCCGTTGGGCGCTTGCAATCGCCGTTTTCTCAAGTGTCGCTTCACAGGTGCAGAGCGATGAGTTTTTCTTCAAGGATGGGGATCGGGTCGTCATGATCGGTGACAGCATCACTGAGCAGCATCTTTACTCGAACTACGTTGAGATGTGGACGGTAACCCGCTTTCCTCATTGGAAGATCACGTTCCGCAACGTTGGCATTGGGGGAGATCGCTCGGTCGGAGGGAACTCTCGATTTGAGCGGGATGTGCTGTTGCACAAACCCACAGCGATGACGGTCGATTTTGGGATGAATGACGGCAGTTATCGAGAGTTTTCCGAGCAGACCTTCAAACCGTACATGGACGGGTTGCAGGGGATGGCCGAACAAGCCAAAGCGGCGAACATTCGTACGGCGTGGGTGACACCGCAGCCACTGGATAATGACGAACAAGGAGCGACAGCGCTGACCGGATACAACCAGACGTTAGAAAAGTTTTCGGACGGAGTGAAAACGATCGCCAATAAGAACAATGGTACCTTTGTCGACCAATTCCATCCGTATTTGGCGGTGTTGGATTCAGCGAGAAGCAAGGGGGCGAAATACGACCGGATCACCGCTGGGGATGCTGTCCATCCGGGACCTCCTGGCCAAGCGTTGATGGCTGCCTCGATCTTGAAGGGGATGCATTTCCCAAGCTTGGTCGCCTCGGTATCGGTGGATGCGAAACAAAAGAAGGTTGCCTCCCAAGAGAATTGCCAGGTGGACTTGCTTGACGCGTCCGATCAAAAGGTCCGTTTCACGAAATTGGATAAAGCCTTGCCGTTCTTCCCTGAAGACGCAGCGAGCATCCTGCCCTGGACTCCGATTCTCGATGAACTGAACGATTACCGGCTTCAAGTGGTTGGCTTGGCTCCTGGGAAATACAAAGTGCGCATCGATGGCGTTGATGTTGTGGAATTGAGTTCTGAGTCTCTTGCTGCAGGTGTGGACATCGCTGCGGATGTGCTGAAGGCTGGGCCGATTGCTGAGCAAGCGAAGAAAGTAAAGGCTGCAGTTGAAAACAAAAATCGCTATCACCACGATCAGATTTTCAGGGGCATCGTATTGAACAATGTTCCCGAATGGGTTTACTCTGCGATTCCCCGCGAGCAACTCGAGGAAAAGAAAAAGGGGATCATCGCTGAACGTCTGCAGAAAGTGAGCGAGCTCGATGGCGAAGTTGCGGCGGCTCTCAAGATGCAATCGCATCAGTTCGAGATAGTACCTGCATCCTGAGCCTTGAGTATCGAGCCCAAAGGATCTGTACATGCTGACCAAGCCTTTCGTTTTCTGCCAGCGCGCGTTTGTCGCGGTGATCATTTGGTCATCCGCGATTCAAGTTTTAGCTCAGGAGGAAGCCCGCCCGGAAGTTCCTCGTTTTGATCTAGAGAAATTGTCGAAGCCTCCCGCTTTTGGTACTGCGGCGGGGTTTAACGAGCCAGGTGTGCGCGCGGTTTTCTACGATAGTGTTCCGTATCGTGGCAAGCCGACGAAGGTTTTTGCGTATTATGGCCTGCCCTCCCAAGAGGTGCTGTCGAAAGAAGGTAGTGCCGAGTCACCCAGCAAATTCCCTGGAGTTGTTTTAATTCACGGCGGCGGCGGGACCGCTTTTGCGGAGTGGGTTCGATTGTGGAATCGACGCGGGTATGCGGCGATTGCGATGGATGTCTGTGGGTGTGTGCCCGAAGGTACCTATGGGAACTGGAAACGGCATGAGGAGGGAGGGCCGCCGGGGTGGGATGTAAGTTTCGACCAAATCGACGGGCCCGACGAGGATCAATGGCAGCGGCACGCCATTTCGGCCGTCATCCTGGGGCACTCGCTTCTGGCGTCGTTGCCAGAGGTGGATTCGAGCAAGATCGGCGTGACTGGAATCTCTTGGGGAGGATATTTGACCTGCATCGCGGTTGGGGCCGACCCTCGTTTTCGCGGTGCGGTTCCTGTGTACGGCTGTGGATTTCTCGGAGAAAACTCGGTATGGGTTCCTACGTTGGAGAGGATAGGTAAAGAGAAAGCGACCCGTTGGCTGAATCGATGGGATCCGTCCGTTTTCCTGCCGTTGACGAAGACGCCAATGCTTTGGGTGAATGGTACCAATGATTTCGCGTATCCCATGGATTCATGGTTGCGGTCAGTGAAACTGCACTCGCCATCGGAATTGTGCATGCGTATTCGAATGCCGCATGGGCATGGTCCGGCGGGTGAGAACCCGGAGGAGATTCATGTGTTCATGAACTCCATTCTTCGGGGGGGGCCATCTTTGGCAAAGATTACGCAGGTCGATATGCGTGGTAAGGATATAGTGGTTCGCTTTGAAAGCAGCGAAAAGATTGTGCGAGGCGAACTATGCTTCACTCGCGATAGCGGCAAATGGCAGGATCGCAAATGGGAGTCCATTCCCGGGGAAATGTTTTCGAAGGATGTTGCCGGAGGTGGATCCCACGTAGGTGGGTATGTTGCGGGGGTCCCTGACGATGCAACAGTTTGGTACTTCAATCTTTTCGATGCAAGGGATTGCGTGGTAAGTACGGAGCATCAAACTCGCTGACGATGTTACTGTTTGGCGCGAGTCCTCGGCGTGTTCAGCCGAGGCCTGGGGGGGATTGAGTCAGCAGCAATCCCTTGAAAAGGGAGCTTGGGCGGGATATCATCACGCCCACTCTAGGGAGCGACAGGTTGTCGGCAATGCCGATCAATGTTGATGGTGTTAGGCGGTGAACTCTCGAACTGCATTTTGGATTCCAGGTAGGAACTCCATAGAGGATTATTGAGTTGAACGAGAGATGTTGCGCCTTGGAATTGGCAGATTGCATGGGGGGTTCTTTTTTGACACGACAAGCTTGGGGTGTGCTCGGTTCCTTGTTGGTACTGGCCTGTTGCGGGTGTGATCGGGAAAAGCCCAAATTGGAGCCTCCTGCAACGCCGACAGTGAGTGTCAGTCGTCCATTGGTTCGTGAAGTCGTTGAATATGAGTACTTCACCGGGCGAACTGCGGCTCCGTTTACGGTCGAAATTCGTCCTCGCGTGACGGGGTATCTCAAGGAGATGCCGTTCAAGGAGGGAGATGAGATCAAAAAAGGGGATCTGCTGTTCAGGCTCGATGAGGAGCCTTATGCATCGCAATTGAAAAAAGCGCAATCGGATTTGGAGTTGAACAAGGCTCGGCTGAAATTAGCACAAGCCGACAACGAGCGGGCGAAAGGGATTGCTAAAGCCAACGCGGGGGCGATATCGAAGCAGGATCTTGACAAATATCAAGCGGCCGAAGAGGAAGCAGATGCTGCCGTCAAGGCTTCGATCGCCAACGTCAATGTCTATCAAGTCAATTTGAACTTCACCAAGGTTGAATCCCCGATTGATGGACAGGTTGGACGCTACAACTACACCTTGGGGAACTTGGTCAATGCCGACATGACCAACCTGACCACCGTCGTGTCGCAAGATCCCATGTACGCCTATTTTGACGTCGATGAACAAACGCTATTGAAGGTTGGTCGCCGGTTGCTGGAGAAGCAGGAAGAAGCGAAGCCGGCGGGTAGCTTTCCGGTGATGATGGCGTTGGGGGACGAAGATGGCTTTCCACATTCGGGTGAAGTGAACTTTGTCAACAACATGGTAAGTTCGTCGACAGGTACCCTGACATTGCGAGGATCGTTTGCCAATCCCGCGACCGCATCGGGGAAGAGGTTATTGCGTCCAGGGATGTTCGTCAAAGTGCAGCTTCCGGTGAGGAAACCGAGTTCGAAACTGTTGGTGAGCGAGCGTGCGCTAGGGACGGATCAAGGACGTAAATTCGTGATGATTGTCGATGACCAGAATACGGTGAAGAGCGTGCCGGTTACGACTGGGCCTCTGCAAGATGACGGGCTTCGAGTGGTGGAGGAAGGGCTGAAGGAAAGCGATCGAGTCATCGTTAGTGGCTTGCAATTTGTTCGACCTAAAGCGGTCGTCAAAGCAGAAGAGGTTCCTATGGTTGGCTCGAAGCAATCGAAGGACCCCACCGGGTCCGCAGGTTAGGGTAACCCTCAGTGATTTCACACTTTTTTATCGATAGGCCGATCTTTGCGTCCGTCATATCGATTTTCGTTACCATCGCGGGGGCCATTGCGGTCTTTGGGCTCCCTATCTCTCAATATCCTCCGATTGCTCCCCCGACGGTTCAGGTCTCCTGCACGTATCCTGGTGCCAGTGCGAAGGTAGTGGCCGATACGATTGCGGCTCCTATTGAACAGCAGGTCAATGGTGTCGAGGGAATGCTCTTCATGTCCTCGAACAGTTGCAACGACGGTTCGTACAACCTGACGATCACGTTCGACCTCGGGACCGACTTGAACACCGCCTTGGTCATGCTTCAAAACCGCGTCTCGTTGGCGATGCCTCAGTTGCCCGACTCGGTGCAGAAGCAAGGTCTCACGATCAAGAAGAAATCGCCGAATATTTTGCTTGTGGTCAGTTTCTTTAGCCCGGGTGGTACCTTCGATAATATCGCGCTCAGCAACTACGCCACGATCAATGTCAAGGACGAACTGTTCCGAGTTCCAGGTGTTGCGGATATCACTTACTTTGGGCAGCGGGATTACAGCATTCGAGCATGGTTAGATCCAGAAAGGATGATGACGAAGAATATCTCCGCAAGCGATGTGGCAACGGCAATGCAATCTCAAAGCACCGCTGCGGTTATCGGGCAGACAGGTGTTCAGCCGAGCGGTTCCGCGGACTTCGAATTGCCCTTGGATACGCTTGGCCGTTTAGAAACACCGGAGCAATTCGGGCAGATCATCATTAAGGCGGAGAATGATCCGTCCGGTACCGATTCTCCTCGGTATGTTTATTTGCGAGATATTGCAAGGGTTGAATTGGGGGCTCAAAACTACAGCCAAAACTGCACGCTTGACGGGAGTCCTTCTGTCGGGTTGGGCATCTTTCAATTGCCTGGCACCAACGCACTCGATGTCGCGAACTCGGTTCGGCGAAAAATGGAAGAGCTGAAAAAGCGATTCCCTGATGATTTGGATTATGGGATTTACTATGACACGACCCCATTCGTGGAGGAATCGGTTCAGGATGTCGTGAAAACCCTTTTCGAAGCGATCGTTTTGGTGGCCGTGGTTGTTTTGTTGTTTCTGCAAAACTGGCGAGCTACGTTGATCCCTTTGATTGCCGTTCCGGTAGCCATCGTCGGTACGTTTGCAGTGATGTCGGCGTTAGGATTCAGCCTGAATAACATCTCTCTATTTGGATTGGTGCTGGCGATCGGCATTGTCGTGGATGACGCAATCGTTGTCGTTGAGAACGTAGAGCGTTTGCTGAAGGAAGGCTTGAACGCTCGGGATGCTGCAAGGAAGGCGATGACAGAAGTTACCGGGCCGGTTATCGCTGTGGCCTTGGTTCTGTGCGCTGTGTTCCTTCCGTGTGCGTTCATCAGTGGAATCACGGGCCAGTTTTTCCGACAGTTCGCAGTCACCATCGCAGTATCCACGGTGTTGTCGGCCATCAATTCGCTGACCTTAAGTCCAGCACTTGCGGTGTTGTTGTTGCGTCCCCACCATGAGAGCCATGATCCCCTAAGTCGCCTTCTAGATCTCTTTTTCGGTTGGTTCTTCCGATTGTTTGATTGGGGATTCGAGATCACCGGTAAGTATTATGCGGCGTTGGTTGGGGTCTTGTTGCGTTTGAGCCTCGTGGTGGTTTTGGTGTATATCAGTCTGCTAGGCGTTACGGGTTGGCTGTTCAGTTTTTACCCGGTTGGGTTCATTCCGCAGCAGGATCAAGGCTGGTTGTTGGTGGATGCTCAGATACCGGATTCTGGTTCCGTACAACGCACGACCGACGTGATGGTGCGATTGGGAGAAATCTGCAGAAATACGCCTGGGGTTGATCACACCGTGGAGATCGCCGGACAGTCGGTCATGCTGCAGAGCAACAGCTCCAATTTCGGCTCGATCTTCGTGATTCTCAAGCCATTTGGAGAACGCAAGAAGCCGGATTTGTCGGCGAATGCGATTATGGCCAAGCTGCGGCAAGAGTTTGCGACCGAGATGCGCGATGCAAAAGTTGGCATCTACGGGGCGCCTCCCGTGCCTGGGATTGGACGAGGAGGTGGGTTCAAGCTGATGGTTGAAGACCGTGGCTCACTAGGCATGGAGGAATTGCAACGGGCAACCGATGCGTTGGTGGAGTCGAGCGGACAGAAGCCCCACATGATTGTCATGCCGAGTACTTTCCGTGCTACCACGCCTCAGCTTCGGATGGATGTCGATCGCACCAAAGCAGAGTCGTTGGGACTTACAGTCGATGAGGTTAACAAGACGCTGCAGATTTTTGTTGGATCGTATTACGTCAACAATTTCAATTTGTACGGAAGGTACTGGCAGGTCAATATTCAGGCCGACGGTGTGTTTCGTGATCAGAACGAGGACCTAAGCCAGCTATTCATTCGGAATAAGTATGGGGATATGGTTCCACTAGGTTCACTGATTCGACTGTACGATGATGGTGGCCCGGTGCAGATAACGCGTTACAACTTGTACACTGCCGCCGCGATCATGGGTGGAGCAATGCCCCCGGTTAGTTCAGGCCAAGCGATCGAGTTGATGCAGGACGAGGCCAAGGCGATCTTGCCGGGATCGATGAACACAGAGTGGACCGATTTGACGTTCATGCAGATCAAGGCAGGGAACACCGCGATGTTTGTGTTCGGTGCAGCAGTCGTGTTTGTGTTCTTGGTGTTGGCGGCTCAGTACGAGAGTTGGTCGTTGCCGATGGCCGTGATTTTGGTGGTGCCGATGTGCTTGCTATGCGCGCTCGTCGGTGTTTTTCTCCGAAAACTGCCGATGGATATCTTTGTGCAGATCGGCTTTGTGGTGCTGGTAGGTTTAGCCTGTAAGAACGCAATTTTGATTATTGAGTTCGCAAAACACCTGCATGAGTCGGGGTTGGACGCAAAGCGTGCAACCGTGGAGGCATGCCACATGCGATTGCGACCTATCTTGATGACATCATTGGCTTTTATTCTCGGCGTTGTACCGATGGTTGTCGCTTCGGGCGCTGGCGCTGAGATGCGTTGGTCGTT
The DNA here is from genome assembly GCA_046318275.1 of Pirellula sp. Taxonomy (GTDB): domain Bacteria; phylum Planctomycetota; class Planctomycetia; order Pirellulales; family Pirellulaceae; genus JBKCUI01. The sequence continues at coordinate 53,799 of JBKCUW010000091.1, read as the reverse complement.
GGGGACGGCTGTTTTCAGTGGGATGATCGGCGTAACGTTATTTGGGATCTTTTTGACTCCGGTTTTCTTCTACATCATCGTTCGGGCGAGTGAGTTCTCGCTGTTGAAGAGTAAAGCCGTCCTGCAGATCGGCTCAGCCGTCATTGGAGGCGGCGTCGGTTTGGCGGGAGGATGGTTAGCCCATTTGGCAGGTTTCCAGCATTTGCATTGGGCTCTTGTCGCTGGGTTTGCGTTAGGGTTGACCATTGCTGTATTCGTAAGTAGTCGCAAACGCAAACGTATCTCTAAATCGCCGCTGGCAACAGTTGGAGAGAATCACGAATGATTTCTCATTTCTTTATTGATAGACCGATCTTTTCAGCGGTGCTGTCGATCCTATTGACGCTGGCGGGGCTGGTTTCCATCTTCTCGCTCCCGGTGGCACAGTACCCAGAAGTGACACCCCCTACGGTGTTGGTGACGGCGTCCTATCCCGGTGCCAATGCGAAGACGGTAAACGACACTGTTGCAGCCCCGATCGAGCAGCAGGTTAGCGGCGTTGAAAACATGCTCTACATGTCTTCAAAGTGCACCAATGACGGGGCGTATCAGCTGACGATTACCTTTAAGCTCGGTACCGATTCCGACATGGCGCAGGTTTTGGTTCAAAACCGGGTATCTCTCGCCCAGCCAGTCATTCCCGATCTTGTGCAACGCCAAGGCATCAACGTTAAAAAGATGTCTCCGAGCACCATGATGATTGTCAACCTTGTCTCGGAGAACGGGGAGTATGACGATCTTTATCTGAGCAACTACGCCACGATCCAGATCAAAGACGAGATTGGTCGGTTGGAGGGTGTTGCTGCAGTTACCTATCTTGGACAGCGCGATTACAGCATGAGGGCATGGCTCAAACCTGACGTACTAGCGGCGATGAATATCGGGACACAGGATGTCGTCGACGCGATTTCGTCGCAAAACGTCCAAGTCGCTGCGGGAGCGATCGGGATGGAGCCAATTGCACCTGGGCAGGAATTTCAATTGACGATCAACACCCTTGGGAGATTGATCGACGTCGAGCAGTTTGGAGACATCATCGTCAAGGCGAATAGCTCGAATTCCGTTAGTGCGACTTCGTCAACATCAGCTGCAGTGGTGAGGCTTCGCGATATCGCCAGGATCGAGCTTGGTTCCCAGCAATACGATCAAACGTGCATGCTCGATGGAAAACCTTCGATTGCGATGTCGATTTATCAGTTGCCCGGCTCCAATGCCTTGAAAACGGCGCAGGGCGTTTACAAAAAGATGGAAGAGCTCAAGAAGGGTTTTCCAGAAGGGGTCGATTACAAGATCGTCTATGATACGACACCGTTCATCAAGGAGTCCATTCTGGAGGTTTTCAAGACGCTTCGAGATGCGATCGTTTTGGTGGCGATCGTTGTGATGTTGTTCCTGCAAAATTGGCGAACAACACTGATTCCATTGATCGCGGTTCCTGTCGCCATCATCGGTACGTTTGCCGTAATGTCTGCGTTAGGTTTTTCGCTGAATAACTTGTCTCTCTTTGGATTGGTGCTCGCTATCGGTATCGTGGTCGACGATGCGATTGTTGTGGTGGAAAACGTAGAGAGGTGGTTGCATCATGGGCTGTCTCCACGCGACGCGGCTAGGAAGGCGATGGATGAAGTGACCGGGCCGGTGATTGCAGTGGCGTTGGTGCTATGTTCGGTATTTATTCCATGCGCTTTTATCTCCGGGATCACTGGGCAATTTTTTAGGCAGTTTGCTATCACGATCGCTGTCTCCACGGCATTCTCGGCGATCAATTCGCTGACTCTATCTCCAGCGTTGGCAGCGATTTTGATGCAGCCCAAGGGTGCAAAGCGGGACCCATTGACTTGGTTGATCGATGTGACGATCGGTTGGTTCTTCAAGTTGTTCAATGTGACCTTTGATTTTGCGACAGGCGTGTACGCGAGGTTTATTGGATTGTTGCTGCGTGGAACTTTAGTGGTTCTGGCGATCTATGTTGGACTGTTGTGGTTGACCTATAGCGAATTTTCAAAGGCCCCTGTTGGCTTTGTGCCGAACCAAGACAAAGGGTATTTGATGCTCAGTGTTCAACTTCCAGATTCCGCGTCGGTAGGGCGGACACGCGAGATCCTCAGTCGTATCGAGAACATCGCCAGGAAGAGCGAGGGAGTCGCGCATACCGTATCCGTTTCGGGGCAGTCGCTATTGCTTTCGACCAATGCTTCGAATTTGGGAAGCATGTATGTAATGCTTGAAGAGTTCGGGAAACGCAAAGGCGTTTCGGCGGATGAGATCGCTTCAAAGATCCGTAATCAATGCCTGGAGGAGATACGCGATGCCCAGATCAGTATCTTCGGTGCGCCTCCGATCGATGGATTAGGAACGACGGGCGGTTTCAAATTGATCGTGGAAGATCGTGGCAACATGGGGTTGAACGAGTTGCAGCGAGTTACCGATAAAATCGTCGATGAAGCGAATAGCACTCCGGGCTTGCAAGGGGTGTTTGGTAGCGTGCGCTCGAATACGCCTTGGTTGTATCTGGATATCGATCGTGAAAAATGTCTGGCCATCGGTGTGTCTCCAGCGGAGGTTTTCGAGACATTGCAGGTGTACTTGGGTTCCTACTATGTGAATAACTTCAATCGATTCGGCAGGTCGTGGCAAGTCAATGTGATGGCTGACGAAAAGTATCGGGCCACAGTCTCTCAGATTTTACAGCTGAAAGTGCCCAATCTGAAGAAAGAGATGGTGCCACTGGCAACGTTGATCCGACTGCGTGATGAAGCGGGGCCACAGTCCTTGATGCGCTATAACATGTATTCAGCCTCAGCCGTGACTGGGAATTTGCTTCCAGGAACCAGCAGCGGTGACGCTATCGAATTGCTCGAAAAGATTGCCAAAGAGCAGCTTCCTCGGTCGATGGCTTTCGACTGGACCGAATTGACCTACATGCAACTCGCCGCAGGAAACACTGCTATGTACGTGTTTGCTCTGGCTGTGGTGTTCGTTTTTCTCGTGCTAGCAGCACAGTACGAAAGTTGGTCGCTGCCATTGGCGGTCATTTTGGTGGTCCCGATGTGTTTGCTATGCTCCGTTGTGGGGGTTACCATTGCCAAGATGGACGTAAACATTTTTACGCAGATCGGATTGATTGTTCTGGTGGGGTTAGCGAGCAAGAATGCGATTCTCATCGTCGAGTTTGCCGAGCAGGAGCGGAGATCTGGAAAATCGGTCCGCGAGGCGACGATCAGCGCCTGCCGATTGCGGCTTCGTCCTATCTTGATGACGTCGTTCGCATTCATTCTCGGTGTAGTGCCTTTGGTCATTGCTGAAGGGGCCGGTGCGGAGATGCGCAGGACGCTTGGGACAGCCGTGTTCAGTGGGATGCTCGGCGTCACGTTCTTCGGGATATTGCTAACACCCGTGTTCTACTACGCCATTCGGTGGTTTAGCAAAGAAGAGAAATCGTCGGAACCCAGCAATACTCACTAGGGGACCATGATGTGGGTGGTGCAGCCCTCAGAACAGGGAATGCATGGCTGTGGTTTGTTTTCGTAGCACGCATTGCCCGTGGGGCATGATGCGCACGGATTCGACGGAGCGACCTTCTTGCAGTAGTGACTGCAGGTACCTGTAGACGGGCATGGTTCCGCAGGGCACGGTTTGCTGCAGTATGGAGTCGAGGGGCAGCAGGTAGGTTTCGATGCGTTTGCTTGGACGCAATGACTCTGCGATCGATTACCAAATGGTCGCTGGAATGGATTCAAGGAACCGCAGCCCTGTGTACACAACAGTACGATCCAAGCTAGATGGATAGCAAGTCGATGCTTGAACAGACCGACCGTTGAAAGTGCTGTCACGGTGCGGTTACTCGTTGCTTAGGGAAGGAAGAGGAACCAGATCGGTCAACTTTTTATCCGAAGGTGATTCCGAGGATGAGGCTTGTTCCGAAGCTTCGGGAAGACCTATGTTCGATACCGGCATGATAGGATTTGGTTGAGAGAGGCGGATTTCCCAACCTCCACCGAGAGCTCGGTAGAGATTTACCAGGCCCAGTGTTGTATTTCCTTGAGCTTGTGCCAGAAGGGTTTGCTGGGTGACTAAGTTCTGTTCGATGAGGGAAACACGATTGAAGTCGACCAGACCACCTTTGTATTGCACCATGGCAATCTGCGCTGACTTCTCCATCGCTTTGACACTCTCTTCGAGCTTCTTCGCTTGTTCCTGAGATTTAAGGAACTCAACGATTGCGTTTTCGGCTTCGAGTCCTGCTTGCAAGACTGTCTGTTGGTAGTTTGCGACTTGGGCTTCGAAGGTAGCTTCGATTCGCTCGATGTTGCTGAGCAGTCGACCGTAGTTCAGCACATTCCATCGGAATCCCGGGCCAACCGCACCTGCGAAAGCATCTCCCGAGAATGTGTCGGAGAATTGACGTGCGCTATAGCCGAGGTTTCCTGTTACGGAAATTGCAGGGTACAAATCAGATTCCGCGACGCCAATGCGGGCGGATTCCATGGCGGTTTTACGCTCTTGGCGGCGAACATCGGGGCGATTTCGGAGAAGGTCCGCTGGTATACCTACCACGACTTCTGGGCGTGTCGAAGGAATTGGAGCGCGACCTAGGAATGCGTCCAGGTCCTGGACGGGAACACCTAGGAGGATGCAGATTCGGTTTGCCAATTGCCTGCGCTGGATCTCCAGGGATGGAGTTTGCGATTCCGTTTGGGCTAAAACGCTTTTCGCCTGATCGACGTCCAACTCGGTAGCTTGGCCACCGTTGAATCGCGCTTCCGCAATCCCCAGCGTTTCTTTCTGAAGTTTGACGTTAGCGTCGATATATGCAAGCTGAGCCTCGATGATCCTCAACTGAACATAGTTCTGCGCAACGTCCCCGATTAAAGTCACGAGGGCTGCGTCATAATCTTCGATCGAAGCATCGAGGTGAGCATCAGCGGCTTCGATCATACGGCGATACTTACCCCAGAAATCCAATTCCCAAGCGAGCCCGAATCCATATTGCCAGTTACCGAATGAGGATGTTGGCAAAAATGCACTTGAAGCATTGGCGCCGCTAAACTTTTGCTGAGTGAATCCGCCGTCGACGTACTGTTGTTGTGGGAAGAATCGGCCTTGGGCTATCCCTAATTCAGCGCGGGCCTGCAAGACGCGAAACGCGGCTTCTCGGATCGACAGGTTTTGCTGGTATGCGTTTTGAACCAATTGGTCGAGGACGGGATCATTCAAATTGGTCCACCATGAGGCTAGCTCTGCGGACTGGGAGATAAGTCGAGGATCCGCTGCATCGACCCATGCGTTCGCGACGGGTTCGGTAGGACGTTGGTAATTCGGACCAACCTTGAATCCATTTTGCTTCCATTCTCGTGGAGTTCGACAGCCGGGAACCATGCATAATACGATTGCGGCGATGAGCAAGCCAAAGCCGGTCCTGTCAGGAAAAGTCAAAGGCTTTTTCGTTGAAATCGAAGGTACGCGGGCTAGCTGTAGTATGTTCTTCATGGACGAGCCCCAGTCCCCTTGATCCTTGGTTGCGTTAGTGATCGATCGACAATTCGCGTCTTGCGACGTGGTATGTGGATACCCTGAAACTGTTTTGACTTTGCGTATTAGGTGCGTGCGTGATGACCGCTCAGAGTCTGCGCACCGAACCACGTTATCGTCGATAATTGCGATCAGGCTTTAACGCTTTTAATGCTTGCAATGATTGTGTCGAAACGGTTGACCGAGTCGGGGCGCTATCGGAGGGGCCCGGCAGGAGCATTCTTGGTCGACTGATGGGGCTTTATTCCGAGCGTTTTCACTAACTCGGCTTCGGGAGCAGCAGCGCCACCAATTCCGAATACCCTTCGTCAAATTGAGCGAAACGACTCGCTAGATAGCAACTGGAGAAGGGGGCTTATTGGGCGGTCCATCCGCCGTCTAAGTTGAAGGTTGATCCCCGAATGTTGTCGGCGGAGGGTGAGCACAAGAACAAGGCGAGTTCGGCGATTTGTTCAGGGGTGGTGAACTGAAGCGAAGGTTGTTTTTCCGCAAGCAACCGCTGAGCAGCTTGTTCGGTACTAACCGCCTCCATTTTGGCTCGGGTGTCAATTTGCTTTTGTACCAAATCGGTATGAACCCAACCCGGGCAGATTGCGTTGGCTGTGATGCGAGTCGTGGCTAGTTCGAGCGCAGCGACTTTGGTAAGTCCTACGAGTCCGTGTTTGGATGCGACATAGGCGCTTTTGTTCACGGAGGCGACTAGACCGTGGACCGAAGCGATATTGATAATCCTGCCCCAATTGTTCGATTTCATGATCGGGATCGCTAGTCGCATCGTGTGGAATGTAGCCGAAAGATTGATAGCAAGGATCGCATCCCATTGTTCGGTGGGGAAGGTTTCGATCGGGCTTACATGTTGGATTCCGGCATTGTTGACAAGAATATCGATGCCACCTAGTTCGGAACGAGCGAAATCCATCATGGACTCGATTTCCTTGGCGTTGCGCAAGTCAGCTGGGTGGTACAAAACCTTGCTGTCGCTGCCGTGGAAGTGCTTTAACGCCCCGGCGACATCTCCGAAACCGTTGATAACGACGTCGGCTCCATGCTGGGCTAAGGTGGTCGCGATGCACAAACCAATTCCGCTGGTAGAGCCAGTGACAAGTGCTTTTTTGCCGTTGACCATAGGGTTGGGCTCGAATCTATCCAAGGAAAATACTGCTGCGAAAGTCACGCGTGATAAACACCGATCGGCAATCGTTCCGGATGGGATGCGAGTTGCAAATGCACCCGCAAATTATCGGAAGGAAATCTCAGGATACCACGAACTTTTCGATCGAACTTGCGTCTAACGTTCCTGCGGTAACCAGTGCGGGCTCGATTTGGCGATCAGCGACGTAATCCTTTCCGGAGCTCCCCGATGTGTTGGATTGGGGGCGGAGTCGTAGTGCGTTGCGTTGGGACGCCGATTGTGGAAGGGGTAGTTGTTTACAGAAGTTAGGAAATAGCGGCGGATGTTCGAGGATCTTTGGCGATATCTGAGCGATTTGCTTCAAAATAATCAGATCTTTAGCGGCGGTCTGGTCCTCATGCTCGGTGGTGCTGCGTTGGCGAGCTTTCGCCAGGTTCCTAACCATATCTACCAATTTGTCCGGCGTAAGCTAATTACCGAAATCGATATTCTGGATCGGGATCAAGCGTTCCAATGGGTTGAAAAATGGCTTTCGCAGCATGCCTACGCACGGAATCGAGCTAGGGCACTGACCGTGAAAACGGTGTCCGTCGAGTACGACGAGAGGTGTGAGAATCCGAATATGGATTCGCGTCCAAAGATTATGTTCTCCCCAGCTCCGGGGGTGCACTGGTTATTCTTTCGAAATCGGTTGATTTGCTTGCACCGAGAACGCCCCAAAATGAACGAGGGGTCGAACCAACCTGTCAACGTGCGCGAGTGCTTCAATATCACGATCTTTTCTCGTAATCGGAAATTGGCGCATCAGTTGATCGAGGAAGCGCGCGAAGTTGCGATGCCCAAATCGGAGTTGCGTTTAACCGTTCATCGCGCGGGGCAAGGCTATTGGATGGAGCAGATGAAGCGATTGCCGCGTCCGCTTGATTCGGTGATTCTCGCCAACGGTCTGATGGAAGAGATGCTGGAGGATGCTCGTACCTTTTTGTCGCGACGCGATTGGTACGTTCAGCGAGGAATACCCTACCGACGAGGCTACCTTTTACACGGCCCTCCGGGCACAGGAAAGAGTTCCGCTGTTGTCGCGATTGCATCTGCGTTGCAAATGGACATCGCCATCCTTAGTTTGGGGGATTCCAGTTTGGATGATAACGGCCTCGCGGAGCTTTTCAGTTCGATTCCAGTGAATAGCTTGGTGCTGATCGAAGACATCGACTGCGCGTTTCTTGAACGCAAGGAAGGGGATGATAAACGGAGCAAGGTCACGTTCAGCGGTTTGCTCAACGCGATCGATGGAGTTGCTGCAGGGGAAGGTCGATTGTTGTTTGCAACCACCAATCATATTCAGCGTTTGGATCCAGCGTTGATTCGTCCAGGGCGTATCGATCGCAAGATTTACATAGGTTTCGCGACAACCGAGCAAGCTAAAAAGTTGTATTATCGGTTCTTTCCATCTGCGGACGAGGCATGGGCAAGAGAATTTGCAAGTTCGATTCCGTGTGGGAAAATCACGATGTGCATGTTGCAAACCCATTTGCTCTTGTACGCCAATGACCCGAGAGGGGCGATCGATGAGTTGGAGGACATGCTAGAGTCCTGCCTACCGGGAGAAGAATGTAAAGAATCTTGGGCGAGGGAGACGTTGAGTCCACGATAGTGTCCCGAGCTCGCTGTCCCTAGCTTGGTGGCGATGGCTGCGAAGTCCAGTATCGATGTATGGGTTTCTGGCGATAGTCTTCCCAGCACCTTCGCGGTTTTCTGTGGTTTCATGAAAAGCCTGTGGCGATGGTTTGCCGTGGCGAGTGAAAAACTATCGCTAAAAACTGGACAAGAATGTCCGGAATGTAGTGGATTCCACCATGCGGAACTAGGGGCTCCTCTCGATTTCCATCTCGAATAATTGCCCAGAAAATAAACCTAGATCAATTCTGTAGCGGCCTGTGTCTTGCGAAGGAGCGAATCATGAAGGTTTTGTTTGCTGGGGTCTGCCTGAAGGAGTTCGCGAAGTTTGATTTCGGATACCACGGTTCAAGCTGCGAGTTTGTCAGAGTGTCGAACGCATTGGGGTGCATAACGACGCTGCGGCTGTACAAGCCGGATGTATTGTTCCTCGAGCGAGACATCCTTTGGGGAGGAGCAGATGGCGTATTGGCTTGGATTCTCGAGGAACCCGCTTGTTGTCCATCCCGGGTGCTCGTGTTCTCGGGTTCGGACCTTTTGTGCGAGTTTCAGAAACCCCTGCAGGGCAGGCGTTGGATCGCGGAGCCGGCACGTTATCCAAACATCGTACTTCTGAGAAACCTCGTTCAGCAGATGGAACAAGAGCCCGCTCTCGAGCCGCGAGAGTTCATGAACCTCAATACCTTTTTGTTGCGGAGTAGTCAGCCTCGCAATGAAGCGTTGGGGGTGTCTTAGATTTTAAGGACTGCTGCCAAAGTTCTGCGTCAATCACTCGGTAGTCCGCTGCAGTGCTTGTTGGACTACGAAAAATTCGAAGCATTATTCCAATGTTCGATTGGATGAAACCAACGGATGAAAATCATGACTACATCAATCATGGGCGTTCGAAGCAGGCCGAGATTCGTTCGGCAATTGGCCGATCCGAATCGACCGTCGATGCACATCAGGAAGAAAGAACGCATCCGCCTGTCCGTTCTATGCAATTTGCACGCTCGGCAGTTTCGGAGGGTCCATTGTGAGGTGACGGAACGAACCATCCTGATCCGAGGTACTGTTCGCACATACTACGAAAAACAACTGGCGCAGGAGTTGGTAAGGTCGCATCGGATCGGATGGGAAATCATGAACCGCATCGAAGTGCTGGAATATACCGAGTAGGCGCGGTGTGCATCGAATTTGCGAATTCAACTCTTTTGTCATGCTTTTGAATACAGTGAGTTTGTCATGAAAAACCAAGTCTGTTTGTATCATTGCACCGTCTGCGGGTGGGTGTTGCGCTCTGATGACAGCGAGGATAGCCCTATCTGTTGTGGAGAGGAGATGTATCTCGCATGCATTCAATCTGCAGTCGAGACGAGAGTCGATTTAGAGGATCGTTTATTCGAATTGAGTGAGATGGATTATGAAAATTGGGAGAAAGAACATGTTGAAGAATGTCGGGATATGGATTGATCGCAAGCATGCGTATGTCGTCAATGTAGGTGCTGGAAAGCCCCATTTGATTCGATTTCATGCTGGAGTTGACGAACCGTTCCCACCGACTGAAGAGACTCGGGCGGAACATCATTACACCCGTAACGATTTCGTGGCGGAGAAAACGTTAGAGAGGAGGTCTGCGATGGAGCGTATGGATATGTACGAGCAGATTTTGAAGTCGATTGGAACTGTGGATTCGGTTTGGATTTTAGGTCCAGGCGAGGCGAAGACTGAGTTCGAAAGCCATCTGCGCAATCGATATCACCAAGGGCTAGAAATCGAAGTAACACCGTCGGATAAGATGACCGAGCCTCAGTTGATCGCAAAGATCCAGTCGCATTTTTCCGAATCGTTGAAGCATTAGCGAAGCTTGGTCGAGACAGTTACTGCGAAAGTTTGGATTTTTGGTGGGTAGTATTACTTAGTACCGGTTGCTCTTCGGAATCGATGCTCAATGATCTAGAATTAGGCCGAGCCGTGTCTTTTCGAGTTCATGGTGACTTCGAATGGACGGGTTTTTCGGACATCGTGTTGGCCAAGGTGTAACAGGTGGCTCGCGAAGTTGCGAGAACCGGTTGCACGTTTTGGGCTGCTTGGTCGGTTTGATTCATTAGAGCATCAGCGGGGAGTTGTTTATGCGTTTAGCGGTTTTGAGAGGAATGGCATTTGCCTATGCAGGTCTTTCCTTTGGGGCTACGTTCATCCCGCTTTCGATAGGTCAAACTCCTTCGGGAAAAGTGGAGTCTTTCGACCGAAGCGTTTTGCCAATTCACGAGCCGGCACGGCCGTTCTACAAAGAACTCGATGCTAGGACTACGAAACCTCCGGCGCGTTGGGAAGTCAAGGCTCCTGATGGCGCACCAAACGTCGTGGTCGTACTGATTGACGATATCGGTTTTGGGCATTCGAGTGCCTTTGGTGGCCCGTGTGTGATGCCTACCTTGGAAAAGCTCGCCAATAATGGCCTCAAATACAATCGCTTCCATACGACCGCTTTGTGCAGTCCGACGCGTACTGCATTGCTGACTGGGTACAACCACCACAGCAATAACGCGGGAGCGATCATGGAAGTAGCAACGGCATATCCAGGAAATACAGGTATTCGCCCTCAAAGTATTACGCCCATGGCGGAAGTGCTTCGGTTGAACGGCTACTCTACATCCGCTTGGGGCAAGTACCATGAGACACCGCCATGGGAAGTAAGTGTTAGTGGGCCATTTGATCGTTGGCCAACGCGTTCGGGGTTTGAAGAGTTCTATGGATTTATCGGCGGCGAGACCAATCAATGGGATCCGATGATTGTTCATGGCACGACGCCGATGCGCAAGCCGGAGGATGATGAGAACTACCATTTTACTACCGACATGACAACGCAAGCGATCTCGTGGATGCGAGCTCAGCAGTCGTTGACTCCTGACAAGCCCTTTTTCATGTACTTTGCCACGGGGGGGACGCACGCACCTCACCATGCGCCGAAGGAATGGATTGATAAATACAAGGGTAAATTCGACATGGGGTGGGACAAGTTGCGGGAGCAGACGTTGGCTCGCCAAATCGAGTTGGGGGTCGTGCCCAAGGGTACCAAGTTGGCGCCCAAGCCTGAAGCCATCAAAGATTGGGCCGATTTGAGTGCTGACGAAAAGCGATTGTTTGCTCGGCAGATGGAGGTCTTCGCTGGATTTGCATCGCATACCGATCATGAAGTAGGTCGATTGGTGCAGAGCATCGCCGACATGGGCGAGCTCGACAATACGTTGATCATTTATGTGGTTGGGGACAATGGTTCGAGCGCGGAAGGCGGCATGCTCGGAATGTTCAACGAAGGGACATACTTCAACGGTGTCGCTGAAACGACCGAGTTTATGCTCGGTAAGATCGATCAATGGGGAGGCCCTGAGTGCTTTAATCACTTTGCAGCCGGTTGGGCTGTGGCAGGGAACACTCCGTTTACTTGGACCAAGCAAATCGCTAGCAACTTTGGTGGGACCCGGAACGGGGTTGTGTACCATTGGCCGGCAGGATTTAAATCGAAGGGGCAGGTGCGCGATCAATTCCATCATGTCGTCGATTTGGCGCCAACGGTGTTCGAGGCAGCGAAGATTCCAGCTCCAAAGGAAGTGAATGGGGTCAAGCAATTACCGATCGAAGGGGTCAGCATGGCGTATAGCTTTGATGCACCGAAGGCTGAGGATCGTCGCAAGACACAGTATTTCGAGATGGCGGGCAATCGCGCCGTGTATCACGATGGGTGGCTTGCCGGTACGATCCACAAAGCACCGTGGGAGTCCGAACCTCGGCATCCGCTGACGCAAGATGTGTGGGAGCTTTATCATGTCGAAGACGACTTTAGCATGAGCAAGAACCTCGCGGCAGAGAATCCTGGCAAGCTGAAAGAGCTTCAGGGGTTATTCACTCAGGAAGCGATCGAGCACCATGTTCTCCCAATCGACGACCGAACTATCGAGAGATTTGATCCCAAAGTCGCGGGGCGTCCCGATTTGATGAATGGGCGGACCAAATTGACGGTCTATCCTGGCATGGTTTACATGGCCGAAAACGCCTTCATCAATGTGAAGAACGCTTCGGTGGATATGGTCGCCGATGTCGAGGTCCGTGGGGACAAGAACCATGGTGTGATCTTGGCGCAGGGGGGGCGATTTGGTGGCTGGGCCCTTTGGGTGGATCATGGCCGACCGATGTACTCCTACAACTTCTTAGGCTTGGAGGTTTTTCAAGTCGCGGGTGGCGAAGCCATGGCCGATGGAAAACATACCGTTAAAATGGCGTTCGAGTATGATGCGGGTAAAGGCCGTGGGGCTGGGGGAACAGCGAGACTGTTCATCGATGGCAAGAAAGTCGGTGAGGGAAAAATCGGCAAGACACATGCCAATGTCTTCTCGCTCGACGATACTGCGGATACCGGGGTGGATACAGGAACGCCCGTGGACGAAGCTTACGGCGAGGGACGTAAGAATGCCTTCTCCGGAGTATTGCAACAGGTGAGTATCGAGGTCCGGTAGTAGCGTTCATCGCCGTATCGAACGGCATTTTTTGGACACGAAATCGGTAGTTGTCTTTTACCCTTCGTGGGAGTTTGGCACGATGGTGCGATCGGTAGTACGGGTCATTTTTGCAATTCTATCGGGTGCGTTTGTTGCACCGTTTGCGATAGGGCAATTGCAGTTGCCTCAAGCGGATCCAGTCTTTAAGGGGAAGATTGGTGAAACCTACAAGGACTCAGTGCCGGATTATCCAAAATCCCTGAGTGCGACCAAGGGTAGTCCTAATGTCCTGTTGGTCCTGCTGGATGATGTCGGCTTTGGCATGTGCTCCACGTATGGCGGTCCTGTGCCTACTCCTTCGATGGATCAGTTGGCAAAGAATGGATTGCGATACAATCGTTTCCATACCACCGCGCTTTGCAGTCCAACGCGCGGTGCGCTGCTGGCGGGGCGGAACCATCATTCGATCAGCACCGGCGTGATCATCGAGATGGGGACCGGTTATCCGGGTTACACCGGGGTGATTCCGAAAAGCACAGCATTGGTATCTCAGATCCTGCGAGACAACGGGTATGCCACGGGGATGTTCGGCAAATGGCATAATACCCCGGAGCCGGATATCAGTCCTGCAGGTCCCTTTGATCGATGGCCGACGGGGCTCGGGTTCGATTACTTCTATGGTTTCAACCAAGGGGAAACGCATCAGTACTACCCAACGATTTACCGGAACACAACTTGGGTTCCACAACCCAAGACTCCAGAGGAAGGCTATCACTTCACCGCCGACATGACCGATGAAGCAATAGCGTGGACTCGTAATGTTCGAGCGGCCGACCCCGATAAGCCTTGGTTCAACTACTTTAGCACTTCTGGGGTTCACGCGCCCCACCATGCTCCGAAGGAGTGGCGGGAGAAGTTTCGCGGCATGTTTGATCATGGATGGGACAAGCAGCGCGAGATGACTCATGCCGCACAATTGGCGCTTGGGGTTATTCCGAAGGGGACCAAATTGACCTCGCGTCCGAAGGAGATTCCGGCTTGGGAGGATCAGACTCCGGAAGCCAAACGCGTGTATACGCGATTGATGGAGAACTACGCAGCCTACATGGCATACACCGATCATGAAGTCGGACGATTGATCGACAGTTTGCGGGAATCAGGAGAACTCGACAACACGTTGGTGATCTATGTGGTGGGGGATAATGGTGCCAGTGCCGAAGGTGGACTTGAAGGGACCTTTAGTGAGATCGCAAGTCTTATCGGATTGCAATTAGGGCTCGAGAGTACAGCCAACCGAATCGATGAGATCGGTGGGCCGACGAGCGAACCGCATGTGCCTGTTGGATGGGCGTGGTCGATGAATGCTCCGTTCCAATGGACCAAGCAGGTAGCGAGCCACTTTGGCGGGACACGCAATCCGATGATTGTTCACTGGCCGGATGGGATTAAGTCTAAGGGCGAGATTCGAACACAGTTCCACCATGTGATCGATGTGGTTCCTACGATATTGGAAGCGTGCAAGATCCCTGAGCCCAAGTCGGTCAATGGTATTCCGCAAAAACCCATGGAAGGGGTTTCGATGCTGTATTCGTTCGATGACGCAAAGGCTGCTGAACGCAGGACGACTCAGTACTTTGAGTTGGCAACCAATCGGGCGATTTATCACGATGGTTGGATGGCATGCAGTCGATATGGATTCCCGTGGGTAACCGCGGGACGCGGCGATGGGTTCGTCAACGCGTCTTGGGAACTGTACAACGTCGTTGACGACTTTAGCCAGTCCAATGACGTGGCGGCAAGCAATCCTCAGAAGCTCGAAGAGCTGAAGTCCAAATTTTTAGAGGAAGCGAAAAAGTACGATGTGCTTCCACTCGATCCTCGATTCTCAGAACGCATGGATCCCAAATTGCGGATCGCGGGTGAGCCGAAAACGAGTTGGACGTATTTTGGCAATCAAGTATGGTTGCCTGAGCCGATCGGGCCACAATTGTTCCCGAGAGGCCATACCATTACCGCAGAGCTCATCGTTCCGGAATCAGGGGCCGAAGGCGTGATCGCTTGCGTGGGTGCGTTTTCAGCGGGTTGGTCGTTGTACGTCAACGATGGAAAACCTAATTTCCGTTACACCTACTTTGACATTGCCGATGTGACCATTCCAGGGTCTGAAAAATTGCCACCAGGTAAAGTCACCGTATCGACCCGTTTTAAGCCGGATGGGAGCCGCGATGGAGCAGGCACGCTCGAATTGTTGGTAAATCAAAAGTTGGTTGGGCAGGGAAAGATTACTAGGTCGGCATTCCGGCATGGGTTGGAACCGTTTGAGATTGGGCGAGATTCGATCACTTCCGTGGCACCTGACTATCGAGCAAAGGGAGTTTTTCCGTTCAATGGTAAGATTGAGAAAGTCGGTTTTGCTTTGACGAAATAAGACCTTCTTGACAACGGTCTATGCCAATCGGCCCTGGTCGCACGGGTTGCTTGAAATCCGAATATTTTTTGTCAGGATTTCCGGCGAACACAGAAGTAGACGATGGCGGGGTGGAAGCGTGTTTCCATTTCGCCATCGTTCTTTTTGGGCCGCAATAACGGGCGGCGAAGGAGTCCCCTGTGCGTCGACTTTGTTTAACCGTGTTCTTTTTCGCCTCGCTGTTGGCGTTGCCGAGCCTTTGTTGGTCTCAATCGCCTGCGAAGTCTCCGCAAGGTGGTAAGGTTCGCAAGCCTCAGATGAGCGACACCATCAAGGCGAACATCTACGCCGATAATAATTTTGTGCTCTACATCAACGGCGAGTTGGTGGCGGTGGACTCGATTTCATTCATACCGCACAACGTCATCTCGGTGGATATTTTGCCGAGTTACCCGATGACCATTGCGGTGATGGCTAAAGATAATGCCGATCCCAAGACCGGGATGGAGTATGCAAATACCAACATCGGCGACGCGGGTTTTATTCTCAAGTTTGGGGACGGAACGGTCACCAACGGTAAGTGGAAGGCCAAGAAAATTTCGTGGGGACCGATCGATCGGGACACCAAGAATCCTAGGGTGGAGAGCGTTCCGGTTCCTGAGAATTGGATGGCTGTTGATTTTGATGACAGTTCGTGGGGGAGTGCGAAGGAATTTAGCCAGGAGGAAGTAGGCCCCAAGCAGACCTTCTTCGATTTCGATTTTGAAGGAGCGAAGTTTATTTGGAGCGATGATATAGCGCTCGACAACATTGTATTGTTTCGGCATGTGGTCAAGTCGGCACCGGATGGGAAAGAGCGTCCGGACTTCACAAATCTCAATAATCTCGTTCCCGATAATCCTCCGAGGAATCCGCCAGGGGGGCGCAAGCCTCGGAATAACTAGGGTGCGGGTTTTGGGACTCGTTCGTGAGTGGATGAAAGGAAAGTGGGATGATGGCGCGGTTTGATCGATGCATGCGTGGTTTCGCGATACGGCGAGTGTTCATCGTGGGTGCTGTTTTGATGTGGGGAAACGCGGCCCTGGGGCATGGAGGCCATGACCATGGAACTGATGGTCGCGCGGTGAGAAGCTGGACGGTGTCCAAATCGGGTGAGACGGTGCGGGGAGCTTTTGTTGCGTTCAAGGACGGGCGTGTGCAAATCAGCCGATTGGATGGCAAGGTCGTCAGTTTGGTATTGGCCGATTTGTCGAGTGGAGACAAATCGTGGGTGGAGGAGAAGCTAAAAGAAATTCAGGCATTGAACGCGCCGAAATCGACGCCTGTTCGATACGTGAAGTCGCTCAGCGATGAGCTGGATCGCAAAGCGAAGATCGAGGATTCCTTCGAGCCATTTGCGAAACTGAACCAACTCAAATACCGCCGTGATGACTCTTTCTTTTATGTAGAGTCAGACTCGATGCCAGATCACCCGATGATGGTCGGTATCACCGCATGGCAGCAGCAGGTTCCGATCCCTCAGCCATATTTTGGAAGCAATGCGTGGCGGATCCCTCTTCAACCTGTAGTTGCTAAAAACCCGCTGTCAGCGAAATCGCATTTCTTTCGAGGGGCGATCGCATTGGCAGCCAACGGAATCCCGATCTTCAACCCGATTAAGAACGATGGGCGCACAGATACTTTTCTAGCAGGTGAACTCGACGAGTTCGGTGGCCATTGTGGTCGAGCCGACGACTACCATTATCATATCGCTCCAATGCACCTTCAGCAGGCTGTCGGAGTCGATAAACCGATCGCTTACGCCTTGGACGGGTATCCAATTTATGGGTATACCGAGCCGGATGGTGCCAAGGTGGACGGGCTCGATGCTTTCAATGGCCATGAAACACCTGAGTTGGGGTATCACTATCACGCGACCAAGGAATATCCGTATCTCAATGGAGGGTTTCACGGTGAAGTTACCGAGGTTGATGGCCAAGTCGATCCGCAGCCGCGAACGGGTGGAGTCCGGCCAGCTCTGCCGCCGCTGCGTGGAGCGAAGATCGTTGGATTTGAGGCGAAGGAGAACAAAAGATTCAGTTTGAAGATTGAAGTCGGGCGAGAGACACGGTACGTCCATTATGAGCTCGGGGAAAACGGGACGGTCCGTTTCGATTTCGTCGACGGGGATGGCAAGATGGTCTCGGAGACATATTCGCCTCGACAACGCGGTCCTGGAGGAGGTCAAGGAGGCCAAGGAGGCCAAGGAGGCCAAGGAGGTCAAGGAGGCCAAGGCCGTGGACAGGGACAGGGCCGGGGGCAAGGCCAAGAAGGTCGAGGTGGTCAAGAGCAGAGAGGAAAGGGGCAGGGAGGTCCGGGGCAACGAGGTCAAGGGCAGGGGGGGCGTCGCGAGAATGGCGAGCCTGGACGTGAGGGGGATCGCAATTCACAACCGGGCGATCGAAAGGGTGGGAGAGAGAATGGTGGCGGCGAAAGGGGTGGTAGCGCGAAGGGGGCGGCTGATGGGAGCAATCAAGCGAATGCCTCACCGCTGATAATCCAGCCCAAACGCAGTGGAGTTTTTCAATTGACTAGTCCTGCCGTTGCGGAAGGAGATCCATTACCGGACGAGTTTAATGGCAATGGAGCAGGAGCAACGCTTCCACTCGTTTGGACCGGCGCCCCGGAAGGCACGAAGAGCTTTGCGATTGTCATGGATCATATCGATCGCGATCGTGTATTGAAGACATATTGGAATTTGTATGACATCCCGCCCGAGGTAACGAGCCTTGCAAAAAACTCGAAGGGCGTGGGTAAGAACGGAGCGACTTGGAAAAAAGACCAAGCCTATGTCCCTCCGCACTCCGCGGGTGGAGCCAAGCAGACTTATACCGTGCACATTTATGCACTTTCGGAGCGGCCCGAGTTTGATTCTTCAACTGCGAAAGTGACGCGTGAAGATCTTTTGTTGAAGATTCAAGATGCGATCCTTGACAGTGCGGATCTCAACGTGACCTATACGCGGCCACGCGAAAATGGGGACGAGGGGACTCGGCCGAAGGGTGATGGGCAAGGCAAGCGCAAGGAGGATCGTGAGTGATTGCGATTCAGTTCGGTTCTTTGGACAAGTACAGCATTCCGCGGGGAGCAAGCATGGGTCGTAGAAAATGGACGCGATACATCATGGCCTTGGTTTGGGCCGCGTTATCGCTTGGTGGGATTCCGAGTCGTTCGATCGGCCAGTCCGAAAAACCGAGCGATAGCCCGTCAGGACAAGGGGGAAATGCGGAGCCTGGGCGACGAGGGCCCGGTGGTCAGGGAGGCCAGCGCGGCGAGGGTGGGCAGCGCGGCGAGGGAGGGCAGCGCGGCGAAGGAAGCCAGCGTGGACAGGGAGGGCAGCAGCGTGGTGAGGGAGGCCAACGTGGACAGGGAGGTCAACGCGGTGAGGGAGGTCAACGCGGGCAGGGGGGTCAAGGTGGCGGTGGGAGCAAGCTTGGGAATTACACCGAACCGCCTCCTGCCAATAATGTCCCGGAGCACCTATTCAATATTCTTTTGGGACGGCCCACGGATCACGGTGTGACAGTTCGTGTTTTGTTCCACCGCAGTGCCCAGGTCCATGTAGTTTATGGATTGGAGCCAGAGAAACTGACTGAGGTAAGCGATAGTTTTAGCATTAAGAAAAAGGAACCCCATGATTTCGTCCTGGATGGGCTTCAGAGGAATACTCGCTACTACTATCGATTGGTGTATCGCGTTGGATCGGGCGATGAGGAAACGAGTGAGGAGTATACATTTCATACTCAACGGGACGCAGGAAGTTCCTTCGTATTCACGGTGCAATCCGATTCGCACTTGGACGAGAACACCAGTGGTGAGGTGTACTTGAGAACGTTAGCGAACGCGCTGAGCGATTCTCCTGACTTTCATTTTGAGTTGGGTGATACGTTCATGACGGGCAAGTACGCGCGACCTGAGTTGTCGGAACCGCAGTATTTTGCGCAGCGGTATTATCTCGGGAGTTTGTGCCATTCATCAGCATTGTTTTTCGCTCTGGGAAACCACGATGGTGAGGGTGGTAGTCGCGGGACCAATGTCTGGGCGACAAAGATTCGGAAGAGGATATTCCCCAACCCGTTTCCCGATGGATTTTATACCGGCAGCGAGCAGACAGAGCCAGAAATTGGGTTGCCTGAAAACTATTACCAGTGGAAGTGGGGGGATGCGCAATTCATCGTATTGGATCCGTTCCGCTACACGACGCAGCGTGCTCGCGATGGAAACAATTGGGCGTGGACGCTTGGCGAGACGCAGTACCGTTGGTTGAAGGCTTCGCTTGAAAATGTGGATGCGAAGTACCGATTTGTGTTCCTGCATCATCTCGTAGGTGGTGCACCTGCGAACAGTCGTGGTGGGGTCGAAGTGGCACCATTTTGGGAGTGGGGTGGCAAAGGTAGTTCGGGTGACGATGAGTTCGCGAAGAATCGTCCAGGTTGGGAGTCGCCGATCCATGACTTGTTGGTGCGACATGGTGTTTCGATCGTATTCCATGGGCACGACCATCTGTTTATCAAACAAGACTTGGATGGGATTGTCTACCAGTTGGTGCCACAGCCTGGACACGCGCGTTCCGGGAATACCAACAGCGCAAAAGAGTATGGGTATTTGAGTGGAGAAATGCAAAGCAGTTCGGGCTATATCCGCGTTCGGGTAGGAGAGCAGAATGTGAGAGCCGACTACGTTCGGACGTACTTGCCCGAGAGCGAAAATGCGAACAGAAAGAATGGTGACGTAAGTTATTCCTACATGGTGGCTCCTCGTTAAAACATCGATGTCCCACGCAAGCCGTAAGGAAGCGTGAGCAGGTAAGGTTTTAGCCGGAGAGTCTTGTGGCAGCTTTTCGTCGGGTTCTATCGGTCCTGACGTGGATGGCTGACGATTTCTCCTGCAGCATCATTTCATGATTTCCTCATGACTTCGGCTTGTTTGAAGTGACCGCCACACCGGATATACTGGTGAGTCATTTCGTGCGTCGCGCATGCGGCGCAATCCTCTTCAAGCCTATTCATGAGAGTCGAGAAGCATGAGATCCACTTTGTCGTATATCGCATCCGTTGTGGTCGGTGTTTTGTATGGATTGGTCGCGGGTGGTTTGGGTGTTGCGCAAGACAACAATGTAAAAGTCGATCCATCGGGGACTTGGAGATGGGAATATGATCTGGACGGAACCACATTCAAGGACACGTTGCGTTTGAATGTGGAAGCTGCCGAAAAGGGGGCGAAGGAGTCGCCGTTGAAGGGGACCTACGAAAGTTCCTCCGGTCGTAAACTCGAGATTGAGAATGGCAAAGTGGATGGTTCCAAGATCACGTTTCAATTCAAGATCATGTATCAAGGGATGGACGTGAAGTTGGAATTTGAGGGTTCGGTCAAGGGTGATTCGCTGACCGGAAATGTGCATGCGTCGACCAGTGAAGGTAGCCGCGATTTGCCTTGGACGGCCACCCGAAGTGTTCAACCGGAGGACGTGGTTGGGACGTGGAAGATGCGAATCGATGCAGGAGCAAATGTTTTGGAACCTGAGATCGTGATTTCCAAAGAAGGTGAAAAGCTCAAAGGGAAATACAAGAGTGGAACAGAGATCGAGCTCGATGGAATCGAGGTCAAGGTCGAAAAGAATGAGCTGAAGTTCTTGATCGATACGAGTTACCAAGGAACTAAGATTAAGGCTGACTACCGAGGTCGGCCTTATGGAAACAAGGTTCGGGGGACTATCGATTATGACTTAGGCGGAAATGCCGGCACCATCGATTTTTCGGGGGCACGGTCTGTGGGATCGAAGTAGCCTCCGAATTTCGTTTGGCGGGAGATTCTTTCGGGCAGTCACGGAGTTTGGTCCATGATCTGCCCATTGGTTGGCAGATTCTTGTTGAAACAGGGGATGGTTCGGCACAAACTGGAAACCTCGTATTGGGTAATTCCTTCGAAGTTGAGTTTGCAGTGTCGCTGTGTTGAATCCTTGTCCGATCCCTGAGTTATCGAACTGCGAAGAGATATCTGCTCCCTCGCAACCGCTTGGGAAATCGCAGCAGGTTGTCGAATCGCAGCCGAGCAGCAAATCCCAACGGTATGGGTTACCCGATGCGATGCGAGGGATCGCAGCTGTCTTTATCGTTTGGCATCATCTCACGCTGTATGCGCCTCAGTCGGACCTTGCCGACCTCATTGCCCCTGAGTTGATGTTTTTTCTATACAACCGCGCCCTTTATGCCGTCCAGGTATTCATGGTGATCGGCGGTTTTTCGCTGGCCGTGAGTATGTCAGGGTGGCCACAAGGTATCTATGCGGGGGCGTCGAAGCTACTTGCAAAGTATCTGCGAATTGGCATCCCGTGCATGGTGATGCTGGCAGGACTGTTACTCGTGACGTCTCTGTTTCGGATGTGTGGTTTGGATTTGGGACTGGTGGAGAGTGTCACTTTGGGGCAAATCATCGCCTCCGTATTTTTCTTGCAAGACGTCTTAGGGTTCGGGAACATCGCTGCCGGGACGTGGTATCTGTGCATCGATCTGCAGTTTTCCTTGATGTTCTTAGTTCTGTATGGGGTGATTGGAATTTTTGTTCGCGATGAACGTCGTGGCTTACCGATTTTTGCGAGTCTTCTCTCCAGTCTAGGTTTGGTGGGGGCTTTTTATTGGAATGGGCGTTTGGAATACGAGTGCTATGTTTTTTACTTCATGGCTTCGTTTGTATTGGGGGCCTTGGTTGGATTGGGGATTCGTTCCCGGATTTCGCCCAATGTCGTCTATGGTTATGTTTTGGGCCTATTGATTGCATGGGTATTCCAGCCTCGTCCCCAGTTAGCTGTGGCATTGTGTGCTGGTACCTTGCTATGGGTTGGCGTAGTACGTTATCCCAATTGGAAGACTCCTCGCTGGTTGAAATGGCTAGGCGATCGATCGTATAGCCTGTTCTTGGTCCACTACTTGGTGAATGGCGTGGTGTTGTTTCTGCTCGATGATTGGGCCATCACTGGGCCTGCTGCGGCGTTTGCCAGCATGTGGCTCGCCTTTGCAGCGAGCCTATTGGGATCCGAGTTGTTTTGGAGATGGGTCGAGGTGCCTTCGTTGCGGTTATCGAAGCAACTGCAGAGTCACTTAGGGTGGGTATGGCGCGGATTCACCAAGGGAGCGAGGCATTGGGTGCCAGTGCGTCGTGGTGCTCCCCTGACAACCAAGAACTCTTGACGGTAAGCAGGGCGGGTGGAGGCGGGCGGGAGCACCCAGATGTTTGGCGGGAGCACCAAGATGTTTGGCGGGAGCACGAAATCTCGCCTCACACCTAAGTCTGCTTGGTTGTGGAATTATAGCCCGACACAGTAGATGTGTTTGCTTGAGCGAATGAACAGTTGTCCATCGGACACGGCGGGAGACGCGCTGAAATCCTCTTCGTCATTTGTGAGTCTATTGACGGCTAGAGATTTGAAGTCGCTACCGATCTGCATGACGTGGATATCTCCATTTCGAGCGACATAGAAAATTTTTCCATCGGCCACCACGGGCGATGAGTAGTCTTGACCACCCATGCCACCGCGGCCGCCGCCACCACCTTGCCGTCCTCCGCGTCCGCCTCGAGGTGGATTGGCATCGGATTGGGCATTTGAAGAGGACGCTTGAGGCAGTCGAGCTTCAAAGATTTGCTCGCCGGTTGCGGCATCGACGCAGCGAGCGATTCGCCCGGAAAAGTAGTAGAGTTTTCCATCGACGAGTACCGGCGTTCCGATTCGGTTGCGAAGTGGCTTTTCCCAGACGAGGTTGGTCTTAGTGACATCGCCAGTACCTCCCGCTTTCAGAGCGAATCCACCTCCATTGCGTCCTTCGAGCGAGTAAACGATTCCCTTATCGGCGATGAGGCTGGAGCAGTAGGAGTCGGAGTCTGCGACAGAGAAGTACCATTTGAATTTTCCGTTTTCTGGGTTGAAGGCCCACACTTCATAGGGGACTCCGATCACCAGGTCCTCGGTTCCATCGGGCGATGCAACGAGGATCGGAGTACCCCATGTACCCGCGAATCCATCGGCGGTTTTCTTCCAGACTTCCTTGCCAGTTTTCTTGTCGAACGCGAACAAGGTTTGGCTTTCGGCGGATGCGAGAACGATCAATAGGTCTCCGGCGAGGATCGGGCTGCAGGAAGAACCCCATTTTCTGGGGTCCAGCCCATCGCCTACGGACGCTTGCCAAATTGCATTGCCATCCAAGTCGAAAGCGTGGACACCCGACTTTCCGAAGAACACGTAGACCCGTTCGCCATCGGAGGTGGGGGTGTGGCTAGCGTAGCCATGCTCTGCAAACATACCGAAGTACTGGTCCTCTGGAAGTGCGGCCGGAACGGTTCGATCCCAAAGGATTTTTCCAGAAGCTTTGTCGAGGCAAACGAGGTGGCGTTTTAGATTGGCGAGGTCGCCCCCTTCCTCGTTGGTGCCATACCCACTCCAGCACGTTACGAAGACTTTGTCGCCGACGACGATCGGGCACGAATGACCAGGGCCAGGAAGGAGTGCTTTCCATTTGAGATTCTTTGCCTCGCCAAATTCAGACGGGACCGAATTTGTCTCAGTTGCGATCCCTAATCCATTGATGCCACGAAACCGTAGCCAGTCCTCGGATCGAAGTTCCGAACCCGATCCAATCCCGAGAAGACTGATGCCCAAGAGACCCGTGCACCATTTCCATTTCCGAAAGGAGCCTGGCGTTGATTGAATTTGAGGGAATTGCTGGCATGGCGAGGAAAAAAACATGGGCTATCGACTCCAGTGGCGGCTTGGTTCCGGGGGATTGGGCGTACAAAAACGTTCCTTGTATCCGTGCTAAATGAACCCGCGGATGGTTCGTGGGTTCCGTTACGCTAGGCTTTCATTGCTCAATTTCGCCTCGCCCAAGCGATATCAACAAGGCCTGACTCAAACGCATTTATTGCGTTGTTTGGAACGGAAGTTGACCGCGGCAATCCGGATATAGTCTGATTTGGACGGGGGATTATTAGACGTAAATTGGAGGGGGAATTAGACAACGTTGAGGCGATGGAATTGGATATCAAGGGTACGTAGGTAGGTATGCAATCCGGCGTCTTGGATCGGCATCAGATAGGCCGGTTCCCCCGATTCGTTATGGTGCGAGTGCCAATAGCCGGGTGGGGTGATGAACGCACCGCCGGACTCCCAAGGGACTTTGATGGGGTTGATAAGGTTGCCATCGGCGTCGGCTTTTTCGCTAACGAGGGTGTAGCATCCCGGTTTGCAATCGAGGATCAAGTCGACTGCTACCGACTTGTGGGCATGGGGCAGTTGATTGGCGCCGATGGGTAGGATGCCGAGCATGGCCCAAAGAACATGGGTGATAGTAAGCGTTTGGGGGAATTCTTGATTGGTGAGCAGCACACTGATTCGGCTTCGTTTGGCTGCCATGGAGTCGGAGGCAGCCTCGGCGAGTGCGGCACGCGATTCTTCGCGGATATAGAGTGTGGGAGGGAAACGCGGAGTCGTAGGCGTCACGCCGAGGTACTGCAGCAATGGTGAGTCGTTGACCCAATAGAAGACCGAGTCGGAGTCTGCCGTATGGATTGCATCTGGACCGGAGGGCAGCGTGAATAGGTCCCCTTGACGGTAAGGGATCTCATGTTCCCCGAAGCGCGTTGAGCCACTCCCAGATAGAACATAGAAAAGTTGCGACGTCGCGTTGGCACTTGTCGGAAGAGAATCCCCCGCGTTGATCCGGACAAAGCTTGCGAGCAAGCTCGGACTCGAAGCAGGGCATTCGCATTGCAATTGTTTGCTGATATCCAAGGGGAGGATGCGAGACGGGCCTGACGCGTGGAGGCTTGCGGGAAACGTGAGGATAGGTACCGGTGTGATCGCGCCGGCAGCTTGGGGGTTGGAGGCTTTGGAGTACTCCATATACCCCCCAGATCGAGTGAGGGCTTCGAGGGCTTTTGGGTCTTTGATGGTTGCGTGTGTCATTTTTTCTGACCTTTCAGTCGTATGAGCGGTGGGTTGGAGAGACGGCGCCGCGATGTCCTACTGACGATATTCTAACGGATTTTGATCCAGGAAATCCAACGTTGAAATACCTTGGTTTCGCAGGTGGTGCGTTGGAGAGGGATTGCGGTGACTTGAGCGGAAGGATCGATTAGGGGATGGTGTGAAAATTAATTGCTTCGATTCAGAAAATATTTTATCCAACGAATCCAGCGACTTGATACATTCAATCGCTGCGATTTTCAGTTTCTGGCCCTGAGCAAAAGAGTTAAACGCGTATGTCAAGATTGTTATGGTGCATGATGGTGATGTGGGTTGCGTCGGCCGCTGTGGCGCAGGACGCGACGAGTCGGAATGAAGCAGACCGCGGGGCAATCTCTGCGAGCATTGATGCATATGTAGCTGCATTCAATCGAGGTGATGCAAAGGCTCTCACGGAGTTGTGGACGCCTGGAGGAGAGTTGGTACTCGAGACAGGAGAGCGGGTTCAAGGTTCCGCGTCGATCCAGAAGCATTTTGCGGAGTATTTTGCTGGAACCAAGGGTGTAAAGCTTGAGTTGGTGGAACCAAAGATCGAGTTCCAGTCTCCGAGTGTTGCCGTCGAAAAGGGCGTTGCACGGGTTATCAGCCCGGACAGCGGTGTCGAGTCGACGACATACACGGCGGTCCATATCAAGACAGCCAATGGATGGAGGATCGACAGCACCAAGGATCAAGTGGAACAGCCATCGGCACCATCGCACTACGAGCATCTCGAGCCATTGTCATGGCTGGTTGGTAAGTGGACTGATGCGGGTCACAGCGGGCGGGTTCAAGTGAACTGCCGCTGGGCGCGAAACAACAATTTTCTCACTCAGAGCTTCAAAGTGATGGGTGAAAACGACGTCGAGTTCGAAGGATCCATGGTCATCGGATGGGATCCGAGTGTGAAAGCGATTCGTTCTTGGATGTTCGATTCAGATGGTGGCTTTGGAACGGGGGTATGGAGCCAAGAAGAGACGCGATGGACGATTCGGACCTTGAACGTATTGCCCGATGGTCGCCGAGGGGCATCCACCAACGTCTACGAAGTATTGGACGGAGGTAGTGTGCAGTTCAAGTCGATTGGCCGTGTTGTGGATGGAGAGCTCATGCCGAGTGTTGGACCAGTTAAGCTCGTCCGAGACTCCGAGTGAGACCTTCACAATCCCAAATTCATCAACTGACAACAAACTAGTAAATAAGAGAGAATCATGAAGCGTTTTTTCATTGTGTTTTCGGCAGTCGTTGTACTGCAAACGGCATTGCTCGAGCCAATTTGGGCTACCCCGGGTAGGGGTGGCGGCGGAGGTGGCGGACGAGGTGGAGCTGGTGGCGGCGGAGGTGGTCGCGCTGGTGGTGGCGGCGGCGGATTTAGCGGTGGCGGCGGTGGATTTAGCGGCGGAGGTGCTGCGAGACCTAGCGGTGGTTCGATGGGCGGTGGTTCGATGGGAACACCATCGATGAGTAGACCGCAAGGTTCACCTGTTTCTTCGGGCGATCGTTTTTCTGGTCCTGGAGGATCTGGTGGGTTTGGTCAGTCTGGTCGACCCGCAGGTGCTGGTGATTCCAGACCAGGGCAAGGCGACGCGCGGCCAAACCAACCTGGTGGGGCAAGCCGTGGTCCTGGGTCAAATGGCTTTGGGCCATCAGCAGCGGACATGAACAAGCGTCCGAGTTCGAGCGATCTTGGAAACTTCCTTGATCTGCCGGGTGCTTCGGGTGGTCGAGGTGGTGAGGTCGGTGGAGCTGGACGAGGTCCTGGTGGAATCAACAGCGGCGATCGCACGAATGCCATCGGAAACGATGGAAACCGTATCAACAACGGCAATGGAATCAACAATGGTGACCGAATCAACGCCGGTGATCGCGGGAACAACAACCGAGTCAATACCGGTGATGTGAACATCAACGCGGGTAACAAGACCGAGCTGAATCGCAACAACAATATCAATTCGCTCCAGAACAAGTATCAGAACGTCAACAACCGGCCTTTCGATAACAACTATTGGGGCCGCTACGGCAACAATGCCGCTTGGCGTTGGAACGCCGGTTGGGGGGCTTACGGAGCGGGTTGGGCATGGACACCTGCTACATGGGCAGCCATGGGAGCGTTCTTGCCCTACGCATGGTCCAATCCCGTTGCGTACGATTATGGAAGCAATGTTGTGTATCGTGATAACTATGTCTACGTCAACGATCAGCAAACTGCTTCCGCGGCGGATTACTACCAGCAAGCGGGTGCAATTGCGGCGTCCGTTCCTCCTGCTGCGGATCCGAAAAAGGAAGAGTGGTTGCCACTCGGCGTCTTCGCAATTGCAGAGGACGATCTACATCACGATACCGGTAACATGATCCAGCTCGCGGTTAGCAAAGATGGCATCATGGCTGGCACTTTCTACAATGAGACGACCCAGTCGAGTCGTCCTTTGCAGGGGATGGTTGATAAGACCACCCAGCGTGCTGCTTGGAAGTTCGCTGACGGGAAGAACCAGGATGTCGTCATGGAGACGGCGATCAGCAATTTGACCAAAGACAAATCGACCGCATTGGTCCACATGAATGCTGATACCACGCAGACATGGAATTTGGTTCGCATGGAAGCGCCTAAACAGTAACCTCATTCGGATCGAAGTTAATTCTAGGCTCTGACTTCGGCACTCTGACTTCGGCACTGTGACTTCGGCGCGACGGACGAACTCCTTTCAATCGATTTAAGCACGCAATTTCTCGCGAGAAGTGCGTGCTTTTTCGTTGGTGTTGTCCAAATCTGACAACCGATCCAATTGCGATTACGAGTTCGTGGATGCTATCGGTACGATGGCTTGGACAGCAACTCCATTCCCAGGGGACGTTTGCAATTTCAAGTGGCCTGCTACCAACCGCATTCGTTCTTTCATGCTGGCTAGACCAAGCCCACTTGAGATTTTTTCGGACGTGAGGTCGAAGCCGCATCCGTCATCCACTATATCGAGATAAGCGAACTCGGAATCCGAATACAGTCTGACGGATACCTTCTTGCTGCCGGAATGTTTAGCGGAGTTCCAAAGCGACTCTTGGGCGACGCGGTAAAGGCAAAGCGATGCATCGTTGGGGATGGGGTCGAGCGGTTCCTGAACGGAATACTCGATAGTTACTCCCGAGCGTTCGCCCAAGCTGAGGCATTCGGATCGCAATGCTTCGGGTAATCCAATATCATCAAGTGATGAAGGATGCATGCGGTGAGACATGTGATGAAGATCATCGCAAATCGAGATGAGTTGCTGTTTGAGTTTCATCAATGCTGGCTTCAATTGGTCGTTATCTGGGGTCTTGTTTTCAAGGTTCCCTGTAGCGATGGCAGTGGCAGCCAATCTTTGAGAGACATCATCATGCAGTTCTCTGGCGAGATAGCGTCGCTCGTCCTCGATCGAAGATAGGATTTTCCCAGCGAGCATTCGGGCCTCTTTTTCTGCATTAAGCCTCTTCGTTCGATTGACCAATAAGCTCACAATAATGAGTGACTGTAAGACGAGGACTGCGATTATGGTCGCAACGTAACGTCCATATTGTTCCCATAAAGTTGGTTGGCGATTGAGCAACTCGGTGCCGGCTGGAAGATTTGTTGTTCGAAGGTTGTACTTTTTCAGTAATTGGATATCGAAAGCAACTCGTGGCGCATCCTGGTGACGTACTGGAATATCCTCGATGGACGCCCCTTGTAAATGCAAAGCAATTATCTCACCCGCCAAGCTCCCTTGACGGTAAGGTGAGACCATACTTCCACCGACAACACCACTTCCTAGAAGCGTGTCGTACAGCGAGTAGATCGGAGCGGCCGATGCATCGGCGACACCTTGGACGAATTCGTAGGTGGTGTAATGGTTTCCGAGTCGATCTTTGTCCATCGATAGCACGATTACCGAAGTGTCATTTGGGAGTTCAGATAGTTTTTTTCGGACTTCAGGGATCGTTAGTCCTTCCCAATAGTCGACAGTGAATTTTCGCTTTGTTTTTCTTTGCTCCGTCATAGCAACGTTTCGAAGGTAGATGTCCTGTTCAGACACGCCGCAAAGATAAACGATGCGTCGCGTATCGGGACGGAGTTTCTCAATCAGTCGGTACGTGCCATCAAAGTCGAATTCAAAGCCAACGCCCGTTATTTTGAATTTTTCGGCGACAAATCTAGCAAATGACCCGGGCACTGAGCAGAAAACAATGGGGACGTTTTTAAAGACACTTGTTCGATTGGTTATCAAGAATGTCAGCGATGGAAAATAAAGAGGGACGATCACATCGGCAGGTTTCTCATCATACTTTGTGCTAAGTAGATCAATCCATCCTTTGAGATACTTAGGGTCGTCATTGTGGATAAGGTCGAGGTATTCGATCTCGAATTCCACCGGTCCATCGTAGTTTTTGCGTATCGCCTCCATAATGCCTTTTTGCCAGTCAGCAGTAACTGGCGACATCTGCCTAAACGTTGAGATCAGTGCAATTCGCTTAGCAACGAGTTCCGAGTCAATGCCGTCGTGATTCCCGTTTTCGTTGGCGAAGAGATTCCATGGGATGATCAATAGAATGCCCAACCAATGGATGTATAACTTTGCTGTTCGATTGTTGGTTAATCGTGGGTGAATAAGCATCGTTTCATTTCGCAGCAGAAGGCTATTCCTGGGTAGTGTCTGGATACTCGTGCAAGGCAACTCTATGTATACCTGCGATTGTATTCTGTATACTCGAAACCAATATTTTTCGACAGCGTTTTTGATTCCTGGGTCGTTGAATGGAAAGGGATGGGGCTATGAGTGTTTTCCGCAAGTGCATCGCAGTCGCAATGTGTTTTGCGATTTTTTTTCGCGGAGTTGACATTCAAGCAGACGGATGTTGCCCGGCATTTCGCGATGGAAGCAGCATAAGGATCGCCGATCAGAAGATTTTGATTACTTGGGATCCTAGAACCCGGATTGAGCATTTTGTACGCGAGGCAGGTTTTCGTGTTTCGGGCGAGAAGTCGGATCCAACGGGTGCCGAAGACGGAAATGCCAAAGCAGGAGGCGAAGACTTCGGTTTTCTTGTTCCCTCACCCTCGGTCCCCGAGATTGAAGAGTCCGATCGGTATGTTTTTCTACGCTTGGAAATGGAAGTGCAACCAATCATCCAACGGGTGAATCAATGGCGCGTGGATTTCACTCCGGGGCTTTTGCTACCTTTCAAACTTGAACGGACGGTTCTTGGAACGGGAAGATTACCCAGCGTTGCGACCGACGTTCGCGTTCTCGAAACCAAACAAGTAGCCGGGTACGACGTTGCAATTCTTAAAGCGGATGACGCAGGGGCGTTGCAAGTGTGGTTGAACGATCACGGATATTCGATGCGTGAGTCTATGAAGGAGTGGGTGAAACCGTACATCGAGAAGGGGTGGGTGATTTCTGCCTTCAAGTACTCCGAAGGATCTACTCGTGTGAACGTTGGTGCCGTACGGATAACGTTTCGCACGGATCGACCCGTGTTTCCATACCGGGTTCCAAGCGACCAGCACGTCGATCTCAACGAAGGCCGGGGAAATACGCTGCGTGCCTTTGTGATTGGCCCCGGCAAGGCGGAAGGGAGTCTCGGGGAAGGCGCCCACGCGACGCCTTGGGCGAGCAAGTCGGTGGTGCGTTATTCAAAGCCAATTGCGAAAGGGAAGCTACTAGGTTTGTTGCAAGGTGCGATTTCCCAAGAGGACTTCACAGAGCCAATGTGGTTAACCGCACTCGATGACAATACATGGCCCTCGGGAAGTGAAGACCTTTGGTTTGACTTTGATCCAAAGGGTACTGAGTACCAACAAGTGAATACGGTCATGGTTCCCCGAAGCATACCGATACCATTGGATTTGGTCGCCTTGGTCTGCGTGTCGTATTTTGCCATACGCCGCCGCCGTAAATCGTCAGGAAAGTAAATCAGCTCAAGATGTGAAACCGCGTAGCATTGAAAAAAGGATGCTCAGGAAAAACATTGTCCATTACGATCGCGATTCGGATGGCTCTTCGTACTCGTACTCGTGCTCGTGCTCGTGCTCGTGCTCGTGCTCGGATGCTCGGATGCTCGGATAGCATCTCACCGCGGAGAAGAAGTTCGGGCCTGAACCAGAAATACGATCACAAGCTGCTTGCAAAGAAGAGCACGAGCATCGTTTCAGGGATCGCGAGCACAGCGTCGCAAAACCGACGCAAATCAAAACTAGCCACTAAAGTGAAGGGGGAAATGGAAAAAAAGTACCCGTCGGGATCAATCGACGGGTACATGATCCGCAGGAAGGGCTGCGGTTCTAGGGAGTATCAATGTGTGTGATTAGTTTGAGGCTACCGGTGTTTTCGTGCCGCCTCCTGCTGCGGTTCCGTTACCAGGGCGCGGTCCGTTGCCCGGAGGTCCTTGTGGACGATTTGGGGGCGGAGGAGGACCATTCCGGTAACGGTTTTGTCCGGCTTCTTTAGGTGGTGGATTGCGAGGCGGTGCGTTTCGTTGAAGCTCTTGTTTGTCTTGCTGTAATTCCTTCTCGTCATTGCGAAGTTCTTGTCGATCCGATTGGAACTCCTGTTGATCCGCTCGGAGCTTCGCCAAATCTAATTTCGCTTGTTCCAGATTCCCTGACTCTAGACTTTTTGCCAATGCTTTGCGATCCTCCGCGATTGTTTTGCGATCCGACTGCAATTCTTGGCGATCCTGACCGATCTCCTTGCGATCGCCTTGGATCTGTTGCTTGAGGTTTCCAGGATTTCCTGGACCTTCGGACCCATTTTGATTGACCAGTTTTTGGCCATTGTTGCCATTAAGACCAGGATTCGCATTGCCCGCATTTGGACTGCCGGCATTCGGATTGCCACCGTTTGGAATGCCACCGTTTGGATTGCCTGCGTTTGGACCGAATGGATTTCCGCCGTTGGGACCTGATTGGCCAGGTCCGGCTTGGCCAGGTCCGGCTTGATTGAATCCGAATGCGCCTGGACCCACAGAACCGCGTCCAAAGGAATTCGCCCCTCGTGCATTCGCTCCCGCTTGTGCTCGAAGGCCATCACCAGGTCTCGGGTTCGCTCGGTTCGAGTTATTGGATCGCTGATTGTTGC
Source organism: Pirellula sp. (assembly GCA_046318275.1). Lineage (GTDB taxonomy): Bacteria > Planctomycetota > Planctomycetia > Pirellulales > Pirellulaceae > JBKCUI01. Next base: position 21,413 of record JBKCUW010000091.1, on the reverse strand, counting down.
TGGCTTGTTGATTATCTCGGGACGGAGCGCGATCAGGACTGGATGCGTTGTTCGGACCATTCTTCGGTCCTGTTTGAGCGCGACTGTTATTTCCTTTCACTCCGTCAGCTCCAGGGCCACCTGGTCGTCCATTATTAGGTGGGCTTCCACCTGAGACGTTGGGACCACCCTTTGCCCCAGGTGCTCCCTTTCCAGCTGGGCCGCCCTTGCCACTCGGCCCACCCGCAGCTTTTGGGGGTGGTGCATGCTGCTTGGATGCTCCTGAGCCACCATTGCCGCCACCGCTGAGTCCGCCACCGCTGAGTCCGCCGCCTCCTGAGCGAGGTCCGAATACGGACCGAGTACTATTGCCGCCGCCAAGTCCGCCGCTGGGGCCGCCACCACCGAGTCCACCTCCACGATTACCACCCGCTCCGCCTCCTCCTGGGCCGCCGCCACCGCCCCCTGGTCCTTGGGCAAAAATGCTGATTGGAAGGGCAACAAGTACGGCAAAAGCTGAGCAGAGCAGGCTAGTTTTGAACTTCATGAACGGAGTCTCTCGCTGTTGAGTCATTGAATTTTGTTTGCAAGAGGAACCCTAGCTCACGTTTGCCATGGAGGTGCGTAAGGGTCTTAATATGAACGTTTTTTTATTCAATTGGGCAGAAAACCCGCAGGGAGAGGGGCTGTTTCAAGTTGTGTTTTTTGGGTGGCGTATCTCGATTCCCCAGGGTGCAAACGACTGGGTATGATCGCTGTCGAAGCATGCGATTGCCGGGGGAAATTGGTCTTGTAGCTAAACCAGAATGCAAGTGAATGAAATAACGCGAGTGAATAAAATATCGTCGCGCTTCAATCCGATCGCAGTTTACGGGCGGACCCCATGCATGCCTACGCAGTGCAACTGCAGCGCGGTAGGGAATGATTTCGACGACCACGAATGCTTGGCGTGTCGGGTTTATACGAAGGGGTAGGTGTCGTTCATGGTGAGTCCAACGAGACCCATTGCAATCGAACAACGCACGGCGTCGATTAAGGGAGAGGCAATTGACCTGATCGATTCATGGTGATGCCGTTGTCGCTCTAAGGATTTTTTGCTCGCTCTAGCACGATGGTTGCGTTCGGAGTGGACAGTACCGTGATTTCGATGTGATCGTCGTCGATGAAATGGAAACGAAACTGCATGGATCCTTTCTCACGATTAGCGTTCGTTACGACGATGCTCAAGAGGGCATCCCCGGATGCATCTGCAACCCAATCTCCGGACACGCTGGATCCATTCTGATCGCTACCGATGTGTGTGACTTTCTCGGAACCAGCGTCAAAACTGATCAAAGCGACTGATTGGTTGTCTGGCTGCTTCGAGGTTGCTTCGATGACACGTTCCTGGATTTTCCAGGAGTACGTCAGTTTCAGGGTCTCTCCTTTCGTCGCGATATCGACCCATTCGCCGAGGAGTCGTTCCATATGATTAGCGCGGATAATCTCGCCGAGAATCTTTGAATCGGTTTTCGCAATGATCGCTTTCGGGTCGGCCACATGGAAGATGAAATCGTTGCTTATCAAGCCATCGCGATTTTGGAGCTGTAGGAAATGCATTCCTACAGGCGGTAGTTGCGAGAACTCCACCTCCAGCGTTTGGCCTTCGATTCGTGTGGAACCGAGGACGCGATGGCCGTCAACCAATAGGATGGGGTTCTCACGTAGATGACGAGCGCTCAGCCTCAGTTGAGTGTTCTTTTGGGAAATGGTTGGAAAGATTTGATGCCCACGTTGTTTTTCGATGGGGCCCAATGTCCAGAGCGCTGGCTGCGGATTATCTGCGTCGACGAAGCGTCCGAGATTGCCAGTGAACGTGCCGATGAATTTACCTTCACGCGCGATTTTCAGCAGTTCTTCAGTCGAATAACGACGCGAAGTCCCTTGGGCATCGCGAGTCGGCTCGTGATCTTTCGTCAATTCCGCGTAGTAACTCGCTTGCTGCTGGGTGCCCTGTCCGCGGAGATCTTTATCGTCGCTGGGCACAAACTTCAGAGCTGCTCTCCTCGCAGATGATCCCTCGAGGAACACGCCGTGCACTACCAAGTCGATCGATTCTTCGGTTGCGCTTGCCTCGAGGCATTGGAGCAGATCTAAGCTCAAGCTATCCGAGGCGGATTCGCGGTTCATGGTTACTTGACGGGCGTAAGCACCTGGGAACCCAGTGCATCCTTCGAGAACCATGTCCCAAACCGGATCGAAACGAGCGCGTCCCGCCCAGGAAAACTGCCAGACGTTTCTTTCCGGGGTGCCTTTTTCAGCAACATCACGATAGAAATCGAAATCGATGATGTTCAATCGTCCTTGCGGCAAAATCAACCAGCGGTCGTATGCACCTCGCCATGTGGGTGTGTCCATCCCGGTACCGGGTGTGTTGGTGCTCACCCAAAATGGCATCCGATGACAATCTCCACAGACGTTAGGAGCGGGTTTACTCGGGTCTAGATCTCCATCGATATGAAAGAGCCGGAAACCTTCGGTAGCTTTGCTCGAAAGCTCGTTCGAATAGGCGCGTCGTTGAGCCGGTGGGTATGGCACGTTCAGCAGAAAAACCGACATGTCATCACGTTCCGATGCGGAGAGACGCCCTGCCTTCCCTTCGTCATTGAGGTAATCATCGCCTGGCATCGACATGGTCGAAGCTAGTCCTCCATCGATCAAGTGCCGTGCACTGCTTTCCGGTCGATCGATATCGCTGTTGGGTGCCACACCCTTGTGAACGCTGGCGCTGTTGATATCACCGTATGGATCCCCAGGAACTCCATCCCAGTGAAAGGGGGCGGTGTCTCTCAGTCCTCGCACCGGCATCGTAGACCGCGGCATGATTTGGTCCCCACCGGTAACAATGGGGGTATTCAACACCCAAAGAAGTTGATCGGTATGGCCGTCTGGATGGCAACTTGCGCATGAGAAAGTACCAGTTGTCGATGCTCGAGCGGTACTGAAGGCAATACGACCCCGCTTAACGGTCGGGTGGGTCGGATCCTCGAGCGGTATGTGGGTGACTGCGGCGATATTCTTGGGGTTGGAAACATCAACAACCGATACCGTATTTGATGCTGCGTTCAAGACCCATGCGTTGGTTGCGCGACCTTCTCGGGACTCGATAGCAACCCCTTCAGGTACTGCACCTACCTGCGTTTGGCTGAGTACTTGCCCTGTTTTCGCATCCACCGTGAAAAGTTTGTCCGACCCGGATGCCGTCACGATGAGAATCGAATCATCATCGGTGACTTGGATTGCGAACGGGGTTGCATAAGCGTTCCCAGGAACAGGGTGAGAAGGAGGAAGCGGTTCGAGGTCGATAAAATCGGTTTTCGCTTCGGCATTCTCGGGAAAATCCACCCGCGTTATACGATTTAGGAACGGACGATTTTGAAGTTCGGCGAGGCCATGTTTCTTGGTCCCTGCTTTTCCATTGATATCATTCCTCGCATCGGTTTGTGCGATGAAAACGGTACCTTTGGAATCGACAGCGAGCCCGTAGAGCAATGTTCCCAAGGAACTCACGGTCTCGACAAGTTTGTCGGTGCGAGTATCGAAAATAAAGAGGTCTCGGTCTGGAACCTTCGGGTGTTTGACGATATCCACTACCGCGCCGAGTGAGAGGACGTTATTGTTGGAAATCGAGTGCTCAACGGCATCAAACGTGGCGAGTTCTCCATCGAGTTTTCCGGTGCCTCCCGATAGCTGCGTTTGGTTGTTCGATTCGAAGGGCAACACATAGAGATGTCCATTTCGAACGGTGATAGCCCGAGGATCCTGTGCTCGAATATTAAGTCGATTCTCGACACGACGCGTGTCCACGTTCACGACCGCGATCTTGTTTTCCGAGGAAAGGGAAACATAAGCTTTCTCATTGCTTGCAAAGGCGATCGCGACCGGTTCGTCGAAACGTGTTGAACGAGACGCAGCATCTAATTCTTGAATAGTTGCTACAACTTCTCGAAACGTCTTGCTAGTGGAGTCGTTATCAATCACGCTGACCGAATCAGAGACATGGTTGGCGACCCAGATTTCTTTTCCATCGGGGCGAATGGCAACTCCAACTGGCTGAATCCCTACTGGGATCCGATCGATCAGCGTACGCGAATCGGATTCGAAAACATCGAGGGTGTTTGCGGGTGTGTTCGCAACAAAAACCATCCCTTGGTAGATGCCTATTGGGTTGGAATGAGGACTCATCAACATCGGTGTACCGACTGATGAGAACGACTCCTTCGATAACGAGTTCGTTGTTGCTGCTGTTTGAGGCCCCCCATCACGCGGAGGTTCTGCGAAATATCCTGCAACGAGCATCGAGCCGATAGCAATCGCGAGAAGAACAATTCGAACCATGGTAATTTCTCAGAAGTCCTGGATGACAAGCTGACTAAGATCCATGGCGATCGGAAGTTAGAAGCCTCGTGGATCTTTCATGCTGAAAATAGTACTGGTTGCCACCGAGTCCATGTTGTAACGATTTGTATCGTTTTACAGCTCAATCTTTCCCGGTTGAGGGGGGAGCCATCCCGTAGAGGCTGAATCATCCGTTTCAATCGGACGGGCCGGCGGGGTTCGTCTGGGAATCCTGGGCGGCTCAAGGCAAAAAATCCGACTTTTCCGACTGGGCAGGTTATTATTGGCAGACCGAAGTGGGGGAGTCCCTAGGGTGCCTCCGCAGTTGACGAGAACGGTGCATGGTATTGATGTAGTTTTGGTGGCGATAGGGTGTTTCAAGGTACTGCTGCATGATGGGCCTGAGCCGACTAAGTATTCAGTCGAAAATGATTTTGATCCTCCTGGCGGTGAGCCTTGCCTCAATCGCATTGATGGGATGGATCGGTTACGTTTCTGGAGAATCCGCAATACGGCAATCGGTGGAGAACCAGTTGCAGGGGATGCAGGTATCCAAATCCACTACGCTTCGGACGAGATTGGAGTCATTGCGCGATCAAGTCATTTCGATGTCGGACAGTCGTATCGCGATCGACGGCGTTAAGCTCTTCTCGGAGGCGTTCCAGGAGATTAATAGCAAGTCGGTCAGCAAGGCGGAGTCGGATCGGCTGGTCCGTTTTTATCAGGAGGAGTTTTTGCCGGAATTGGCAAAGAGAATCGATGGTAAGCCCGTGTTGGAAAGCTACCTTCCGGGGACATCCGCAGCACAGTACCTCCAGTCCCATTACATCGCTTCAAACCCTCACCCTTACGAACAGAAGCAGCTGCTCGAAGATGCGATCGATGACCAATCTGGGTATCGCAGCGTGCACAATGAACTTCACAAGAAATTTTCTCGCGCGGTGCAAATCTTCGGATTTGATGACTTGTTGCTCATCGATGCGAATAGTCTCGACGTGGTTTACAGTTACCTGAAAACGACCGAGTTCGCGACCAACCTCGAAGATGGTCCATACTCAAATACGAAGCTCGCTACCGCGGTACGTGCAATGCGATTGGCCAAAGATCGCGATAGTTTCAAGATTGCTGATTTCGAATCGTATCGTCCGAGCCTAGGCAAATACATGGCCTTTGTGATGAGCCCGATTTTCGATGGCCCCAAGATGGTGGGCATTCTCGTTCTGCAATTTCCTGTCGACGGTTTCAATCAGGTGCTCACTGGCAATTTCCAGTGGACGCAGGAGGGGCTTGGTGCGACAGGCGAGTGCTATGCAGTTGGTCCAGACAAGACCATGCGTAGTCGCAATCGCTTTTTGATTGAGGACTCAGCGGCATACCTCAAAACACTTCGCGACAATGGTTTGAGTCCAAGTATCTGCGACCAAATTGAAAAGCAAGGAAGCACCATCGGTGTTCTGCCAGTCACGACAGAGAGTGTAGAACTGGCCTTACGCGGTAAATCGGGGATCCGAGAAGTTGTCGACTCTCGCGGGAAACGAGTGTTGAGCGCCTATGGGCCGATCGAATTGGACTCGCTGCGTTGGGCTGTTTTGGCAGAGAAGGATATCGACGAAGCATATGCCCCGATCCATGAGTTTGGACGCAAGGTAATCATTGTCGCAAGCGGCATGGCATTGTTGGTTTCGCTGCTGGCTCTGGTTTGTTCGAGCTTGTTGACGCGTCCTTTGCGTCTACTGACCGAGGGAGCCAAAAGGTTAGGGGCCGGTGATACAGGCGTGCGCGTCAACATCAAATCAAAAGACGAATTTGGAGAGTTGGGGCGCGTCTTCAATGAGATGGCCGACAGCATCAAGTCACAAACATCTAAATTGGAAGATCAAGTCCGCGAGAACCAAGAGTTGCTTTTGAGTATCCTGCCAGCATCGGCAGTCGAGCAACGAAAAGAAGGGGATGAACGTGCGAGTCGCCAGTTCTCGGATGTGTCTGTGCTGTTTGCAGAGTTGATAGGTTTGGAGGAGTTCAGTAGCGGTGTCGGTGAAACGAAGGCTCTCTCGGTACTCGGAGATCTGATCGCTGCGTTTGATGAAGCTGCCGAGAAGCACGGGATCGAGAAAGTAAAGACGATCGGAGGCGCGTATCTCGCTGTCTGCGGTCTCTCCGTCAACCGGCCCGACCATGTGCGGCGGATTATCCAGTTCGCGCAGGAAATCTCGCGAATCGTATCGATGTTCAATCGGGAGTTTCGAGCAGAGCTGAACATTCTGGTAGGCGTCAATTCTGGACCTGTTGTAGGAGGTGTCGTCGGTCGCCGTAAATTCCTTTACGACTTGTGGGGGGATACCGTCACCATTGCAAAGAAGCTAGCGGCAGGAAGTGTCGATTCGCAGATTCGAGTTACATCGAACGTGCGAGAGCGGATGGGTGACCAAGTTTCCTTTGAGGGGCCGTTTCGAATTGAGGTTTCGGGCAAGCCACCCATCGATGCGTGGCGCGTGAATGCGTGATTGGCACTGGATCAAAAACGGGTTAGCTCGATAACACCATCATGAACGATTTTCTCACTTCGAAATCACTCAATGTATGGCCTGCGATCAGTCTGGCGCTTGGCTTTCCATTGATTTTGCTTTTCCTCAACGAATGGATCTCTGCGTTGGAGCGACGCGGAAACCCGTTGGCTCGGACTCTGCGAACGTTTCGAAATTTCGTGGTTCCAGCATTGGCCATTGTTGTCTTCATCGTATACGTCGTAGAAGCACCACCTGGCGGGACCTTAGTCCGTGTCGCAGAAACCGCGTTTTGGATCGTTTTGCTCTATGCCCTTTTGGGCATCGTTAATGACTTGGTCTTTGGGTTGGCATCGCAGAATACGTGGCGGGAAAGAGTTCCCAAACTATTCCGTGATTTGACGCGAGCTGGATTGGTTGCCGTTGGTGCCATGGTGATCTTCCACAAAGTTTGGGGTGGGGAACTCCAAGGTGCATTAACGGCGCTCGGGGTAGGATCGGTCGTAATCGGATTGGCTCTTCAAGAGCCGCTCGGCAACATTGTCTCCGGGTTGATGCTCCTCTTCGAACGCCCTCTCAATGTCGGAGATTGGGTTACGGCCGATGGAGTGACAGGTAAGGTGATCGAAATCAATTGGCGTTCGGTACATATCGAAACGCCAACTCGCGAGTTGCGAGTTGTCCCCAACGTCTCGCTGTACAAGGGCGCCTTCAGCAATCTTTCACGTCCAACATTCGTTCGTACCGAAGTGATCGAAGTTGGGTTTGGGTACAACGATCCGCCAAATCGGGTCAAGGAACTGATGTTCGAGCTGCTCACATCCACTCCTGGTGTTTTATCAGATCCGGCTCCGGCAGTCCGGACGGTGAATTACGCCGATTTTTCCGTGATCTACCGATTGATTTTTTCCGTAGCTCGGCAAGAAGATCTCGCTGTCACGCGCGATCGGATCATGACCCGATTGTGGTATGCCGCGAAACGTGGGGGGCTGACGATCCCCTATCCCATCCAAATGGAATACAGTCCTAGCGAATCTCCAAATCCAGACCCGCCAACACCACGTGAGCTCCTTCGAACCCAACCGAGATACTTGCCTGCTGTGGCAGAAGATAACAATACGGGGCAGCGAATCGTCGATTACGCCGCAGAGGAAATGCTCCATACGCCTGTGAGTCGTTTCGATGGAGTGGGTCTTATCCTGAGCGGGTCGGCTTCGATGCTAGCCACGAATGCTACCGGTGAGCTTGTTCGCATTGGGGACATTCATGCTGGAGAGTGTTTCGGAAGCCATTTGACCGCCGGTTCGACGGGTGATGATGTGCACATTCGAGCGAACACAGACGTGTCGGTCATGATTTTTGAGGACAAGGCGATGGATGCCTTACTGAACCAATCGCCAAGTCTCGCAGCGGAGATTGGAGAGACAATTGAGAGTCGACGTCAAGCGATTCTTGCGGCTCGCAAGAATTGACAGATCGACCCCCGATCGATTGGATGTGAACAGTGAGTTGTCGCTGCCTGAAGACTATCGTTGGCAGAGAATACTTCTTGACCTGTTTGACTACGCAAAGAGTTCCATCCGCGGTTCGCCTTTACCATCTTCGGTGACATAAAACGGTCGTCGCTCAACATCGAAGACGGTTTTAGGGCTGACACCCAAGGCCGTCAGCAATGTCGCATGCAGGTCGGTGACGGTGATCGGGTTCTCGATCGCGATGCATGGCCGTTCGGGGGATGTTTTACCGTAGAGGAATCCTTTCTTCACACCACCACCCCACATAACCACGCTGGAACCAGCGGTGAAATGTCGGTGCAGGCCATAGTGCTTCATTTCGGTCATCTTGTCGACCTTTTCAGCTTGGTCTGCTGCGTTCGAACCGGGCTGTCCTTCCATGATCATGTCGCGACTGAACTCGCTTGCTAGGACGACGAGCGTTCGATCGAGCAATCCACTGGATTCGAGGTCGAGAATCAATTGCGCGATGGGCCGATCGATCTCGGACTTCATCCGTCGAAGTGTCGTATGACCATCGGCATGGGTGTCCCAATGCAGGAAGGGGACGTACTCGGTGGTGACTTCGACATAGCGAGCACCTGCTTCCACCAATCGGCGAGCCAGCAAGCAGCCTCGTCCAAATCGTCCCGTATCGTATTTTTCGTAGCTTTCTTTAGGTTCGAGAGAGATATCAAAGGCTTCGCGTTCCTTGGATTCGAGCAATCGGTAGGCTCCCTCCATCGAGCGGATCATGGAATCCCGTTGGAAGTCGCTCATGTGTTCCCGATCCGGATGGGCGTCGGCGAGCTTGCGATAGAAGCGATGTCGATTCTGGAATCGAGGCAGTTCCATCCCTTTAGGAGGTCGAACAGAGATCGCAGCTTCTTCGGGGAAGGGCAGATTCATCGGCGCGTATTCGCTACCGAAAAAGCCAGCCGTTGTGAACGCTTTGAGTTCTTCTTGTTCGCCAACGCCTTCGAGCCGCTGTCCGATGTTGATGAAGGGTGGAATCACCGGGTTGTTGGGGCCGAGGACTTTAGCAACCCAGGAACCGATGTGGGGGCATGCGACAGTCTGCGGTGGAACGTATCCTGTATGCCAATGGTACTGGTGGCGCGAGTGAAGGATGCTGCCCAGGTCGGGTTGGATGTGGGAGCGGACCAGCGTCGCTCGATCCATGACCTTCGCCACGTTCTCGAGTCCTTCACTGATCTCGATATTGTCAACTGCCGTACGGATCGATGGGAAAGTGCTAAGCACTTGGGCGACAGGTTTGCCAACTTCGAAGGGTTCGTAGTACTTCGGGTCGAACGTGTCGGGTGCGCCCATGCCGCCACCCATCCATAGAACAATGATCGCGTCCGCTTTTGCGGCGGGTGCGATGATCTTGGTGCCATCAGGCATGGCGTGCAGTAGTCTCGGCGCACCCATGCCAAGGGTTGTTGTTGCCGCGAGCGATAAGTGCTTTAGGAACTCTCGCCGCGCGTACGACTTGGGAGCGTTAGGATCCACTTCGAAGTGTTGCATCATCGGATCGATTCCGTACGAAAGGGTTGGTGGCCGTGGGGCCAATGCCGAGGGGTTAATGCCGAGGGGCCAATGCCGAGGGGAGAGTAAGACCGTGGGAGTTAAGTTCGAGGGGGAGGAAACTAGCGGATGTATTGGAATTCGGGAAGCATGATCACCGACCAAAGGATATCTTCCAATTCGGGGACTTCGAGCGTCGGGCCAATCATGGAACTGATAGTCGTTCGTTCTTCTGGACTAGGATATCGGCTTAGGGCGAACAGGAAAAGTTTATCGACCAACTCCTGGCTTGACGTTGAATTTCCTTCGTTTGGAAGTTGCTGATGCCAGCGCGAGGCGCCCCGCTGCAACCACTCGGCCAGTGTCTGGCCATTGGACAGATCCATGGCTTCGAGGGTTGTCAATTCGGTCGGCCGCATGCTGACGATTTGATCGCGGTTAGGCCGGCCGAGACTTCTCATGAGAAAGTCGGCTTTGACCAACGATGCCCGCACCATCGAACCGTTGTGACTATTTCCAGATAGTCCCGTAGCGATTTCGTTTTGGAGCCGTGCGCCCCATGGTCCATTGGCGACGACGACGCTTTTCCAATCGTCGACGGTGCCAGGAAGCTTTCCGTTCGAATCTGGGAGAGTGGTTGAATAATTCCAATCAGTCGACGATGCAATGGACGTTGTTTTCTCGTTTTCCAAGAGCTTCATTTCGAAGTAAAGCGCGGCGGGATTCGGACCGTTCCCGCCGTTGGTTCCGACGATCAATACTTCATTCTCCCCAAGTCGCAGGAACTCTTTGGCATTGAACTCCTCAAGGCTTTCCCAATTCGGGTCTTCGGCAACCAGGCGCTGATTGATCCAAAGTCGGTACTCGTTATCGCACGTGATCACACCGAAGGCCTTGGCGGGAATTTGGTCCAACTGGAACGTTTGTCGGAAGGTGATCTTTTCGCCCGCCGGTGGTCCACCACCCGCTTTGGCTGTTTCCGACCAGATCCACTTGCCCATGGGGGCAATGTTGTTGGAAGCCGCAGGATTGGTAGCAAGCGGTTTGCCTCGCACGATGGGAGCATCGAATTTCGTGGGCGCGGCGCCGGTGAGTTGCCAAACAGCATCGACGAATTGCTCCGCGGTCATCCGGCGTGCGCGTGGGCCTTGGTAGGTGTACGCTTCGTTGGTTTCTTTTTCCTGCAATCTCTCGGTGCGAGCGCGGTACGCTTCGGATGAAGCGATGGTGAACAACACTTCTTTCAAATCGTAGCGATGGTCGACGAAATCGACGGCCAAGTAATCCAATAGGTCTTCGTTCCAAGGTTGGCTCTGCATCGCATCGGTGGGATGGACGATGCCGTATCCCATCATTCGGTGCCACAATCGGTTCACGATGGTACGGGCGAACCGGCCATTTTGCGGATGGGTCATTAGGCCAGCGAGTTGTTGCAACCGTTCTGGTTGCGGAGCATCAGGACTGATATCTCCCAACTCGGGGAACAGCCATCCGGCTTTGGCTATTTGGCCGGTAGGTTTGTCGCAGCGATGAATTTTTAGAGGAGTGTTGGAGTAGACCGCGGCGAGCCCATACGCATCTTTGAGAGTCCAGCGATCGATAAAGCTGTCGTGGCACGAGGCGCATTTCAAGTTGATCCCGAGGAACGCTTGGCCCACGCTCTGCGCGAATTGGATCTCCACCGTTTGTCCCGCGCTGACTTCGCCGCGCCAACGGATCCCGTTGGCGAACCCCGCGCTCTCTCCATTGGGAGGTGCGATCAACTCTCGAGCCATGGCATCGTAGGGTTTGTTCGCCATCAATGCATCGTAGAGCCATTTGGAAATCTGGGTGCGTCCACCGGTGATGAAACCGGTGCCGGAGTAATCGTTGCGAAGCAAGTCGTTCCAGAACGTGAGCCAATGCTCGGTATACTCCATGTCGCGTGCTAGCAAGGCTCGGATCAAGCGATCGCGTTTATCGGGAGAGGTGTCGCTGAGGTATTCGTGGGTTTGCTCGGGGGTTGGGAGCAAGCCGACCAAGTCGAGGTAGAGGCGGCGCACGAGATCGGAGTCGTTGACGGCGGGCAATGGGTCGAGTCCATGCGTGGCCCGGTCGGCGTCCAGGAATCGGTCGATCGGATGGGTGCGAGTTGGAGTGTGAGCTGGGGGAAGTTCCGGTCGACGTGGTTGGAGGGGAGGTTCGTAGCCTCGGGGGCCAAAGGTGAAGCCGGCTTCCCATGGGAACCCCGATTGGGCCCACTCGCGAAGGGTAGCGATTTCCGAGTCGCTCAGGCCCACACCTTCGGGGGGCATGCGCAAGTCTTTGTCGGACGAGGTGACCCGTGCAAGAAGTTCGCTGGAGGCCGAATTGGCGGGTAGTATTTCCTCGCCCGATTCACCACCTGCGAGGAGCGTTTCCCTCGAGTTCAGCGAGAAGCCACCCTTCTTTTGGTCTCCAGCATGGCATTCCACGCAATGCTTTTTCAAAATGGGGACGACTCGGTGTGCAAAGTCGAAGGGCTCCTGGCCTGGGCTTGGGGTAGATATCAGCCAAGAGAGGAGGAGTCCCAATAGTGGGGCGTGGAGGGTGGAAGTCCAAAAGTTGGGTAGCATCGTGTGCATCGTGAGCTTCGGCACCGACGGGAGGTCGATTCCACGGTGGTTGGAGTGAAGGAGGGTGCCTACCCAGTATAGCCGAAATCAATGCCGGAAGATCACCAAGTATTCATCCGGTTGAGGCTTAAATAACCTGCGGTGATACCATCGTCGAAGCGTAAAAAAAATCTTGCATTTGAGTTTCGTTCGGGTATCGTGTGGACCTCGCCCCGTCAAGAAAAACAACTCAAGAGGAAGTTTGCTGTGTCGACCAGATGCGGAGTGCTCGTTGTAAAGATGATGGTGTCGTCAGCATTGTTCGTTTTGGTTTTTTCTTGGTTGACGCCGCTCAGTTACGCTGGCTTTGTAGTTTCAGTTGTTTCGAGCGAAACTAGGATAAGGGCGTATGGCGGGATCGATTTAATTACCGATTCGTACGAGAGTAACGAATCCGGCATAAAAGTTTTGGGTAAAGCAGTCGACGCGACGGTCACCCCCCTAGACCCAGACGACTATCCAGACACTTTCAATCTTGTTTTTTCGCAAGAGGCGGACCTGCAGTATTTGGGAAGTGGCTCATTTAGCTCAAGCCGAAGTATTTGGCTAGAAGTAGTAACGAGTGTTAAGCTGAGTTTTTCGTCTGCGGCGCAGTTGTCTGGTGGCTTCCTAAGCTTTGCAGATGCGTATGGTGCCGACATGCTAGCTGAGGATAATACGACATCTATCGCAGGTGTGTCCCCATGGTTTCTAAATGCACTCAAAAACGAGTCGGTGATTAACGGAGGTGAGTCGACTATAGAGTTTATGTCCTACGTTTCGACGAAGGAATTGAACTCTCCTTCCCAGGGAAAAGCATATTCAAAATTTGACACAATCGTAACGTTTGTGCCTGCCCCGGTACCAGAACCCGCTAGTTGTTTGGTTGCAGGCGTACTTTTCGGTAGCGTGGTTATTGGCAAGCGACTTCGGCGTCGAAGGAACGCTTAGCGACCGAGATTATGTTCGGGTTTGAACGGCGACAAAGAGAGAAGCGGCGATTTAACGCCGCTTCTTTCTTTAACTGCGAGTTGCCGAGTCGATCGGCTGCCCGGTCTCTAATCATTATCCCTTGGGGACTTCTGCTGTTTCATTCTCTGCTTTCCAAACGCGGTAGCGGACTTCGGTACCGGTTGGCACATAGATCACCAATGGTAGTTTGCTGTTGTACCTGAGCAGTTTCGGTTCGCCGCCGAGTCGCACAAAGCGTTTGACCTTGGGAGCATTCGGGTCAACACCGATCCGGGTTCCCGCCAAGGGGCCGAGTTCCTTGACGACGTACTTGGGAAATCCCCAGCCTTCGACGATCACCTCTTCCATGCCGCCGCCAAAGAAGTAGCGATTGATGTCGTCGAGTTCCACCGTTTTGCCGATCTGCAGTTCGACGCGATAATCGTCTTCGTCGTCCATTTCGGCGAGATGGACCACGTGACGGGTCATTCCGTTTTCCGCGGCGGGGTAGGCTTTCAGATTATCGACGGATTGCTGGGCCATAGTGATCGATGTGGTTCCTAAAAAAGCGAAGGCGAAAAGTGCGATCAACGATTTCATGAATGGTCGTCCTTGTACAAAAAGCATAGGTTTTGGGGGCAATACTCATCTGGCGCCGAGGCACCGAGGACCCGATTTATTTTGACAACGGGACGGCTTATTTTGACAACGGGACAGCGACGGGCAAGGCATTGCCGAACCGGTCGAAGTCCTTGAAGGACCAAACCACCTTCTTATCCGGGGATACTTCGAGGATCTGCGGGTTGTCTGGACCTGCATGGCAATTGACGATCCAAGTGTTCCCGTTCTCGAGGCGATCGACCATGGTGATCCAGGCCAGTTGAACTCCTGGGAGTTCTTTTTCCTTGAGCTCCCACACGATGTTCTTATCCTTGGTAACTTCGATCACACGATGGCCATCGCCGGTCCCGATCAATGTGTTGCCATTGGCCAGGCGAACGGCCGAGTAGAGTTTCGAACCAACGTTGTATTCCCAGACAATTTTCCCATCGCGATCGTATTCGCGGACCAGCCCTAAGGCTTCGTGGGCGACGAGATAATGTCCGTGGGGAGCGGGGCGTACCAGTCTGGTATCGCGATGGGCATCAGGGGTAGGGACGGTCAATGGGATCGAGTGAACTACCTTGAGGTCTTTGTCCACCTCAATGATGCGAGCCGCACCGCTTTCCGCGATCATCGTCAGACCATTGGGGAGTCGTCGGAACGCATGAATCTCGATAGGCCCGCCCTTGTCCGTCTTACCAGCCTTGTACGCCCACACCTCTTTGCCGTTCTCGTCGATCTCGATGACGTTTTGGAAGGAGGTCTGGAGCAGCCAATGGCCATGCGGCAAAGGCTGTGCATCGTGGATATCGCCGATCGGGAATTGTAAAGCGACACTCTGATCGGGTTTGATGATGGCTGCGATTTTCTTTTGGTAGTCGGCAGCGAACAGAGCTCTCGGCGTCCCTGTTTGCTGAGCGAAGCTCGACGACACAAAGAGAGAGCAGGCGAGGAACGAGGAGACGACGGCTCGAGCGAGGAGAGAACGTTTCATGTTGGACTCTAGGTTGGTAATGAATCGTGAAATGGAGGGGAATGTAGAGCGTCACGGCAATCACACGTCGTGATGGCGTTGAGACATTCTAAGAAACTGCAAGGTGCTGGTGCAGCGAGGGTTAGCAGTTAGCCCCAAGAATTGGGTGGAAGCCCCAAGAATTGGGTGGAAGAGGGTGGGAAATTCGAGAATCTAAACACGTCAGGCTTCACGGCCCCCGAGGGATCCGTAAAGCCTGGATGTAGAATGAGTGAAAATTGAAAGTTCAAATGCTACCGCGGTTTATATGCCGGGGTTCCTTGCCCGCGTTACTTACCCGCGTTACTTACCGCTGAGGAGTCGTTGGACTTCTTGCAGACTGGTGACACCGAGGGCGCACGCGAGGATACCTTCTTCTTGGAAACCGAGGTGGCCTTGTTGTTTTGCGAAGGCACGGAGTTCATCCGGCTTTGAGGCAAACTTGAGGATGGCTTGCCGCATCGGTTCGTTGACGGTGAGGAGTTCGAAGATCGCCAGGCGACCGAGGTAGCCACGACCGTTGCAGCGTTTGCAGATTTCAAATTCGATCGCATTCCCTTTAGCATCCACACGTTGGTCTGGAGGCGGAGGAATGGTCGGGTTGTAAAGTTTAGTAACGCGACCGGCGGGGATCCCCAGTTTCTGCAGAAGTTGCGGCGCGGGCTGGTACGGTTGCTTGCAGGTATCGCACAATCGACGAATCAATCGTTGGTTGAGGACGCCTTGGAGGACGGAAGCCAACGATTTTGCGTGTTTTGGGTTGGCGGTGAGTAGTTGAATCACGGCATCGATGGCATCGTTTGCGACGATCCGGGTGATGGCATGTTTATTTTCTTTGGTGATTTGGTTGAGGAGTTCGCCTGTCACTTCGCTGCTGATCAAGGAAGGCATCACAAACACGTCGGGTTGTTTCAGCCGCACTTTGTCGAAAACTTCTTCCGGTTTTTCTCCGGCTTCGGTCCCATAGTAGTACGCCGTGACGTTGATGATCTCCGGTTCTTGGTCTTTCTTGGGTTCGATGGAAACCCAGTCGCGAACAAATTTGTCGGCATTTTCGAGAGCCACCTTCCAGGTGGTGGGGAGGCCGTGGGTAGCGGGGGCGCTGAGAACGATCAAGCCGCCATGTCCGTTCATCATTCCTTTGAACGATTCCTGCATGGCATCGCGCATGCCGAGGTCGCTTAGCGTTTTGATGATCGGTTTTTTGCGATCGATGGAGAAGAGGACCCGTTCCCCGGACGGAACGCCGGTGCTCATGAACGAGATCACCCAATCGATGTCCTTGAAGTTGGTCGCAAACTTAGCGTCTTGACGGGCCTTGCGTTCGGCCGGATTCAGGCCCAAAAGCTTCTTATAGACGACCAGTGCGGAATCCGCAGTGACGCGGTCGAGTGCAGGGAGTGTTTCCCATACCCCGTCGACGCGATAGCGGACGACGGCGCCTTGGGCGGAGTAATCGATCAGAATCCGATCTGCTTTCCCGGTGATCGCATTGGCGAGCAGGACGAGAGCGACAGGGTAGCCAGGGAGTTGCTTGGATGCGATCAGCAATCCGGTCGCTTCATCGCGGCCGATCCCCATGGTTTTGATTTCCAGTGGGGGAATGGTAATTTCACCGCCGAGGCTTTGCGCTTCGTCTGTTTTCTTCGGCTTTTTCTTTCCAAAAATCATTTGTTGCCTTTGCGACGGTTAGATGATACCTGGTTGGCTGACATTGATACCCTTGAGCGCCATCTTCAACGCTTCTGGGTTCGGGGCGACTTCGAATGCCGTTGGCCTGTCGATGAGACCGTCGTCGATGAGTTGTTTGAGGCTCATCGTGAAGTCTTGCATCCCTTCTTGTGCACCGATGCGGATAGCGTCCGCGAGCTTCTGGTCTTTTTCTTCCAGCAGCAATTTCCGGATCATCGGAGAGAAGGTCATGATTTCGCAAGTAGGGACCCGCGATACTCCTTGTTTGATCGACTTCAGTAGCTTTTGCGCGATGATCCCTTTCATGTTGAACGCGATCGCATTTCGGATCGCTTTATGCAACTCTTCCGGGAACAAGTCGAGGATACGGCCGATGGTGGATGGTGCTGATGAGGCGTGGATGGTCCCGAACACCAAGTGGCCGGTTTCGGCGGCGTGGATCGCCGTCATGAACGTCTCCTCATCCCGCATTTCGCCGACGAGGATGATGTCTGGATCTTCCCGCACCGCATGCTTCATAGCGATCCCGAAGTCCTTCACATCGGTTCCAACTTCGCGTTGGTTGATCAAGCATTTGTCTTCGGTGTAAACGAACTCGATCGGGTCCTCGAGGGTCAAGATATGTTTGCGGTAGTTTCGGTTGATCCAGTTGAGCATGGATGCGATCGTGGTACTTTTTCCCGAGCCCGTAACGCCGGCCAAGAGCACCATACCTTGGTCGAATTTGCAAAGCTCTTCCAAAATCGGGGGCAAGAACAGCCCCTCGAAGTTCGGGATAAAGTTATTGATCCGCCGAGCGACCAAACCAGGTCGACCGAGCTGTTTGAGCATGTTAACGCGGAATCGCCAATTCTCGCCGTCGACGTTCACCGTATACGAAAAGTCAGCCCCACCTTCTTCTTCGAAAATTCGGCGGTTTCGTTCGTCGAGCATCGGGATCAGCAGTCGGACCATTTCCTCCACGTCGATGGGTGGTCGGTTGAGGGGTTTCAGATCCCCTTTGACGCGGACGATTGGAGCGGTTCCAACTTTCAGGTGCAAGTCGCTACCTTCGAGTTTTACGCAGGCCTTGAACAGCTTGTCCACCTCCAACTCTTGCTTGGTCTTCAAGAGGGATGCGGCCAGCGCATCGGCGGGAGGGGCGGCATTGGTGCGATTGTTTTCTGCAACAGCCATGGTGCGTCTTTGTAGGTTTTAGAGTTCTTTGGAACCGGTGGAAAAGTTCGGGTGCCAAGGACCGCGAGAGTACCGACGGTCCATGGGCGGATAGGGTGACCTAATGTCTTGCTGTATTGTGGTCGATGTTGGGAGGATTGTCATCCGACAAGTTTTCGGAACGTTGCCGAAGAGCCCTCCAACGTGGAAATTGTAGGCTCTTCTATCCTATGGTGACTCGAATCTTTCGAATTGGAATCAAAGTCGGACTGGAATTCCTCGTTCCGCCATCATCCGTTTGGTTTGAGC
Source organism: Pirellula sp. (assembly GCA_046318275.1). Classification (GTDB taxonomy): domain Bacteria; phylum Planctomycetota; class Planctomycetia; order Pirellulales; family Pirellulaceae; genus JBKCUI01. The sequence goes on along the minus strand of JBKCUW010000091.1, from coordinate 3,196 downwards.
GATGGTGTATTCGCCAAAGTGGAAGATGCTTGCAGCGAGTACGGCATCGGCTTCGGCGAGCAGGATGGCATCGATCAGGTGTTCTGGACGTCCCGCACCACCGCTAGCGACCACAGGAATCGAGACGGCTTGGCTGACAGCCCGGGTGATTGGCAGGTCGTAGCCATCCTTGGTCCCGTCCTTGTCCATGCTGGTTACAACAATTTCACCAGCGCCGAGTTCTTCGACCCGTTGAGCCCATTCGACGACCTCGATGCCCGTGGGGGTTCTGCCACCATGGATGTGGACTTCCCAAAACTCTTTTCCGTCGCGGATGACCCGCCTGGGGTCCATGTTGACGACGATGCATTGCGACCCAAACCGTTCGGCAGCTTCGCGAACAAAGTCTGGATTCTTACACGCGATCGAGTTGAGTGAGACTTTATCGCAGCCGGCTTGGAGAAGTGCCCGAATGTCGTCGACGGTCCGGATTCCACCACCGACGGTTAAGGGCATGAAGATCTGCTCGGCGGTTCTCCGAACGACGTCGATCATGATCGCCCGTTCTTCGTGGCTGGCGGTGATGTCCAGAAAAACCAGTTCGTCGGCCCCCTCGGCTTCGTAGCGCGAGGCGATTTCGACGGGATCGCCAGCGTCTCGAAGTTGGACAAAATTCGTGCCTTTGACCACGCGGCCCGCATGGACATCGAGGCAGGGAATCACTCGTTTGGCCAGCATCCGAGGATTAACCTTTCGCCGCCATCAGCTTTTGGAAGTCATCGAACAGGTAGCTGCTGTCGTGCGGTCCTGCGGAGGCTTCGGGGTGGTATTGAACGCTGAAGGCCGGGAGATGTTTGTGCCGTACTCCGGCGATGGTGTTATCGTTCAGATTTCGGTGGGTGATCTCGAGGCAGTCCGGAAGGGTTTCTTCGGTGACGGCAAAACCGTGGTTCTGCGCCGTGATTTCAACGCGTCCAGACCCGCAATGGAGCACAGGTTGATTCGCACCGCGGTGTCCAAATTTCATTTTGAACGTTTTTGCGCCGCTCGCTAGCGAAAGAAGTTGGTGCCCGAGGCAAATTCCAAATACCGGCTTCTTCCCGAGGAGGTTTCGGATGGTGGAAATCGCGTATTCGAGCGGTTCAGGATCCCCGGGCCCGTTGCTCAAAAAGACGCCGTCTGGATTGAGCGCGAGGACTTCCTCAGCGGTCGCGGTTCCAGGCAGGATCGAGACGCGATTGCCGCGGTCTGCGAGGTGCCTCGGAATGTTCCACTTCATGCCAAAATCCAAGCAAACAACGTGGTAATTGTGTTGGTTTTCATGCGAGTTGGATTGGCTCGCCAACGAATGAAGGTGTTCCGACCACTCGCGTTTTTGAGATGGGATGACTTCTCGAACGAGATCGCGTCCTACGAGTCCAGGGCTTTTGCGAGCCTTGGCAACTAAAGAATCGTTGTCGAAATCGATGCTCGAAACGATTCCTCGCTGAGCGCCTTTATCTCGAATTTTCCGGACCAAGGCGCGCGTGTCGATCCCGGCGATGGCCACGATATTGTGCTCGACCAAGTAATCGCTGAGAGAGTTTTTGGACCGGAAGTTACTGAAGATCCTGCTGTTTTCTCGGACCACAAACCCGGACACCTGGGGACGCCCCGACTCGACGTCTTCTTGGTTGATCCCAACGTTCCCGATCATGGGATACGTCATCGTCACGATTTGACCTCGGTAACTCGGGTCGGTCAGGATTTCTTGATAGCCGGTAATCGAAGTGTTGAAGACGACTTCTCCGTCCATCTCTCCATCGGCACCGATGGAAATCCCTTCGTAGACAGAACCATCCTCGAGTGCCAGAAAACCGCGTTTGCCTTGGTGAATCAAAGTCGTTTGCCTCACGTTTGCGTCGATGCATCAACCTGTCGAGCATCATAGCCGAGGCTCGAAAACTTACCAGTCTTAACCCCCGGCTTCTCGGGCTGCTGAAAACGAGTCCTGAAACCCGCGTGGATTTCAGTTTTGTCGAGTCGGAGCACGAGCACGAGCACGAGCACGAGCACCCGGCCGTTACTCCCAGCGCCCGCCGAGGCTTTCCGCGACGGAGCGGAAGTTGTGGATCATCATGCCTTCATAGGTATCGGCTCCGGAGCCGGTTTCTCCCAGAGCATCCGAATACAGTTCGGGGCCAACGGACAGTCGAACACCCCGTGCTGCGGCCCCTTCGAGAATGGCATCGATCATCCTGCCTGCCACGCTGGATTCTTTGAAGACCGCAGGAATTCGACGCTCTTGAATCAATGCGATCAGTTCAGGAATTCGGCTCAGTCCCGCTTCCGATGCGGTGGAGATGCCTTGCACGCCCTCGACTTGCAATCCATAGCGGCGCCCGAAGTACTGAAAGGCATCGTGCGAGGAAATCAAGACGCGCTGCGCCGTTGGGATGCTGTCCATGGCGGCGCGTCCCCGTCGATCGAGTTGCTCCAAACGCGACTGCAACGCAGCAGCTCGCTCTGCAAACTCCTGCGCACGATCCGGGAGCAATGCACTCAATTGCGATTCCACGATCTTGGTCGCGCGCGCCCAAACCGAAACGTCCATCCAGATGTGCGGATCGATGGCATCCACCCCGGGTTCCCCGAGCCATTCGCTTTTGTCCATCGCATCGGAAAGAGCGACATGCCGTCGATTCTCGGCGACGTTGCCCGAGAGGAGATCCGCCATGCGCCCCTCGAGCTTGAGCCCGTTGAAGAACACCACATCGGACGCCAGAATCGCCACGACATCATCGCGAATCGGTTTGTACAAATGCGGATCGACGCCGGCTTGGATCAATTGTTCGACCCGTACCAAGGCCCCGCCGATTTGGCGAACCAAGTCTGCAATCATGCCCGTGGTAGCGACGGTTGCTAGGAGGCCATCGCGCTGGCGGTTGGCGAGAATGTCATTGGAACAGCCGGTGGTCAGCGACAATCCCGCAACCAGCGACCATCGATTCAGATGGCAAAGCGCGGCGCGCCGCGTCAGTCGGGGCGGCTTCGTCATCGAGGATTCGTCCTGGTGCATAGCGGTCTCCGCGTCGAGGGCGACATCACAGCAGAGAGTCTAGATTCGACAACCCAACCGGCTCCTTCGACGCAAACGGTTCGCCATATCGTACACCAATAGCGCGTCCCCAGGTCCCGCATTCCTCGCGCAGTTGCTCGATCAAATTGGGTTGCACCG
>JBKCUW010000090.1:0-23981 GCA_046318275.1 Pirellula sp. | reverse complement strand
TTGATCACACGCGCTGGCTCGACACCTGTTAGGCGTAGATCGAGCCCTTGGTTCTTGAACGTGAACCGCTCGTGATCGATTCCGAGCAAATGCAAGGTTGTGGCATGGAAGTCACGGATGTGGACGGGGTCTTTGACGATGTTGTACGAGAAATCATCCGTCTCACCGTACACCGTACCACCCTTGATCCCCCCACCTGCCATCCACATGGTGAAGCATCGCGGATGGTGATCCCGACCGTAATTCTCGCGCGACACGCCCCCTTGGGAATAGATTGTTCGACCGAACTCGCCACCCCAGATGATCAACGTCGAATCCAATAGGCCGCGGCTCTTGAGGTCCGTGATCAATCCATACGTCGCGCGATCGACGTCTTTGCACTGCGATGGCAATCGCACCGCGACGTTCCCATGGTGGTCCCAGTTATTAAGGTAGATCTGAACAAACCGGACGTCGCGCTCCACCATCCGGCGAGCCAACAACACCGAATTAGCGAATGTTCCAGGCTTCTTGGCGTCTTGGCCGTACAACTCCATCGTGCTCTCGGGTTCATCGGCGATATTGGTCAATTCGGGAACGCTCGACTGCATTCGGAATGCCAACTCGTATTGCTGAATCCGCGTGTGGATCTCAGGGTCTCCCACCGCACGGAAATTCATCTCGTTGAGGGACTTGAGCCCATCGAGCGTCTTTCGACGGACATCCATCGGTACCCCACTTGGATTATTGATGTACAGAATCGGATCCCCGGCGGATCGGAAACTGCAACCTGCGTGCTCACCAGGCAAGCAACCCGAAGACCAAAGCCGCGCCGAGATTGCTTGGATCTGCTCGGTGTTCGATGGTTGGGCCACCAACACCACAAAGGTCGGGAGGTTGCTGTTCATCGACCCGAGACCGTACGACAACCACGATCCTATGCACGGGCGTCCCGTGACCATATTGCCTGTTTGCATCAACGTAATCGCAGGCTCGTGGTTGATGGCTTCGGTATGCATCGAACGGACAAAGCAAAGATCGTCAGCAACCTTAGCCGTCTCTGGCAGCAACTCCGAGATCCACATCCCGGATTGTCCATACTGAGCGAACTTGAATTTTGATGGCGCAATCGGAAACCTCGATTGACCGCTGGTCATCGTGGTCAGTCGCTGGCCGTTCCGCACCGATTCCGGCAAATCCTTGTCATAGTACTCCTCCATCTGCGGCTTGTAATCGAACAAGTCCATCTGGGAGGGACCCCCGACCATATGCAGATAGATCACGCGTTTTGCCTTGGGAGCGAAGTGGGGCAATGTCCCCAACCCGGAAGCAGCTTCGGTGTCGCCTCCAACCGCATTCGCCAGGGGCATCCCCAGCGACGCGAGGGCTGCCATTCCCAATGCATTTCCGCCACGACGGAAGAACTGCCGGCGTGTTTCACTGCGCACATACTCCGCAAAGAGCGGATGAACCGATGGATCCCGAAACATATCGTTTCTCATTTCGTTAGCACCTCATCCAGATTCATCAATGTATTGGCAGCCATCGTCCACGCTGCCAATTCCGAAGCGTCGATTGCGCTATCCGATCGGGTTGCACCCATCATCAGCAATTCTTTGGCTTCTTCGGCATGGGCCCGATAGTGGGCCAACAGTTCATTCAACTCGACTTGAACGACCCCGAGCTCTTCGCCTCGCAAAGGTCGACCGAGCAATCGATTGGCAATCGATTGGAGGCGAGCCACCGGATCGTTGCCATCCGGATGCTGCTTGATGGTCTTCTCCGCCAAGATCCTCGCCGCTTCGACAAATTGAACATCGTTGAGGGTCACTAGCGCTTGGAGCGGCGTGTTGGTTCTCTCGCGACGGACCGTGCAAACCTCCCGGGCGGTCGCGTTGAACACCTCCATATTGGGTGGTGGAGCGGATCGCTTCAGGAACGTGTAGAGGCTGCGGCGGTATAGCCCTGCTCCGGTATCGGCCACGTAATCACGCGTGTTGCTGCCAGGCATCGCCACGGCTTCCCAAACACCACGAGGCATATAGGGCCGAACGCTTGGGCCACCGATCTTTTGAACCAACAATCCACTGATCGAAAGCGCGTAGTCTCGGATCATCTCTGCATCCATCCGGAACCGAGGCCCGCGGGCGAGGAATTTGTTTGTCGGGTCCAAGGCTAGCTTCTCCTGCGAAACGCTCGCCGATTGCCGATAGGTGGAACTGGTGACAATCGTTCGAAACATGTTCTTCATGTTCCATCCGTCCTCGCGAAACGAGATCGCAAGATAGTCGAGCAACTCTGGGTGGGTTGGCAACTGGCCCGTCACACCGAAATCGCCGGACGATGGAACGACTCCCAAACCGAATACTTCTTGCCAGAAACGATTGACCGCGACGCGGGCCGTGAGCGGATTGTCGTCCTGGAGCAGCCACATCGCAAACCCGAGGCGATTGCGAGGAAATTCAGGCTTCATCGGATGCAGAACCTTAGGTGTCTCCGGGAGCACCTCATCGGCCCGCTTATCATACTCTCCTCGCATGAGCACGTACGCTTTCGGAGGTTCGTTCTTTTCATTCATCACGTGGGCGATGGTACCTCGACGAAGGATCTCGGCTTTCTCGTCGATGAGTCGCTGGTGGGCCGCCACCAGTCCCGGGTACGTTGTATCTCGGTCCCCGAGGAACCAACTATAGAGTTCCTCCGTCTCTTCAGGAGTTCGGGTTGTCTTGCCGATCAAGTATTGCCGTCTCGGCAACGATCCAATCGCACGCAATTCATCGGCGTTGAGCGCTTTGCGGTAGATTCGAACGTCCTGCAATTTCGCATCGGTGGTGGGGGCCGTAGTATGGCGACGTCCGATGCGCAGTGGGACCGTGGTCTTAATCGTGTCCGTCAATGTGTTATTGGTGATGTTCTTTGCGACTTCATTCCCATCGATGAAAATCTTCAGCCCTTCCGCCTTGGACGATCCATCGTAGGTGATCGCCACATGCTGCCATCGCGAGGCGGTCAATCTTTGGTTGGAACCAACCCTGATCGAGTTCTCGGGCCATTTATTGACAACGTGCGACACAACGGCGCCATTGTCGGTCCATACATCCCAACCGCGATGCCCATCTGCCTCGTTCATCCTCGCCAAAAGGGCTCCATTCTGGTTATCGGATCCAGGACGAACCCACATGGCCACCGTGAATGGCTGATCCCGTTCAAAGTCACCCGTCGGAAGTGTCGGGAAAAGCTCTTTGTTCACTTGCCACGCAGAATCGCCCACATGCCCCGGAGCGAGCGTCGCCTCCGACGCTAAAGCGATCTGCCGGAATTGCCCCTCCTGCAGAACGGAGAGCGATTTTGGATCGCTCGATCGGAGCGGCACATGCGTCAATAACGATTCTTGGGCAGGAAGCGATTGCCAAACCATCGCTTCTTGCTCGGCTGTATTTGCGACGAATGCATCAAAGGCGGGTCGCGCTTCATTGCGTCGTTGATCGACCGACTGCTTGGCTTGACCGATCAATCCATCCAAGGCTACGAATCGTTCGCGGTCCTCATCGAGAGGGACCTGGATGATCGGCGGTGTATCTTTGGCATTCCCGTCCATCGCATTCTGGGTCGTGTTATTGAAGAATGCGGCAAGCTGGTAGAACTCCTTCTGGGTGATCGGATCGAATTTGTGATCGTGGCACACGGCGCATCCGACCGTCAGCCCCAGCCAAACTTGACCCGTGGTCTCGACGCGATCCCGCGTGTAAAGAACGCGATACTCTTCATCGATAGCGCCACCTTCGCTCGTGGTTATATTGCAACGATTAAAACCGCTCGCTACTTTTTGATCGAGCGTCGCATTGGGAAGCAGATCTCCTGCGAGTTGCTCGATCGTGAATTGATCGAAGGGTAGGTTGCGATTGAATGCTTTGATGACCCACTCGCGGAACGACCACATCTCTCGATAATTATCGAAGTGAATACCGTGCGTGTCCGCGTACCTCGCATAATCGAGCCAATAACGCCCGCGATGTTCTCCCCATTCTTGCCGCGACAAAAGCTCATCGACATAGTTCTCGTACCGCTCCGGCGACGGATCCGAAAGAACCCGTTCGATATCCTCCGGGGTCGGTGGCAACCCGATCAAGTCCAAAGTCACTCGCCGAATCAACGAACGGAGGTCCGCTTCCGGTGCAGGCTCCATTCCCTTGCGCTCCAACTCCGAAAGGATGAACCGATCGATCGGGTTGCGCACCCAGGCTGGGTTTCGAACTTGTGGTAACTCAGGTTTGCGAGGAGCGATATAGGCCCAATGCCCCTGATACTCGGCCCCCTCCGCGATCCACGTTTTAATCAGTTCTTTTTGCGCCGCCGTGAGGGACTTGTGGGACGACGGTGGAGGCATTACCTCGTTTTCGTCGCTCGACAGAATCCTCGACAGGATCGAACTTTCGGTCGGCTGGCCTGGAACGATCGCTTTTTTTTCAACCGCTGCTTCGCGCAGGTCCAGCCGGAGCTCCGCTGCCCGTTTGTTGACGTCCGGACCGTGGCATGCAAAGCAATTGTCGTTGAGTATCGGTCGTATATCACGGTTGTATTGAACCGTCCCACCTTCGCATAACGCGAACGAAGAACAAGCAATCGCGAACGAACAGAATGCGGCGTAAAAGAAGTTACGACACATGGGCAATTCCAAGTGGTGAGGGAAAGAATCGAAACGGGGCAGGGGGCGATCAGGTGAGCAAGCGGGTTTGCCTGAGGCTCGGGCAACAGCGAGCGACCCACACGGTTAGTCCCTTTCCAGGGATTCCCCATTGGGCACTGTTGGATTACTCGGCAACTCCACCTGGGAATCTTACGCTTCCGAGTACCATTTTTCTCCGAAATCGCCCGGTTGCAATCCTCGGCGAGCCCCTTTGCCCAATTCGCATGGTGAATGATCGAGGCTAGCATTCCCCAGTTCTACCTCAACGAGTGGCTCCGATTCGGCCGCAGGGTAGCCTCATTCGCACGCTTTCTATTCGTTTGGGGTGCGGATTCCGTGTGCTCGGCGTCAGGTAAACACCCTTGGCTGCGACAAAAAGAATTCGTACCCGAGGCAATCCCGACAGGGAAATCAGGTTCCCGGAGCACACCAATGGCAGCGTAGTATTGGCAGCGTGCTATTGGCTGCGTGCTATTGGCTGCGTGCCATCGTGGCCAACAGCAACCATCCTGCATTCGGTCCGGTCGACTTCGTAGGACCCTTCGCTGGAGACTAAGGGCTCAACTAATGGCTCAACTAATTCCTCAACGGAGGAATGCCGCGAAGAAATACTTGACCCAGCGGCTACGCATCCGTCGAAGCGGGGCGAGGCTTAACGCGTTTGACTCCCGGTAACGGATCGCTTGGCCAATCCGTCTTCATGATCTCGGGGTCGAATCCGCGGGATGAAAGGAAGTACTTTAGTTCCTGGATCTTCATCTGGATCGCCGACTCTTCGCTTCGGTTTTCGGGAGTCTGACGACTCAGTCGCATCAAATGCTCAAACGCCAGATCGACATCAGAAGCAGCAGGCGCCTGCGGACGCGAAGCCCGATTCCCTGGGCCCGACGATTCCGTTCGGTCGCTTTGACGGCGACCTGTGAGTCGATCAGAGATCCGACGACCATACGTGGTCCCGGAATCGAGCGGGGTGATCAAAAAAACAATACCGACTCCGAAGGCCAATCCGGCGATAGCGGAGACAGCGACCAGGGTTGAGTTGCCTGGTCCGAGTGGGCGATCGTTAACGATCGGGGCATCGAGACGCGTCAGTAGACTCACCGACTGGGAAGAGTCTCTCGTCGCAGTAGCTTCAGCCAATTCTTTTTCCGCAGCATCCAATATCACCGTACGCGATTTCACATCCGCAGACAGATTTGCATAGGTGGCACGTTGATCCGCAAGCTTCGCTAACCTCCGCTCCAACCCTTTCTTCTGAGTTTCCAGCCGTTCCATCTTTTGACTCGCCACTTTGATATCGGCTTCGACGCTCAGCAACGACGCTTTCAACTCATGCGAAAATCGATCCGCGATGGTTCCTTGAGCGGTCCGCGATGCGATCACCAGCGGATGATCCTCTGTAAATCGCCCTACCAACTGCGAGCCATTGAGCTGGGCATCCACTAAACCTTCGCGGAATCTTTTCAACCCGGGTTGGCTATTGAGCAATCCGCTCGGAGCCACGACTAGAGACTCAGGATCCTCGATGGCTTTGAGGAGCAGCTCATGATCCGACTCGAGTTGATTCAGGATTTGCTCGGTTTGTCGAATCTCATTTTTGATTTGATCAAACTCGATACGCGACGACGAACCCCCAGCAACCATGTCGGTCAATCCTCGCAAATCCGAAAGGTCGGCTCCCGACTCACTCTCCATCCGATGCAGTTCCTCGGTAGCGACGGCCAATTCCCGCTTCGCGGAATCACGAGCATGAAGTAGCTCGCCGATGACACTGTCCGCGCGGGCTCCCCGAACCTGCTGCAGCCGGCTTTCAAGAGCGTCGCAGATGGCTTGATTCAATGCCAAAGCCCTCGATTGCGAGTCGGAACTCACATCGATGTAGATCACTTCCGTTGTCCCAAACTCAGTACCTTTGGGAGCATGTACCGAGATAGCTCTAGTGGCGAGTTCGTCGACCACCGCACTCGATGGGTAAGATGAAGTATCGACTGTTTTAGAGAACCATCCCGAAATCGACCGACCCGAAGATTGGGCTGCCGGGCCAATTTTTTGAAGTGCACCTCGTACTACTTGGTGACTCTTTGCCATCTCCAGAATGGTTTCCTGCGCGGCTTTTAATTCCGGTTGGCTTTGGAACCGCCCCAATCGCATCACTGCCCCGTTGGCCTCGTCGCGAACCAAGATCGCTTGCGACGCCAAAAACGTGTTGGTTTTAAAGAGCAGCACATATCCAGCCCCTAACACGCCAAAAAGGAGCGTTGTCCCGATCCACAGCGGAGCCCAAATCAGTAGCCCCCGGAGGAGGTTCTTGAAGATCGGATTCGCGATCAAGGAACTCATCGTGCTTTTTTCCAACGGACGATACTCCCGTCTACCCCACCACGCGGTCGAGCTACCCTCAGGGAGTCAATCGATCAAAGAACCCGCCCGTACAATCCGAACAGGGTTCAAGTGGAGTATGCCTCGCTGTTCCATAAATCATTCCAGGATCAACGCGGTTTCCAATTAAGAAAAAAACAAAGCGTGAGCTCGTTTCGGAATATTCGATCCGGGACAGGAACGGGAGAATTTTTAAAGTTCGGGAAAGAGACGCCCCCAACCACCGCACTGTCGGTGTTTGGCCCTCCTGCTTTCACCGCCCCCCAATTATCATTTCCCTTGATCCCATTTCCGCAGGAACATATGGAGCGTCACCCGTATGCAGCGCCGACCGTATGCAGCGTCACCCGTATGCAGCGTCGACCCTATCCAGAGTCAAAATGATCGGGTTAATCCGATTGCACCGGGGCCAGCATTTTCGGGATCTCAACCGACATCATTCCACCAGCCACATTCCACCAGCCATCGAGTCAGCGACGTGCAACCACCCAGCAATGATGCCATCGAAGCCATCAATCGACGCGCCTACGATGCCATGGCCAAGAGCGAGCACTTCCTGACAACACCCGTGCTCACGTCCGAACTGAGCAAGCCCCTTGAAATACTCGATGCACGGGGCTGGCTCGGTGGGGATATTCGAGGATGGAAAGTGCTATGCTTAGCAGCAGGTGGTGGACGCCAAGGCCCGCTCTATGCCGCCGCGGGCGCGGAGGTAACTGTCGTCGACATCAGCCCAGAAATGCTCGAGACAGATCGGCGAGTCGCCGCGGAACTCGGGATGAACCTGCGAATCCTGAACTGCTCCATGGTCGATCTCGCCCCTCTTCGCGATGAAGAGTTCGATCTGGTCGCACACCCGGTAAGCACTTGCTATGTAGTTGATGTGGCATCGGTATTTCGAGAAGTATCGCGAGTCCTAAAACCTGGCGGTCTCTACGTGTCGCAACATAAGCAACCGGTTAACTTGCAAGCTTCCTTGCGAACCATGAATGGCTACTACACCATCGAAACAGCGATCGGTGAACGAGCAAAGAGTGTGGCTCCAGGAGAATCGAGCTGGCTTCGAGAACCCAATACCGCGGAGTTCGCCCATTCCCTAGAAGCGATCCTAGGTGGTATCTGTCGATCGGGAATGCTGATCGAAGACATCTCCGAACCGGACCATGCCAAGGCAAACTCTGCTCCGGATAGCATGTCCCACCGCAGCCGCTTCATCCCACCCTACCTTCGAATTAAAGCCAGGAAACGGGGTGACTCAAAACCCCGTTCACTCATCCTATTTTAACATCGATGCAAACATTAGCCGTTTTCACCGCAGAGCCAATAATCAGCTCGGACCGAAGGCCTTTCCGAAGGCACCGCCCGTAAAGGACCGCCGTGTCAAAACACCAGTGTCAAAACACCAGTGTTAAAACACCAGTGTTAAAACAGCTATGTTAAAACCGCTATGTTAAAACAGCAGTGTTCAATTCAACGGTGGTATTAGCAAAGACCGTGGTACTAGCTGGCACCACAGTCTTAGATAGGACCATGGCATTCGAGCCGTGCGGCAGATATGCTATGCATCTTCAGGTTTTTAACCACCCACCCCATTATTCCCGCCCCGTATACCAATCCCTAACTCAACCATCCCCCAAGAGAAGCAATCCATGAGCGACGCTGCGTCTTCATCAGAAAACAACGCATCCAGACCCAGTCCGACCGTCGTGTGGCTGATCTGCGCGATGGCTGCCATCGGTTTCGCATTCGACATCTATGAGCTGTTGATGCTGCCGTTGATTATCAAACCTGCGATTGCAGCGTTGAGCGAACCCTATGTCCAGCAGTTGGTGGATGGAGGCATCACATTGTCGGATGCGAAAGCCGCATGGGCACCAGGTAGCAAGAACTACACTTCATGGGCTCGAACGTTGTTCTTCGCACCGGCCTTGGTCGGTGGCATTTTCGGCTTGCTCGGTGGATATCTGACCGACCTTTGGGGTCGAAGACGAGTGCTCACGGGCAGCATCCTGCTGTATGCCTTCTCTGCATTCGCAGCAGGGTGGTTGGCCACGGATCTGTACCAACTCCTGTTCTTCCGCTGCCTCGTCTTCATCGGAGTCTGCGTGGAGTTCGTCGCCGCGGTTGCTTGGCTGGCGGAATTGTTCGACGACCCTGTTCAGCGAGAGAAGGCGCTGGGATGGACCCAAGCATTCTCGTCGTTCGGCGGTTTGCTCGTCGGGTTCGCGAATGTGTTGGCTGCCCAGTGGGCAGAGAGTCTTCCGGAAATCCAAGGCCAACACGAGGCTTGGCGTTACACCCTCATCTCTGGTGTGCTTCCGGCACTCCCTTTGATTATCATTCGCTGGTTCCTTCCGGAATCTCCAAAGTGGCTACAAAAGAAGCTCGCTGGGCAACTCAAACGCCCCAGCATTGCGGAGCTCTTTTCACCACAGTTGATCCAAACAACCATCGTGACAACGTTGATGTTCGCTGCCAGTTACGGAATCGCCTTCGGCGCGATCCAGCAACTGCCCCAAATCTTAAGCGGTCACGCAAAGATCGTTGCCGATGCGGATGCCGAGGCTGCGGTCAAGGCAGCGGCCATTTCGGAGAAGACGGGGAAACCTGTGCCACCTCCACAACTAAAGGGGATTACAGCCAACATCAAAGACGAAGCCGTGGCGAAGGTCACCATATGGCAAGAAATTGGAGGGCTCTTCGGCCGGTTCGCATTGGCCATCTTGGCAGTGATCGTCGCTAGCCGCCGAAATCTGCTGCGAATCTTCCAAATCCCAGCCCTTATCTTTGTTCCCCTCTTGTTTTATTGGATCAGCACTGCGATCTCGTCTGAGGATTCGCTGCTGATGATCAAGCTCGGGGTCTTCGCCGCAGGATTCCTGGTCGTTTCTCAGTTCAGTTTCTGGGGCAACTATATCCCTCGCGTCTTCCCGTTGCACCTGCGAGGTACCGGCGAAAGCTTTGCCGCAAACATCGGTGGTCGAATTATCGGGACCGCGGCCGCTTGGTTGACCCTCACCTTTGCCGCTTCGGAAAAACCCAATCCTGGCAAAATTGCGTTGGTTGGTGCCATCGTCGCTGGGATCTATGCATTGGTTGGGGTTCTACTAAGCATCTACCTCCCAGAACCCAAAGAGTCTGTAGATGATGAGTGACGTCATGAACTGCATCGAAAACGACTTGGATTAACGCCCCATGTCGACACTCGCATTCGCTAGCCAACTCTTCGGCGCCATCGAACGATCGCGCACCCTCGATCAACTGCTGCAAGACCCCGTGGACTCAATGCGGGATCGTTGGGGGTGCGGTTATGTTGTCGTACTTTCGAGTGCGAAAGGATCCTGGAAAAAAATACTTTCCTCGGGCCGCGCCGCAGCGGTCGGTCCCGACTCCATGCATGCCAGCGAATGTTTGGACTCGAGAAAACTCAAACAGATAACACCTTGGACCTACATTTACATCCCATCCCATAGCCATTCCGATTTGGTTTTGTGTTGCCATGGGCTCCCCGCCAGCACGGATCTTGAAAGCCTCAATGAACCGATCGCACTGATCGCACAGTCGGTTGACATCTGGCACCAGCAAACCAAAAAAACTCGCGATGTCATTCGCCTGAATCAAATCCTCGAGGTCGCAGCGAATTGGCATTCGCACCAGGACCTCGATCGCTTACTTCAAGACATCGCCCAAGCCGCAACCAGCCTATTGAGATGCGACCGCGCCAGCATCTTTCTTTGGGATAAACCCGCACGAGAACTGGTGGGACATCCCGCTCTCGGAATCGAGGGGAAACCACTTCGCATCGCCGATGATAAAGGGATCGCGGGCGCCGTGCTGAAGAGCCAGCAACCGAGACGATGGGACCGATCCGATCCGCACGACGAAGTCGATCGAAGGGTTGATACCAGCAGCGGTTATCGCACCGACTCCCTACTCGCGGTTCCTCTGACAGACCATCGTGGAAAACCGATGGGGGTCTTTGAAGTCATCAACCATGTCGATGGTCGCTTCGACTCTCAAGACGAAAGCGATTTGATCGAACTGGCTCGTCATGCGTCGGCAGCACTCGCCAATACGCAAACTCTACAACGATTGACACAAGCTCGCGATCGGCTAACCGCCGACGCACAACAACAAGTCCAACTCATCGGCGGATCGCCTGAGATGCTGACCCTGAAATCGACGATCGCCCGGGTCGGCGACACCGATCTAGCTGTGCTATTGCTCGGAGAAAACGGGACCGGCAAAGAAGTCGTATCGCGACAGATCCACTACCAAAGCAAGCGGCGATACGAACCATTCATCGCGGTCAACTGCGCGGCCATCACGGAAACTCTCTTGGAGAGCGAACTGTTTGGACACGAAAAAGGCGCGTTCACCGACGCGCATGAAACCAGGACCGGAAAGTTTGAATTGGCTTCAGGCGGAACACTTTTCCTCGACGAAATCGGCGACATGAGCTTGGCCGGCCAAGCCAAGTTGCTTCGGGTGCTCGAAGAGAAAGTTGTTGTACGCGTAGGTGGCTCCTCGCTTATCCCCGTCAATGTACGGGTTATTGCCGCCACCAATCAAAACTTGGTCGAACTGGTACGCCAAAAGAAGTTCCGTGAAGACCTCTACTTCCGCCTGACGGTCGTAACGATGAATCTGCCCCCTTTGAGGCAACGCGGAAACGACGTTTTGGAGCTGGCCGACTTTTTCTTGACCATGTTCTGCAACAAGATCGGGCGGAGCAAGCCCTCCCTTTCAGCATCGGCAAAACGGCGGTTGCTGACGCACGATTGGCCCGGCAATGTTCGCGAGCTCCGAAATATCGTCGAGAGGATCGCCTACCTCACCGCCGATGAAACGATCGACGAGTCGTCGATCGATTTTGTTCGCTCTCCTCGGTTCGATGATAACGGGTCCGGCGAAGCGATCGATCTTTCCAAGCATCTTGCGGACGCGACCGCCGACTTTCAAGTCCGATACATTGAGCAGCAGATCAAGGCCTGCAACCGCAATGTGACCCAAGCAGCCGATCGAATGGGTTTGCAGCGATCCAACCTTTACCGAAAAATGAAGCAACTCGGGATGAAACCTCCCGAGTAACTTTCAGAAAAGACCAGCCTGGGACTCCCTCGAACCACGACGGGAGTTCATCGAGCAACTTAGTTCAAATCTTCGAAAGGATGCAACTGCTCCACCGTAGCAGTTGCACCTTCGTCTGAGACCACTTCTAGCTTCGGTTGCGAGTTGTAGATGTCTCGAATCTTCTGCGCGAGACCATCTCGCTGGAATGCAATCTTCGAGCCGCACGCGTAGTGACGAACTTGATTTCGACCGTTGTGCTTGCAGGCATATAACGTTTCGTCCGCTCGCTCGAAAAACTCTTTGCAATCGGATGGTTCCAAGTGCGATGTCGCGAGACCGATGGAAACCGTCGCCTTGAGTTCGGTCTCCATGTGATTGACTCGCAAGGCTTCGACTTGTGCACGCAGCCCCTCGAGCAATTCCATCGCTTGCGCGGGATCTGTGTTCGGCAACAGGATGCAGAACTCCTCGCCTCCGTACCGGAAGGCCATGAAATCGCTATTGATACGGGTGATTTCTTGAATGAGCGACCCAACGTGCTTGAGCATCGCATCGCCAGCAGAATGCCCGTACGTGTCGTTGAGCTTCTTGAAGTGGTCGATATCGAGAATCGCGATGGTCAGCGGCTTTTTGTTGACGATTGAGTCGGTGTACAAATCGAATAGCATTTGTTCGAAGTATCGACTGTTGTACAGCCCGGTCATCCGGTCGGTAATCGATTGACTGTACAACCTCGCTTTGTTCAAGTTAACCGCTGCTTGGTCTGCCAATCCGAGCAACAGCGAAATATCTTCGTCGGTGAATCGCCCCAGCGGATCCAAAACCTTATTACCGTTTTCATCGATGGTCACTTTGTTGGTCATGTTAATGACACCTTCGAGTTCATTCCCGTAAAGGATTGGAACGCTCGCGATGCAATAAACTGTATGCTGGCCAACTTGTGGAATCTGAGTTCTATCGTTGAGTCGAATCGGCTTTCGGGTCTTCGCACACGTTCCCGCGACACCTTCGCCGATATCGAAGGACTTGGTCTCGGTGACACCATTGTTGATGTCGTCCCGAACATCGGTCGGAATGTTCCCCCAAACAACTCGAATCTCGAGCTTCTTGGTGATCTTGTTGTAGATCATCAAGTTGCCCTTTTGCGTCATCAAAACGTCGACGGCGCGGTTCAATGTTTCGATGCACAAACGCTTGAAATCGTTCACGTTTGCGATCTGTTGATTGATGTCGTACAAGGTTTGAATGTTCTTGAGGATTCGCTCGTTCTTTTCGTACTTCAACGTCGAATCGATATTTGTGCTGGCGATAGAGGCGAGCTCTTGGATGAACGCGTACTCGCTCTCTGGGATCTGGCTACCGTCTTCGCGAGGTCCGATCGAAAGCACTCCTAGGATCTCACCGCTTTTAATCAACGGGCACCATACATCCGATTTGAGCACTTCAAGATTCCACTGCTGCCACGCATGGCGGAATCGTGGACCGAATTGCATGTCTCGAACGCTAAAAACGTTTCCTTGATGGATCAACTGCCACAGCAATCCATTGTTTTTAGGAAACTTGAACATGTAAATCGACTCTTCCAGCCCACTCGGGTGAAGGAATCGTTCATCGAGCCCATGGTATGCCTTGACTCGGTAGAAGTCTTGGGTGTTTTCCAGATCGTCCTTCAATAAAACCGCGGTGTTCACGGCGCTATATTTTTCGCGAACGACCGCCATGAAAGTTTCAAGCAATTGACGCAGGTTGAGAATGTTACTCAAACCTTTTCCAGACTGAAGCAAAGCTCGCATCTCGAAGATTTCGATGTCTTGCTCGATCGCTTTTTTCCTGAAGTAATCCAACTCTTGCTGAACACGTGGAGAGACCGTCCCTTCGATGCCTTCCGACGTCGGGACATTCAACTGACGAACGCCTCCTGATGCGGGTGCGACAGCCCCCATCGGTGACGGCAGGACCGGCATTTCACGATTCCCGCCCAGAGGAATGTTTCCGAAACTCGAATTTGGGAAAGTTGGATTCACGTGGTTCACTGATCTCGCGTAAGCAACCCGGAGGCCGTTGCAACTCTCATACGACGGCTGGCATCGGTGAATCCGAACCATCCCGTACTCTCGGAGCGACATAACCCCACTTTTAGGAACAATCGTTACCAGCGGAACCGGCCCAACACGTTAGACTTCTCCCTGGCTGCCTGACTGTAGCTCACAACTAGGAGGCACGAAAAAAGAGCAGGAAAATTCCCGTGAATATATTGCCAGAGAAAAGGGCTGATTTCCGTTCCTTAAAATCAGATCCGCTTAAACATCTTGTCGAGCTGCTCACGCGAAAAAAAGAGTGCTGTTGGTCGCCCATGCGGACAATGATGGGTGTCGTGGTAGTAATCGCGTTGCTCGAGCAGCGCAGTAATTTCTTCCGACGTTAGCCTATCCCCAGCCTTGATCGCTGCTTTGCACGCCATCATGTTCATAATGTCATCGAGCACGTCGCGCGCATTTACTTTCTTCGCTCCCGACATGAGCGATTCTAAGATTTGCCGAAGCATCTCGGATGGAGCCATTGAGGCTAGAATCGACGGGTAAGCGGTTAGAAGAACAGTATCACCTCCAAACGCCTCGACCTCAAAACCGATCTCAGCCAGCATTTCCTTCGACTCCATTGCCGCCGCCGCTTCCGCTGCTGTCAATGTCACTGGCTCTGGCACCAAAAGCCGCTGCCTCTCGAACGATTTGGATAGCACTTTGTTTTTTATCTGCTCGTACATGATGCGCTCGTGAAGCGCATGCTGATCGATCACCACCATTCCTGCGTCATCTTGTGTCACCAAGTAACGATCGTGGATTTGAAACCCCGCAACGCGAGCGTGCCCTTGGAAGGCGTCGCGGTGCATCGGAAGATCGATGCGGAGTCGATCGACTTCCGCAGCCTCACCCGGAAGGTTTTCCGCTCCGCTTTCAGTGGCATGATCACCGCTGCCTCCCGCCTCATGCCCCACGCTCGGCCGCACCATCGCTGGTGACGCAAACGATGGTGGCGCCAAGTGAGCAAATGGATCATTTCTTGAACCACCACCCAATCTGGCCGCGGCATCCGGAAAAGGCATGAAATCGGGCACGCCCCCCAAACCGTGGGACTCCTGCCGGTGATGCAGGGAAATCGAATGCGAGGTCGATGCTGGGGAGCTTCCCACCTGACTCCGAGCCCAGTCGATCAATTCGCTCCCCGCCGATGCATTAGCCCCCACGCCCTGTGGCGGAACAGCGACCGGAACGGTCAATGGATCCGATCCGATCCCCATCGAGGTTGATGCTGGGTCTCGCACTTTGGCGACCAAATTCGTCGTCAAGAATTTATGCCGCAGCGCGTGCAACAATCGACTGTAGATTGCTCCGCTGTCCTCAAACCGCACCTCAACCTTGGTCGGATGCACATTCACGTCGACTACCTTTGGATCTATTTCCATCTGAAGGAAACAGACAGGCATACGCCCCACCATCAATAGCCCTCGATACGCTTCACCGAGCGCATGCTGCAGAGCTCTATCTCGGATATAACGACCGTTGAGAAACAAATACTGCATCCGATTGTTGCTGCGCGAAACACTCGGGTCGGCGACATACCCGCGAAATCGAACCTTGTCATCGTCGTGCTCGACCGCAATCAAGGCATCAGCGATCTCATCGCCGAAAAACGATCGAATGCGATCGGCCCATCGCACGGTCGGCGGCAAATCGTGCAGAACGCGATCGTTGCTCTTGAGCACCATCTGAACGCTGGGAAACGCGAGCGCGATCCGGGTGAATGCCTCGATGACATGCCCCATCTCGGTTGAAGGCGACTTCAAAAACTTCCGCCGGACCGGCGTATTGAAGAACAAATGCCGAACCTCAATCGTCGTCCCGACATCCATCGCGCACGGGCGAATCGGCTCCCTCTCCCCCCCCTGGGCTCGAAGCTCATACCCGCTATCGCTCGCCGCAACCCGACTGCGAAGTGTCAAATGGCTGATCTCAGCGATAGACGCCAACGCCTCTCCACGAAAACCAAGCGTCCTGACATCAAAAAGGTCATCGCTCGATTGCAGTTTGCTCGTCGCATGGGGCGCCAGGGCCAGTTCAAGCTGCTCAGGCTCAATCCCACATCCGCTATCGCTAATACGGATCAAATCGATCCCGCCACCTTCGACGCAAACCTCAACGAAATTCGCTCCCGCGTCAATGCTGTTCTCCAGTGTCTCTTTAACCACGCTGGCAGGGCGTTCGATGACCTCACCCGCTGCGATCTTGTTGACCAATCCCACTGGAAGCTGACGTATTAACGGCATCCGTTCTCACTTTTTATCGAAGAGGATTATCAAAGAGGACTCTCGGAATCGATCTCCCGCCGCGATCCCAACGAAATCGTCACGCCAATTCATCGAATCTTCAAACCGTAAAGCGTACCGCAAAGCACGAACTCAGAGAAGCGTTCAAGGGCTCCTTTTCAACCCTCAACACCGCAGGACAGAATGCCCCACGGTCACCCGCCAAACGCCCCACCCAAAGCTCACAAAGATCAATTACAATAGAAAGGCACGTCTGCCCACCCCGCAGGCTACCTGGCCACACCGCCGGTCCGCCCACTCCGCCGGTTCCCCGCCCCCTTACCTCGCCACCTCACACCGATCGATCCCAAAACCGAATGCATGCGTTCATGCGACCTCGCCGATGATTGCAAGCGTTCCAAAGCTCCCCTCACCTGAAACTGACGATCCGTTTCCTGAAAATACTCGATCGGTTGAGTTACCGACCTATCGATTGGCTGACTGCCCACGAGCTAACTATCGACGGGATTAATCTCTCAACGGGGTTAACCTGTTACTCCTGCCACACACCGATCTGTCCAAAATACCCACGAAAGTCAAATCATGCTTGCTACTTCCCCCAAAGGAAAAAAGCGAACCAACATTCGACGATTCTTCCTGCGAGGCACCATGGCAGCGATAACCTGTCTAGCGTCTGCCAATCTCGCCGCGAGTATATCCATGGCACAAGACCCAGAAACCTCCGCGACAGCGCCCAACCCAGACCCCTACAAAGCTTTTGAGCCGAGGGAGTTTGTTGGGACAAACGGCAAGTCGCTCAAGTATCGTTTGATCAAACCCGTTGGCTACAAGCCTGGGAAGAAGTACCCGCTGGTTCTGTTCCTACACGGGGCAGGCGAACGCGGAGACGACAATGCTGCACAACTCAAGCATGCCGCTAAAGACCTCTGCAACCCAGAACTCCGGACGAAGTACCCAGCGTACGTGGTGGTCCCACAATGCCCGAACAATAAAAAATGGTCGGAAGTCGATTGGTCGAAAGACTCCAGCGAACTGCCTGAAAGCCCCAGCGACTCGATGCAAACCATCAAAGAACTACTTGATGACATGATTGAGAACGCGGGAATTGACCGCAATCGAATCTACATCACCGGTCTGTCGATGGGCGGTTACGGCACATGGGATGCAATCGCTCGCTATCCAAACTTTTTTGCAGCCGCAGCACCCATCTGCGGCGGTGGCGATCCAAAAACTGTCAACAAGTTCAAATCGCTTCCGATTTGGTGTTTCCACGGAGCCAAAGATACTGTTGTTAAGGTCGGGCGTTCCCGGGAGATGGTAGAGGCGCTCAAGGCTGTCGGCTCACCTGTCCAATACACGGAGTACCCGGAATTGCAGCACGACAGCTGGACAAAGACCTACGCCAATCCAGAGTTGTTCGACTGGCTTTTTGCGCAGCGGCGGGAAAGCCAATAGTCGATACACCCGCTGCGACTCAAAATTCGCTCGCGATGCGGACGCCAAAAATCCCAATTCGGCCAAATCGTCAACCAGCCTCCTTACTCGTACCTATCGAAACAAAATGTTTCTTCCACGTGCGATCACATCCCTTCCCGTCTCCATCCAATCGCTTCGCGTGGCATTGCAATACGCCATCCTAGCAACGGTTGCGATCCTAGGTACTGCTTCGATAGGACAGGCCCAAGAGGAGTCGCCAGCGGATCCAGCGAGCGACCAAAAATCGGAACCGCCCCGTAAATCCGATGAATTGCCAAATGCACCGCCATCGGAAAAGCTGGTCGATTTCGTACGTGATATCGCACCGTTGCTGGAGTCCCGTTGCGAATCGTGCCACGAAGGGGATTCGCCCAAAGGGGGATTCAACGTCGGTGATAGGGATTCGTTGCTGGGGTACATCACTCCCGGATCCGTTGCAGATAGCACCCTCTGGACCGACTATTTAATGGCGAAACCTGCAACTATCGAGAAGCAGAGTTTGATCATGCCTCCTGATGGACCGCTCCCGAAAGCAGAACTAACATTGCTCAAACTCTGGATCGAGGAGGGAGCGTCATGGCCCGAGGGAGCCAAACTCAAATTCGTGCCGATCGCAGAAGACGATGATGCATCGAAAACGTCGGTCCACCGCGGGTACCGAGCGATCGGCTACTTCCATCCCGCGGTAGTCCATTTTCCAATTGCATTAATTACAGTCGCGGCAGCCAGTGTCCTACTGTCCTATTTCCTAGGCCAGCGTTTTGCGTCCTTCGGCTATGCATGCTTGGTGATCGGTGCACTCTTTGCCATCGTCTCAGCAGTCATGGGTTGGTCATTCGCGGAAATCCGAGGTTTTGCAAGCTGGGATACCATGCTCGCCGCCGATGCGACCGAGAAGCAAAGCAATGAGTTTTTTCATCGCTGGCTAGGCTCTGCCACCGCGATCATCGGGCTGATCGTATGCTACTTGGGATCGAGAGCCAAACAAAGCGATGGCTCTCGCCCGGGCCATGCGTGGCGCATCGGCACCATCCTTCTCGCATTGCTCGTCGGCGCGGTCGGCCACCAAGGTGGCGAATTGGTCTATGGAGATATTTTCGCCAAAGCAATCGAGCAGTTCTCCAAGTGAGTCCGCCAACGATGGATCTGCTGCGCAATCTGTTCAGGGTGGCTTGAGCCATACGATCGGTACGATTCGACAGCACCATTGACCCCGAGGCTCTTTCGAAGCTCTGAGCCAAAACTGGGATCGACGCTTCTCAGTTCTTCATCGGTAAGTTCGGCCAAAGTCGCTCCGCGACTCTTCGCAATTGCCACCAGTGCGCCAACCTTGTGATGCGCTGTGCGCTGAGGCATCCCTCGCTGCATGATCGCTTCCATCAAGGCCGTGGCATCGAGGTAGCCTTGATCCAATCGCGACGCGATCGCCGCAGGCTGAAGCTCGGAGCCTTCCACGATCGGTATCGCCAGCTCCAAACACGCCGTTACCGTGTCGAACGCATCGAACAATGGCGGCTTGTCTTCTTGAAGATCGCGGTTGTACGCCAGCGGCAAACCCTTGAGGAGCACAAGCAGATTCTGCAGATCACCGACTACCCTGGCCGATTTTCCACGTGTCAACTCCAGCGTATCCGGATTTACTTTCTGTGGCATGATCGAGCTGCCGGTACAGAAGGCTTGCGGTAGCTTAATAAAGCCAAACTCGGTTGTTGACCAAAGGATCCATTCTTCCGCCCAACCACTCAAATGCAATCCGATCATGGTCAAGACAAACACAGACTCGACCGCAAAATCCCGATCGCTGCTTATATCAATGCTGTTGGCTGCGACTGCTTCGAACTCCAGTAATTTCGCTGTGTAGTGGCGATCGATCGGCATGCTCGTACCGGCGACGGCGGCACCACCGAGTGGGCAGACGTTGACGCGGCTTCGGCAGTCGGCAACACGCCCTCGATCTCTTTCGAGCTTTTCGATGTACGCGAGCCAATAGTGAGACGCCAACACCGGCTGGGCGCGTTGCATGTGGGTGTATGCAGGAACAATCGTCCCGGAATCCCGATCGCAGCGACTTAAAAAAGCCCGTTGCAATCGGAGGAGCAATCCATCGACGCGATCGAGCCCTTCACGCACCCAAAGACGCAGGTCCGTCGCGATTTGATCATTTCGGGATCTAGCCGTGTGAAGCTTGCGTCCAGTATCCCCGAGGGCATCGATCAAGGCTTGCTCGATGTGCATGTGGATATCCTCGAGCTCGATCCGAAAAGGAAGCTCTCCACGATCCAAACGTCCCTCGATCACACGCAGCTCTCGTTCGATCGCCTCCAACTCCTCTGGGGTCAAAAGCCCTTGCTTGCAAAGCATCTTCGCATGAGCAATCGAGCCGCGAATATCTTGTTTGTACAAACGGTGATCAAAGGAAATACTCTCGCTGAACCGAGCCAATGACTCATCCATGGAGCCGGAAAAAACACCGCTTCGGGATAACGAACTCAAACTCACACGCTCTTTGGTTCTAAAGGAATAAACTGGATGCCGTGGAGAAAAATACCCGCCCGCGTTCGCTCGACCACTTCCCATCGGCTCTACTTCCTATTCTAAGCCAAACCAACCTTTTGCAAGCGCAGAACCTCCTCTCCCTCGCCATGAAAACCTGAGAGGACTTGCCAGATACCAAAAAACGGCTTCGAATACGCCTCCCATCGCCCATCCGCGAGCTCGACATCCACAGCCCCATCCCAAGCATCTTGACGTGAACCAACCCCTGCAGCGCGAATTGACATGGGTGGAAAAACTTGAGCTGATGACGCTCCTCTTCCTTCACGGAATGGCACTGGGATCTTGGTTCGTTCCGATCGGATCGGTCCTCGAATCCGCAAATCTTCGAAGCGTCATTCCATTCGCATTCGCAACATCTGCAGTAGCCGCACTTCTTTCACCGCTCTTCTTTGGAGCCATGGCCGATCGATCGGTACCACCAATCCAAGTCCTTCGCTGGCTGGGCGTAGGAACTGCATGCTTTGTTGGAATGGTGGCATGGGGGATCCATTCCCGATGGAATCCGTGGCTCATTTTGCTACTGATCCAATTGCAATCGCTTCTCAGCGTCCCGACGAACAGCCTGACAGGTTCGATTGTCTTCGCTCGGATTGGCAACTCCCATCGACAATTCGGCGCTATCCGAGCCATGGGAACAGCAGGCTGGATTGCAGGATGCTGGCTGATTAGCGCCATGCACGTCGATGCCAACCCTCGCGCATTCCAAATCAGTGCTCTGCTCTGGATCGCCCTCGCCGCCTACACCTTGTTCATCCCCAAAGAAGCCACCATCCCCTGCAACCCTGGCAAATTAACTCTGCGAGAACGGTTCGGATTGGACGCATGGTCATTGCTCAAGATCCACGACCACCGCGTCATCTTCACCACGGCCGCCTTGGTCGCCATCCCATTCGCGGCTTTCTATCCTTACACGCCTGCATTGATGTCCGATCTGGGACTTCAACGAACGAGCGCATGGATGTCGCTCGGTCAGATCATCGAGGTTGGCGTTCTCTTTGCCATCGGAGGTATTTTGGCCCGTTGGCAACTGAAATGGGTTGTGCTGACAGGCTTGTCTTGTGGCGTCCTTCGGTACGCTTTGTACGCAACCAATTCACCGATACCTGTTCTCATCGGTGTATCGCTCCACGGACTGGCATATGCGTTAACCTACATCAGCGCACAGATTTACCTTGCCAAAAAAATCGATCCCGCGTGGCGTACTCGCGCCCAAGCGCTCTTGAGTATGATGACAGGCGGGGTTGGAAACCTAGCAGGATACCTCTGCACTGGCTCATGGCTTGCCTACTGCGAACATGACGGCCAAGAAAACTGGAGGTTGTTCTGGAGCGGTCTCTGCGTTCTGGTGATCTGCGTTCTGATCTATTTCGCACAAAGCTACAAAGGACGGGAAACCTTGCGATGAATCGCGACACCCCAACCACTTCCGCCTATATTTCCAATCGGAAAGCCATCGATCGTTTCCCTACAGATAGTAGTCAACTAGTAGTCAACCTCCAGTTCAATTAGAAAGCATCCGATCATGTTGCGCGGCGCACCTCTTCTCGCCTTGATCGGCAACACCCCGATCATCCCGCTCCGCATGGAACCCGAAAACCGGACGATTTGGGCCAAATGCGAGTTTCTCAACCCCAGTGGCAGCATCAAGGACCGACTCGCCCGCACCATCATCACCGATGCTTACTCGCGTGGGCTACTCAATAAGGACTCCGACATTCTCGAATGCACGAGCGGTAATACGGGAATCGCGTTTGCCATGATCGGAGCCGCTTGTGGATATCCTGTCACAATCGTGATGTCGGAACGCGCCAGCGGCGAACGTCGCCGGATCATCGAACACTTTGGAGCAAAGCTAATCCTCTTTAACGAGAGCGGTTACCGGCACGGAATCGAACTGACGCAGCAAATGGCGGCCAAAGATTCTCGCTATTTTCTCCCACGGCAATTCGAAAATCCGCTCAACGCCTGGGACCATGAGCACGAAACGGGTCAGGAAATTTTAAAACAAGCCCCCGGCCCTATCGCTGCATTTGTGTCAGGGTACGGAACCGGTGGCACACTGGCCGGTTGCTCGCGAGCCCTAAAAACCGCAAATGCCTCAACAAAGATTTTTGCCATGGAACCGGCTGAATCCGCACTTCTAGCCGGCGAAGAAGCCTGCTGCCATTGGATCGAAGGCATCGCAGGAGGATTTATTCCGAAATTGCTTCAAGGCGTAGCAATCGATGGAACATGCAAAGTGAGCAGCCCAGACGCGATCGCCATGACCAGGCGGCTCAATCGCCAATTCGGGCTCCTTGTCGGCTCCTCATCGGGTGCGAATGTTGCCGCTGCACTCAGCATTGCAAGCAGCATGCCTGAAGATGCCGTTGTCGTAACCTTGCTATGCGATCGCGCAGAAAGGTACTTCAGCACACGGCTTTTTGAAACCTAAACGAACACCTTGCAAACTGGCCAAAAGAAAATCCAGGACATCACTGCAAACCCAATTATTAGTCGCTGTAACTACCACGCCCAACCGCCAGAAATATATACCCTCGATTCGACCAATCTTCGATTGCTTGGGCCGGAATGGATTGAACATGCCCATCAAAATAAAGGTAGTTCGCGAGACTATCGCTGTGCCGTTTGTACTCGATCAACTCCCTAACCAAGCGCAGCGTAGTGCCATCTCGAGCATTATCCTCGCTGAAACAGCCCTCACCACAGTTGAATCGCCCTCCGCCATCCTCCACGAATTGAATCGTATTGCTGCTGCTCATTTTCGCCTCATCCAGACTTGGAAAAGGGTTCCGGCGATACCCGAGCTTCTTGGTGGACGTAGGGCAGACATTGACCAACTCGACGGATCGAATCTGATCTCTCTTAAATTCGCGATCCGATCGATAGTCGTAATGAAATTGCCGGAGGTTGCTGGCACACGCGGTACGACGAGCCGCCTCTCGGGCAGCTTGCACCGCTGGCAGGAGCAAAGCGACCAGAACGCCGATGATGGCGAAGACGACGAGGAGTTCCACGAGCGTAACCCCGCGTGGCGACCGAACGGCCGCATTCGAAGAAAGCAGCATGGCGATCCTATAGGCCGAAGAGGGCAAACGTTCGGAAACGGACATAAAAAAACCCGACTTGGTATTTCTACCAAGCCGGGCTCTATTTTGAAATCCGGTGTTCAAGGCTGGTCGCGATGACCAACCCGTTTGGACGAGCTTCACTGATGTAACTTTTGTGCTCACTTAATCATAGAATCCACAAGTGGATCCTACGTTCTAAAAATCCTTAGAAAGGAGGTGATCCAGCCGCAGGTTCCCCTACGGCTACCTTGTTACGACTTAGTCCCAATCATCAAGTTGACCTTCGGCGCCTGCTTCCTTACGGTTAGCTCGGCGACTTCGGGCCCCCCCAATTCTCGTGGCTTGACGGGCGGTGTGTACAAGGCTCAGGAACACATTCACCGCGGTATGCTGACCCGCGATTACTAGCGATTCCAGCTTCATGCAGGCGAGTTGC
>JBKCUW010000089.1:0-60333 GCA_046318275.1 Pirellula sp. | reverse complement strand
TTCGCGCCCGTGAAAGAACCGAATGCAGCGAGGGTGAGGCAGTTGTTGTGCAAGCAAAAGCAACGGAGCCGAAGCGTCTCTCCAGATCGGCTGAGCTTGATCGCCGGATGAAGATGACCAGCGAGGTACACGGCATCGTCGCTGCGACTCTTTGGGCGTTCGGTCGACTCATCATGGATCAACGTCCAGGGATCGACGCGATGCGGGGCCGTATACCGTTGGATAGAATACGCTTCCCATTTGCTGCGCGAGCCTAAATCATGGTTCCCCTCGACCAATAGGAAATCCCCTTCCGAAAAGCGATCGCTCAGGCGGGCAAGGCCGACCTGGAGTTCGCTATCCCAACTGCAACGAGCATGGACTAGATCGCCCAGAACGATGAGGCGGCTAGCATTCAGGGTCTCGATGCAGTCCAGTAATCGGTCAATGGTTTGGGTTGTCGATCCCGCTGGAATCGGAATCCCTCCACGTCGAAACGTGGTGCTTTTCCCCAAGTGGAGGTCTGCGACAAATAGGGTGCTCTTCTCTTCCCAAAATGCGGCTCCCGAAGGATGGAGCAAAAGGGTTGTTCCGGCGATTTGAAGTCGATGTCCCTTCATGGTATTTCTATTTCGCAGTGGCTGCTTGTTCGAGTTCCGCTTGCATGCGCTTTACCCGGTCTGCAAGTGTTTCTGTACTCAATCGCTCTCGGAGTCGATCGACCAGCAGCGCAAAAGCGAGCGGGGTTGGTCTCAGTGGATTCATCCAAAGTATTTCGCACTGTTGAATGCGATCCAGTGTTCGCTGCAACCGTTCCCATTCCAATTGATTGCGAAGCACTTCCTTGCGAGCCTGCTGAAGGAGCAAATTGTCTGGATCGTACTCTTGGAAGACGTCAAAAATGAGATCGCTGGATGCTTGAAGGTGGCGGCCGGACCGCTTTTCGCCAGGATAGCCGGTGTGTATCAATCCAGCGATGCGAGCTGTTTCTCGAAACTGTCGTTTGGTCATTTCGGTTGCGTTCAAACCGGCCGAGATATCCTCGATCAAGCCGTCCTTCGAGAAAAGCGATCGGACTTCGTCGAAGGTGATATTCGGGTCGCTGGCCGACTGAAGAACAAAACCGTAGTCATTCGCAGCCATCGAAAAGGTGATTTTGCGATTGCGGCTTAGACGATGCGCCAGGATGGTCGATAGCCCCTCGTGCACCAACCGCCCTTCGAATGGAAAAAAGAATAACTGATATCCATCGCGGGTCCGGATCTGTTCGATCAACAGTTCATCCGCCATCGGCAGTCGACTCCAGCGTCGTTGGAGTTCGAGGATGGATCGAACGGCACGCATTTCCGGGCCTTCATACACTCCATTGGATGCAGCTTCGATCTGCTCTCGAATTCCTTGCGATAATTGGCTTGATAAGGGCATGCGTCCTCCTACCCAGCGAGGCACTGTCGTCGGAGTCCCTTTGCTTTTCTTAACCCAGGCTATCGAGTCTCGAAGATGCACGAATTCGAGCAAGCGGCCTGCTAACAAGAAACGATCGCCCGGCTTAATCTTGGAAATAAAACCTTCCTCGACGGTGCCAATGTTCTTGCCAGTCATGTACCGGACTTGGACGGCGACTTCGCTGACGATGGTTCCGATCGACATTCGATGACGACGTGAGGTATTTGGGTTGGTGACTTGGAGCATGCCATTGTCATTCTCTTCAAGCCGCTTGAAATCTTCATAATGCGCTAATGTCTCTCCGCCATGTTTGGCGAATGAAATCACCCAATCCAACTCCTCGATACTCAATTTGGAGAAGGCAAAAGTACGTCGTACTTCGTCCAGGATTTCAGCCCTTTGGTACGGTGCTGCTAAGCCGCGAGTGACGAGGTGTTGTGCCAGCAGGTCCAACGGGGATTCGATCGGCTCTCGGGCCTCGAGGTTTCCTCGCTGGATCATCTTTTTGGCTGCCGCTAGTTCGATGAGTTCCAACGCATTGGTCGGAACGAACAGCAAACGGCTCACGGCACCAGGTTGGTGGCCTGACCGTCCAGCCCGCTGCAGGAGGCGCGCGATGCCCTTCGGCGACCCGATTTGAATGACTTGATCGACCGCTGAGAAATCGACGCCGAGGTCCAAGCTGCTCGTGCATACTACAGCCTTGAGCTTCTCGGCTCGAAGTGCGTCTTCTACCCAGCGGCGAACTTCAGAGTCGAGGGAGCCATGGTGCAGGGCTAAAAGTCCAGCAAGATTCGGATCGCTTTGCAGGAGTTGCTGATACCAAAGCTCGGTTTGATTGCGAGTGTTGGTGAAGACCAAAGAAGTTGTTGCATTGTTGATTGCTTGGGCGACGGGAGTGGACATTCGGGTTCCTAAATGCCCAGCCCATGGGAACCGTTCGATGTTCTCGGGGATGGCCGCCGACAGGACCATCTTTTTATCGGATCGACCATGAATGATTTCGGTGGGTTGATGAAACCCAGGACCCACGAGGACCTCCATCGCTTGTTCCAAATTCCCGAGTGTTGCGCTGAGTCCAGTGAGTCGCAAATCACATCGCATCGTTCGGAGCCGCCCGAGCGCCAGTTCGAGAAGTACGCCACGTTTGCTACCAAGCAATTCGTGCCACTCGTCGATAATGACAGAGCGCAGGAATCGAAACTGTTCCGAGGACTCTGGGTACGACAACATCAATGTCAGGCTCTCGGGGGTTGTGACGAGTACTGTCGGCAATCGCTGCCTTTGCCTTTGTTTGATGTAGGCCGACGTATCCCCGGTTCGCGATTCAATCGTCCAAGGCGCCCCCAAGCCCTGGATCGCTTGTTCGAGCGAAAACAACGTATCGCCGGCCAACGCGCGGAGCGGAGTCACCCACAACGCCATCAACGGAGGTGAGGATCCTTTCCCTCGGACCTTCGTCCAGAATTCAGAATCGATCGGATTTGCCAATCCGTCGAGCAGCGGGCCTACCCACGCGGCCAGTGTCTTTCCGGTACCGGTGGCAGAGTGGATGAGCAAGCTCTTCCCATCGAGATGGGCGTTCCAGGCTTTCTTTTGGAATGCAAAGGGCTTCCAATCGCACTTCTCGAACCATGCGTGAGCGGGTCGCAGCTTCTGATTTCGAGTCAATGCGGTCATGGTTGGTTGATCCGCCGTTTGAGGTCCTCCAAGCGATCCGCATCGGCGATTGTTTTATCATGGCGCCAACGAACGATTCGAGGGAACCGAACTGCGACACCTGATTTGTGGCGATTGGATAACTGTATATTCTCAAAGGCCAGTTCCATCACGAGTTGCGGGGTCACGCTCCGAACCGGACCAAACTTTTCGCGGGTGTTATCGCGGACGAATCGGTCGACCTCCTTGAGTTCTTGATCGGTCAGGCCGGAGTAGGCTTTGGCAAACGGAACGAGAGAGCCGTTATCCCATAGAGCGAACGTAAAATCGGTATACAAAGCGGCGCGGCGTCCATGTCCACGCTGCGCATAGATAAGAACGGCGTCGATCGTGTAGGGGTCGATCTTCCATTTCCACCAATGCCCTCGCACCCGCCCTACTTGGTAGGTCGAGTCGAGTTGTTTTAGCATCAATCCTTCCGCTTTCTTCTCGCGAGCGCTCTCACGAATGCGAGCGAGTTCAGACCATGTGGACGCCTCGACTTTTTCGGAAATACGAAAGCAACCTTTTCCACCTTCGAGGAGTTCTTCTAGTTTTGTTCGTCTTTCCCGTTGGGGGCGATTTCGCCAATCGATCCCGTCCAGTTCCAAAAGATCGAACGCCACAAACCGGACGGGGACGTCCTGCAAGAGCTTCTTACCAACCGTCTTTCTACCGATGCGTCGTTGTAGATCCGCGAATGGTAATGGCAGATCCTCTTTCCATCCCAAGATCTCGCCATCCAATACGCAATCGCGGGGCAAGTCTGTTGCAGTGGTCTCGATCTCCGGGTATTTGCCGTCGAGTCGTTCTTCGCCACGCGACCATAGGTACGTCGCACCGCGCCGACGAATCAACTGCGCTCGGATACCATCCCATTTCCATTCTGCCAGGAATGAATCTACATCACCGAGATCTGAGATATCTTCATCGACTGCATTCGCCAGTGCGAATGGATACGGGCGGCTTTGATCTGCATCTGCGGTGTCGGGGTCCATCAATCGCGAGTAGGCTTCAGCCGATGGTTCCCAGTCCCCCATCAATCGATGGGCGATGGTTTCATGAGATAGACCGCTGACCCGAGACAGCGCGCGAACGACGAGTCCTTGACTGACCCCGACTCGCATTGCACCCGTGAGCAACTTCATCATCGGGAATCGATCGCATTCCGCCGTTTGTGCGAAGAGATCCGTGAGCGTTGCTCGTTGATGGTATTCATCTTGGCTACGAAGATTTCCGATGCGGTCGACCCAGTCGGAGAGGCTGAACTCTTCATTCGACGTCGAGGCGGGAAGGACACAGCTCATGGTCTCGGCCAAATCACCGACCCAAGCATAGGTTTCTTCGAAGAGCCAATCGGGGATTTTTGCTTCGTTGGCTGCCCAGTTCCTTAGGATTTTATTGGGTGCGGGTTGAGGTAATCGTCGCCCGGTCAGAAAGAAAACAGCCCACGAAGCATCTCGGTCGGAAGCCCGACCAAAGTAATCGACGAGCGTCGAGAGTTTCTCGCTCGTCTTGTTGGATTCATCGAGTCGTCGGTAGAGCTCTGCAAAGTTCATGGCCCGGTCTCAGCTTCAGGAGATGGCAGAGAATCCTCCGGCTCCTCTTCGTCTCCCTGGAATTGCGTTTCGAGTGGCGATGCATCCAAGGTATTTCCTGGGGAGAACCCCTGTTCTCGTAAATACCGGGCGACCACGTTGGAAAACCCGTGTGTTACCCATACCGTACTCGCACCTGTTTCGTTCACCGTTTGAAGTAATCCCGGCCAGTCGACATGATCCGAGATGACGAAGCCACGGTCTACAGCGCGGCGACGTCGGGTTCCTCGAATGGCCATCCATCCGGATGCCATCGCCGTTGAAATGTCCCCGAATCGTCGCAACCACGGGGTACCTTGCGCGCTCGGTACGGCCAGCACGAGGCACTGGGACCATTCGATATCTTTTGGAGCATTGCTGACGGTCAAGGTCTCGGGCAACGAGATCCGTTGGTCCCGGTAAAGTTGCGTTGGGCCGTGGACCGCGCCATGCACATAGATTGGACCGACCGAGGGATCGAGCCCTGCAAGCAATCGCTGAGATTTCCCCAACGCATACGCCATCAATAAACTCGTCCGACCCGCGGATTGGTTTTCTCGCCACCAACGATGGATTGCATCAAAGACCGATTGAGGCGATGGCCATCGGAACACGGGTAAGCCGAAAGTTGATTCCGTCACGAACAGGTCGCACGGTACGACTTCGAAGGGAACGCAGGTGGGATCTGGTTGACGCTTGTAGTCGCCTGAAACGACAGCGACTCGGCCGGCAACTTCGATTCGAACCTGAGCCGAACCGAGAAGATGGCCGGCCGGATGGAGCGAAATCCATGCCTTGCCCAATTTCCACCGTTCGCCATACCCTTTCGTTTCCAGATAAATCTCTTTCCCCAATCGGGACCGAAGGATCGCTTCGCTCGATGCTTCGGCAAAATAGCGTTTGCTCCCGGAGCGCGCATGATCGCTGTGGCCATGCGTAACGATTGCTGTATCGACGGGGCGCCACGGATCGACAAAGAAATCGCCCGCCGGACAGTACAAGCCCGCATTCTCTAACCGGAGCAGATCGCGTCGGAATGCTGCGGATTCCATCTCGGGAGTTGTCACTTGCATCGGCGAGCGGGCATCAGAGGTCGCAAGAGGAATTAGGTCCAATACACCTTGAGCAGTGTAAACCGCACCGGGCGGGAATCCCACCCCAATCAACGAACAAGCTAGACGACTTGACGAGTAGTCATAATCCCTCATGGCGAGTCTACATGTTTTATGGTTCAAACGGGATCTTCGGATTCGAGATCATCTCCCGCTGCTCCTCGCGGCAAAGTCGGGCACCGTTCTGCCTATCTATGTCTTTGAACCGTCGGTGTGGTCTAGCCCCGAGTACGATGCGAGCCACTTTGAATTTGTACGTCAGTCTCTTGTCGAACTGGATCTGAATTTGCGACGTCTGGGAGGTCGATTGGCGATCCGTATCGGAGAACTTCCTGATGTTTTCGTGCATATCTCGGGAGCCACACCCATCCATTCGATCGCGAGCTATGAGGAAACGGGCACGTGGGTCACCTATGAACGGGACAAGCGGATCGCGCGGTGGACGCAAACCCAGGGCATTTCGTGGAAGGAGATTCCTCAAAATGGAGTTGTCCGCAGACTGAAGAATCGCGATGGATGGGCTGCATCGTGGGCGAGGCGAATGTCGGAGCAGCAGACCGAATCTCCTGAACGGATTGTGGTGCCAGAGGATTTTGAATGGGGAAGTATTCCGACGATCGATCAAGTGATCCCCAAGGCGTCACCGGTACCGCGGGGGCTCCAGCGAGGAGGTGAATCCACGGCGTCTGAGGTTTTAGAGTCCTTTCTCGCAGACCGAGGTAGCGACTATCGAAGTTCCATGTCGAGCCCGCTCACAGCGGAGTCCAGTTGCAGTCGCTTGAGTCCGTATCTCACGTGGGGAAACCTTTCGGTCAAACAAGTACAACAAGCAACTGCGAGGCGGTTAGGAGAGCTTACCTGCGATTTTGGAAACGCAGATGATTTTGAGAGAAAATCTAGGATCCGGTCGTTGAAGTCGTTTCTGTCGCGATTGAGTTGGCATTGTCACTTCATTCAGAAACTGGAATCGGAACCTGAGATTGAGTTTCGAAACATATGCCGACTTTACGATGGTCTTCGGGAATATGAGTTCAATAGTGAAAGATTCGAGGCATGGAAGAAGGGTGAGACTGGCTTTCCGATGATCGATGCATGCATGCGATACTTGCATCACCATCGTTGGATCAATTTTCGGATGCGGGCGATGCTCATGTCATTTGCGGCCTACCACCTTTGGTTGCATTGGCGTGAACCATCGATCTTCTTGGCGAGGCAGTTCCTCGACTTCGAGCCAGGAATCCATTTTTCGCAGTGCCAGATGCAATCGGGCGTCACCGGGATCAACACGATTCGCATCTACTCACCATCCAAGCAACTGCTTGATCAAGATCCAACGGGTGAGTTTGTTCGGCGATGGGTCCCTGAGCTTGAGCACGTACCGCTGGGATTTTTGGCGGAACCCCATCGAATGAGCATCGATGACCAAATGCGTTACCGCTGTCGTATCGGAATCGACTACCCGCGTCCAATCGTCGATGATAAGACCGCGGTGAAATACGCCAAGGAACGAATTTATGCGATCCGTCAAACCGACGAAGCGAAGGTGGCTGCTGCGGAGGTTTTTCTCAAGCATGGAAGTCGCAAGCGGCAGTTCCGCGACCCATTGCCTGGGAGTCCAACCGGGAAGCCAGCATCGGTCCGCAAGGCTGCAGTTAAACGCAGAAAAGACAGCAATGACAAACAGCCCCGTTTGCCTGGGATGGAAGATATCTGATGGCTTCAGAGTTCGTCGGCAAGTCAAGCAATCGAACCTGTTCGACTACTTAACGGGCGCGGCGGTTGCTTCGGCATTGGGAGATGGTGCTGGCGTTGTTGCGGGGGGGCGCCGGCGTTCGTCGATCTCAGGTTGGATTTCGATCAGCCGATTGGGTTCGCCGATGGTTTTTTCGAGTTGGAATGCATCGTAGATCTGACCGTTTGCTGTGCGGGCTTCGTAACGGAGTTTCAAACCGTCGATGGTAATGATCTGATAGAGTTGGGTGTCTTCTCCCATACGCACCATGAACGGTTTTTCGGTAACGTTATACATCTTGGGACCGCTGACCGAAACGACGTACACGGTTCCGTGGTGATCATCGCGATGCGTAACTCCCGTCGGAACGTTTTCCACCGTTGAAGCTGGTTTCGCGTCAGGGTCTGTGGATGGCGTGTCCAGACCGGTGCGTCCATACGAGTGGTCATGTCCCTGCAAAACGAGATCAACTCGATACTTATCAAGTAACGGTTTCCATGCTTCGCGAAGCGCCGCATTATCGCGGCTCTTTGCGGTGGAGAAGATGGGGTGGTGGAACGAGCAGACAATCCAAGGTTTCGTGTTCTTGCTCAGGGTGTTTTCGAGCCATTTGGTTTGCTCCGGGATTTTAGTGTTGCTGTTGAGGATGATGAATCGAGCATTTTGGTATTCGAATGTGTAGCATGATTCCTCCAGACCTTCCGGACCATGTTCTGGCAATGTGAACTGTGGACGCCAGTGGTGGGTGAGTTGGGTTTTCCCTTCGGGTAGCTTGTGCTGTTCATGATTTCCTGCGACCGGAACATTGGGGATCATCGCATTTAGAAAACCACCCGCTCCGAACCATTCTCCCCATTCGCCATCGGACTGCGCAGTGTTGATCAAATCGCCTGCGTGCAGAAGGAACTTGGCTTTCGGCGCATCGCTATATGCTTCGCGGATGACTCGGGACCACATGGATCGCAAATCGTTTTGAGCGTCTCCAAAGTAAATAAATGAAAAGGGTTTCTCGAGAACGTCTGCGGTGGTGAACTGGAACCATTCGCTCCAGTTGGTGCCATCCCCGACCCGGTAGGCATATTTCGTTCCGGGTGTGAGTTCTTTGAACGTGACACTGTGGAAGTGAGCCGTGTTCAGATCGGATTTCAGAGCTGTCGACTCAGCGATTTGCTCCTTTGCTTTCTTCGCGAACTCGGGTCCTGGAGTGGCTTCGGCGATCTGAGCTTTTGCTGTGGCAACCTCGGTACTCGTTCGCCACGTGACCGATTGAGTGGTGGTGGGATCACCTGCCCATGTCAGGATAATGCGATCGGGAAGGAGCGATGGGGCGTAAACTTCGGCTGGCTTTAGCGCTCTGACGCCAGTCGGATGCTCCCCATCGTGGATGACCGCAACCGCAAGGGAATCGCTGATCGCGAGAAGGCTCGTAACAGCTAGAACGATGTGGGCTACAACTCGTGCATGAGACCACTGAATGGTAGAGCGCTGCGTAGCGTGGGTTGCGTGGAGCATGGTGGAATGCAGTTGGGTATTGCAGGGGAAGGGAGTGAATCTGTTGGATGGAAACACCCCTGCATTATAGCTGCCGAAAATTAGGCCTTGCATCGCCGTGTTCCTGAAAAACATTCAGGTTCTTATGCGGGGCTTTGATGAGGCTTAGGATTGTTCTTCGCCGAAGGGATTGCAACAACCGCCAGAAGCAAGGCCACCGACAGGACGGCTGCAGCCAACGCGAAGGGGGCACCGGGCCAATACCATTTCCCTTTGGGGTCGATGGTCACTTCGAACACGGTTGAGAAGAGTGCAGGACCGATCATGCCTGAGATGCCGTTGAGTGAACTGTTGGCCCCCGATAGTTGACCTTGTTGGCTGGGATCGATCCGCTTGGACATGAGGCCTTGGATGGAGGCGCTGAAAAATCCCATGAGCGAGAAAATCACTGTCGACATGAAAAATTGCTGACCCGTGGTGACCGTGGCGTAGGCGATGAATCCGATAATGCCTCCAAGCAGTCCGACATAGACCAGTATGCGTTCGCCGACCAAACGCACCGCAGGTCGAATCAAAGCTCCTTGGACGATGAAATTGAGGACTCCGACGACAGCGAGCGCACTACCTACCATCTGAGTGCTCCAGTTAAATCTCTCATCGGTGTAGAGAACAAAGACAGTGCTGAAGACGTTGTGGGCGAGTTGGTAGCAAAACAAAATGATCGCCATTGGAAGAAGTCCGCTGTACGATCGAAGCAGATTCAAGGAGCCAATAGGGTTGGCCCGCGACCATCGGAACGGAGAACGCTTTTCTGGAGGTAGTGATTCCGGGAGAATGAAGTAACCGTAGCAGGTATTGGTCAAGGTCAGTCCGGCCGAGACCCAGAAAGGCAATCTCAAATCGAATGTTCCTAAATAACCACCGAGCGCCGGGCCAATGATGAAGCCGAGCCCAAACGCAGCACCATAGATCCCGAACGCCGCCGAGCGTTTTTCGGGTGGCGTGACATCGGCGATGTAGGCGCTGGCGGTTGAGAAGCTCGCCGCAGTGATTCCAGTCAACACACGACCGATGAACAGCCACGTTAAATTGGGAGCCAACGCCATCAAGATATAATCCAGGCCGAGCCCCAAGCCTGAAATCAATAGAACTGGACGACGGCCAAACCGATCGGACAGAGCGCCCATGATTGGAGAGCTAAAAAACTGCATCAGGGCCCACACAGTACCGAACCAGCCCACATAAACGGCAGCATCCGCAGTGCTATCGTTCAGCAGTTGCTTGATGAGTTTCGCGATGATCGGGATCACGACCCCCAAGGAGAGCACGTCGAGCAGGACGGCGATCATGATGAACGCAAGTTCGGCTTTTCGTGGGTTCGTTTTAGGCACGCGAGGGTCACTCATAGGTGGTAGGGGGCGCGAGTTGATGCGATTCGTAGGCGACAGTTTCCCTGGCCTAAGGGAGAATCGCAAGCCCTTTGCATACCTAGTCAGGAGATTGATGGGATCCTGCAACGTTTTCGCGCAGATATATTACACAGATATATTAAGAGAGGCAGGTGATCGCTCAGGAATGCGATCGGGCAATCGAACCGTGTGGGCAATAGTACCGTGCCGGCAATCAAATCAAATCGTGCCGGCAATCAAATCGTGCCGGCAATCAAATCGTGCCGGCAATCAAATCGTGCAGGTAGGCACAACCCGGGAGCTATCCTATCAAATCCAATCCCATGGAATCGGAGTCGGTCATTGCGGGAAGATTGAGCAGGGAAGCAGGTTCGTCGTTCGTATCAGGATCTTTCGATTCCCCGCGTCGGTCCGATGGCGAACCGCTGTATTGTTCATTGGCGTCGCGATCGGTTGTCTCGTTCGATTTTTCGAGGCCATCGATCTGGGTGGGACTGGCGTTGGCCGCTGGAGTCGCCATCGCGGAATGCGAGCGTGTTTCGTTGGAAGCTTGCTGAGCCGATGCAGCTGGGTTGGTCCAAGCGCCGCTGGGGATAGAAGATATCTGCATCGCGAGACTCCTGTTCGATTAACGCATTATTAATTTTCTAGTATTACGGGGATTCCGGAAGGACTTGTTCGAGTGAGTTCATCAAGGCCATTGTGTGACGTATTTGAGGATCGCTGGTGGTACCACTCACCTCGATCCGCATCAGATTTGCTCCACGATTTTGAGTGATCGGGCGCATCATCGCTCCGACGATGCTGCGACGCCCGACGTTGGCGTACATATCGAGCGACAATTCACGACGCAGATTGACCCAGCCGGACCCTCGCATCGAAACCAGATCCCCGTCCAACTCTAGCTTATGAATCGGGATTTGGTCGCCGTCGATTGAAAACGCAACATCCGCAGAATCGAAGGCCCCTTGATCGGGCTGGACGGAAAGTGCTCGCAGCAATTTGATCATGACTGGTAGTTCGTAAAGGTTGGCTCCTCGCAACCATGCATTGCCAGCGCCTTCGAGCGAGACGGTATGGGTCAAGGAACCGAAAAGATCGCATTGCACGGAGAGCGAGCCCGACACCTCGGTGTGCGTTTCGCCGAGATCGACCAGCAAGCCATGAAAATCGGCATCGACCAATCGGAGACGATACCGCGCGCGGTCGCCATTGAGTGGTTCCACGCCGCTCAGAAACAAAGTCCCGCTCAAAGTACGGGCCCGCAAATCGCTATCTCGAATATCGAGCGTGGGCACCTCGTTCG
Organism: Pirellula sp.; assembly: GCA_046318275.1. Lineage (GTDB taxonomy): Bacteria > Planctomycetota > Planctomycetia > Pirellulales > Pirellulaceae > JBKCUI01. The sequence continues at coordinate 48,583 of JBKCUW010000089.1, read as the reverse complement.
ATGCTCGAGCTGGATTGGATAGCCACGGAGCGACCTGTGCATCCCTTTCCGGCAACGCGTCTCGAAGTCTGGAGCGAAAGCTTGCCTGTGCCACGTTGGAGTCGGGCGTCAGGCTACCGACCGAAGTTGGGTTTCGAACTTTGGCGTTGTTTTTCAGTTGCCACGAAGCCGCATCCCGACCGAAAAGCAATTCGTTGCGGTCGAGTACAAATGGTCCCTCCAATCCTGTTACCGCAACATTTTTGACGGCCATCGCATCGATCATCATCGACCCGTAAGCGATAGGCCCCTCGGCGGTATTCTCACCATTGATTGTCATCGAGCCTCGGATACCCGCTACCAGATTGCCTCCGAACGATGCATCTTCAAGATCGAGATTGAGCATCCAGCTACGGACTAGCGATTGCTGCTGCGCGTCGGGAGAGGCGATTCGCGTGGTTCCGTTGAGCGAAATCGGACCGCGAAATGCCAATCGCGTCAGCGGATCGCGTAGCATCGGAGGCATGCACGCTTGAAGGACCGGGTCCATCAACAAACGCGACGGTGGAAGCCATGTGATTTGTCCATCCCACGCCCCATCGCTGTGAAGTCGAATTTGACCCTCGGTATGGATACGGCTTGCGTCATGCACTCCGGACAGGGAGCGTATGTCGATGCGGCCAGGGCGATAGATGACCGAGCATTCGACATCGTTGATCGCGTAGGGAAACGAGAGAGGGCGCAATGACATACCACGTCCAGAGATCCCTTCGGTCCCTTTGACCTCGGTCATTTCAACTCGGAGGTCCAATGGATCGTGAATATGATTGCGTTTAATCTGCACGTAGATTTGGTCAATGGTCCCACTGGGTTGCAACTGCTCCCAAAGATTCTTTGCACTCGGTGGTAGTGCTTGGTGCAGTTCGTCGTCTAGCGAGACGTTGTTCGCGTGGAAAATCAAATCGATCGACTCAAGGCTCGAATCACGGCATAACCCAAATCCTTCGCCGCGGATTCTCGCGCTGTCATTGCGGCCGACAAATTCACGAAGCACCAATCGATCGTTATCCAAGGTGGCTTGGCCGTGGACATCGACAATCGGGTAACGGAAGCCGTCATATCGGATCGAACACTCGGAAAAAGTCAGCTCGAGCGATTTGGAAATCACATCGGGAGTCTCTGCAGAGCGAATAAACCGACCGCGACGCAATAGAACCGTACCTGACGGATGCATCGAATGCACAAATCGCTGGAATCCACTTTGCGGCGCATTTCGAGGAGATAGCGCACGTATTAGTGTTTCATCGATCGCGATCGGGCCGTCGGCTGCGAGGATCAAGTCCATCAGCCAACGCGGTTCTGCCTTTTGCAAAGTTAGCGAACCACTGAGCCGCTGCTCGCCGGCGATCGCCGTAAGCTCAGGAGCGTGGATGCGCCCGTTCTCGTAAATGAAGTCACCTTGGATGCCCGTTACCGGATACGGGAAAAAGTCAGCATGAACTCCAGCGTTGCGTGCTCGTACCAAGACGCGTGGATTCCACTTTTGGCCATCGAATTGAATAGCGGCGGACGCATCGACCGTACCTTGGACACCCATTCGCTTCCAGTGCTCCTGCAACGCTGCAGGGAGGGCTTGGTAAAGACGATCATCGAGAGCCAAGTTTTGGATGGTTGCAGTCGCGGCCAACGGGGAACCCGGGCCGAATCCATTCATATCGCATTCCAATCGAATAGCCGCGTCTCCAGAGCTCGCGTTGCAATTCCGTAGTTGTAAAAGTCGGTTTCGGCAAAAAACGTCCCCTGAGATGTTATCGAGAGGGTACGGAACCATCGGATGGAGCAAACGCCCATTGCTCAGATGGGCCTGAGACTGAAACTGGATCTCTCGGTTTTGTTCTGAGACCCCAAAAGCTAAATCGACTTCACCGGTGAATCCCTTCGTCTGCACCAACGAGTCCTGAATCACTAGCGGGAGTTGATGGAACAAGCGGCTGGAATACTCGAGCTTGGAAATAGTGCCAGTTGCATTCCACGAGGATTTGTCCACGGCCATGCGAGCTTCGACGTTGGCGTGAGCAAAGTAACTGCTGGCAAGGCTTCCTTGGATAAGGATCTGCTGCACCTCGCCAGGCGCACCGGTCGGAGTTGCTAACGAAGCATGGGCTCGCAAATCGTGGCAAATGATCTCGCGATCAGCACCCCCCGTTTCATGACCGATCCGAACCAAGCCTGACCTAATTTGGATTTGAGGGAATCGCGTTGGAATCGGTTTCCCAGACGAAAACTCTTGGATACTCCAACGACCGGATGAAAGTGGCCATATGCACAATTCCACACTGTCGACGGTCACCGATTCGATCGGCAATTGACCTTGTGCCAATCCCACCAATTCCAACGGACCATTGCAAACAATACGACCTATCCGGACTACGTCCCGAAGTCCTTGGTCGGTTGTTTTTGCAATTCGCAAACCATCCACGGTGATCGATTGACCCGCGATCAGCCGTGCCCGATCTACTGACACGTAATGATGAGGGAACTCTTGACGCAATCGTCGGATGATCTCGCTGGTCAGCTTGTGATCGACACGGCCTAAGAGAAAGTAGTAGCCCCATAATCCAGCGATGGCTAGCAGCAATAACCAAACAAGACGAGATTCGAAGACGTTATCGCGGCGCTTGTTCGGCGCGATTGTCGCTTCGTTCGCTTTGGTTGGAGTCCGTTCCATAGACCTTCTCGAAAATCCATTTCAGGATGCATACGCACCCGACACCCGCTAGCGGGCACAGCAGCACAATTCCCGGTTGCCGATACCGAACGGAGCCAATGAAAACGGCATGCAGGATTGCTAAGTAAAGGCACGATGCTAACGGAAGCCAAGCTCCGTCCACTCGCCGCAATCTCCATGCGCCCCATAGCCCACCCAATGCGATCACGATGTATCCGAAGGCTTCGGACCAACGTACCGCTGGATTCGATATCTCTCGTGCGACCGGGAATGGTGTCCAGGTTTTCCGCAACTTTACCAATCCGAGCCGAACAACGTCAGATGGATTTTCGATGGCCCATGCAATAGCAGCATTCTTCAACCGACGATCGATCCGCCATTCAAGAGTCGATTCCAACGGGACGCCTTGATTTGCTAGTATTTCGTCTTCTGCTTGTTGCTCGCGAATGAATGGGACCACGAAATCCATGTTTTCGTCACTGCTTCCACTAGCGCCTGCATGCCATCCGTCGTAGAGGCTGGCGCCAACTTGCAAGGTGGTGGGTACCCATTTCCCGGTGATCCCATAGTTTCGCACCCACCATGGGGACATCACCAGCAGGGCGCCAAAAACAAAAAAGGAGGCACCGGAAAGCCAATTGGCGATCCTCACTCGACGGGAATCGGGTCGCCCACCGTCTACCGATGGGCTTATGGCGTCGACGCTATTGTTCGCGATGTTTCGGTACGACAGAGTTCGGCACAACAGATTTCGGCACGACAGAGTGCGTGGGGAACCAACCCAACATGCGATCAAGGTACATCCCATGGCTGCGAGTGGCCAGAGACTCCAGCTTGGTCGAGCCAAGCACGCCAAGCCGAAAGCGACACCAGCGGCGATGTAAAGCAGCCAACCTGGGCGCGAACCTCGAGTTGGATTGGAGTTGGGGCGAGAATGTTTCGACGCTGCGAACCAAAGAAGCATGCATGCGAGGACGATGAGCGGTGTTGAAATGCTTTCACTGAGAACGAAGATGCTCATCCCGATCGCACCTGGGTAGAGGGTCGCGAGCAACCCGGCCATGAGAGCAGATTGGTTTCCTGCCAGCGCGTATGACCACCAGATGATTAGCCAAACGGTCCACGTTCCTAGGAGGCAGCCGAGAACGCGCGCGGCCATCACCGAAGACCAGCTTAATTTCCCGTCACTGAGTAGCGTGAAGGGTGCGAGGACGACTGGGTAGAGTGGTGCTCGAAAGATTTTGGATTCGGAACTGCCATATTGAAACGGTTCCCCCGCGGCAATCCTGCCGGCCATAGTCCAATAGGAGTGGCTATCGCCGAATCGGAAGAATTGCTGGTCGTGCTCCAATTGCGATTGCCAAACCCACGCTGCAGAGATTCGAATCAGGAAAGCGAGGATTAGGATCGAAAAAACTAACCGGCGGTCTAAGGGTAGGCGTCGTTCGCGTTCCGAGGCTTCAGTTGGTGTTTCCACGGTGCATGTAATTCCACGTTATAACGTTCACCTGGTGTTCCAGCATTGCGTTCACCGGTTTTTGGCATTATCCGGAACCACCCTAGCTGGCAAAACTGCTTCTCACGGGTTTGTGGACGCTTGAACGACGGAGACTTCAAGATTGGATGCAAGGCGAATGATCGGCAAAAGATCATCGTAGGGATTGAGCGAATCGAATGCTACCTCGGTGAATTTGAGCCTGTCAGGTTTCAATACAGAGGATTCTCGCGACGAGTCGATTGGTATCCATCGTTCTCCATCGTGGTATTCGACCCACGCATGAAATGCCATCATCGGTCTTGCGGCAGATTGGTTGGCTAGGAATCCAATCGCGATGCGAGCCGGGATTTGGGTAGCGCGAAGCGTTGCAGCTAGGACGACGCTGTGATCAACAGAATGTCCTTTTCCCGCGACGAGGACTTTTTCTGCAAGTCGAACCGATTTATCGAACGGTATTACCGGTAATCGTTTCGCGATGCCGTCCCGAATGGCGTTAGCTTTGGCGGATTTGGAATCGTTCACACTCAGACCTTGTGCCTCGAGCAGCAATCGTCCCAGCAGTTTAATTTGCGGGTTGCTCGATGAAATTATTGGGGTAGAGATCAACGTCGACGGGTCTGCGTTCGGTTCCGATTCAAAGGGAAGAGCTGTTTCCTGGGAAATCGATGCGACTTCGGACGAGCCGTAGACGGTTACTTCGGAAGTTCTCGGATTGATCGCTCTTACGGTTTGGTTGGTTCGATTGCTCACGAACAATTTGGAATCGATGGCCCGCAGTTCGACTCGGTAGGTGACATTCGTGGATGTATGGATCAGCGGAGTATCGCCGAACACGGGTACATCCTTGATGGTTACCCCTTCAACATCGGCTTGCGCGATTCGCAATCGAGCGGTCTTGGGGTCGCAACGAAAGGATCGGTAATCGATCCCGGGAAGATACGATTTGTGCGATTCGCCTGATGCATCGGCCCAGAGGATGGCTCGGCGTTCCGTTTCTCCGGTGCGAGAAGTGCTTTGGATTTCGAGGAGTCGTTCGGTGGTTCCGTCATAAATTGGTGTTTCTAGGAACTCGAGCGCCTCGAGTCTGGCATCGACCATCCGCATTTGGAGGGGGTCAAAGTAGCGCACTTCCCGAATCTCTTTTTCCGTCATCGGCGATCGCATCAAGGATTGCTCGATAGCGAATGGGCCTCGATCCTTGTCGGTCCATGGAAGGGTGATACCAACAGGTCGTCCCTCGCCGATCGACTCAAATCGCAAATTGCCATCCCGAATCGAGCCTTGGAAGCGAGTCTTGTTGGTGCCATTCTGCAGGGTGCCTTCGAGCCTCAGGAGTTCACCGTTGGGTCGCTCGATTGAAATGATCTGGGTTCGCTGCTCGGTCGTTTGGCCCTTGCGAGTGATGAAGACACGGCTCTCCGCTTCGATGCGCAGCGTGTTTTCCTTTGAGTTTTGCGCAGGATCTGCAACCCGCGACAGTTCGACGGATCGGCGAATGTATCCGACCGGTTGATTTCCTTCGTACTGAATCTCCCACTGCGTACGTGGTATCCGATCGCTGGAGAGCCATGGATCCTCGCGCTCATCGGCCTTGGGTTTGGCACGATTCACCTCGATGCGGGTTGTCGGTTCGATCGAGCCATTGGTCCGAGAGTCGCTCGTTTCGGGACTTGTGGCATCGCTCGATGAGGGGGCTGTCGTACCGGGAGTGCTGTTCATGCCGCCGCTGTTGGTGTTGGCGGCTTCACTCCGAGTTGTGTCATTGGCTCGAGCGATGGAATCGTCCGTGGGGAGACCGATTTCGCGCAGCATGCTCGCTTTAGCCACCGCTTTATCATTGCTCTGTTTTTGTTCGCAGCCGGGTTGCATCGAGACAAGCAACGCGAGAAGTGCGAGGCGAGGGAGTATCGGTAATCCTTGTTTTGGACATGGAGCCGAGATTCCGTGGATTGGGGTCAGTGGGGAACGAAAGTGCATGGAGACATTCGGGGAGGAGGAGATGAGTTCGGATAGGAAAATGGGAGGTCTCCGGACCATTCCAGCCTACCCGGAAAGGCTCGGGGTAGGAATCGTTCCCTGCTCGAGGTTGGCTTAGTTCGCCTAGGAAACGGATGACGGACCGATTGTAACGAATGTAACGGGGTGAAAAGCTAGGAAAACGGTAACGAAACAAGTTGCTTTTCGGGGTTGTGACCTAACTTTGGTTGTTCCCGACAGCGGGGGTGAGCCCAACACGGCTCTCCCAGCGTTGGTTGTTTTTTGTTTACTCGTATTACCTATTGAGACGAGCGAGTTCCATGGGTCTAGTTCCCGGATACCGATCCAACGCCGCGCCGAGCAACGAAGCCGGACAACGTTCCATTCCTACGTCGAGCTTCGAGTCGCTCAGCAGCGATGAGCTTGAAGCCCATATGGAGCGATTCCGTTACGGAGCTTTCGATTTGACCGAAGCGGTTCGACCATCATTCGATTTGCAGGTGGTTCCACGCCAAGGTTTCCGCCACGACGCCTACACCGATCCTAAGACCAACACCAAGATCCCTGTGATCATGGCATCGGCTTCGCGAGAACGGCTCTTTGATCTGTTCGTCGAACTCTTGGATTGCCTTGGAGGAACCGTCGATGTCGTCTTGGAAACAAGCCATCATGGGGATTCCGGCGAGCATGAAGATTTGTATCGAGAGCACATCGATCTACCCGTCCTGAAGAGCATTCTTTACGACTTTGAAGAGATGCTGCTCAACGATGGCTGCACCGGTATCGCGGTACTGAATCCAAAGAAACAGCAAGAGATCCAATTCGACGAGCATAAAATGCTCATTTGCTACGGATCGCCGCTGGAGAATTTCGAACGCATTTTGATCAAGCATGATGTCTATCCAGACGAGAGCATGCGTTTCATCACCGAAGCAGAGCATGTCCACAGCAGCAGCGATTCATTCGCACGCAGCTTCCTGCAACTTCAGTCGCGTTTAGGGATCGATGTGGACATCGAAGATGATCTCGCGTTCGATTGCTAGAATAGAATCTGCTAGAGATTAGATGGACGGATGTGAGCCACAACACAGTCGGCTCATAGCGGTAGTCGTCGATCAGGTCGCATCGGAATCCGCAAGTCGGAAGTAATGCTCAATGTACTTCCGGTAGTCGTCCGACCTGGCGTATTCCACGATTGCCAATAGACTTTTCTGATCCCGAAGCAATTTGGCTTTTCGGGTACTTGGATCGGCGAGACTCACGGGCAGCGGGCCGGTGACACGCATCTTCTTTTCGTCGGTCGCGGTGGAGATCGCTTCAAAGCGCTCAAGCATTGCGAGGGCGGTTTCGAGCCGCCTGTCACCAGCTTTGGGGTTGCTAATTCGACCACGTAGCCATTCTAGTCCGAAGGCCTGGATCGACTCTTGCTCGCGAACCAATAGGTCGTACAGCGTTTGGTAGTACTCGGCGTCAGGGTTGCTCCAGACGACAAATTGCATCTGCGTGGTCAAGTCGTTTTGGTCGTAGAGCAAGCAGCATTCGGAATCGAGTCCGTCGCGGCCGGCGCGACCGATCTCTTGGTAGTAGGATTCCATCGACCCAGGGACCTCGGCATGCACTACGAATCGAATATCTTCCTTGTCGATCCCCATTCCGAATGCATTGGTGGCTAGAACCAATGGGCAGTCTCCTGACATGAAGTTGTCCTGAACCCAGGTTCGTTGAGTTCGCGTCAGATCGCCGTGGTAGCAAACATGCTCGATTCCAGCACGTCGGAGTTGTTCGCTCATCGCTTCGAGCGTGCGGATCAAGGTGAAGTAGATAATGCCCGATTGGTTGGGCCATCGATTGAGAACTGCGAATAAATGCGAGAGCTTATCGTCATCACCCCAAACCTCCTCGACGTGCAATCGCAGGTTCGGCCGCTCGATTCCCGCGTGGAAGATTTGGCATGCGTCGAGCCCGGTTCCAAATCGAGGTAAATTCAGCTGACGAAGGATGTCTTTTTGGACGTCGGCGGTCGCGGTTGCCGTAAGGGCGATTGTGGTTGGATTTCCGAGGGTTTCGCGGATCTCGGCGACTCTGGAATAGTCAGGCCGAAAGTCGTGTCCCCATTCGCTGATGCAATGGGCTTCATCGATCGCCAGAAGGGGTACGTGCCGCTTTTCCATGGCGGCTAGAAATGCTTCCTTGCGAAAGCGTTCGGGGGTTACGTATAGCAAGCTGTATCGCCCGTCGGCGATTCCTTGGTAGCGGCGTTCCCTATCCTCTCGCGAAACTAACGAATTGATTGTGGTCGCGTCCAGTCCTCGCGCCTGCAACGCATCGACTTGGTCCTTCATCAATGCGACCAATGGAGACAAAACCACGGTCAAGGGTTTCGGAGTCGAGGCGGGTTGAGGGGCCTCGTGTCGAGACTCCCCCTCGCATTCGCGCGAGATTGCCTGCTCGGCTTCATGGGAAAAAAAGATCGCAGGGATTTGGAAGCAAAGGGATTTCCCGCCCCCGGTCGGCATAATTACCAGCGAGTGTCCACCCGCGATCGAACGGTCGATTACTTGCCGTTGAAAACCCCGGAATCGCTCCAAGTGGAACTGTTGGCGTAGGATTTCCTCGACAGAATCGCAAGGAAAATCGATCGGGTATTGGCTCATGCCCGGATCGTAGCATTTCAGAGTAAACGGGCAACGGGTTCCCTGAATCCGCTTTCCGTTGTTTCGGTCCTCGTCGGCATGTGCTAAAATTGCGTCGCCGACTGGATTGTTGGTCGAGAAGCGTGTTATCTGCTTCTTAGGTCGCTGGTCCAGGCGGATTGTTTTGGAAAACTCGAGAACTTAACCGCATTCGTCTTCCTCATGGAAGCGTAACCGCGCGAACTGACTCGGTCCCCAATTCCTAGATTGCTGTCGCATGATTCTTTTGGTGCCTGCATTACTGATTGCCCTAGCGGTCCTTGGCTGGATCGGTTGGTTGGCATTTGGTCCGCATGCAACTCCCGTAGAGCAACCGCGGTTCTTTCTCGCAGCGCGCGAGGAAACTACGGATAGAGAAGAGAACGGAGAATCTCCTTCATCGAATCTATCCTCTGCAGAGTATGAACGGCACCTGCGAGATCGACTTGATGTTCCTCATTTGCACTTAGGCTCTCTCTCGGGATCACCCGGTCCCTCAGGATTGATGGTCGCGCCTCGCGATCTGCATGATCCTGGAGCATAATACGCATTCAAAGGCATTGAACACCGCGACACTTGGTAGGAATCAGGGCGAATCCGCTTCCTGAGGTTTAACGATTGCGTTGAATACCAAGAAAGATCTTTTCGCGTGCTTAACTCATCTATTCTGATTGGGATGGTTCCGAATGGAACGCTCAACGCTTGGCTCCATGCTTTGGAGTTCTGGACCGACTCGCTGCTACTGTCACAAGCTCAAGCGGCAAACGGTTCGAACGTAAACTGGCTCATTCCCGCAATTGTCAGTTTGGTCGTTGGCGCTGTCTTGATGTGGGTCGTGAATCGATTGATGGGAACCGATTCAAAGACCCAAGCAACCCGGTTGATGGAGCAAGCCAAAGTCGAGTCGGAGAATTTGATCAAAAAGGGGGAACTCGAAAAGAAGGAAAAGCTCCTCCAGTTGCAATCTCAATTCGACAATGAAATGAAACAACAGCGGGAAGAACTTCGCTCCCGCGAAACACAAATCGTCCAAAAAGAAAATTCCATCAAGCAAGCCAGCGACGATTTGAAGAAACAGGAGAAGCTCGTCGAGAACACGCAGCGCAAACTTGCGGAAAAACTCGATGATGCCACCAAAAAAGGGGAGCAGTACAACAAACTCATCAGCCAAGCGCAAAGCGATCTTCAGCGCGTGACGGGGATGTCCAAAGAGGAAGCAAAAACGCAGTTGATGGGACTGCTCGAGAAAGAACTCCAAGGAGAACTGGGGACCGTTATTCTCAAGCATGAGAAGAAAGTTACCGAGATCGCTCAGCAAAAAGCCCAAGATATCTTGTTAACTGCGATGCAGCGTTATGCATCCTCGCAAACGGCAGAGAGCACCACATCGACCATCGATATTCCCAACGACGACATGAAGGGACGTATCATCGGGCGTGAAGGACGCAATATTCGCGCGTTTGAGAAATCATCGGGATGCGATTTGATCATCGATGATACGCCAGGTGTGGTCATCGTCAGTGGGTTTGACCCGGTCCGACGCGAGATCGCTCGCCAATCGATGGCAAAGCTAGTCACCGATGGGCGGATTCACCCAACTCGGATCGAAGAAGTGATCGCAGCAACAGAAAAGGAAATGGAAGCCTTTATCCGGAGGAAGGGTGAAGAGGCAGCGCAGGAGGTTAATATCCAAGGTCTCCACGAGCGTGTGATCGACATGTTGGGTCGGCTCCACTTCCGAACCAGCTATTCCCAAAACGTCCTTCGGCACAGCGTCGAGGTTGCGTTCCTTTCTGGGCTTATGGCCGAAATGATGGGGCTCAACGCGAATCTCGCGAGGCGATGCGGATTGCTCCATGATATCGGTAAAGCGGCCGACCATGAACTCGAAGGAGGCCATCCCAAGATCGGTGCTGATCTCCTCAAGCGAAGCGGGGAAAATGAACACGTTGTCCATGCAGCGCTTGGGCACCATGATTTGTTGACGACCGAATACCCGTACACCCTATTGGTCGCTACTGCTGACGCGTGCAGCGCTTCTCGTCCAGGCGCTCGACGGGAATCCTTAGAACGCTACATCAAACGGATGGAAGAATTGGAATCGATCGCCAAGAATTTCCAGGGTGTGGAACAAGCGTTCGCGATCCAAGCTGGACGCGAATTGCGGGTTATTGTCAGTTCGAAAGACACTGACGATTCTGTCGCCGCCAAGGTCTGCCGAGATATCGCCAAAGCCTTCGAGGAACAGCTCACCTATCCAGGGGAGATCAAAGTTACCGTGGTCCGCGAATCGCGTTTTGTCGAAATCGCTCGCTGACGATCCAATAGGAATCGATCGCTAATAATAGGGCAACCGACATCATCAGGATCGCTGGAAGCAACGATCCTGTGAGCAACCATGTGAGCCCCGACGTCGCTGTTAAGAGCCACCATGGACTCTGCAGAAGCTTTGTTTTGTTGGTGCCCCAGAACCAAGCGCTTAAAACCATCGCCAGGATCATGATCAAGGTTGAGATCGTTCGCAACCAAAATGGTCCTATCCCAGACCAAATCTCGGTCACCGTTCCACTAGAACCATCTGTCGGCGATGTCGCTGCTGTCGGTTCGTGAAGGAACATTCCATCGGTTGCCAATGGGTCAACCGATCCTACCAGTGCGACTGGGATGGGGCTTCGCCGGTTAGGAATGATTTCTACCAATGCAGTGTGACGCGATCGAATCTCGGCCCACTCCGAGATAGCCTTTGCATAGTCCTCAGATTCAAAGTCCTCATCAACCGAAGCCCATCGCGCGAGCCAATAGGCACTTTGTAACGCGAACTCCTCAATCCAATTCCCCCGGTCACCCTCGAGCAATCGGCTTTCGTCCACTTCATCCGCGTCGGAAATAGCTTCTCGAAGTAGCGTCAGCGAAGTGATGGCGTGGTCTTGAACCCACATGGCTGTCGAAACACCGGAGAACGAGGCTGGCGATGAGTCTGTTTTGGGATTTGCGGTGGGTGATTCCTTCTGGACCCAGATGTCATCGGGCTCTCGTTGTTCCCCGTATCGCGCGCGGAAATAAGTCGTCTGGATCGTGCCATCGGAAGGTATTGAAACTGATTGGAGCAGCTTGAGGGTCGGGATTCGATCTTGAGTCGGACATGGGAATGATGTCCATAGCTCAACATGGAGAGGGTATCCTACGGACTCGAAGGGTACAGCAATTTGGTTGTCGGTTTGCTGGAAGGAAACACTTTGGCCGTTGATTCGGACCCATTCGCAACGAGTCTCAAGGCTATGTGTCCAACGCAAAGGGCTTGATGGGTTTTGGTCGATACCACTGCACCAGAACTGGGAAACGCAGACGAGACGATCAGGCTCGATCGCATGGGGGCCGACGAGTTCGTGTGTGGCCAATTTCCATTTGGGATTGGAGTTGGTGTTCGTCGTTGCGGAAATGGCTTGGTTGAGGATCGGTTGATCCGTCGCGCTGGGAAGCCTTGCCTCGCGGAAATCTGAGGTCGACGATTTACTCTTAGGGCGAACGAGCATTGTCCCATCGAATTCGGGGATGGAGGTACCAAGGTTGAGTGCGAGTGGATCGAGCACTTCGTAAAGGGATAAATCGATCTGATTGGCGATGGACGCTTCGATCGCAAACCAGGTTCTTACATCGGGATTTGCCAGCAACTCGATCTTGTATGCATCGGAAGGAGCAATGGTCACCCCCGACTCGCTCGCGAACCGTATTCGAAACGTGACACCGTAACTGGGTGCAGCATTCGAGACTGGTGATGCGATTCGATCAATATTTAAATTGCTCGGATCGGGAGTGATCGACTGTTCCGTTTTTTGCATCGCATCCTTGCCGCCCGAATCGGTGTTGGATGAGCCGATCACATCATTGGGTGATGCATTGGAATCGTTCGAGAGGGCTTTGGGTGTAACGGAAAGAATGCGTCGGTCAAGGTTGAGATCCGGGATCTCGATGATTGAGTCTGAACATGACCATCGTGTCGCCAACTCGATTGGAGTCGAGATCGAAACGGAGGGTAGAACCCTTTGCGAATCGTTTCCTAAGGCGATAAGTTCCCAGTCCAACTGTTCGGAGTCATCGCGTACTGGTCGCAGGACCAATAAGCCTTTCCATCGCTGTGTGATTCGATTTCCTTGTAGCCGCAAGGTGTTGTCGCTTGCAGACGGTTCGGTTGCAATGGGAATATTGAACAAGCTTTTCGCGCGATCTTTGCCCTGAACGGAACCAGGGACCAGATTCTCGGAGGAATCCGTATTTTGCAATTGGATTGACCAAACGGGGTTTGCGAAGATCTCCGTGGTTTGCTCTGACATGCTGATCGCATCGGACCGCCAGAAGGGGATCGGTTCGGAAAATACCGGCAAATGATTCTCCATCGAGTCGGCGTACAAAACCAGTTCGGTGATATCGCCCGAATCGCGATCGATCAGTATTTGAAGGTACTCGCGTTGATTCGAACTCCACTGCAGGAACGGAATCGTAGTGCCTCGCGAGGTGACTCGGCTGACTCGGTAGCCAGGGTCGACATCGATAACGATGGTCGTTCGATTATTCAGGGGTGAGGCGAATTCGATCTTGGACGTTAAGTCGAAGTGTTCCTTGCCAACCATCCACTGATTCGTCACGCGCGCCCGTTGGGCTTTGGCCTCGGTTTGTTGACGAAGTACTCCAAAGCCGCCGCTGGTTGGGATTTTTAGACTTGTTGCGATCGGATTTTCGAGCAATTCCGACCATTCGATTCGTTCCCTTGCATTGATCGATGGAATCCAAGTGCTGATACCATCGATGGTCCAGGCGGAGCCTGCGGTGCGCGCATAGCGTAGTGTTCCAGGCCGAACGCGTCGATCGCGGCATTCGGCGAAAAGCACATTTCGAAGGGGTGGGTCACCGGTCGGAATCCACGTCGTGACAATAGATCGTTTGGTCGGAGTTGCGTTCGGACGCGAGGCGTTCGAATCGGAGTTCTCGCCGATCCATTTCAAAATGTATCGCCTGCGATCGAGAGTGCTTCCTGGGCGAACATCCAGTAACTGCGCATCGCCCCACTGTGTACCAACGGGCTGCCATTGCAAATCGGATTCGATTTCGACCTCGCCGACTGCATCGGATGCTCTGGGGTATTCGATGGTTGTTCGCGCGAGGAGTTGATCGCGATCGATGAGTAGTTCGGTGTTCATGAAAGGGGCATCCGTCCCCAGTCCAGGTGCATCCGATGGCATTGCAGCGAAAGGACGAGTTGTCGCTGTTGGATTGGGGGATAAACTCCCTGCGATCTTGTCGACACCGCCGAGTTGCATGGCATAGCGACCGATCGAAGGATTGGATACTTTGCCTCGGGCGGAGATGTCGATCGTCCATTGCCCATCGGTTTCGATTTCGAGGGTAGCGTTGGCCGCTGGAAGGACCGACGTTTCGACGGTCCAACCACGAGGCGATTTACCTTCGGTCAGTTGGCTGGGATTGGTTGGGGGGACACGTTCGTTTTCGATCGGACCTACTTTGGTCTGGGATTCAATCTGCAAGACTCGTCGACCGCCGCGGTCGGGATACCATATCAGTTCCGTTTCGGTCCTGGTCAATCGGTTCGATGGGACTTCGTTCCCGTCCACCGTGAAGCGGTTCAACCGCGAGCGATCGGTTGGAAACGGGATTCGGAACGGTTTCGAAATGTCGAGATCGCCGATCCATACTTCATACGTATGATTGCAGGTTTGCTCCGTGTTTCCAAAACCGATCGATCGGCTGTCCATTCTAAGCAAGTGTTTTGCGGCGATTACATACGAGTCGCGATCCGGATTGGCTTGGGTGCGACGTTGGTTTTCGATCGCATTCGCAACTTCCTTAGGGACGTAAACCACCGTCCCCGCTAATTCTCCTTGATCGTCGATTGGGACGATCACATCAAAACTGCTGAGCATCGTATTGTTGGTATTGGGGTCCTGGCCCAACGACTCACTGCAGTGGTACGTGTAGTAGGCGTTGCAACCGATCAAGCCTGCCAGGATTGTCGAGACTATCCCAGGTTTAAGTCCGTCCTTGGAAATGCCCGATGATTCATTGGATGCATCGGGAGAGAGTGTTCCTTCATTCCATGGTAACCATCGGTCTGCCCGCGATGCGCGATTTCCTTTCTTCTGCGCCTCGATGGACGAGAGCATTCGATAGAGAAGATAGACGAGTGATCCCAGGCCTACACCCACCAACGACGATCGGAAATAGATTCCGATTTCGTCGACGAGCCAGTGACCTGCTATCGATGCAATGCATGCGACTGCGAGGGTTATCCAAGGGGCCTTGCGAAGCATCCACGGGGTAAACACGACGCAAAACGCGATTGCCAATGCTAGGCTCGATGAATCTTCAGAGGGCCCGATTTTCAGTGGGGTTGAGTCTCGCGAGTTGACATGGATCGATTGTTGACTCGCCAATCTCCATTTGCCACTTAGCCATTCGGGAATCAATGCCGTTGGTGGCGCTCGATGGATAGACTCGTTCGTTTCGTCGCTAAAAATACTGGACGGTGTGACCGTTGTATCGATCGATGGTGAAGTTCGCCAACCCATGATCGAAGCCGCCTCGCGATACCATTCCCACATAGTCCAAATCGATTCGTGAGTTGCATCTCGCGCCGCGTCACCTCGAATCCAGTTTTTCGGGAGTGTAAAAGGATTCTTTTCGATGAGGTGGTACGGAATCCAAAGCGATCGCTTGGCGACCAATGCATTTTCTGGCAACTTGAACTCAGGCCATCGAAACTCAAACTCCGCATTGGAACGCAATCCCCATCCCCAGCGATAGTTCGCCGCAAGGGATGGGCCGAGGAAAACGGCTTCTAAATGCATGCGGTCATTCGCATGAGTATTAGGATTGTTGAGATTGTCGGTCGCATCGGGGTCCTTGGACGTTGGAATGACCGAGGAGGTCCTTGTTCGGTGCGGATTGGTCAACCATCTCAACTTCAACGTGGTTCCAATCCATTGGGTTTGCAATTCGCCGTTGGCATCATATCCGGATCTCGACGATAGGGATTGCTGGAACGCTCTACGTGTGGCTGGCTCATCCAGTTTCCATCCGTCGGGGATGTCGATTGCTGTTTCGAAAACTTCATTCTCGAGGGCGAACGCCTGGACTCGCACCAAGGCTTTTTGATTGCCTGACGCATCGATCGCGACATTCAAGTCCCAGAATGGAATCACTTCCGAAGGATTCGATGATTTCGTCGAGTCAAACAGCGTTATCGAAGGTGGATTAGTCCGCAAACCATCTGAAGTCGACCAACTTGGCGACCACTGCAATAAACGCCGACCTTGCGAATCAAAAGTCCACCTTGCATTTGGAGAGTCGGTGGTTACATACCAATCGCGATCGACCTGCAACCATCGTTGACTTGTCGTGGTACCGATGACGTAGGGAAGTTTGATCGTAACAGGCTCCGTGCTTGTCATCCCTGAGCTCGAAGCGGGAAGTTGCGAACTCGCCAGGATGGTGGCGGGTGTACCATTTGGATCGGGGAGTCCAAGTTGAGTGGGGTCGATAATCCACTCCTTGGTGTTTTTGTCCGGGGATACATGAAGCTCCCAAGTCACATCGAGCTTTCGGAGACCGAGGGGTGTTCGCAGGCTCCATTGCGTTGACGGAAATTGGCTTTGTTGGCTTTCCGAAGTGGACGGATCGTTTGGGGGTGCATCGTCGAGGGCGATTCGGATCGGTTCGCGAAGCGGGGGATCCAATGGAATTTTGATTTCATGTTCGATGGACCAACGATTACCGCCCCGAAGGATGCGACTAAAAATCTTTGTATCGCGGATCGAAGGATTGAGTAGGGTTACCAGTGGAGGCAAATTCCCTTCCGTCATCTTGAAGATGAGGTACTTTCCTAACCGCGGCAGGCGTTCTTTTTGCCATAACGTTAGCGCTTCTTCGTCGACGATCCAATCCGCATAATCCCCATCGAGTTCCAGGCGAACTGTGGAACTGGGTTCCATGATCAACGCATCCCTTCGCTCCCAGAGTGGCAGTGCGATCATCGGAGTGGTTGCTAACGGGGTATTTGGATCTTTCGGAAGCTCCTTTGAAACGCGAAGCTCGATTTGAATGGGAGATGTCTCAGCGTTCGTTGATGGCTCGATGCGTAGCGTCGTCGGGGATTTAAGATCGGTCGGTAGGATACTCAGGGCGACGGATTTTGGAGTGATCTGCGCGGAATCGAGATTCCACTCGGGAGCCAACTGGATCTCTTGGGGACCAGCGGCACGTATAGGGGTCAATTGCATTCGAACAATCGCTGATACCTGTTCCGAATCGGTCGATAGACGGGTGAGCAGTTCCGCACGAGGCGCCGATTGGAGTTTGTGCATCGAAAACGACAGGGTGGCTGGTTTATGGAACCACGAGTAGTCGAATCTCAAAAGGCCCGCGGCAAGAGGTCGTGTGCCGTCGAGTTTTCCATGAGATGCACGAACATTTCTTATTTGCCACGGAGCGTTTGGTACGAGCGTGGTGGAACCCGAAACGGTGTATCCGTTGAGCCACTCAACAGGTTTGATCGTCAACTTTTCCGACGCAATGGTTTCGCTTTCCGACGATTCCCTCAATGCCTCCCTCAATGCCGCGGTCGGAGTTTGAAATTCCGCATTCAGTCGTAGTTTGGCACCAACGAGTGGGTTCCGATTCGATTCCGTCTTTGGGATCGTGACCTCGATCGTTTGATCCGAAAACTGGAGCGAGGTTTCGCGATCGTTGACGGTGAGGCTTTTCAGTCGTGTGCCTTGGGGGATTTTTAGTTTGATCGAGCCATCCCCTCCGCCGTATTCGGTCCATTCCCAATCGTACAGCGAGCGAATCAACTCCGATGAGACCAGGTGTTGAACGGATTGCTTAGCAATCAATCGGTTGAAGTAAGCATTGGAATCACCTTTGTCACTGGTGAATGTTGGGTTGGTTGCATTCAAAAGATTGGTGGAACCCAAATAAATCGAGAAGGAGACTTGTTCCTGGCCGCTCAGTTCCAGCACCCAATAACTGTCTCCCGTACCGACTTCTTTGGAACTATCGGAGGTGGGCCAACTGCTCAGTCGCTGGGCAACGGCATCCCAGTTATCCACCATACGAGCGACGGCAGAGCTTTCGGTTATTTTTGCACTCTTGGGGAGTTGCAATACCAAGCATCCATTTGGAGATCGAGGTAGCGATAGGTTAAAACTCAACCGGTTAGGCGTACTGTTCTTTTGAGGTCTCAAGGACCATGAGAACCATTCCGTAGGTCCAGAAGTGCGAACGAGTGGTCGTCCGGAATCATCGAAGACCCAACTGGGGGCGCTATTGCTGAGCGAAGTAGTGGATGGGGCATTCGCGGGATTCAAGGGCACCGGATTCAAATCGAGCGACTTGAAGATCGGGTAGTCGAGAGCGAGCGACCAAGGGGCCAGAAGTCGTCGCTTGAGTACGAGCGTGGTTCCTGTTCGAGATGGATTGGTTTCCCAAATGATACGAGATCTCTCCGAAACCAAGTCCGCGCCGACCAAGCGAGCTAACGCGTGGAAAGATTGGATATCCGCCTGCGCAGGATTCCCGTTGTCTGCCGTCGCGGCTTGTTCGTCGAAATAGGCTTGCAACGTTTCCGTGAGGTTCTTTACCTCGACGGGCTGGTAGCCTTCCAAAGCTACCTCGGGTAGATCGGACTGCTGGATGAACAAGCGGCGGTATGGTGGAACGGATTCGGTAGCAGGTATTGGGTCTGCAATATCCTGTGCCCAGGCTGGACCAAAGATTGTGGTCGTCGCAAGGATTAGCCACGCGAAGCATGACATGTGCCGTCGCGATAGCCAGTTCATGATCCATCTCCCAACGATACGGTAGGAGAATTGTTAGAGAGGATGCTCTTTGGACTGTCCCCCAACGACAAATTAGAACCTGATGGGTTGGTGCGAGGCATTGTTGCGGTGACGACACTGGGTGATCGGCTGACGAAAATACTTCGCCGCCGTGCGCGGCGATCGAGAAGCCAACGCGTCAACCAATATGTAATCGCTATGCTGATGGCAGCCACGGCGGATTGAGCAACGATGATCGAGATATCCCAAGCCCACTGCGAAAACAAGAATCCGCCGAGCAGTGTAACGATCCAAACCCAGGGCCATCTCAGCCACCGTCGTTCGTTCATCAATACAGAGAAGACTAAGACGAGGAAGGCGACGGGAAGCCAAATCATCGAACTAGGAACAAACCAACTCTCCAGCGAGGCTGCACCCGTCATCGAAATAAGATCGTACTGATTTGTTTGCTGTGAGATGATCGATTGACGGGAGGCACCCAGTGTCCGCTCCATCGCTTCTTGGCTGTATTCACTCGTGCGGGTTAAGAATAGGTCTTGCCAGCGCCACTGATACAGAGGCGCTAATTGCTGGGATGTGAACAAGAGATGTTCGGAGCGAGGAACAATGATCTGCCAAACGAAGGGGGATGTGTTTTCGTCCGGTCGCAATCGCGGTGCCGACATTTGGATCTTGCGCCACCAACCAGCTTTCGAGGGTTTGGTGGTGAAAACCTCGAGGACGTGAAGGGCTTCCTCGGAGGAATCTCGCTCCGAAAGTGGCGATCGGTTCAATTCAATCTGCAGACTGTCCGGCTTGTCGACGCTTTCGGTGACATTGGCGAGCCTGCCATCGAGCAGGATTTTTGCGTCCTTTCGCACATTGGAGGGAATCTCGATTTCGATCGATTCGTCATTGCTCGCAAATCGCACCACATATCGATCGCGCTGATCGATTGCATTGAGAATGGTCTGAACCCATTCCGAATCGATTCGGATCGAATCACCGACCGATTCCCCTCGCAGCACCATAAGCCCCGTCCATCGCGGCGCGGAGGGCAGCAATGGAAAGACATGGTATCCCAATTCTCGCTCGCGCAGATCACCCGAGGCGGTGGTGGATGTGCCTATCACCCCGGCAGTCGAGCGTATTTGTATTTCATTGGAATGAGATACTTTTAGCTCTGAGGATTCGATGACGAGGGAGTCTTCGGCGTGGTCGGGAGCTATGATCGGAAATGGCAAATCCAAGGGGTATTGCTGCGAGTCATCCCATAGGATTGGGAGGATGGTATTCCAACGGACCAAGAAGTCGGAAGTGTGGGACGAGTCAGAGGGCGCTATCGGCACATTCCACCGATACCATATCATCCCATCGGAGATAGCTTGTGGATCTGCTGGTAACAGGTCCAGTTTGGTTTCAATCCCATCGACGAGTATCGTTCTTGGGGCAAGACTTTGCGGGGCGGTTGCTGGAGGGGGAACATTGGGTGCATCCGGCGTTTTGCTCGCCGAGCTATCGCTAGGGGTTCCTGTTGGGTAGTTGGAGATTGGGACTCCAATTCGCAATGAAGCAGGACGATTTCCAAAGCTGCGGCAGTTCCAGCGATGCTGAAGTTCGATTTGATTGCGAGAGACCCATGCGGATCCTAAATAGGTCGAAGAGGTTGATGACGCGCGTCGCTCGCGTGAGCCAGCCCAACGGGCTGCCGTCGCCGCATCCGAGATTTGATAGGACAAGACAAACGGTGCTGCGGATCCGGTAGCCAGTCGATCGCTGGGGACTTCGGAACCTCGCGCAGCTACGGTGGTGGCTGCATGGAGCATTCCGACCGTCTGCTCTGGATTCGCGAGCAATCGAAATGGCCACGAAGTTACGAGCAACGAGCCGTAAACGGTCTTCGCAGAACGCTGCTGGGTATCCTGGGTTAACCACGACAGTTGCGGCAATTCCCACGACAGCTCTTTAGCGGAGGATGCGATGGGTTGGGACAAGATGTACTCAAGCCTAAACCGAGGTGCCTCTTCGGCTCCCGTGCGTTTGGCGATCTCTCCGTCGGTCGTTTTCGAGGCCGTGCTCAACGATCCGTCGGAGGGCATGGATTCGCTGCGAGCCGATTCGTTTTTGATGTTTCCTCGATTTTCGACTGCGGATCCCAGCCATAGGCTCGAATTAATAGGTATGGAGTATCGAGGAATGCGATCGGTGCTTAGTGGTTGGCCAGGATCGATTTCGTAATCGGTGGGTCGCATCACGATCCGTTCGACTTTCCAGCCAACAATTTCCAGTTGGAGCAATGGCAATTGAATGGGATCGCTCAGGAAGTCGATTGTGCCGGTGAGTTGGATCTGATCTTCTTGGATATCGACCGAATACTTCGAGGCCAACCGAGGCCGACTGGCTAGCGATGTCCATTGCGATTGGATTCCGGCAGGCTGGCGTTCGAACTGAAATGTATACACCATGGAATCGCTTCCATCGTTTGCCTGAGACTGCCGGAGCAATTGGGTTTCATCCAAGGGTTTCCAGTCGAAAAGAACGTTGCGAGGGACTAAACATTCGATAGTTCCCGTATGGCGCTGCACGCCGGTGATATCGGGTGCAGAAAACAAAATTGAGTCTGCTCCTGAGTTATTTGCGATCTGCCATTCGATCGGGATATCGATCTCCGATCGAACCATTCCTTCCTCGATCTCAAGCGAAAGTTCGACGGGCTGTTTTTCGCCGGGACGATTATCGGTGGCCTGTTGATCGGTGGCCTGTTGATCGGTGGCCTGTTGATTGGTGGCAGAACCTTCGTCTGGTTCCGAGATGGTTCGCACCAATCGATATCCTGAGAAACCGATCGGTGTGTTCGTTGTTTCTCGAACTTGGCTACCGTTAGGCAATGCGATGACAAATCGTTTACCGCCCAGCTTTTGAGGGGCTCGAATGGAGAGGCTTGTGACCGCTCGAAACAGGGACGCATCGGCAGTGGGAGCGAATTTGGTTTGGCTGGTCGCTTCGATCGCAGCTAGGGAGTCCTGTTCCGTTTTTCGATTCCACGACAACGTGACGGTGTTCGCAGTGGTTCGGACTGTGGCTAAGGAAAAATCGCCTGCGTTTTGGAATGGTTCGACGACTTCATTGCCACCTCCCGTCGCCGACAATTCCCAATCCCCTTTGGGTAACTTCAAACGGATCACGGTCGAAGTGGGTGGAAGATCGAGCCTTATGGAATAGCCACCGCTCGACGAGGCGAGTTTGCAAAGTGCATCCAATTGCAAGGATCGTTCTTGCGCTGGTCCAGGTTGAATCCGCCAAAAGTATCCGTTTGACTGGGTGGAAACAGTGACGTTTTCGATAGGTCGATCGGGGCTGGGGATCCACTGCAATTGTCCCAATGCGATCGGCAACGGGAACCATGTCTTGGTCTCGGTGGAAAGATTCAAACGACCATTTACTTTGACTTTGGCATACTCCCGATCGGGCTCAACGAGCAGGTCGAGCGAAGACAACCCGATGCCAGCGGGATTTTCAGTGGATGCTCGGGAGGCATCGATCAAGCCTCGCTCGAAGGCCTCGTAGCTCGTGCGAGGGATGAGAACTTCCTCGCCCTTTTCGTTCTTCAGGTAAAAGACATCGGGGCGAATTCCCGGCCTTAGTGTATCTGGAACCCGGTCCGGCGGCATCGATTTCGGCGTTGTCTCCTGGCCGAATAGGCCCGACGCAATGACTCCCAACAGGAGCCATGCGCACCCCAGTCGCCAAGCCAAATGGCTTGCTCGCGTCTGGATTGGGGCAATTCGATTCATCGACCAGTCCTTATCGGCTCATCCGTGGAATGGGGTAGCAAGCAGCCGCCTTGGGCCGTCGGCCATCCTGGTTTGGGGCTCGCTGCAACCTCTCCATTTTACGCAACCGGAATCTTTGAGGGGCGACAAACCTGCTAAACTCCAAATTGTCCCGTCCTTAGAGGGAGTGGAATGCCCGAAAAATCGTCAAGATCCGGATCATTGGAAGAAGTTAGGTGCCATAGGCTCGAGTTGGTAGAATGGAACAGCTCACCCTAGCTCCCCTACCAACCACTATGCTGCGAATCTCTGAGCCGGCACATCGACCTACCCCTACTTGGCTCCTCGGCTCGGCCTGCATCTTCGTATTTCTGCACATTGCCCCCCATAGTGAAGCCCAGCAAGTTGACTTTGTTCGGGACGTTCGCCCCATTCTGGAAACCCATTGTTACTCGTGCCACGGGCCGCAAAAGCAGAAATCAAGCTTGCGCTTCGACGTAAAATCGGCAGCCATGCGCGGCGGCGAAAATTATGGTCCGTGTGTTGTCCCGAACGATCCATCCTCGAGTCCTCTGATCGAATTGGTGACCAGCGATGATGTTGAGGTACGCATGCCTCCTCAGGGTCCTCCGTTACCCGAGGAGTCGATTCAAACCCTGCTGCGTTGGATCGAACAAGGTGCAATATGGCCGGACGGAATCGATACTACGCAATTGAAGGACCCCAAGGAGCATTGGAGTTTCCAACCGATCCGTTCCTGGGAAGGTGAGCACTCCATCGACTCCTGGATCGAGTTGAAACTGCGCGAGCGAGGATTGGCAATGGCCAATGAGATAGCTCCGACGGGATGGCTGCGACGCGTAACTCTCGATTTGCACGGACTACCACCCACCCCCGAACAGATGGCTGCGTTTCAGAAACGTTACGAAGAAGTCCTGTCGGGGGATTCATCGACCCGCGATGCTTCGATCCTTTCGTTGTATGGATCCACCGTCGATGGGTTGCTAGACTCCCCTCGTTACGGAGAACGGTGGGCACAGCATTGGCTCGATGTGGTCCGGTATGCGGATACCCATGGGTTCGAAGTCAACACCGAGCGCCCTCACGCATGGCATTACCGCGACTATGTGATCGATGCGTTCGCTCGCGATACTCCCTTCGATCAATTCGTTCGCGAACAGATCGCTGGTGACAGCATGGATCGAGACACCGCCACCGGATTTCTCATTACTGCATCGGTCCTGCTCCCAGGACAAATCGGTGCGGATGAGCCGAGCAAAAGGTTGGCCAGACAAGACGCCCTCGATGAAATCGTTGTCAATATTGGGCAATCTTTTTTAGGTCTGAGCATCGGATGCGCTCGATGTCACGATCACAAGTTCGATCCTATAAGCCAATCCGATTATTACGCGATGCAATCGTTCGTCGCAGGAGTCGAATATGGTGATCGAGAAGTGCGCACTCGAGAGTCCGATGCAAAGAGAAAACAGGCCGATTTGCTCGCTGAAAAAATCGCGAACATCGATACGCAACTCATGCGATTGGAACCGTTGGCCCGCTCGCTCGACGCACCCATTGTCCCATCGGATTCACGAAAAAACGAAGAGCTTTTCCAGCCGCGATCGGCGCGATGGGTCCGCATGGACATCGATGATGCCAACCGCCATCCAACCTTGGGATTGATCGAACCGTGCATCGATGAGTTTGAAATTTGGACGGACGAACCAGAACCTAAAAACATAGCGTTGCAGAGCGAGGGTGCGCGCGTTACCGCTTCGGGTAGCCGCGAATCTGCAATCCATCAGCTCAAGCATATTCATGATGGAATGTATGGAAATTCCCATAGCTGGATGAGCGACCAAGCTGGTAAAGGTTGGGTGCTATTTGAACTTCCGCAGCCAATGCGCATCGCACGGATCGTTTGGGGGCGTGATCGCGAAGGCCAATTCCAAGATCGTTTAGCAACGGCATACCGAATTTCGGTTGGTTTGGAACCCGATGCGCTAGAAATGGTTGCCGCGAAAGCAAGCTTGCGAGCGAGTGTCCAAGCTCGACGAAACATCGATCGCATTCCACCAACCCGTGCGAAACAAGTTCGATTCACCATCTTGGAAACGAATCGATTGGAGCCATGCATCGACGAACTTGAGGTGTTTAATAGCGATGGGGTGAACGTGGCCCTTCATAGCCATGGCTCCATCGCAACATCGGCAGGAGATAAAGTCGATCCTGGGCGCCATGAACTCCGATTCGTCAATGATGGTCACTACGGAAACAGCAGCAGTTGGATGTCGAGCGAGGTTGGGCAAGGCTCGGTTTCGGTCATCTTGCCTCGCGTCGAAACCATCGAACGAATCGTGTGGGGGCGGGACCGCCAAGGGCAATTCACCGATCGGTTGGCTACCCAGTACCGAATTGAAATCGCTGATGAAGATGGTGTTTGGAAGCCCGTCGCCGGATCCAACGATAGGAAACCCTACGATGCCGAGACGAAACCCGATGCATCGGTCGATCCGTCGGCGTTTGGTTTAACTCCCGAAGAGGTTCGATTGGTCGAAACCTTGCAAGGAGAGCGTAAACGATTGGAAGGGGAGCGGAATGGTATCCTCGAATCGCTCAAAGCTTTCGCGGGAATCTTCCGAACACCCGATACCATCCATGTGTTGCATCGCGGTGATCCAGAACAGCCCAAAGATTCAGTAGCACCGAGAGTGCCTTCGTTCTTCGGAGAGGCGAGTTCGGGCGTAGTGGGTTCGGAAGCTGCGGGTTCGGAAGCTGCGGGTTTAGCAAGGGCCGCGTTAGCTCAGGATGCACCTGAACGGGAAAGGCGGATTGCGATTGCCAATTGGATCGCGTCTCCCGAGAACCCGCTCACCGCACGGGTGATCGCCAATCGCATTTGGCAAGGGCACTTCGGAGTGGGGCTGGTATCGACCCCCAACGACTTTGGAATGAACGGTCTCGCCCCCTCCCATCCAGAACTGCTCGATTGGTTAGCCCGTGAATTGATCCGATCGGGGTGGTCGATGAAGCAACTCCATCGAAAGATCGTCCTGTCGCGAGTCTTCCGTCAATCGAGCCTCAATAATCCAGATGCCGCTCGGGTCGATGCGGATGCGAGGTTGCTCTGGAGGTATCCACGTCGTCGATTGGAAGCAGAGGTGATCCGGGATTCCATGCTGGCCGTCAGCGGTAAACTGGACTTCAAGATGTACGGTCGAGGCTACGATCTCTTCGATCAACGGGGTGGATTGAGTGGTTTTAAACCGATTGAATCCTTTTCCGGAGAAGGATTGCGGAGAATGATCTACGCGCACAAGGTTCGTCGCGAGCGTGAAGCAGTTTTCGGCGCGTTCGATTGTCCGGACGCGGGGCAAAGCACCGGACTGCGCCGGGCATCAACAACACCCATCCAAGCACTGAACTTGTTCAATAGCCGTTTTACGCTAGAGCAATCGACAGCCTTTGCCGAACGCGTTCGATCGATTGCTTCGCTAGAATCCGAGCGCCCGGTTCGCGCCGATGCTTACATTGCTCAAATCCGTGTCGCCTACCGGTTGGCGCTTTGCCGGGAGCCTACGGAAATGGAAATCGCAGATGCGTTACCGGTCGTATCCACCTATTCATTAGATCTCCTTTGCCGCGCGTTGTTCAATAGCAACGAGTTTCTCTTTTTTCCCTAGACCCAGTAACTCATAGCCCCTGCTCCTCATAGCCCCTGCTCCACCATCATGTTTCAAAGGCTTGCATCCTCATTCCGAAATCCACTGCTCGATCGGCGACGCTTTCTGGGCGATGCATCGTCGGCGCTCAGTGCACTCGCGCTGACGAGCTTGCTTCATAGGGATGGTCTGCTTGCTGGGCGTGTAGCCGCGGACGAGATCGATCCAGCGAACCCTTATGCACCGCGATCGCCGCATTTTCCTGCCAAGGCCAAAAATGTGATTGTTATTTTTTGTGCGGGGGCGGTGAGCCAATTGGAAACATGGGACTACAAGCCCAAGCTGATCGAGTGGGATGACAAGCCTCTACCTGGTGGGCCTTCGGTCACGTTCCAAGGCCCCGCTGGGAATCTGGCGCGACCTCAATACGGTTTTCGTCAGCGTGGTGAGACGGGCAAATGGGTCAGTGACTTGATCCCGCACTTGGCGGAATTGACCGATGACATTGCGTTTGTGCATTCGTTGACCAGCAAATCCAATACGCATGGACCGGCTGAAAATTTTCTTTCGACAGGATTCAATCTCGATGGGTTCCCTAGCCTCGGCGCATGGGTGACTTATGCACTGGGGAGTGAATGCAGCGATTTGCCAGCCTACGTGGCGATCCCTGACCCTCGAGGTGTGCCGCAGAATGGCTCCAACAACTGGGGCCCGGGTTTTCTCCCGGCAGCATTCCAAGGCACGACAATGTCCTCGATCGATCCGGTGCGACACTTGATGGCGCCCGGAATGAGCCCTGAGGCGAATCGTGCCACTCGAGAGCTTCTAGAGAAAATGCATGCCCGTAATCTGGAGCAGAATCCCGG
Source organism: Pirellula sp. (assembly GCA_046318275.1). Taxonomy (GTDB): domain Bacteria; phylum Planctomycetota; class Planctomycetia; order Pirellulales; family Pirellulaceae; genus JBKCUI01. The sequence goes on along the minus strand of JBKCUW010000089.1, from coordinate 21,598 downwards.
GGATGTGCAGTTGGCGGCTCGGGTCGCGAGTTATGAGTTGGCAGCGCGCATGCAAATGAGCGTCCCGGAGATCAGCGATCTAGGTACAGAACCAGAGCATGTTCTTAGGGCATACGGGGCCGACGATCCGAGCAACAAAGAGAAGGCCGCCTTTGCAAAGAATTGCATTTTAGCGCGACGATTGGTGGAACGAGGTGTTCGATTTGTTCAATTGTTCAATGGCGCCTATGCGAGTGCTGGCAAACTCAATTGGGACGGACATAGCGATCTCAAGGCCCAGTACGACGTTCATGCATCGATCCTGGATCAGCCCGCAGCGGCACTCATTCGAGATCTAAAGTCGCGAGGGTTGCTTGAGGAAACGTTAGTCGTCTGGTGCACTGAATTTGGGCGGATGCCATTCTTCCAAAAAGGTGCCAAAGGACGCGATCACAATCCGGACGGATTTACTTGCTGGATGACAGGGGCGGGGGTTCGGGGTGGTGTCAGTCATGGAGCGACCGACGAGCTGGGAGTCAAAGCAGTTGAGAACGTGCATCCACTTTACGATTTCAACGCCACGATACTGCATTTACTGGGTTTGGATCATGAACGATTGACCTACGAACACAATGGTGTCCAACGCCGATTGACGAATGTCGAGGGAAGTGTCATTCGAGAAATTTTGATGAGTTAATGCGTGAGAGACAACTTTGAAACCGAACGAAAACGCCCCGATGTCGTGGGCTGAGTGCTATCGCTCGACCTTGCTCGACAATGTGATCCCTTTTTGGTTGAAGCATGGCTGGGATAAGGCTTATGGCGGGTTTGTTACATCGCTCGATCGCAATGGGACAATGGTCGACACCGACAAATCGATCTGGTTTCAAGGCCGTTCGGCGTGGATGTTTGCGACCCTTTACAATACGGTTGCACCTGAGCCTGAATGGCGAGTAGCGGCACAAAGCGCATTTGAATTTCTTCTGAGTTACGGCAGCTCACCGACGGATGTGGGACCAGGTAAGTTGTACTTCACGGTGACTCGCGATGGGAAGCCGCTGCGTATGCGAAGATATCTTTACAGCGAAGCATTCGCTGCGATCGCTGGTGCTGCGCTCGCGCGAGCGACAGGAGATGGGCGATACGCGATCGAGGCGATTCGTTACTTTGACGCGTTTCTAAGACCGTTTCGCGATCCGAATTGCATTCCGCCAAAGACTGATACCAACACCAGACCGATGAAGGGAATTGGCCATTTCATGATCTGCATGGCCACTGCCCAAGAGCTCCGCGCCAACCTCGATGATCCGGTGGTCGATGGACGGTCCTGCACCGAATGGATCGATTGGTGTATCGAAAACATCGAGCGGGACTTTTACAAGCCGGATCTTAAGGTGTTGATGGAGACCGTTGGCTCGAATGGCGAGGTACTGAATCATTTTGATGGGCGACAACTGAATCCAGGCCATGCCATCGAGTGCGCTTGGTTTATCCTTCATGAAAGTCGTCGTCGGGGGCATGCTAAGTACCGGCAGATGGGACTTGATATTCTCGATTGGATGTGGGATCGCGGCTGGGATTCCGAGTACGGAGGGCTTTTCTACTTTCGCGATGTGTATGGGTTACCGGTTCAAGAATACTGGCATGACATGAAGTTTTGGTGGCCCCATTGCGAAGCTATCATCGCAACATCGCTGGCATCGATCATGACCGATGATCCCAAGTACCAGTCGTGGCATCGACAAGTCCACCAGTGGAGTTTTCAGCATTTCGGCGACCCGGAGTACGGCGAATGGTATGGGTACCTCCACCGGGATGGTCGTGTTTCCAACACGTTGAAAGGAAGTTTGTGGAAAGGCCCATTTCATTTGCCTCGCATGCTTTGGTACTGCTGGAAACTATGGGAGGAAAAAGAATCGTGCTGCGGGGGATAACCGGCTTCGTGCTTTTTCTGACGTTGGCTGGGGGCCACGGAACGGTCTCCATTTCTCTCGCGCAGGAGATATGGTCGCAGAAACCATCCATTCCGGATCGAGAAGGATTCGCTAGTCCCATCGCAGGTGTTAGTCACGGCGCGCTATTGGTGGCGGGTGGAGCTAATTTTCCCGATGCTAAACCATGGGAAGGTGGCAAAAAAGTTTATTACGATCGGGTTTATATTCTCGAGGAAGCAAAGGATCGTTCGGATAGCGAACCGGTTAAGCAATCGGAACTGTTAAGCTCGTACACCAACCCCTGGAAGGAGGTCGGGCGACTGCCCCGCCCGATGGCTTACGGGGTCAGTGTTACCTGGCGAGATCGAGTCCTTTGCGCAGGGGGGAACGATCAAGATCGGGTTCTGGACGAAGTTTTTGCCTTGGAACTTCTCGATGGAAAGGTTGTGGTGACAGCGCTCCCGAGTCTGCCTGTACCGTTGACGAATGCATGCGGAGGTATGTTGGGTGATACATGGATCGTTTGTGGTGGGATTGAACAGCGAGTTGACCAGGCGGCAACTAGCAATGCTTGGCGACTTGATCTGGCGAATCCAAAACCCCGTTGGGAGTCGATCGATCCGATTCCTGGACCAAGCCGTATGTTGGCCATGAGTGCGGTAGCAGATGGTTCATTCTGGGTGATCGGTGGGGTGGAATTGCGATCTTTGGAAACTCCGGATGGGAAGGATCGATCGCTGAAACGGCATTATCTCAGCGATGCTTATCGGTGGAGTAGCGATCGCGGGTGGAGGCGTGCCGCCGACCTGCCGACGACTCTTGCTGCTGGACCAACGCCATGCCCGAGCGATGCGGAGGGAATTTATGTGGTAGGTGGCGATGATGGTTCGCAAGTTGGGAAATCGCCGTTGGAACACTCAGGTTTTTCGAAAGAGTTGCTCCGATTGGATTTAACGAGCGGTTCATGGCAAAGCGTCGGGGCAATTCCTGCGCCTCGGGTCACTGTGCCATGTGTTCGATGGTTGGATGGTTGGGTGATTCCAAGTGGAGAGAAGCGACCGGGGATACGATCCCCTGAGGTTTGGCAATTGATTTTTCCATGAGGATGCGAACAACTCGATCTAGCATGCCGTAGCAACTGTCATGCCGTAGCAACTGTCATGCTCGGGCTTAGTCCAACGCTACTCGCGCAGGGCTCGCGCTCGTCATTGATGGCTGCTCGAAGTACGGCGGCTGCTCGAAGTACGGCGACTGCTCGAGGTGCGGCGATGCCAATCGTTGATCGAGGCGTTCGCGGTTGTTGCGGACCGATGCGCCGGCTCGCTATACTTAACAACTCGCTATTCTTAACGACTCGCTATACTAATCGACGACGAGTACGAGTACCGCTCGTCCGCCTGCGCGGACTCAGTGAGTAGTAAGAGTGCGAGAAAAACCACGAACGAGGTATCGGATCGAAGTGCTCGATCGACCGTTTCTGACCTGCGTTGCTTCAGTTCCGCGTGCTCGGTGTTGCTGGCTGTTCGTCGAATAAATCTATCTATGGATTTCGCCGCCAATCTACGATCACCCTCTGTCAAGGACCACTGCACGGCTGCGATCTTTCTCCGCGCGGAGGGGGCCAATGGCGCTGAGCACCTCCCTGCACTTTTGCGAAGGTGTCAAGAAATCGATGTAAATGGTCATTTGGATCGATTCGAAGAAGCGTTGCTCGGAGTCGGCGCGATGACTATGGGTAACATCGTTGGTGCCGTTGGATTTGATTCTGAAAATGCACTACACGTTGCAATTCTTCAATGGATTGTGAAGTCTACTGCATCAGCCAATACAAAGGTCGCTGCGCATTCGATCTACGGGCTAGGAAATATCGGATTTCGCCATCCCATGGCCATTGAATGCCTTTCCGATCTTGTGACCTCAGACAGGAGAACCGATGAACACGAATTCGTGTCGCTGCGCGCAATCGCCCTGCGAATCTTGCGACGGTTAGACGGTGAAGTGGCCGCAACATTTGTTGAGGTTCCCGCGTTTGACGAGTATTCTCGCGCTTTGGAGTATTGGATGAACACTACTACTGAAAGTAGCGAAGACTTAGCTCTCGAACTGCGAACCGAACTGGACTGGCTGAAGAAGACTAGGGATCGATGAACCAAACGGTGAGCTCAAGCCGCCGACAGCGACTCAATCTACTTCAACATCAATCGCGGCTGCTGGTTGCTGCGAGCGTTCATTCCACATGAGCTTTGGCGGGCATCATCCCACCGGATTCGCATACGACGACTAATGGATTTGGGGGGTAATACGGGATAAATAAAAAGTTCACCGATGTTCGCGTCGGCCGCTTCCCATGCATTGGGTCACTTGGCGAGAATTGCAGGTATTGAGAAATTGTTCGCGCCCTGTTTGAGTTCCATTTGTGCCATTTTACAACGGCAGGCGATCTTGGCAGTCTTCAATGCTCAAGACCTTCAATGCTAAAGAGATGGACTAGAAATTGAACATTAGCGAATACAAGTTGCATGTCTCCAGTCATGATCACGCTATGGCAGTTCGAATGGTTTGTGCGATTTCTGCAATATTGATTGCACTTGGAATTGGGGGAACGATTCGATGGTATGACGAAACGGTTGGCTCAGTAGTGGCTCCAATCGTAGTGTTTTTCATCGGACTGCCTGCAATGATCTTTGGAATTTGGCGAGTGGATCAAACATACAGACGATTCCCTGCTCTCGTGTGCCATTGCTGTTCGTGCTCTCTCGCACGAGCAAAAGCGACGGTTATCGCCACGGGCAATTGTCCGAACTGTGGACGCAAGGTGTTGGATGACGAGACGATTGGTACGTAACGCCCGATTGGCACATAGCAGCCCGATTGGCGTGTAGCAGCCCACGGACTGCTTTGACTTTGAGAGGCATTTCTTTCCGCCGCTGGGTCATCGGCGACGTTCTGGCGTATCGTCGAAAAGGTCGAGTTCGTGCTCCGTCCGATGATCGATGGGCATTCTGCCCCGAAACATGCTCAACAGGTTATACTGTTCGGTTCTTATAAGACAATTGAGCGTCGATGGAACCTACCCGTTTTATGGCAACCACGAATCCTTACGAGCCCGTGCATGCAGTGGACCATCCGGGGTTGACGAAGACCGCGTGGCTCATGGTCGTGCTGTTGATGCCGGTGGCCCTGCTGAATTATCTCGATCGGCAGATGATGGCATCGATGCAGAGCTCTGTTATCGCTTCGATCCCCGACTTTGCGGATTCAGCCAACCCGCAGGCGATGTGGGGGTTCATGTTGGGGCAATTCAAATGGGTTTATGCCGTTTTCAGTTTGGTGGGGGGAGCGATTGCGGATCGATACAGTCGCCGTTGGGCGGTATGCCTGAGTTTGCTGGTTTGGTCATCGGTAACGTGGTGGACCGGGCATGTCACAACCTACAACGAACTGCTTTGGGCAAGGTCGTTGATGGGCGTCAGCGAAGCATTTTATATCCCTGCGGCATTAGCATTGATCGCGGACTATCATACGGGTCAGACCCGATCGCGCGCGGTTGGAATGCATCAGATGGCAATCTATTTCGGAGTGATCGCAGGTGGCTTTGGAGGTTACGCTGCAACCCAATTTGGTTGGCGCAGCGCCTTTTTTGCTTGCGGGGTTGTAGGAGTTTTGTACGCATTTCCATTGTTGTTGATGCTTAAAGACGCTCCGCGATGCGTCGCAGGGGTGTCGGAAGAGACTGAGATTGGGAAGCGTGGCAAGAACCCGATCGAGTCGATGGTCGGGCTCCTTTCGAATCCATCGTTCTTGTTGCTGGTACTTTACTTCACACTTCCAGCCATGGCGGGTTGGGTGGTTCGAGACTGGATGCCATCGATCTTGAGAAAAGAGTTCAAGATGGGGGAAGGTGCTGCTGGAGTTGCGGCCACACTTTACTGGCAAGTCGCCGCGATTTTCGGTGCCGTTCTCGGAGGAACCATTGCCGATCGATGGATGCAAAAGAATCTTCGTGGGCGAATCTATGTTAGCGCGATAGGTATGCTGATGATCGTGCCGGCGATCTTTGGGGTCGGGAACGCGACCAGTATCGGTATGGCGGTCGCTTTTTTGATTCTGTTCGGCTTGGGGTGGGGATTCTTTGATGGCAACAACATGCCTATTTTATCCCAGATCGCCAAACCGCAACTGCGAGCCACCGGTTATGGGATCATGAATTTTGTCAGCATCAGTTGCGGTGGGTTGGCGGATTGGGGGTTTGGCAAACTGCAGGATGCCAAAGTTCCACTCAACGTAAGCTTTGGATTATTCGCATTGCTGGCCATCGTGTCGGTGGCATTGGTACTGATGATTCGTCCAAGAACTGAAGAAGAGTTGAATTGAAGTGAAACGATTGCATGGATTGGTGGCGGCAGTACACACTCCGATGAGCACGGATGGGGCTTTGCGTTTGGAAGTTGTTGAAAAGCAAGCTGAACACATGCTCCGCAATGGGATTACTGCGGTCTTTGTCGGTGGGTCTACAGGCGAGAGTCACTCGTTGACGGTCGAGGAGCGACTGCAACTCGCAGAGAGATGGGGGGCGGTCGTCCGCGGTTCACCACTTCGCTTGGTCGTGCACGTCGGTGCGAATTGCTTGAGCGATGCTCGTTCGATGGCGAGTCAAGCAGTTAAGGTGGGCGCAGAAGCGATCTCTGCGCTGGCACCGAGTTACTTCAAGCCGAAATCGATGGATGTGTTGATCGATTGCTGTGCGGAGATTGCCAGCGCAGCACCTGAACTTCCTTTCTATTTCTACGATATCCCGGTCCTGACCGGGGTTCAGTTTTCGATGCCTGCATTCTTGGAACAAGCGTCCAAAAGGATCCCGAACTTAGTAGGCCTGAAATTCACGAATTCTGATCTCGCATCGTACTTGCGGGTCCTGCGGTTGGACGATGGGCGTTTCGACGTTCCGTGGGGAATCGATGAGCATATTTTAGGGGCTTTGGCGACGGGGGCCCAAGGGGCTGTCGGTAGCAGTTATAACTTCGCCGCTCCGATTTACCTGCGGCTGATCGAAGCGTTCCGAGCTGGGGATATGACAAGGGCTCGCGAGGAACAAATGCGAAGCGTGCAGTGGATCGAGACGTTGGCTGGCTTTGGTTACATGGCAGCCGCAAAAGCGACGATGGGCTATCTAGGAGTGGAGGTAGGACCGCCTCGATTGCCGAACGCGAAATTGACGGCCCAACAGCATCGCGATTTGATCGCGTCGATCGAAAAACTCCGTTGTTGATACTGTCGTTTACCCGCACTGATCGATCACCGCCACGAGACCATTCGCCAGCATGGAAACAGAAAACAAGACTTGCCATCGTTGGACTAGTTTTGATTTTGTTATCCGTTTCAGCTGGATTCTTTCGTTGGTTGCGCCATTCATTCTGATTGTTTGGCAGGGATCTCGCAGCGATAGTAAGGAGCTGCTCGAATCGTTTGGTCAGCTGGTGTTCGATGGGAATGTGAACAAGTGGACGCCAGAAATGAAGCCGATTCTGGTGGCGATTGTTGTGGGGGCAGTCGGATGCGTAGGGGTTGTTATGGGTATGGCGCGTGGGGCAACTCGTTGGCGTTCCATCCGCGTTTTGCTGGGGCTGACGGTGATTGTTGCATGCTGGCTTGGTGCTGTTGCCCGTCGCGATGAAGTTGAGGTTTTCGGACTTTGGCTTCGAGTTTGGAGTCGGATCACACCTCTCGAAAACTTTGTTCAGGATGTTGAAGCGGAGGGGGTGACGCATGTTGCGAAGGGATACAACTCGGATTCGCCTAAACTCATCCCTGGAACGCCGTTCCGACTTTGGGACATTTGTAGAAGCCCTGGGGCATCAACACGACTGGAACTTGAAGGGAGCGATTCAGGCTACTGGTTGGAACGCAGGTTCGATCGAGAATACCCCCATTCCTTTTTCGGCGACCAGTTCTACTACGTGTTGCGTTGGTCGTTTCCGGTGACGCAAGATTGGTACCTGGTTGAGTACACAACTATCCGCGAATACTGATACCTTTCCCGGTGGACAGTCGTTCGCTGTGTTTGTGCCAACCATTGTTGTCCGTCCTCGATACTACTGAACGAGACGCAAGAATGCACAGCGTTTCCATTAAGGCTTGACCTTCGCATTCTTCGCAGCTTCTAGTGCCGCTTCATCTCGAATCCATGCTTCATCGAACTCCGCATGTTTCATACTTTTTCCTCCGTCGACAAAGTAGCTGTAGACCGTATGAAGATGACCATCTCGGGATTGGATGATCGCGGGATAGTGGTAGGATCCGCTCGGTTGATCCTCTAGATGGCAAGCGATCGGCCAAGAACGCCCTTCGTCTTCGGAGAGAGAAACCGCCAATCGGTTGCGGCCTTGGGTTGTATCGTTGTGGACCAAGACCCAATGTCCGTTTTGAAGTCGCACAGCATCGAGTCCGGAGCCGGGGTTGGGTAGATCGATGGATGCTACTGGTCCCCATGATTCCCCATCGTCATTGGATTCGCAGGCGCGAATTTTTTGGGTGAAGCCATTCTCTCGCATGTAGGCGACCAAGGTTCCATTGTTGCGACGAAGGACACTGGGTTGGATATTTCCGAAACCGATGAGCGGCTTGCTGGCCCGCCATGAGCTCCCGCCATCATCGCTGATCGCCATCAGTGAAAAGGAATAAGTATCGCTGTAGAGTGGGAGCAAAATACGTCCTGATGGAAGCTGTGTCGGCTTGCATCGCGGTTGCCAGCCGAGTCGCTGGAAAAGTTTATCTGCGAGTCGCGATCGTACTTCGGTGATTTCTTGGTTGAGTTTTTCGGGGATCGGTTTTGGAATTGTTTCGACGAACGCGTCGAGCATCGGAGTCACTGTGCTGCTGAAATCGTCCGGTTTGAGCCACAGGCTCGCTCGTTGGCTCCATGCGGGGGAACCTGATCCGACTGGGGACTCCGAGATCAGTTGCTGCGTGATGCAGGATTCCCAAGTGTTCGCGAGGACCAGCGGCCAAAACAGGTGCAATTGCCCTTTGGCATCGAGCCACATGCAGGTGTTTCCATCGGGGAAGCCGGGAGTGTCGACCATCAGGAAGGCTTCGGTCCACACTTTTTGGTTCGGTTTCTTTCTGGCACCATAGACCGCGACGTCATCCGCTTTTCGTTCACCCGAACCGCGATACCAAGAGACCAGTAGCTCGCCATCGGTGAGTTCGACGATTCCGGGTGCGTGATTGTGTTGCGGGTGCAGTGGGAAGATCAATTCCGATGAAAAGAAAGGCTCATCCGCGATCGCTGTGGAAATCACCCAAGGTACGCTCAGGAGAGTCGCGATCATGCACAGCATTTTGAATGCCCAAATGTCCGGTAGAGTGACTGGAAAGCTTTTCAAGTACTTGTGATGAATGTTCATACGACGAAGTGGGAGCGACGAATTGGGAGCAGAGTCATGTGGGGACCTCAATGGAGTTTAAACGTTGAAACGAACTCGATGGGGATCGGGATGATGCTTTGGGCATTTTAAACGAGTGTTATTCGATCCCAGAACGATTGCAAAAGAAGCTGGAAGCAGGAGAAAGCTTGACGGTTGTAGGGCCACCTTGGAGCGAGCGCCCCGATAAACCTTGCAGCTTGTTAAGGTTTTCCTGAGCGAGGGAGGCGTGGTTCTCGATACAGGAGGATGGATTCTGCCCGAAACCGTGGACTGAAACCGAGCGATGGATCGCGAAGTACTTCTTTGGATATCTGAAAAAAAATTCAATCGTCGCCAAGCGTTACGAATCGGTGTGGCGGCAACGGCCGCTGGATTTTCTGCGCGCCCATCCGGGGCGGAAACATCGAGTGGTGAGGATCGCGCGAGTTTGGTGTCAACCGTAAAGCGGTTGGTAAAGCCTGAGTCGGAATTGCGTCAGCGCGCCGTGAGCGATTACCGTCAAAGCGTGCAGCAGTTTGGGGGGAGTCTATCGAACCCGATCGAACGCTTGCTAAATTCGGTGCCCAACGGGTCTCCTTGGGCCTTTGATGTCTTGGTAATCGGTTCGGGGTATGGCGCGAGCATTTGTGCAGCGAGGCTTGCGGGTAGGTTACGCCCTGGCAAGCGGCTAGGGATTTTGGAGCGTGGGCGAGAACGGATTCCGGGGGAGTTTGGAAGCAACCTTCCTGCGATGTTGGGTGAGTCGATGCGGCCGGTCTTTCGAAGCGACAAGCGAAGCCTCAAAAACCCCCTTGGGTTGATCGATCTGCGACAGGGTGATGATGTCTCTGTCATGAGCGCGAATGGATTGGGTGGTACCTCACTCATCAATGCCAATGTAGCGATACGGCCCGATCGCGACGTCTTCTCGCAGCTCAACTGGCCATCGTTTCTGAAGAACCGAGATTTCCTGGATCCCTATTACGATCGCGCAGCGTGGGAACTCGGGGCACAACAGGATCCTTGGGACCACACCGCCAAGATGCGGACACAGAGGATCGCGGCGGAGAATCTTCGGGACTGCGGCGCTGCTTACGAAGCGGCGGCGATTACGGTGACGCGCGGTGCCGACTGCTCGATGCCGATTCTCAATCGTCATGGAATGCTGCAGAGGCCTTGCACCGACTGCGGCGATTGCATGACCGGTTGCAACATCGGAGCAAAGAACTCACTCAACTACAACTACATCCCGATGGCCAAACGGGCGGGCGCGGAGATCTTTACGCAAACCGAGGTGACTCACATCGAGAAACGAGAGGGCTACTACTGTATCCATTTCGTCTATCACCGCGAGGTCGACGGAAACCCGGTGCCTGTGCAAGGAACCACAACGGCGAGAATTGTGGTTCTCGGAGCTGGTTCCGTGGGTAGCACCGAACTGCTATTGAGATCCCAGGACATGAACCTGCAACTCAGCGCTCACGTGGGATGTTCATTTAGTGGGAACGGGGACATCTTAGGGGTGATCCATCGCGTGGATCCGACAACGCGAAGTGGTGGCTTTGGGGCAGTCGAACCCAATGGTCGCAAAACTGGGCCAACGATTCAGTCCAGCATCTCGTTTCCGCATCGACCTAACGTCTTGGATCGTGTGGTTGTTCAAGACGGTGGTGTGGCCAAGGCCTATGTTGCTGCGATGACGATGATCGGCATGGATCTGCAGCTCGATCATACCCAGATCGTGCTCGTGTCAGGGCACGATGGTTCCGAGGGGCGAATCATTCTCGATACCGATGGACGAGCAAGTATCGTTTGGCCGAATCTGTATCATCAGCCGCGGAGAAAGTTCAACGAGGATCAAATAAGATTGGTGGCCAGGGCAATCGGAGGCAATTATCGAGAAATGCTTCCATGGAAAGGGAAGGTGGGGACGGTGCACCCACTCGGTGGCTGCCCCATGGCTGATTCACCCATGGCAGGAGTCACCAATCACAAAGGTCAAGTCTTCGATGGGCGCTGTGGGGGTGAGGTTGGAGCAGATGGAACGTTTACGGTTCATGAAGGGCTTTACGTCGCCGATGGGGCGGTCGTTCCAACATCGTTGGGTGTGAACCCATTGTTGACGATTTCGGCGATTGCAGAGCGGACTGCCGATTTGATGAGTCGAGAACCGAAATACTCAGAGTTGTTTGCGGCGTGAGGATGGATCCAGAAACGCTCGGCATACCGAGTTGTTATCGATTGGTAGCAGTGCGCTGCGAGCGTCGTAGCCGACGATGAAGCACGCTATTAGGCTCTTCTTCGTCAGCCCAAGCTAAATCCAACGGAAGAGTCCTAAAACGAAAAAACCCAGCCATGAGCTGGGTTTTAACGTTTGCATATGGGTAGTAAACACTAACCTAGTGACCCCGACGGGAGTCGAACCCGTGTTACCGCCGTGAAAGGGCGATGTCCTAGGCCTCTAGACGACGGGGCCGGAATGCAAAGTGGACGCGACAGTTTACGGGTCGAATGCCAAGTGTCAAGCCTGAAAAAAACGGAGTGAGAATGTTGGCGAAACCGCCAAGGGACCAAATGTCCCAATCCGCTGAATTACTTGGTCTCTTCCTTGGTCGCTTGAGGGTCATTCCCCTCAGCGCTTCGCTGGATCGCGTCGTAAACTTCACGACGATGCACGGGCACCTCGCGCGGTGCCTCGACGCCCAGTCGTACCTTGTCACCACGAATCTCAACCACGACGATCGTGATTTCGTTGTTGATGACGATGCTCTCGTTCTTTTTTCGAGACAAAACTAACATGACTTCCCTTCCTCCAATTGCTGGGAGATTTTCCCAACTCCTCACCTCTTGAGTCAGTAGACGGCTTCGTCGACGATGTAAGTCGTGGAGTTCCAACAGCCTACGGTGCTATATCTCTCACTCAACTCTAAACCCAACCCCCAGTCAGTCAAGAAAAACCAAACTCTGTCAAGCGGATTTTTTTCAAAAATTCCAATAGCTCTGCTAATCTTAGCCCAACCGTTATTTTTTAAGCCACACAACGTCACTTACAAAAAACCACTGAATCCCCATGCAAGTCGCGGTTTCGCATCAAAACGACGCGTCCCTTTCGGTCGAGGCTGGAGCGGCTCGGAGCTGGAGCCAAGGGGCTTTGGTCGATTGGTTGGGTGTGCTCGTGGTGTTTTTTATTTACGCGGGGGAGATGGTTCCGGGGGTGAACGAGCCCCATTACTGGACCAAGTCCGCGCATTTTTGGGATTCGGACTTTTGCCGAGGCGACTTGTTCGTGGAATCCGGAAACGCGCACTGGTTGTTTTACGCGACCTTGGGTGGTTTGACGAAGCTCGCTCCCTTGCCGGTTGCGGTGTGGGTGGCGCGGTTCGCGATGTGGATGGGGCTAGCGTGCGGATGGACGTGGATGATGCGATCCCTCTTTTTCGGAGCACGGGCTTTGGGAGCGGATGGATCGAAAACCGCGCGATCGGGCGCGTTGCCGTGGATTGCAACGCTGACATCCCTGGTGTGGCTAGCTGGCATGCATTGGGGGCATTGGGCTGGGGAATGGGTGGTCGGGGGTGCCGAGTCCAAAGTCGTCGCATATGCCTTCGTTTTTGGAGCGTTTGGTTTCTTTTTCCGCAAGCAATGGACTTGGGGGTGGCTCCTGTTGGGGATGGCGGCGGCATTCCATGTGGTGACCGGCATCTGGGTGATTTTCGGTTCGTTGATCTTGAGTTTCTTCCTCGATGTAGGCTTCCTCGGTGAGGGCTTCCCCGGTGAAGGCTTCCCCGGTGCGAGAAATCTCTCGGCGTCAAACGCTCGATCAAATCGGTCGGGGGCGAGAACGAATAACGCAAAAAGCAACGCAAACCCACGGAAGAACTTTGGTTTCCAAGATCGTCTGGTGACTTGGTTTCGAACACACCGAATCGGGATTGTTTGGACCGCAATGGGACTCGTGGTGGGTGTGCTACCCGCGCTATGGATCGATTGGGGGGCACCTCCTGACGCGACCGCGGAATCGGCTCTCAAGCAGGTTTATGGCCGGTTATCCCATCACTTGTCGCCGACGGCTTTCGCCGCGTTTCGTTGGCAATCGTTCGGCATTCTGTTGCTGATTGGACTGATCGTTCTGCGGATGCTTGAGCGGAGTCGGGCCCCATTAGAAACGGCGGCCCAACCGAAGGATCAGGCCCAATCGAAGGATCAAGTGACAAGTGATCCGAGTGGTAGCGGGAGTTTTGAGGAGCGAGGCCGGGTCCACGTCGCACCCCAGGCAGGGATTCTCGGCTGCATGTCGACTTGGCCATTTGGAGTGCAATGGTTGGTTGCGAACGCATGGTTTGCGATGGGGGTAGCGCTGATCGGATTGCTCGTCGATCTGTTCATCGGGAGTTGGGATCGCCCGATGGCGGCGAAAATACTTCGTTTTTATTGGTTCCGATGGAATGATGTGGCGCTGCCAATGGCCATTGCTGCGGGGGCGGCCGCGTTTGTTTATGGCGGGGTTGTTTACTGCGGCAGCGTTTACAACGGTGGCGATGATCCGCTTCGTGTCCGAAGGGGGGGCTGGGTTTCACCGCTGGTGCGATGGGGATTTTTGTTCGTGACGATGGTGGCCGGCATTTGGCTTCTTGCGACTCGCTATTGGGAGCACACCAGCGCGTGGATACCGTTCGGGGATCGGGCGAGGTTGATTTCCAAACTGGATACGGAAGACGTTCAGAAAAAGCACTTTCGGGATTGGGTCGACGTGTGCGAATGGGTGCGCGAGAACACGCCCAAGGAGGGTGTTTGGCTGACGCCGCGCAACCAACAGTCCTTCAAATGGAGGGCTCAGCGGGCCGAGTTGGCGGCATGGAAAGACATGCCGCAGGATGCGATTTCGGTCGTTGAGTGGTCCAAACGGCTCGATGATTCGTATAAAGTCAACGAAGAGAAAATATTGTTGCCTTGGACGACCGCGCAACTTTGGGAGCTTCATCGCAAATACGGAGTACGGTATGTGCTCATCGATCGCAGGGTGATTGGCCAAAGCCCACCTCTGTTGCCGATGCTTTTCCCTGCAGGGGCAAGTGACAACACGACCTTTTCCGTGTTCGAAATTCCGGACGGCCCATGGATGGATCCTAAAATGCGCGGTAAACCAGAGTCGAGTGGGGATGCCACCAAGAATTTGGAATGACGAGTTTGGACTGACGAGTTTGGACTGATTTTGAGCAAGAAAAAACCGACACCAACGGCACCTGCAAAGGCGTCCCCTAAAGCGAGCGGTCCGAAAACCAATGGCGGATCGACGAAGACCACCAAGGGGGCGGCTGTACCTGCGACGTTCAAGTCCATCGCGGAGAACCGCAAAGCCAAACATCATTACGAAATCCTCGATTCCATCGAGTGCGGGCTGGTATTGCATGGCAGCGAAGTGAAAAGCTTGCGAAATGGTCGCTGCAGCATCGAAGAAGCCTATGCGAGGATCAAAGATGGGGGGCTTTGGTTGGTCGATTGCGAAATCGACGAGTATCGGCAGGCCACGTTTTGGAATCATCCGACCAAGCGGGTACGGAAATTACTGCTCCACCGACGCGAACTGGCGCGATTTGCCGGAAGAGCGAAAGAACGCGGCCTAACCTTGATTCCCCTGCGTCTCTATTTCACCGAACGAGGCATTGCCAAGTGTGTGATCGCCCTTTGCAAAGGGCGTAAAGTGCACGATAAACGCGAGGTTTTGAAGAAAGCCGATGCGCGGCGGGAGATCGATCGGGCGATGAAGAACAAGCAGCGTTGAGGCTGAGATCGCTGCGATTGGAGGTGGCTGTTACCGTGAGCCCTGATTTCCGAGCGATTTGTTTTTCGTAAGAAATGCCCTTGGGAATTTTTGGGAGAGAAGACCAAGTTCTTCGGCGAATCAACGTATCGAATCAACTTATTCGGCGAATCAACGTTTAGCAAAGGCGAAGCCAAATGGATTCCAACGATTCGGGAAAACGAGTCCCGATGCTCGAGATCACGGACTTGAAGAAGTCGTACAGCGAGCCGGGTGGTGGCAAGTTGATGATTCTCGATATCCCGCATTTTCGGATGGATTATGGGGAGCAAGTTGTCTTGCGAGGCGAAAGTGGTGGTGGCAAGACGACGCTTTTGCATGTGATCAGTGGCTTGGTGGCTGCTGATTCCGGATCGATCCGATTGGAAGGGGTGGAGTTGCAAGGTTTTTCGGAGGCCAAGCGGGATCGAGTGCGGGCTTCGAAGATGGGTTATGTGTTCCAAACGTTTAATCTTTTGCCTGCGTTCTCTGCCTTGGAAAACGTCCGTTTAGCGATGACTTTTGCTGGGAAAAAGATGGATGCGTCCCGTGCAGAGGAATTGTTAAGGCGGGTTGGGTTGCACGACCGCATGGATTATTTGCCAAGCCAACTATCGGTGGGGCAGCAGCAGCGCGTTTCGGTGGCGCGGGCGCTTGCCAATCGTCCCAAGTTGTTGCTGGCGGATGAACCGACGGCCAACGTCGATCCAGCCAATCAAGACCGTATTGTGGAGTTGATCCAGCAGACATGCGAGGAGGAGAAAGTGGCGTTGCTTCTGGTGACACACAGCGACGAGGTTTCCAAGCGTTTTGGGCGCGTTGAGCAGCTTAAAACGATCAATCGTGCGGCTGCGTTGACGGCTTCGATGACGGCTGTGGGTGCAGGACTCGATGCGGGGAGCAGTTCGCGGGGGCGAGAGGGCCTGGGAGCAGGAAACACGTCAGCATCGGGAGCCGCGTCATGAATTTGTTTTCGATCGCGCTACGGAATTTGTCTTACCGGCGGTTGGCATCGTTTTTGACCGCGCTCTCGATGGCCCTTGGGGTGGCCTTGGTGGTGCTGGTACTGACCATCTCGGGAGTGATTGAGAAGTCGCTCGAGCGGACCAGCAACGTTGGGTACAACTTGATCATCGGAGCCAAGGGTAGCCCGTTGCAGTTGGTGTTCAACACGGTGTTTTTCTTGAGTAAACCGGTCGAAAACATCCCGTACTCCTACTACATGGAGTACTTGCCAGAGGATGGTCGCCAGAGGGAGTTGGCAAGGATCGGGGGTGTGCTCAAAGAGCCTGAGAGGGCGGGTTTGTATTCGTTTTTGATGCGGGGAGGATTTGCGATCCCGCTTTGCATGGGGGACTATGTGAACGAGTTCCGATGCATCGCCACTACGCCGGCTTATTTTGAGTTGCTCAAGCACGGGGATGCAAACGATCAAGAATATCGCTTCGCAGCAGGGCGTAATTTCGTCGACTTTTCCGAGGAAAACGGCTATTTCGAGGCGGTGGTTGGGGCCGAGGTCGCGAGGCGGTTGGGGCTGAAGATTGGCGATGAAGTCAACGCGTCGCACGGAGCTGAGTCGGGGGATGCGCACGCTCAAGGCTTCCGAGTGGTGGGTATTTTGGAGCCGACCGGTACGCCCAATGACCGAGGAGCCTTTGTCAATATCGAAGGTTTTTACCTGCTTGAGGGGCACGTAGCGCCCGACCGCGATGAAGAGTCAGGTTTGGAAAAAGCGAACACAGCGCAAGGTCCTGCACGCGAGAGTCGGTTATCGCGGGCGAGGTTGCCGATCGAGAAGCGAGAGGTCACGGCGATCCTGCTCAAACCGAGTGGCTTTGCAGCGATTGGCTTGGAAAAACAAGTGAACAAGACCAAGTTTGCGCAGGCGGTTTCGCCGATTGCGCAGATCGAAGGGCTGCTCGGTGTGTTTGTGCGACCGCTTCGGTGGGCCCTTTTGGCCCTGACCAGTTTGGTCTGTATCGTCAGTGCGATCAGCATTCTGGTGAGCATTTACAACAGCATGAACGAGAGGAAGAAGGACATTGCTGTGATGCGTGCCTTGGGGGCCTCGCGCGATCACATCACCGCCATCATCCTTCTGGAATCGTTGCTGATAGCGATGGTGGGTGGAGTGGTAGGATGGCTTGTCGGGCATGCCTTGGGCCCGTTGAGCAATCCGTGGACGATGCCTGCGACGGGGGTGCGAATCGATTGGTTCAGCTTCAATTCGTCGTGGGAACCCTGGATTATTCCGGGATTGATTATGGTGGGGACCTTGGCGGGGGTGATCCCTGCGATTTCGGCGTATAGGACCCCGGTGGCCAGGTCGTTGTAGGGAATTTGCGCAGGGTGTTTGGTGTTTCCAGCCGTCAAGTTGGACGATTTTTCAGCCCATCGGAGCTGGCACGGAGCGATCTCTGAGGTAGGTTTCACGCTGAGGGGGAATGCTTGTGGGGGTGGATGAAGCCGGAAAAAGGTTGTTTTTTGCTTCAGAAGTCCGGATAGGCTGGTCGATGATCGGCGGGCTGTGAGACGGTTGTGAGTTGCGAGTTTTTTTCCGTTGACAGGAGAGAAGCTTGCGATAAACTTGCCCGTCCGATTTGAGCGTCGTGTCGTTCGATGAAATTGGACTTCCGCACAATCCAATCGGGCACCGCGGACCACATTTGGGCTCCGCGCACGTAGCTCAGTTGGTTAGAGCGCCACCCTGATAAGGTGGAGGTCCGCGGTTCGAGTCCGCGCGTGCGCATTGGAATTTGGGGGTGTAGCTCAGTTGGGAGAGCATCTGCTTTGCAAGCAGAGGGTCATGGGTTCAAGTCCCTTCACCTCCACTTTGAATGGGTTCACGAGAAAGCTTCCAGAAATCTTGAAAAAAGGACTTGCGTCCTTCCGGGAAATTTGGATCATTCTCGCTCCCTCGCCCGCCGAAGTGAAACGGTGCGACGAACGATGACTTGCCAAGTGCGAAAGCCGAGTGGCAGGAAGTGTGAGTCGCGAGTGACACGGAAGCCGAAAAGGGAATACCAAAGTTTGGCCAAGTGGTGTTGACACCAGGAAACGCGGCCTCTACAATGGTGACCCCTCGCAACCGCAAGTGATTGTGGCCGAGGATTGATCTTTGACAATTTGGTTGGATTGGTAGATGGCATCTAGAAGCACGAGCCAAGTGAAAGCTTGGGTTTGTGTGACTACAATGTTTGTTTGAATCCGGTTCTGTGAGACTCTGGTTTGCTTGCAGGTTTTGCTTGTAGGTGGGCTGGAAGTTCTGAATCCGTGTTTCGAACGAGCGCAATATTAGAGAATAAGCGGGAGTCCGATTCGAGCCAGATGCGACTTGCGAGCGATTGCGAGTTTGGTTTGGTTTGAGTATGAGATTCCGATGGTCAAGTTACTAAGGGCGCACGGGGGATGCCTCGGCATTGAGAGGCGATGAAGAGCGTGGAAGTCTGCGAAAAGCTTGGGGAAGCCGACAAACAGGTGATGATCCCGAGATGCTCGAATTAACGTGCACTGAATTCATAGGTGTACGTGGCCAACCCAGGGAATTGAAACATCTTAGTACCTGGTGGAAAAGAAAGAAAAATCGATTCCGTAAGTAGCGGCGAGCGAAAGCGGAATAGCCCAAACCAGAGGGGTTTCCCTTCTGGGGTTGTAGGGCCATTCATATGGGAGTTACAAAGCGACAGCTAGCTGAACAGCTTGGAAAGGCTGACCATAGACGGTGACAGTCCGGTAAGCGAAAGTTGAGCGCCTCCTGAGTGGTACCTGAGTAGGACCATGCACGTGAAACGTGGTCTGAATCTGCGGGGACCATCCCGCAAGGCTAAATACTCCTCAATGACCGATAGTAAACTAAGTACAGCGATGGAAAGGTGAGAAGAACCCCTGTTAGGGGAGGTATGTGAACCTGAAACCGTGTGCTTACAAGCGGTCGGAGCACTATATAAAGTGTGACGGCGTGCCTTTTGCAAAATGATCCGGCGAGTTAGTGTTTGCAGCGGGTTAAGGCTTTACGGGCCGTAGCCAAAGGGAAACCGAGTCTGAATAGGGCGTTATGTTGCGGGCACTAGGCGCGAAACTGCGTGATCTACCCATGGACAGGTTGAAGCGCGGGTTAAACTGCGTGGAGGACCGAACTCATTTGGGTTGAAAACCGATGGGATGATCTGTGGGGAGGAGTGAAAGTCTAATCAAACGCAGAGATAGCTCGTTCTCTCCGAAATATTTTGAGGGATAGCCTCGAGCCACTATGCAGCGGGGGTAGAGAGACTGAATCGGACGGGGGCCCTTCCTTGGGTACCTCGCCGAACCAAACTCCGAATACCGTTGTAACTATCTCGGGAGTCAGTCTGCGGGGGATAAGCTCCGTGGTCAAGAGGGAAACAACCCAGATCGTCGGCTAAGGTCCCAAAGTTCTATTCAGTCACTAAGGAAGTTGAATCTCTGTGACAGCCAGGATGTTGGCTTAGAAGCAGCCACCATTTAAAAAGTGCGTAACAGCTTACTGGTCGAGAGGTTCTGCGCCGATAATGAACGGGAGTAAATAGAACACCGAAGCCGCGGGATGCAGCAATGCATCGGTAGGAGAGCGCTGATGGGGAGATACAAGACGTACCGTAAGGAGCGTTGCCGGCCCCATCAGGTGATTATGCCGGAATGAGTAACGATTAAGCAGGTGAGAATCCTGCTCGCCGAATACCTAAGGTTTCCTGGGCAAGGTAAATCCGCCCAGGGTTAGCCGGTACCTTAGTCGAGGCCGAAAGGCGTAGACGATGGATGAACGGTTAATATTCCGTTGCCAATTTTGTGAAGCGATGGAGGGACGGCGTCCGGAGATTCAGCAGTACGACTAGAAATGTCTGTTGGCTCTGACGAGGTGCTTGGTAGGCAAATCCGCCAGGCATAAACCAAGACAGAGTCACGAGGGCACTTAAGATCCCGAAGTGAATGGAAGGACGTCCAAGAAAAACTTCTAAGCGTTAAAGCAAGATTGACCGTACTAAAACTGACACAGGTAGGTAAGAAGAGTATTCTAAGGCGCTCGGGAGAACGGTGGTTAAGGAACTCTGCAAAATGGCTCCGTAAGTTCGCGATAAGGGGCGCCTGAGCAATCAGGCCACAGAAAATCGGTACCAGCGACTGTTTATCAAAAACACAGGACTCTGCGAACTCGTAAGAGGAGGTATAGAGTCTGACGCCTGCCCGGTGCTGGTAGGTTAAGGAAGAGGGTTAGCAGCAATGCGAAGCTCGCAACCGAAGCCCCAGTAAACGGCGGCACTAACTATGAGTGTCCTAAGGTAGCTTTTTTAAGAGTCTGCCTGCCTACGCGGATAACGCGTAGGGCAATACTCAGCTGTATGCGGGAACATCCTGAAGCTCTTGGCTACGTTTCTCGAACTGCGGTTCGGGCGTTACAATGCCGGAGATTGGACAATCCGCAGGAAACTTGGTCGTTCTCTCGGCAGCAATGTCGGGTGAGTTGGCGAAGGATCCTCAGAGGCCAAACGCTGAGTGCCCTAGTTGAATCGAGTTGTGATGGATTTGTCGCCAGAATGGGTGGTTGGTTTTGTTGACGGAGAGGGTTGCTTTCACGTCAGCGTCAATCGGCACCCGGAGATGAAGTTTGGTTTTCAGGTTCTTCCTGAGTTCGTGGTCGTGCAGCATAGCAATGACCGTGCTCTGTTATTCGCGTTAAAGCGATTCTTCGGAGCAGGGGCGGTGCGAAGCAATCATGGCGACCGCGATTGCCTCAGGATTCGAAAACTCGACTCTCTTCAAAACGTTTGTGATTTCTTCATGAAGCATCCGCTCAAGTCGCGTAAGAACGTAGACTTTCGGAAGTTTCGGCAGATCGTGTTGATGATGCTCGATAAGAAGCATCTGAGCGTCGAAGGAATGATTGAAATCATTGATGTAGCTCTGGAGATGAATTCCATGGATCGTCCTCGTCTTCTCGAGGTGCGATCGGCTCTGCTCAACGGGTAAAGATATGGTCCACGCTCAGTGGAAACACTGGGAGACGCGTGAGCGAAGTTCCTTGTCGGGTAAGTTCCGACCTGCATGAAAGGCGTAACGACTGGTACACTGTCTCAACCACCGACCCGGTGAAATTGTAGTTGTGGTGAAGATGCCACATACCCGCGGCTAGACGGAAAGACCCCATGAACCTTTACTGTAGGCTGATATTGGGTTGAGGTATGTTCTGTGCAGAATAGCTGGGAGGCTTTGAACCGGGGACGCCAGTCTCTGGGGAGCCATCGTTGAGATACCAGCCTGGATATGCTTTAATTCTAACTTTGTCCCGTGAATCCGGGCTTAGAACAGTGTCAGTTGGGCAGTTTGACTGGGGCGGTCTCCTCCTAAAGAGTAACGGAGGAGCGCAATGGTACACTCAGCCTGGTCGGCAATCAGGCAAAGAGCGTAAAGGTAGAAGTGTGCTTGACTGCGAGACAAATAAGTCGAGCAGGTACGAAAGTAGG
>JBKCUW010000088.1:0-70633 GCA_046318275.1 Pirellula sp. | reverse complement strand
TGGGTCTAATCCAAATTGTCGTAGATTCGACCTGCGGCGGGTTGCACTCACACAACCGTGTCCAATTCTTCGAATGGACCTACGTTATTCCTGCAAGAAATCAGCAAACATTTTCGCCATTCTTGCGGGGACGACTAGATGCCCAACAGACGCATGCGACGCGATCGACGCTCTGCTCGTTGCTTGCTCCGTCGCTTAATTTCGCTCGGCTTTTCGTAAAACTCGCGACGACGCATTTCCTTTTTCAGACCGCTTCGTTCAACCAACTTACGAAAGCGTCGCACCGCTTCTTGGATCGTTTCACGATCGCGGACGAGCAACTTAACCATGCACTACCTCCAAAAATCACTCAATCTTGGCTATCCGTCGTACCTTTGTCCGGCATTTCCAGCACTCTGCTGCGAAAAACCTCCGGAGAGTCTTTTCCATGCTGATCCAGCTACAACACGCTGTCATCAGCGTACCTTAACCTGCTCAGAAGGGCCAGAATTGTAACGGCACCCGGACTGTCAGTCTAGGCCGTTCAACTAGTTTCGCTGGCATTTCGCGGGTGACCCCCAAACCTCACCCCGTCCCCCGAGTTTATCGGCCAGGAATCCTTCCTCGGCTGAGGGAACTTTTGGATCTCTTTCGTGTTATCAAAGGGGCTAATCGACCGGACCGCCGCAAAACGGAGCCTTGTCGACCGGATCCACACCCAAGCAGACGCAGCCACGCCCCGACAAGCTCGGCTACGCCCAGGCAGACTCGGCCGAATCGTTCTAGAGATTTCCTGATGGATCTAGCTAGAATAGGGGTGGACGAGTGTTCCTCGCGCGGATCAATTCCGAGGCGGACGACGCGTGGGTCGGTCGCTTAGGGAAGGTTTTGCCCGGAAAACCCCGTTGGCCCGGAATCCGTTGGCCCGGAAAACGACGAGCTGCACCAGCTCTGGGGGCGATTGACCTGATTCGATACTACTACACTCCTACGCGAGCCCATTTGCCGTCGACGGTCGGGTTTGCGTTCGGAGGACGAAAATGGCTAGGCTCGTCAGGCCCACCCACATTGCCTCCGAAACGTTCGACCCTCACCAAGATTCGATCCCTGCAACACTTCAGCCCCGCATCCTATACCCGCCTTCCTTCACCCGACCCATCGCTGGTTCTTGCCATGAAAAAAAACATGCATTCTTCAAAACGCCAATTCTCACGACTCGCCCGAGTTAGGCGTCGAGGTTCGGCTCAGCGAACCATCCTGGCCCTTCTGGGGCTTTCCGCCGTCGTAGGGGCGGGGTACTGGTGGTGGGCTTCGAGCGGACGCTCAGGTTCTGCTGGATCCTCTTCAGAGCCTTTGCTCCATGTGGTAACCCAAGGGCCGTTCGATCACATCGTGCTTGAACAAGGTGAGATCGAGAGTAGCAGCAATAACGAAGTGAAGTGCGAAGTCAAAGGTCGGGGGGGGAGTGGGACGCCTATCCTGAGCGTGGTCGCAGAGGGGACGTTGGTGAAGAAGGGGGATCAGCTATGCCAGTTGGACTCCTCGGCGCTCGAACAAGAGGCAAAGAACCAAAGGATCGTCGTGAGCAGCGCTGAGTCCGCCGTTATCAGTAGTGAAGCGGCCGTCAACAAAGCGGTGATCGCTCGCCAAGAGTACCTTGAAGGGACGTTCCTCACCGAACGCAAGGCCATCGTCAGCGAGATCGCTGTGGCTCAGCAATCCCTCCGAAAGGCGGAGCTTTCGCTTGAGAGCGCGGAGCGATTGGCTGCCAAGGGCACCCTCAAGCCACTGCAGATCGAAGCGGAGCAATTCGCGGTCGAGAATGCAAAGAGCAATCTTGAGTCGGCAGAAGGGCGATTGAAGGTTCTCGATGAGTTGACCAAGGCGAAGATGCTGGTTCAATTCGATGCCGATATTGAAACGACGAAGGCCAAGCTGGAATCGGACAAGAACACGTTGGTCGAAGAGAAGAACAAGCTGGAAGAGATTCAGACCCAGATCAAGGCATGCACGATCAAGGCACCTGCGGATGGTCAAGTCGTTTACGCCAACAAGTCTGGTGGTCGGAGCGGCGGTGATTTCATCGTTGAGGCGGGAGCGTTGGTGCGTGAACAACAAACCGTGTTCTTGCTGCCTGATCCGACTCGAATGCAAGTCAAAGCCAAGATCAATGAATCGCGGATCAGTTTGATCCGTGAAGGAATGCCGGTGAAGATTCGCGTCAATGCAGGTGAGGATGAACTGCTCGGCCGAGTGATCAAAGTGAACAAGTATGCCGAACCGGGCAACTGGTGGGGGTCCAACGTGAAAGAGTACGCGACCTACATCCAGATCATGGAGCCACCTGAGACCATTCGAACGGGCATGACGGCCGAAGTGCGAATCTTCGTCGAGCAAATTGAATCGGCGGTCCAAGTTCCTGTGCATGCGGTTTACGAGACCAAGAGGCATCACTTTGTCTTGATGAAGGATGGAAAAGATTGGAAGACCAAGGAGATCGAAATCGGCGCGACGAACGACAAGTTCGTTACGGTGAAGACAGGGGTATCCCAGAGCGATAACGTTGTTCTCGATCCTAGGAACCATCTCGACAAGATGGACATTCCAGAGATCCGCGAGGAGAACGATCGGGAGAAGATGGTCGCCCTCTCCAATCAGCCGATGCCCAAGCCGCCTGTCGGTGCGGGAGGACCTCCAGGTGCCGGCGGGCCGGGCGCTGGCGGTGCAGGTGCGGGTGGTGCTGGAGGCGGCATGAACCCAGACGCAATCGCTGGCATGATTATCGGGAGAATGGATACCAATTCCGATGGCAAGTTGAGCCAAGAGGAAGTTGCCAGTGACGAGCGGATGAAAACCGCATTCGGCGATTACGATACCAATAAGGATGGTTCGGTGGACAAGGCGGAGCTTGCCGCAGGGATGAAGAAGCGGATGGCTGCGATGGGAGCAGGAGGTGGTGGTCGTGGTCCAGGTGCAGGAGCCCCGTCCAACTAATGTTTCTCGGCCTCCAGGTTGGTTACGCCAGCCTTAGAAGCCGGTCGTAGGCCGATCGTAAAGGCCGATCGTAAAGAGCAAACCGTAGAGAGCAAACCGTTTAGAGCAAACCGTAGAGGTCAGCATTCCTTAGAGTGTCATCGGTCCCCTGGCCTCATCCCTTCAACACCCCCACCACCAATCCTCCAAGTCCGGAAGTTCCTTGAATGTCCCAAGTGATGGAAACCGACGGTTACGCTTGTCGTGTCGTCGATCTGAAAAAAGAGTACGTGCTCAAAAGCGAGACCGTGCGTGCACTGCGTGGTGTGACGTTTGACATTCCCGTCGGGGATTATGTCGCCATCATGGGTCCATCGGGTTCCGGGAAAAGCACCTTGTTGAATGTCCTTGGCTGTCTTGACCAACCGACATCAGGAAGTTTGTGGTTGGGCAAGGACGATGCGGCCAAGATGTCGGATGACGAACTCGCGGACATTCGATCGCAGAGGATCGGGTTCGTCTTCCAAGCGTACAACCTGATCCAGCAGTTGACGGTTGTGGAGAACATCCAAGTTCCGTTGTTCTACCAAGGCCGCCCGCTTAGTCAGGAGCAAAGGAAGCGATGTATTGACTTGGCCAAGATGGTCGGCCTAGGTGAGAGGCTCGACCACCGTCCGACGCAGTTGTCCGGTGGCCAGCAGCAGCGGGTGGCGATTGCGAGGTCCCTCGTGAACGATCCATACTTTATTTTGGCCGACGAGCCGACAGGGAACTTGGATTCCCGAACGACCGAGGAGATCCTGCAGTTGTTTGAGAGGCTCAACAATGAAGGGCGAACGATCATTTTGGTGACGCACGAAGACGAAGTTTCCAAGCGTGCCAAGCGGGTTGTGAGACTCAAAGACGGTAGGTTGCAGTGGGATCGAACCAACTCCCAAGAGGTGCGTGACGAGGCCGCGCGGTATGCCCTCGAGAACATGCCGGTGGAGGTGTAATCATGGGATTGTGGCTAGGCACGATACAACTTGGCGTGAAGAGCTTGTGGCTCCACCCCATGCGGTCGATCTTGACCGTTCTCGGCATCTTCATCGGGGTAGCCAGCGTTATTTGGCTGCTCGCGATCAGTAAAGGGATCGGGGACGAAGCGCAGCGGCAGATCGAAAGCCTCGGTGCTGACACAATCATGATTCGGACCGTGAAGCCACCGAGTGAAAAGCTTTCCAGCCAAGGGCTGACGCCGTACGGGCTGACCCGTGAAGAATACGACATGCTGGTCGCTACGATTCCGACGGTTCGAAGCGCGATTCCAATTCGCGAGATGCGCCGGCAGTTTCAATTCAAAAATCGAAAGCTCGACGGGCGACTTGTCGGTTGCACACCCGAGTATGCCGAGGTCACCAAGTTGGAGTTGACCTCGGGGCACTTCATTACGGACGCCGAGAATTTCGCGAGAGATTGCCATTGCGTGCTATCGGCGAAGGTGGCTGAGAAATTGTTCCCGTACGAAGATCCTGTTGGTCAGCGTATTTACATGCCTGAAAACCAGGACTTTTACTTGGTGGTGGGGGTGCTCAAACCCAAGGGGGCGACGGCGGCGATCGGTGGTTCGATGGCGGCGCAAGACTTCTCGAATGACGTTTACATTCCGATCCGCACTTTGCAGCAGCGGATCGGCGATACGGTCATGACGATGCGTTCAGGGTCTCGCGAAGGCGAAATCATTGAGCTCAATCAGATTACGTTGCGATGCCGCGACGTGACGGAGGTAAAGAAGACCGCGGAGTTGGTAAGTGCCGCGCTGGACAGCCATTCGAAGATGGAAGACATCGCCGTGGTCGTGCCACTCGAACTGCTCGAGCAAGCGAGGACGACGCGGGCGATGTTCATGCTGTTCATGGGGATGATCGCGGCCATTTCGCTACTCGTCGGTGGGATCGGAATTATGAACATTATGCTGGCCACCGTTACCGAGCGGACGCGAGAGATCGGGATTCGGCGGGCGCTCGGAGCCAAGCGGAAGGACATCATTCGGCAATTTTTGGTCGAGACAAGCGTATTGAGTTTGACGGGTGGTATTACAGGGATTCTGTTCGGATTGCTTTGTGGGCCTGCGGTGACGATGGCGAGATCGCTCGCCAATGCGTGGTTCGAGAAGCAGATGATGGACTTGCCCGAAGTCGTTCGCACGGTACAGCCATCCATTGTTCCTGAGAGCATACCGGGCGCGTTTTTCATTTCTCTCGCCGTCGGGTTGGTGTTTGGCATTTACCCTGCCACTCGCGCGGCCAAAATGAATCCGATCGAAGCGTTGCGGCACGAGTAGTTGGTTTTGCGGCCAGCGGCAAGAGGTTCGCTTCTCTCGAATCGCAAAGCTTCGGGGGAGTCGGCGGACCCGGCGGGTTCCTGCCGATGATGCCTTCTTCGTGGTAGCTGGCTTTCCATAGGGCGGTCGAACGCGTATCTTGGATTCTTTCCTTGCGGGGTGTTTCGCGAGAGGAACCGTAAACCAGTTTGCATAGGGAGCGCGACTGGTGTATCGGATTGAACCAATTCTACTTGAACCCTTTTTGCACGACGGCAGTCCATTCATGCAAACACAACCAGCAGTCATCAACTATTCTTCGGCCCCAATGTCGGTGGAAATCCGGGAGATTCCGGTCCCGGAGATCGGCGACGAGGATTGCTTGATGCAGGTAGCAGCGGTGGGCGTGTGTGGGAGCGATTTGCATCAATGGGCGGGTGTTCATAGTTGGCCCGTGAATTATCCGGTGACACTCGGTCACGAGTTCGCGGGGCGATTGGTGCGTGTGGGCTCGCGCGTGACAGGTTTCAAGGAGGGGGATCGTGTTTGCAGCGAGACAGCGGCGATTATCGACCCTGATTCACCGATGACTCGGATCGGTCGGTATAACTTGGACCCGAACCGAAAGGGGTTTGGTTATGGCACGCACGGCGCGATGACTCATTTTGTGAAGGTGCCTGCTCGGTGCTTGCATCATGTACCAGCGTCGTTGCCGCTGAGGTATGCGGCGTTGACAGAGCCATGCTGTGTTGCCTTTAGCGCTGTGGTCACCAATGTAAACATTCTGCCTGGCGATCGCGTGGCGGTCTTAGGGCCTGGACCGATCGGGCTTTTGTGCGGTGCTGTGGCACGGCTTCGTGGGGCGGACGTGGCGGTGGTCGGATTGCCTCAGGACCGGGTCCGATTGGATCTGGCCAAGGAGTTGGGTTGCACGCCGCTGCTCAATGAAGAACTAAAAGGATGGGCAAATGCGAGGGACGGATTGGGATGTGATGGGGTAGTGGATGCTGCGGGAGTGTCGGCGACATTGAAGACAGCGATCGACATTGTGCGGCCGGCGGGATGGATCAGCAAAGTAGGCTGGGGGCGTGATCCACTCGGTTTCTCCATCGATCCATTGGTTCAAAAGAACGTGACGTTGCAAGGGAGTTTCTCGCACACATGGGCGATTTGGGAGCGCGTTCTGTCCCTATTGGCCAGCAAGGCGATCGATGTGGAGAAGATCGTTGGTGGGGCATGGAGTTTAGAAGCATGGCATGATGCCTTCGAGACGATGCATTCGGGTAAAATTGCCAAGGCCGTGCTCGAGGTGCAGCCTGACATTGCCGGCTAAGGCAGCTGCAAAGCCAAGGCAGCTGCAAAGCCGAGTGCTTCCGTGTGTTTCATAGTTTCTCTTTCGATAGAAATTCAAGTTAGGTCTGGTTCCACGCGATGACAAAGCAACGCATTTTGATTCAGTTCGATACAGATCCGCAAGCAAGCGTATTTGACGCCGTGGTTGCGATCGATGCAGGGGTTGAGCATTTGTTGCAGTACAGCAACGTCAAGCCCGAGCAGGTTCGGGATTTGGTGCATGGTGCGATGTACACGCGTGGCCCACAGGATCTTCGAAGTACGGCGATCTTTGTGGGTGGGAGCAATGTTGCCCATGGAGAGCATATTTTCTCGATTGCTCAAGAAGCCATGTTCGATCCGTTTCGAGTATCGGTCATGCTCGATTGCAATGGATCCAATAGCACGGCCGCTGCGGCGGTATTGAGTGCGTCGCGGCATTTGAACTTGGAAGGCTCTACCGCGCTGGTTTTGGCAGCGACGGGACCGGTGGGTCAGAGGATTTGTCGAATACTCGCCAACGAGAAGTGCAAGGTTTACGTATCATCGCGTTCGATGGAACGCTCTGAGGAGACCGTGGAGCGACTGCGTGAACTGGGGGTAGATACATCGAGGTTGGTTGCCATTTCGACGAGTGATGAGGCGTGGGTGGCCAAGTCGTTGGCGGAGTCGGAAATGGTGTTTGCGTGCGGGGCGGCAGGGGTGCGGTTACTCCATGGGGAGCAATTGGCGGCGGCTAGCAAGTTGAAGGTCGCGATCGATTTGAACGCGGTTCCTCCGCTGGGGATCGATGGTATTGGGCTGACCGACAAAGGTGTCGAACGTAACGGTCGTTACGATTATGGGGCTTTGGGAGTGGGGGGACTCAAGATGAAAATCCACAAGGCTTCCGTGGCTGCGTTGTTCGAAAACAATGGGAAGAGGCTCGATTGCCAAGAAATGCTTGGGGTTGGACGCGACATTTTGGCCAAGGAAATGCCTTGAACCGGTAAAACGCTGGTTTGACATGAACCGGGGATCCAATAAGATGGAAGGTGAGCTGGTTCATCGAGCCGGCGACTCCCCGACAATCCCTCCACGTCAGAAATCAAATCCATGTTTGGAATAGGCACAACGGAATTGATGATTTTCTTGGTCATCGCCATGCTTCTTTTTGGCAGTGCGCGTCTCCCGTCGCTGATGCGGAATTTAGGACGGAGTGCCGTCGAGTTCAAAAAGGGGATGCGGGATGATGAGGAAGAACCGACACCGACGGACGCGAACAAGTCTTAAACGGGGCGGGGGCGACTCATGTTTGGTGGAATCGGTACGTTTGAAATGGTCGCGTTCGGTGTTTTAGCGCTGATGCTGTTCGGTTCCAGGTTGCCTGAGGTGGCGAGGAACCTGGGGGGGACTTATCGCAGCTTGAAGAAGAACGTGGACGAGTTCAAGCGGGAATTTCAAGCCGTTGAGACTTATGATGCCAAGCCGAAGGCGGCTCGGATTTCTGAGGAGCCAAGCACATTGGAGACTACCGCTCCCAAGTTTGTTCCGCCGCCTGAGGACGATCCGCCGCCTAAGAACGATCCGGCGGTCTAGGTCTTCTTTCTAATCTTCGATTGCAAGTTGCTGCTGCTGGATGGTTGCCCCTTCGAGTTGTAAGGGTGTGCGTTGTTTGGGCCTGCTGTGTTTGGGCCTGCTGTGTTTGGGCCTGCTGTGTCTGGGCGGTGGTTCTCTTCCCGAGCGAGTATATTCCTCGATTGCGGATTCAATTTCTCGGCTAGGAAAACTTGCCTAGTCGCTACAATGGTCAGCGTGCCGTGGTTTTATGGACCGTGGCGATCGACTGATGAATACTGACTATCTTCTGCATTAATCCCACCCTTTGGAGTTCCTGACATGAGAGCGACAGCTCGCTATTTGTTCGGTTTCGTAGCGTCGAGCGTTGGAGTGACTGGCTTTTTCGGCGGTCCGGCAGCGTTGGGTGCTGAGACGGTTCGATTAGGGGATCCAGCGCTGACCAGTGGTATTTCTGGTGCTGGTTCATTGACCGTGGCAGATATCAAAAAGTTCTTGGAGAACCCGGCCAACCACGTGGAGTTGGCTGTCGAGTTGCCTGAGGGGTTGGCGGCGGGCAAGGAGGCGATCTACATCCCGAGCGACAATCCGTTGACGCGTGCAAAGATCGAGTTGGGGCGACAGTTGTATTTTGATCGCCGTCTGTCGAAGGACGCGTCGGTGAGCTGCGCGGACTGCCACAGTCCATCGGCTGGATACGGGGCCAACACGCAGTTTGGCGTCGGTATCAAGGGCCAAACGGGAAACCGCAACTCACCGACTTCGTTCAATCGGATCTTGAGCAAGGCTCAGTTTTGGGATGGTCGCGCTGGGAGTTTGGAGGCTCAAGCGGTCGGTCCGATCGCCAACCCGATCGAGATGGGAAACACCCATGAGGCGGTCGTAAAGTTTATTGGTGCGAACGAGGGGTATCGCTTGCAGTTCGCCAAGGTGTTTGGTGGGACTCCAAACATCGATCAAGTGGGCAAGGCGATTGCGGCTTTTGAGCGAAGTATCGTGACCGGTTCGAGTCCTTACGATTACTACGAGCCTCTGCGCAAGTTTGAAGAAGCGTTTGAAGAAGAGGTTACCGACTTGGATAGTTTCAAGACGGATGACCCAGATAACTACAAGAAGTACATAGAGCTCAAGAAGCTTAGCGAATCGCATCCGATGAGCGATGCGGCCAAGCGTGGTCGGGATCTGTTTTTCAGTGCCAAGTCGAATTGTTCAGCGTGCCACGTCGGGGCGAATTTCACCGATGAGCAGTACCACAATCTCGGGGTAGGCATGGACGCAGCCAAGCCGGATTTGGGGCGTTATGAGCAGACCAAGCAGGAGAAGGACAAGGGGGCATTTAAGACTCCGACTCTGCGCAATGTCGAGTTCAATGCTCCTTACATGCATGATGGAAGTCAGAAGACTTTGGAAGAGGTCGTCGATTGGTATGCCAAGGGTGGGCATCCCAATCCTTACTTGAGTGACAAGATCAAGAAATTGGACTTGAGCGAGCAAGACAAGGCTGACTTGGTAGCGTTCATGAAGGCATTGAGTGGACCGTTGCCTAAAGTCAACGAATCCAGCTTGCCTCAGTAGGCTCGATGAACGAATCGCGTATCGTGCATTTGCCCGACGGATAGCAAAAAAAATCGGCCCGCCATTTCTGACGGGCCGATTTTCTTTTTTCGCTCGTATCTGAACCCTAGCGGTCCAAGTCGTGATTAACGAACTCGGGTGCTGCTAGCTTGAATGACACGGCGATTGGTGTTCATGTAAGCGTGTGGATCAACCACTGGAGCTGGAGCGGCAGCCGGAGCAGCAGGTGCTGCTGCTGGGGAGCTTCCGCAAGAGCTGCAACCAGCTGGTGCTGCGTCGCAAGCGATCGAATCACATCCGCCCTTGTGCTTGAAAATCTTGCTGAGCAAGCCAGCATGACGCTTTCCAAGTCCGCAGCCGCTATCGCAAGCTGGGGCTGCACATGGATCACAAGCAGCGATTTCAGCGCCGCAGGTTGGGCCGTTTCCGCAAGGAGCAGCGATTTCAGCACCGCAGGTTGGGCCAGCGCCACATCCAGCGATTTCAGCGCCGCAGGTTGGTCCACAACCCGAATCGCATCCACGAGCCTTCAGAGCAGCGAGCTTGCCTTTGATGTGAGCGCCGATGTTAGCCTTAGCATTGTGCAGTTTGCACTTCAGGCCCTTGAGCTTGTCAAGAACAGGAGTGCGGCACACAGGGCCACAACCAACTTCAACGCCGCAGCTTGGGCCAGCAGCAGCTGCACATGGGTCACATGCTGGAGCAGCAATTTCTGCACCGCACGTTGGACCTTGTCCACAGCCATTTCCGCAAGGAGCTGCGATTTCAGCTCCGCACGATGGATCAGCAACAGTGGTATCGCAGCAGGAGCTAGCAGCTCCGCAACCATGACCACCCATCAATCGATGCAACAGGTCGCCACCGAAGCTTTGTCCGCAAAGGCTAGCACCCAAAACCATCGATCCAACAAGAATGTTCCACTTCATCGAACCAAATCTCCCTATGTACATTGGGTCACTGACCGTCGCTCTGCATCAATCAAACCATGGTGGAGTTGAGACCGATTTCGGCGCACGAAGTCGCCGCCGAAATCGCCCTCTACGGCGTGGCTGTTGAGTGCCTTGTTAAAGGCACTCCTGTGACTTCGTAAGCCCCATTTCCACGGTTGAACTCGTCCTACGTTGAGTTTCAACCTACCATGGCTGATGACGTCCCTCCGGCCCCTCAGCACAGAGGAGATGAGAGACGGCTGCCGGCCGAGCCATCCATTGGCCCGATCAGTTCTGGGTCACCGGCAATTTTGCTCTGCATCCGGCACTTGGCTACACTTGTAACCGAGGTAAGATGCGTTGGCATGCGAACGTATCGGCCAAGCGGTGAAATGGGCTTGAGCATCCACCGTCATTTTTCAAAAAATGCAGCCTATCAATAACTTACGTCAACTTTGCGGGTTGGATACCGTAGTTGGATTATGACGGATACTCCAACGCAAAGTCTTCCTAAGTTACCAACGCCGCAGGATCATCCTGTGGTATCGGCAAAGTTGCCCCAGCTTACGGGAGGGCGCTCCCTGCCGAGCAACATTCGGTGCGCCAGTGCCAAGTCGGTCCAATCCAGGGAGTATTAGAGAGCGTGAAGATTGCATACCTGACGGCCGGGGCAGCGGGAATGTTTTGCGGCTCCTGCATGAACGATAATGCGGTCGCGCGCGCTCTCAATCGCCTGGGGCATGACTGTGTGCTGGTACCCGTGTATACCCCAATTCGAACCGACGAAGCAGACATCAGTGTTGACAAGGTCTTCTTGGGCGGGGTCAATGTTTACTTGCAGCAGAAGCTGAGTTGGTTTGGCAAGCTTCCTCGTTCCGTCGATGCGTTTTTAAACGCACCGTGGTTGATCCGATGGTTGACCAAGAATGCCGGAAAGACATCCCCGAAGCTATTGGGAGCATTAGCGGTGTCGATGCTGGAGGGGTACCGGGGGCAGCAGCGTAAAGAGTTCGAGCGATTGGTGGCGTGGTTGAAGAGCGAGATCAAGCCGGATCGAGTGTTGTTTACGAACTTGTTGATCGGAGGTTGCATCCCCCAATTGCGCGAGTCGCTTCAAGCCGAGGTGTTCGTCACGTTGCAGGGCGATGACATCTTTTTGGATTCTCTTCCTGAGGGGAATCGGAAACGATGCATTGAGTTGATGCAAGGTTTGGTTCCTCAGGTGTCTGGTTTTGT
This sequence comes from Pirellula sp., assembly GCA_046318275.1. Classification (GTDB taxonomy): domain Bacteria; phylum Planctomycetota; class Planctomycetia; order Pirellulales; family Pirellulaceae; genus JBKCUI01. The sequence continues at coordinate 58,750 of JBKCUW010000088.1, read as the reverse complement.
CGTTCATTCAAAGGTCTATGGCGCGAAGATGGGGGCGTTGCTGGGTATCCCTGAAGAGGATATCCATGTCGTACCTCTCGGAATTTCAGCAAGTGATTTTTCGACGTGGGGAGCGCGTGAACCGATCGGGATCAAACGCGGGCGGCCTCACTCGTGCACGATTGGCTATTTGGCTCGGATGGCTCCAGAGAAAGGACTGCATCAGCTTGTGGATGCGTTCATCGCTTTGTGCGAGCGAAGACCCGATTTTCGATATGTGTTGCGGATGGCGGGTTGGATGGGGCCACAGCATCAATCCTATTGGGCTGAGCAGCAACGAAAATTGAAGGCTGCCGGACTAGACGGCCGTTGGGATTATTCAGGAGCCGTGGATCGTCTTGGGAAGATGGAATTTTTGTCATCCCTGGATTTGTTTTGCGTACCTACAACCTATGCGGAGCCGAAGGGATTGTTTCTGCTCGAGGCTGCGGCCCTGGGGCTCAAGTATGTCGCGCCTGATCATGGAGCCTTTCCCGAGCTTCATCAGAGGCTCCAACATGGATGGTTGTACCGGCATGAGTCTACCTCGGATTTAATCGCTGCGTTGGAGCATGCCTGCGACACGCGGCCGACGCGGGAGACTCCCAGCGAACACATCTTGCGAGAAATCGATATCGAAATGCATGCAGATAGACTGTGGCGAGTTTTGAACGCTTCGCGGTCTACCGAAAAAACTCAGTAACCGTTCTGGTGCCATAACGCTCAGCGTTTTCAACGCTCGCAGCTTAAATCGTTGGCTCTGACCGAAAAAGATGGGCCAGAGCCCTCCGTTGGAAAGTGGATAGCTCCGACAACGGTATCGGATTGTTCTTAGAGATGGCCACAATTTGCGAAAGCTCAGGTGATTGACGCAAGATTAACAAAAGAGCTCTCATGAGTATTACTTCTGCCAAGTGTTCCGGGGCTTTCCTGTTTGCCCCCAACTGTTCGGCAAATGCAAATGTGGCCATAATGCGTGTTCTCGGGCATTGATGCTGGGATCCGAACGGTAACCCGTTATGTTGTGTTGAATCGCGGATTTGATTTTGAGCCTCCGGCCGATTTCAATCCGTTCCCATTCAATCCATAAACACTAATATCCAACCTATAAACAAAGAGCGATCAAAGCGATGGACATGAGATTATCTTGGGGGCGGTCAGTCATCCGCGGCGGGTTGTTGGCGTCCTTGGTGTTGGCTTCCTTGGTGTTGGGGACCCCAATGGCATTGTTGGCAGATACCGATGCCGAAAAACTAGGGGTGCTTCGGACCATACGGCCCAATAATGAAAGCGATGTAAAGACTGCGGCGTCCGTGGTCAAGCAGTTGTCGGAGAGCAGCGATATTGGTTTGATCGATGTGCTTAAATCCATGAAGGGGGCAACGCTGCTGGGCAAGAACTGGTTGTTGGGACTTGCAAACTCCCTGCATCGAAAATCCCCAGAATCAGCGAACGATGCCTTGCGAGCCTTCCTGATGGATGCGTCTCAGGATCCGGAAGCTCGGTACACGGTTTTTCGCTGGTTGACCGACAACGATGCCGAGTTGAAGGCGAAGATGCTCGACGGAATGCTTCAGGATTCCAGCCCGGAACTTCGGTTTGAAGCGGTAGCCAAGGTTCTCAATTCATCCGAATCGTTGGAGACAGGGGTGCTGCAGTCGCTCCTGGAAGCATCTCGGCATCCTGAGCAAATCGTTGCGATTATTGGAAGGCTAGGGAAGCAAGGGGTGACGGTCAATCAGTCCAAGCATTTTGGATTCCTGGATACTTGGAAACTGATCGGCCCATTCGACAATGTCGGCAGCAAGAGCTTCGATAAAGAGTACGCCGTGGAGTTGGACTACGCTGCTGGAAAGAGCCTGGCAGGAAGTTACGACGGTAAGTCAGGGGCGGTGCAATGGGTTACTGAGACTACCGCTGATCCAGAGGGAATCGTGGACTTGGCGAAGGTCTTCAACAACGAAAAGGGGTGCATCGTGTACGGCCTCGCGACAGTGGAACTGCCCGCCGATCTCGACTGCGAAATACGAGTTGGTTGCATCAATGCACAAAAGGTATGGGTGAATGGAAAGCTCGTGATTGCCAACGAGGTGTATCACACCGGTATGCAGATCGACCAGTATGTTGCTCCCATCAAACTGCGAGCCGGGAAGAACCAGATCCTGGTCAAGGTTTGTCAGAATGAGCAAAAGGAAGCCTGGGCACAGCGATACGTTTTCCAAGCTCGCCTCTGCGATTCAACCGGTAAGGCGATTTCGACGAAGTAGTCGACCGGCCTCTGCGCGTGCCTCGAGGGGGTTGCACTATGCGATTTCACGTGACACTGCGGGAGCAACGCAATCAAAATCCGACGTTCCTGAAAACCTACGTTCCTGAACCAAAACCTTAACTCCGAAGTCTGGCCGCAGCAAAGCCTGGAAAGTTCATTATGACCTCATTATCCCGTTGCCGATCGTCGAGGAATACCGTGCGAAGCTGGTTGTGTTCGTTTCTTTCCATTGGGTTGTCGGTGCCGCTCGGGGGTGGGTTGTGTGTGGCTGATGACTGGAAGCAGTTTCGAGGACCGGGGGCGTTGGGAGCATCGGCAAGCAGCAAACTGCCTGAGCAGTTTGATGGTGCGACGCTGAAGAATGTCGCTTGGAAGACAGCGATTCCTGGACGAAGCGTTGGTGGTGCGATCGTAGTTGGGGATCAAGTGATCACGACTACGGGCGATGGAATGGATCAACGCCGCATTAGGCTCTTGAGCTATGACTCAAAAACGGGCAAGCAGCGATGGGAGCAGCAATTGGTTGCGAGAGGAAGGCCCTATTGCCATCCGACGAGCGCCAACGCTGCACCGACACCTGCATCGGACGGTGAACGCGTGTTTGCGTTCTTTAGTTCCAACGATTTAGCGTGTGTGGATTTGCAAGGAAACTTGGTTTGGTACCGGTCCCTCGCTACTGATTTTCCAAAGGCTGGGAATGATGTTGGGATGAGCAGTTCGCCGGTGGTTATCGACGGAGTGGTCATCGTTCAAGTGGAGTGCCAAGGGGACTCCTTTGCGATCGGTATCAACAGCATTGACGGTACCACGGCATGGTTGATGGAACGCCCTCGAAAGGCGAATTGGTCGTCGCCGACGTTGGTGAAGATGCCTAGCGGCAAAAGCGGCGTGATACTTCAATCCAGCGAGGACTTGGTAGCCGTTTCTCCAAGTGACGGAAAAGCGATGTGGAAGATGGAGATGGGGTGTTCGACGACCCCGTCTGCGGTCGCCGATGGAAACCGGTTGATTGTTCCTTCGGGCGGACTTACGGTGTTGGATCTGTCGAGCGCTGGTGCTCCGAGCCAGCTTTGGAAAGAAAACAAACTCAATCCGAACGCATGTTCGCCAGTGGTCGCTGACGACAAGGTTTATGTCGTGAACCGAACGGTTCTAGTCTGTGGCGATGCGTTTACGGGTAAGGTGCTATGGCAATTGCGTATTCCTGACGCGAAGCAAATTTGGTCGTCACCCGTCATCGCAGGGAACAGGCTTTATCTGTTCTCGATGGAGGGAGCCTGTTTTGTGGTTGATATCTCGGGCGAAGAAGGAAAAATCGTCGAAACAAACCAACTTGGGGATGAGGTGCTCGGTTCCCCGGCAGTGGTTGGAAATGCGATGTATGTCCGGGGTGCTACTAGTCTTTGGAAGATTGCAAGCGAGTGAGTTCCAGCCATCAAACTCCCCGTGGGAACAGGCCGTATTCGGTAGCATTTGCTCCGGTCACCGATAGGATCTCCGGCAGGGTGCGCGTGCCTGGGTCCAAGAGTATCACCAATCGAGCCTTGATTTGCGCGGCGATGGCCGAGGGCGCATCGGTGCTCCGTGGAGCGCTTGAGAGCGAAGACACCATCGTCATGGTGGATGCATGGCGTCAATTAGGTGTGGCGATCGATTGGGATCGCGATGCCGCGATGATTTCGGTGCGCGGGTGCGGTGGTCAGCCCGGTTCCCCGCATGGAAAGCTCTTCGTTGCGAACAGCGGAACATCGATCCGTTTTTTGACGGCCGCGCTGGCTGCGACGAGAGGTGAGTATACGCTCGATGGCGTTCCCAGAATGCGAGAGCGTCCTATCGGGGATTTGATCCAAGGGCTCAAGGAATGGGGTGCTGATGTCGAGAGCCACAATCGCGAGCGACCGGACTGCCCACCGGTTCACTTGAGAGCAACGGGACTGGCTGGTGGCACCGCGAGGGTGCGAGGGGATGTATCGAGCCAGTTCCTCAGCGGCATGATGATGGCGGCGCCGTATTGTCGTGGGCCTGTGCGATTGGAAGTCGAGGGGGAATTGGTATCCAAGCCGTATGTTTCGATGACGGCGAGAGTCATGGAGAGTTTCGGCGTTCGTGTTTTGGAGGAGGCCGAGAACACCTATCAGATTTCGGCGCCTCAGCGTTATCGAGGGATCGAGTACTCGATCGAGCCAGACGCATCGGCTGCTAGTTACTTTTTGGCAGCAGCAGCAATCACAGGTGGTTGTGTGCGGGTCGAAGGGTTGTCGATGGATGCGTTGCAAGGGGATGTGAACTTCGCAAAGGTTCTGGCGAGGATGGGATGCGTGCTTCGCAGCGGTGACGACTATATCGAGGTCGAGGGTCGAGCTTCGCAGGGGATTGATGTGGATATGAACTCGATCAGCGATACGGTTCAAACGTTAGCCGCGGTAGCGCTGTTCGCGAAATCACCGACGAGGGTTCGCGGGGTGGCTCACAATCGGCATAAAGAAACCGACCGCATCGGTGATTTGGCGAGGGAGTTGCGAAGGCTGGGGGCGGCGGTTGATGAGTACGAAGATGGTTTGACCATTCATCCGCAAGTGCTCAAGCCAGAGACGCTCGACACGTATCGGGACCATCGCATGGCAATGAGTTTTTCCTTGATTGCCATGCGTGTTCCGGGAACAGAGATTCTTGATCCGAGATGCACCGAGAAGACGTACCCTGGGTTCTTTGAGGATTTTGGGCAGTTGATAGGCAAGGTTCCCGAGTACCGTTACGAGTCGGGAACACCCATGAAAAAAGGGACCTAGTGAAGGTCCCTTCTCGCTGAAGCTTTTCGCGGTAGTGCACCAGTTCGGTGCGCCGGCGATGCTCGATGAAGTCGCAATGGGAATTACTCGGGTTGAGTCGATTCGCCTGGGGACTTGAGCAACGCTGATTCGCCCGTCGAGCGGATAGTATCGCCAGGGCTTGTGGACGTCGCTGCGGTGTTTTCAGCTGCCCGTTGGGCCAATGCGGTAACTCGAAGTGCGTTTTGGATTTCTACTCGGTTGAAGTAGTATTCGATACCGGTGTATTCCGAGATCATCCGAGGCTTGTTGGTGAGTTCTTCCCAAGTCAATCCGTTGGCGATGTGCCACGCGGCTGCTTGGGCTGTGTTCTGAGGAACATCGCCACGAGCGACTGCTTTGCAAAGTTCGGCAATTTCAGGGGCTGCGTTGACTTCGGACAATCGAACGACGCGATATTTCATGCGTGGGTTAGGATCGGGTTTGCCGTGTTCGAGGCAGAGCGTTGCAACGGTCATGCGACGAGGACGATCGGGTTCGACACGCATCATGCCGCCCATCCCCATGCCGCCGCCGCCCATGCCACCCATGCCGCCGCCACCCATGCCGCCCATTCCACCACCCATGCCGCCCATGCCGCCGCCACCCATGCCGCCGCCCATGCCTTGACCGCCGCCGCCCATGCCGCCGCCGCCCATACCACCCATGCCGCCGCCGCCCATGCCGCCCATGCCGCCGCCCATGCCACCCATACCGCCCATGCCACCCATTGCACCACCCATTCCTTGGGCTACGACAGGAACAGCGCCAAACGTTTCAGGGAGCACGATGTCGAGTGGCTCGTTGCCTTTGTTGCGGAAGATGAGGTTGGCTTCTGTGGAGTCTTTGCCGATGTAGTCAACCGTGATCAACCCATCGTCCATCGCAGCGAACATTTCGACGCGTTTGGGGGTCGCTTTGGTAGGATTGGAACCTGCGAGCTTCCCTCTCTTTTGAGTGATCTGTGCGTGATTGTTGGATTTGGTTTTCCCGTCGTTGCCGTTGGCTTCGTCCGCCGTAACCTGGACAGCGATAGCGCCCACGAAAGTCATGGACATGGCGAAATTGCGAAGAAATCGTTTCATCGGAATGAACCCTGTGATTGTGTACATCGAATCGACTTGGGGACTAGAAAACGCATTGGTGAGCCTGTTGGCCCCGACAACCCGACAGGGCTGCCCTACGGGTTGCCCTCGGAGACGACCGATTCCATCGCCTCAGTCCTATCGCTTGATCAAGTATAGCAACTGCCATGCCGGATGGAAAAATCGCATTCTCAACTTCCTAAACTAATCCGTCTGGATAGAAAATCCACCGTAAAACCGGCTGAAAAATCCCCCCGTCGGTCGTTGTAAACGGCAAAATCGGTCCGCCAAGGGGTTTCCTTGGGGGAGTCGCGTTGCAGAAATGTTGCGGTTTGCTACTCTCTGGTGTTCAAGAACGCGTTTGTTTCGCGGATCGTATCCAAAACTCTCCATCCATCAGGTAGGGAATCTGTCTATGTCTATGTATGTCGGCGAAGCCTTGGTCGGCGAAGGTAACGAAATTGCTCACATCGACTTGATGATCGGTAGCAAAGATGGCCCGGTCGGTGTTGCATTTGCAAACGCCTTGGCAACCCAAAGCAGCGGTCACACGAATTTGCTCGCAGTGCTCGCGCCAAACGTGGCCGTTAAGCCAGCCACGGTCATGATTACCAAGGTAACGATCAAGGGGATGAAGCAAGCTGTTCAAATGTTTGGCCCTGCACAGGCTGCAGTTGCGAAGGCGGTTGCGGACAGCGTCGCTAGCGGAGTGATTCCAAAGGATCAGGCAGAAAACCTGGTCGTCGTCTGCGGCGTGTTTATCCATCCAGCAGCAGCCGACGATCGCAAGATCTACGAATACAATCATAAGGCTACTGTGGATGCGATCGCCAACGCGATGAAGGGATTGCCAACCGCTGACGAAATGATCGCAAAGAAGGATTCGGCTGCGCACCCATTCCGAGGCTTCTAGTCGTTCGGAATCGCCGATACCTATCGCTTTTTACTCTGTTGCATCGAACCGTCGGTAACGTTGGCGGCTCGATCGCGGCGGGGCTGAAAGACTCGAAGGCCCAGGTTTGTTCACCATGTGACGCCTGGGCTTTTTTGTTGTGCTTATCGCGTAACGCGGGATACTGCGGAGCCTTAGTCGTCTCTAGTTTGGCGGTCGTCTCTGGTTTGGCGGTTGTCTCTAGTTTGGCGGTTGTCTCTAGTTTGGCGGTCGTCTCTGGTTTGGCGTATTGAAAAGAGGTCGTTTGCGTGGATCGATCGGATGTCTCTGGAAAACCGATGGTTACCTTGTGGCATTTCGGATTGGTATCGTTGATGGTTTGCATGATCGGGAATTGCCTGGTTCCGCCGTTGGTCTCCGATGTATGGGTTCGCGACTCAGACGTAGGGTTATGGTTCTGTGGTGGGCTTTTCTTGAGCCAGTTGTCGGTTCCTGGTTGGCTGAGTCTATGGAGGGTTGGTTCGTCGGAGCATCGACTTCTTTTGGCTGCCGCAATGACGCTTTGTTGTATCGGCTCGGGATGGATCGGCTTTCTGATCTCGGGACCAGCGAGTCGAGATGATGCCATCGCCTTCATGGTTTCCGTCTTTGTGCCCCCGATTGTCTTTTGGGGGGTGGATTCTTGGGCGGGATGGATTTCAGGCTTTTCGCTCGTGCATATGCCTTGTTTTGCCGGACTTGGAGTGGGGAACGAGCAGCAGGAACCGCGAACGTCCAAGATGGGTGCTGTCGTTCAAGGCGGTGCTGCGCGGGTGGATGGTGGCGAGAACGCGGACGGGGCAGCTTGCGAGACAGATCAGGGTGGGGATGGGTTCCGATTTCGGCTGAGGTCTTTGTTCGCGTGGATCACGTTGGTGGCGATCGGAGTAGCCCTATGGAAGTCGGCAGCGACCATGAATGCGATTGCTTTTCGTGATATCCGGGGATTCTTGATGGAACCGCTGATCTATACGCTTGTTCGTCTCCTATTTTTGGTAGCTGTGCATGGCTTGGTGGTTATCGCCACGTTGAAACCTAAAGCACGTTGGGCGTGGTGGGTCTTGATCGCCGGTTTTGCGGGTGGGCTCGAGGGGATACGTCGTAACTTTTCCGGCTTCAGCAGTACCGTCGGTTATCTGGAATGGGATTTTGCCATGCTGTCGCTGGGTTTTTTGGTGGGGCAGATACTGCTCGGGCTCGCCATTCGTTGGATGGGGTGGGTGGGAGTTGGGGAGCGAGGTTGAGTTCGCAATTCGGGTTGGGTCGGATATATTCGTCAGCATTGCGGTCAGAACCACGGCGTGGGTCGCCAACGAAACCGAGCCCTATCGAGCGAATATGTCCTTTCTCAAAGATCTGAAGATTTTGTACCACTTGGTTCTCCGGCCTGTACGAGGCAAGGACCATGCGCAGCGGATGGAGAATTTTTACGCTGGTCAAGCGTCCCATTATGATGACTTCAGGAAGAGGTTGCTCAAAGGTCGTGAGTTGGTTTACGAGACACTCGGAAAGACCGGCGAGGGCACCTGGGTTGACTTCGGGGGAGGGACGGGTGCCAATCTCGAGTTTGTGGGGGATCCGTTACGCAAATTCCAGCACGTCTATGTTGTGGACCTTGCAACAAGCTTGTTGGATGTCGTGCAGCAGCGCGTTGCGAAGAATGGCTGGTCCAATGTTACCGCAGTCACGGCCGACGCAACAACTTGGACACCTCCTGAGGGAAGTGCCGACGTGGTGACGTTTTCGTATTCATTGACGATGATTCCGGATTGGTTTGCTGCAATCGATAATGCGTTGCGAATCTTGAAGCCGGGCGGGCAGATTGGGGTTATCGATTTTTATGTATCGAGAAAGTACCCTGCGGCAGCTCTGAAAAAGCATGGGTGGGCCACGCGGTCTTTTTGGCCGGTTTGGTTTTCGAGCGATAACGTCTTTCCGAACCCCGATCATTTGCCCTACTTGCAACGTCACTTCGAGACGGTCATGCTGGAAGAGCAGAGGGCCAAGGTCCCCTACATCCCGCTGTTCCGTACTCCTTACTACCAGTTCATAGGCAGAAAGCCTCTATCCACCTGACGTTAGAACATCGCTGTGCTGCAGAAGATCGCTGTGCTGCGCATCGCTGCATTACCTGTAGTTTCCTCTAGCTCATCGATGCCCGACGAGAAGGGGCGTTATGCGTCGATGTTTAGAGCAGGACGACAAGGAAATCGAAAATGCCGTTCGAGTTCGTTTGCCCATTTTGCTTGAACCGCACGAAGGTGGGTGATGAGTACCTGGGCCAGAGCGGGCCATGTGCGAATTGTGGTCGGCATGTTGTGATGCCGACGCGCGATGCCCGCGGCGCGTTGGTAGCATCTATTCAGACGGGGATTCCTGTTCCAACTAAGGTGCAAGTCGATACTCGCTCATATCCCAAGCATCTCAAGCTGGCTATTGTCTTGTCGCTACTGACGCTGATGGTGTTCACGGGTGTGCTGGTCGCTGTTTTTGCGGTCCCTTGGTTTCGAAGTGCGATTGCAGAATCGTCGCAGCGACGGGATTTGAACAACATGCGTCAAATTGCAGAGGCCTTGAACGCATACTGTGCACGCTATGGTACGTATCCAACACCAGCGGTGACCGATGCGAATGGGGTTAAGCTGTATTCATGGCGAGTTTTGATCCTTCCGTTCCTCGGGTACGAGGCGGAGTATGAGCAATTTCAAAAGGATCAGGCGTGGGATAGCCCCGCAAACTCGGCCTTGATCCGTCGTATGCCCCCTGTTTTCGCGAGCGATAGCTCTAGCGATGCTTTGGCCAATTTCGAATCCAACTACAGTCTGTTGCTGGGGGCCGGAACGTTGTTTCCGCCGCAAGGACCTTTGGGGAAAGCCGATGCGAACGACAAGCCCACGATACTGGTTGTAGAGACTCGCAATGATGGGACCGCATGGACGCAGCCGGGTGACATCGACATCTCGCTTTATGGCCTGAAGGTCGCACAGAAGCCGATGCAATCGATCGGGGGCTTGCACCGCGATGTGCTGTTGGCGGTCGACAGCGACGAGAATGAATTGAAGCTCCCGATGTCTATTCCACAAAGCGTCCTTGATGCGTTGGTAACGCCAAATGGAGGAGAGAGTATTCAGCCCGGCGCGTGGAAGTCCGGTGCGGTTGCCGGGAAAACGACTGGCGGGAAGTAGTCGCGGGACTGCGAAGTGAGCGAGCTACCCCAGCTGCAATGCCATCAATTGGGGAGTTTATAGAGTTTCCGGAATCTCGATAAAATGGCGGAACTGGAGTTGACGGTCCCCCGGGGCGTTGGGCATACTCTTTGCCCGAGCTACGGATGGCTCGGCGCTGGACGCGGACGGACCCAATTCTGCACCCAATCCAGCAAACTTATTTCCCGGCAAACCTGCCTACAAGCTACGCTGCAGTCTCAGAGGTTGCACCGGCTTTTGGCAGCGAGAATGTTAACTACAGCCATAGGGTATTGAGTCGACGCTCCGTCATTTCCGACGAATTTAGCGATCGCTGGCTTTCTGAAGATTTTATCTCCCGACAGGTTGGTTTCCCAACGTTGTTTTGGAGTGATGCATCTTTCTAAAGCTGGGATGTTGAAAGCGATGACTACCGAAAGAAAATGGCAACCGGTTGGCGTCTCTCGGGTATAATCCTTTTGCCGCTAGTTTACGGTTGCAATGCCGCAAATCAGCGATGATGGGCTTGGGACGAAGCGAACTAGTATCAAATCGCAAATTCGCAGTAAACCCAAATTTTTAGGAGACCACGTGGTAATCCACTTCGACAACGCTACCAAAGACCGCGTTCGCCTTGCGGTCAACATTGTCGATGTCGTCGGCAGCTATCTTGAGCTGCGCAGGCAGGGTCGTGGTTTTGTGGCGCGTTGCCCTTGGCACGATGATCGGCATCCGAGCATGCAGGTCAATCCGGACCGTCAGAGTTGGAAGTGCTGGGTATGCGATCTGGGTGGCGATGTCTTCAGCTTTGTGATGCAGAAGGAAGGCGTGACCTTTCCTGAGGCGCTTCGAATGTTGGCGGATCGAGCGGGGATTACGCTCGAGGAGCGCAAAGGTAGGGGGAGTTGGGATTCTGGCGAGGACAAGCGTGGTCTGTACCATGCGATGCAGTGGGCCGTTACCGAATACCATCGGAGTTTTGTCGATTCGCCTGATGCGGCCGCTGCTCGTGACTACATACGTGAGCGCGGCATTGAGTCAGGCATGATTGAAAAGTTTCAGCTTGGGTTTGCGCCCGAGTCCTGGTCATGGCTGCTCGATCGAGGGGCTCGCGCTGGGCAATCGGTTGAGCATTTGGAGTCGGTGGGGCTGGCGGCTCGCAGCGAGCGGGGGACCAAGTTCGATCGTTTTCGGGGTCGTGTCATATTCCCGATCAATGATCCACAGGGGCGACCGATAGCGGTTGGTGGGCGAATCTTGCCCGGTGCGACCAACGAAGGCGCAAAGTACATCAATTGCAACGAGACTAGGCTCTATCATAAGAATCAAACCCTCTATGCGCTCGATCACGCTCGAGACACGATGAGCAAGACGCGGCAGGCAATCGTGATGGAGGGTTACACCGATGTCATTATGGCCTTTCAGCATGGGATAACGAACACAGTTGCATGTTGCGGAACTGCGCTCGGGGAAAACCATATCAAGCTGCTCAAACGGTATTGTGATTCGGTTGTGCTACTTCTCGATGGCGATGAAGCTGGACAGCGCCGCACCAGTGAGATTCTCGAGTTGTTCATTGCAGCTCAAATGGATTTGCGAATCCTCACGCTGCCGGATGGCTTGGATCCGTGCGATTATTTGCTGCGATTTGGGGGCGAAAACCTTAAAGGGTTGATATCGGGTGCCATCGACGCATTGGAGCATAAGATTCGAACTGTTTGCAAAGGCTTTGATCCTTTGCTAGATACGCATCGCGCCAACGTAGCTCTCGAAGACATCCTATCGTCGCTGGCACGCGTATCCCAGCAGGGGTTGCTGGAGAATGACGGGGCGAGGTTGCGTCAGGACCAGATTTTGGTTCGATTGGGGCGACAGTTCGGGATCGAGCAGACGGAGATTCGGTTGAGGCTTGAAGCAATTCGCCAGCGCGCCAAGCAGATCGAGCAATTCAGAAAGCAGGCTAGCCAGGGAACTGCATCGGCGCAGCCTGCATCCGGCGTTTCCGGTTCCAATGCTGCGCCGCAACGGGTTCAGCGCGGCCCCGCTTCGAGCAATAGTGTCCCTGCGGCTTCGGTATCCGGGGTTGCATCGGAAGATTTTCGATACAGCGAATTGCTACCGATCGAATGTGAATTGCTTGAGATTTTAGTACTGCATCCAGAGTTGGTGTCGTTTGCGATCGAACGTTTCCCTGTGGACAATCTCCAAAGTTCAACGGCGAAGCATGTTTTTCAGCTTTACTTAGATTTGGAGCTGGATGGTCATCCACTCGATTTTCCGAGTGTAATGTCAGCAACCGAGGAGCCACGACTAAAAAGTTTGCTAGTCAGTTTGGAGGATCACGCGGCGAGGAAGGCTGCTAAGTCCACAATGACGGCAGAAGAACGATTACATTCCTTGTGCGAGCATTTGGGGACTCAAGAAGATGTCGCCCATCATCGCTCGCGTCTTCGATCGCTCGAGAAGAAAGATCTCGATCCGCAATCGGAGTTGGAACTGCTGCAAAGCGTTCTGCAGGATGCCAAAATCCGTCACGGAATTATCCGAATGGAAGAATGATTTTTAGAGTTGTTGACCCAGCGGCACCGCATTGGATGTGAATGCCGTCAACACTCATCGCACCGTTGTCAAAAGGAGTTGAAAACGTGGAAATACAATCTCTCGATCTGCAGCAATTGGTCTCGCTGGGCCGTCAACAAGGTTACGTGACGTACGAGCAGGTCAGTGGCTATTTGCCGGATGAGGCCAACACCGCAGAGCAATTGGACGAGATGCTCGTAGCGCTTGAGCAAGCCGGCGTTGAGATTATCGATCAAGCGGATATTGCTCAGTCGCCCAATCTCCGAATTTTTCGAGGGGGCGATTCCGATGCTGCGATGGATGATTCGGATAGCGCGATGGAGGTATCCACTGCGCCCCTTACCACCAGTGAGAATAGCCGCCTCACCAACGACCCGATTCGACTTTATTTGAGCCAAATGTGCGAGATTCCCTTGCTGAGCCGCGAGCAAGAGATCTCCTTGGCGAAGAAGATTGAAATCACACGTCGAAAGTTCCGCCGCGCAGTCCTCGGAAATGATTTTGCACTCCGGCATACCGTGGAGATCCTACGCAAGGTTGCTGCAGGTATTTTGCCTTTCGATCGTACGATCAAGGTTTCGTTGACCGAGCGATTGACTAAGGAGCAGGTCAGCGCGCGGATGCCACACAACCTGAGAACGCTCGATATGCTCATGGATGAGAATCGACGAGATTTCCAAAACATCGTTCGCAAGAGTACGTCGGAAGCGGACCGCAATGCAGCTCGACGGAGTTATCAGCGACGCAGATTGAAGTCGCTCGTGCTCGTCGAGGAATTGTCGCTGCGTTCGCGTCGCGTCATCCCGTTGATGCGGCAATTGGAGCAGTACTCTCAGCGTATGGATTTCCTGCAGGCCCGAATTGGATACCTGCAACAAACGCAATCCAACCCGACGGAGTTGAATCGATTTCGATCGGAACTGCGACATTTGATCATGACGACGCAGGAGAGCCCTCGATCTCTTCGAGCTCGTGTCGAAGAGTTTCGACGAAACTTCAAGGAGTACGAAGCGGTCAAGCGACAGCTTTCGAGCGGCAATCTTCGATTGGTCGTATCTATCGCAAAGAAGTACCGCAATCGTGGATTGAGTTTCCTGGATCTGATTCAAGAAGGCAACACGGGGCTGATGCGAGCGGTCGATAAATACGAGTATCGACGTGGTTTTAAATTCTCCACCTACGCCACGTGGTGGATTCGCCAAGCGATTACGCGAGCGATCGCCGATCAAGCTCGTACGATTCGTATTCCAGTTCACATGATCGATGTTCTTTCGAAGTTGCGAAATATTCAAAAGCGATTAACGCAGCAACTTCGCCGTGAGCCGAGCGTTCATGAAATCGCCGAGGTCGCGGAGATCAATGTTGAGGAAGTTCAGCGAGTTCTCGATATCGGGCGTCATCCAATCAGTCTGGACCGTCCGGTCGGCGAGGGGGAGGACAACGCGTTCGGCGAATTTATCGAAGACCCGTCGAGCGACAATCCAGTGCGAAACGCGGGAAATGGCGTGCTGCGTGATCGCATCGATTCCCTCCTTAAGACGTTGACCTATCGCGAGCGTGAAATCATTCGACTTCGTTATGGATTGACCGATGGCTATTCATACACGTTGGAGGAAGTCGGTCGGATCTTCAAGGTTACCCGTGAGCGGGTCCGGCAGATCGAAGCCAAAGCGGTTGCGAAACTCCAGAACCCTGTTCGAGCAAAAATGCTTGAAGGGTTCCTGAAGCAGGTAGCATAAGCTTTAGGGATAGAACGAAATCAGTTATCGGTAGATTGCGGTATCTTTGGTAGATGCCAGGATCTTCCCTAGGTAGCCGCATCTTCCGTTGCGTCGCTCGGAAGCGTATCTTATGAGGTAGAAACCGGTTGCTTTTTTCGGCAACCGGTTTCTCGATGAATGGCTATCTGCTCTGTGCACCTTGATCCGACGTATGGATTTGAAATGACTGACGTACCCTTCCGAGTGGAGTTTGCTCCCCGCGTTCACCGGCTTCCGCCTTACTTGTTTGGACGGATCAATGGGCTGTTGTACCAGAAGCGGCGAGCGGGTCAGGATGTGATCGATTTGGGGATGGGGAATCCGTCGGACCCACCCGATCCGATGGTGATCGAAAAACTCTCCGAAGCGGCGCATGACGTCCGGAACCATGGGTATTCCAAGAGCAACGGCATTTTAAATCTTCGCCGCGAGTTGACCAGCAAGTACTTGCGCAAGTACGGCGTGCGTCTGGATCCTGAGACGGAAACGATTACGTGCTTGGGCTCGAAAGAAGGTTTCTCGCACATGCTTTTGGCGTTGATGGGAGCCGGCGACACGGCGATCATCCCTGCGCCATTTTTTCCGGTGCATATGTACGGGGTGGTGTTAGCCTCCGGGAATGTCGTGTCGCTCGATGTCGCCGATACGGAGAAGTACTTGTCGAACATCGCGTACACCTGCGAGCATTTTTACCCGCGACCGAAACTCCTGATCATCAATTATCCGCACAACCCATCCACGGTGACGGTCGAACCGGAGTTCTTCGTCGATGTCGTCAAGTTGGCTAAGCGATATGGGTTGATGGTCATCAGCGATTTTGCGTACGCTGACGTTGCCTACGATGGATACGTGCCACCTTCCTTTTTATCAGCTCCAGGAGCCAAGGATGTCGGCGTTGAGTTTACGACCATGAGCAAAGGGTACAACATGGCCGGCTGGCGTGTTGGTTTCTGCTCGGGCAATTCCGAAATGATCCGCGGGTTAGCGACGATCAAGGGGTACTACGATTACGGGATGTTTCAAGCGATTCAGATCGCAGCGATTGTCGCCTTGCGAGACACAGAGGCAACGGTTGAAAAACAGAGTTTGATCTATCAAGGTCGACGCGATGTTTTGATCGAAGGGCTGCATCGTTTGGGTTGGGAAGCCGCCGTGCCGCGAGCGGGTATGTTTGTTTGGGCAAAAATCCCTGAGCCATGGGCTTCTCAAATGAACTCTATCGATTTTGCGATGCATCTGTTGGAACAAGGCAATGTCGCGGTAAGTCCAGGTGGTGGATTCGGTCCAGCGGGTGAGGGGTATCTGCGCATGTCCTTGGTCGAGAACGAAGCCCGCTTGCGACAAGCCGTACGGCAAATCGCAGCGTGCCTTGATAAAAAATCCTCCCCACAGTTTCAGTCCGTCTAGTAAGTAACAGTCGCATAGCATGAAAACCAAAGTTCAGATTTCGTTGGATTTGACCAATCTCGATGAGGCGTTAGCGACTGCTGAGCAGGCTATGAAAGTTGGGATTGATTGGCTCGAGGCGGGCACGCCTTTGATCCTGGCGGAGGGACTGCGAGCGATACGCGGGTTGCGTGAGCGGTTTCCAAATACCCCCATCGTCGCCGATCTGAAAACCATGGATGGCGGTTACTTAGAAGCGGAGATGATGGCCAAGGCGGGTGCAACCCATGTCGTTGTGATGGCAAGGGCTCATGAAGAGACCATCAAATGCGTTGTCAAGGCCGGGCGGGATTACGGAATCGGTGTTATGGGAGACAACCTGGGGTATGATTCGATGGTCGACGGAGCGAAACGGCTCGAGGACCTCGGTTGCGGTTACATCATTCACCATATTGGCTACGACGAGCGACGAGGAATTGCCGCGGCTGGTAAACGTCCTCCCAATCCCTTGGATGAGCTTCGGCAGATTGTTGATGCCGTGTCTGTACCCGTTCAAGCGGTTGGTGGACTGTCGCTCGAGCAAGCCATCAGTACTCCGAGTTATGGAGCTCCTTTGGTTGTGATCGGAGCTCCTCTGGTGATCGACAGCGATCGATTCGCTCAAGCCGCCAACGATCCTATGGCGGTTCTCAAGCGGATCTGCGATGAGGTCCACGCCTATGGCGATGTGCCGGTAAAGTGCGAGTCGAGGGCATAGACCGGTAGGATCGGTTTAGCGATCCTACGCGGTAGCAGACGTGCGTGTTGTCTCACTGTTTTCCAAAGTGCAGGCTGCGTCGTTGTTTTCCAAAATGCAGGCTATCGCAGCACTTCCAAGAGATTGCTGCGATCATCGGTCCAGATAACAAGTTTTGACTGAGGCTTCGTGCTTGCGCCCTTGGGGCTGAGTTTGGCGATTACGGCAGGATCTCGCGATAGAATCGCCCATGTTGAGTCTTGTGCGTTGTCCGAAATTCCTTTGTTCTCGATTACGATTAGTTCCATCCCGGCTCGATGCGCTAGTCCTTCGACGATCGGACGAAGGTCGAAGTAAAGGTTGGAAATATGGATCGCTAAGACACCTTGATCGTTGATGTGCCGCCGGTAAGTTTCGAGTGCCTCGCTAGTGAGCAAGTGAACAGGGATCGCATCGCCGCTGAAAGCATCCAAGACCAAACAGTCAAAGTCTTGGTCCGATTCGCGTTCCAACAGTAGTCGTGCATCGCCGACGATTGTTTCTATCTTCGCTGTACATCGTGGAAGATAATGGAAGTAACGATTCGCCAAGTCGATGACATCCGGATTGATTTCGTAGAAGCGAAATGTGTCTCCCGGTTGTCCGTAGGCTGCAAGTGTTCCGGCACCCAAACCTACAACGCCAATTTTTCGGCCTGAGTTTGTCATGGACAAGAGCAATTGTCCGACCCCTGAATTTCGTGAATAGTAGGTAGTTGGGGTTGGGCTAAGTTCAGGGCTGAGGAATTGGCTACCGTGGACAATTCGTCCATGAACCAAGTTGCGGATAGGTTCTTGTGTTTGGGGATCGGATGTCTCGACGACGGTGAGTACACCAAAAAAGTTTCTCGTCTCCTTTAGGGTGCCAGGCCGATGGCTAGACCAGGACACGGCCGTGACGGTGATGCAAATCGCTGTCGACACCATCGACAATCGCAGGGGGAGCGAGAATCGTTCTTTCCAAGCTTTCGACTCGTCCAGATAGGTCCAGGCGAAAATCGCAATGACGCTGAGCAACCCAATCTGCCATTCGAGGAACGTACGGAAGATGCTCGGCGCGATAATGCCGACCAGGATACCGCCAAAAGCGCCACCTGCCGCAATGGTGATGTAGAACCGGGTAAGTTCGTGAGGTTGAGGGCGGCGCTGGTACAGTTCACCGTGGCAAACCATGCAGGAAAAGAAGAGTCCGGAGAAATATGCAGATACTTCGATCCATAAATCAACTTCCAGATGGAGTCCTTTCATCGCGAATAGAGCGATAAAACTGATGCATGCGAGCATGATGTAAGCTCGGCGTTGGTACCATCGCTCATGTTCAAACGCTAGGATGAATGTTACGAGGTAGATCGCTAAAGGGAGCACCCACAGGAAGGGAACCACTGCAGTGTCCATGCAGACTTGATTGGTGGTAGCCAGGAGGAGAACCGAAGCGATGGCAGCTAGTACGAACCAACCCGCTTGGATGGGGAATGCAGTTCGGGTGACGCTTTGAGGACGATCGATAGAAAATGCTCCTTGATCTACTGTGCGTTCACTATGGGAAACCAAGTAGGAAATGATCCCGCATAGCAACACGTAGAGAATGAAGGAGGCGGACCACAAAACAGATTGCTGGTACGAGGATAAATTGGGTTCGACCAGAAAAGGAAACGAGAGCAAGGCGAGGAGTGACCCAAAATTCGACAGGGAATAAAGTCGATAGGGTTGTTCGATACAACGTGTCTGGCCGAGCCAGGATTGCAATAGTGGGCCGGTCGACGAGAGCATGAAATAAGGCGCCCCAACCTTGGCCAGAAGCAGCAGAATGATCGAGAGGCTGGGGGATTCATCCCCCGTGGGTTTCCAGGAAACGTCTGGTGCGATGGGTAGGGTGCAAGCGGCCAGAATCAGCAGGGCTGCATGGATGGTGGCTTGGGCTCGAAGCCCGAACAGGCTCGAGAGGGTATGCGCATAAGCGTATCCTCCGAAGAGGAGCAATTGGAACACCAGCATGCAGGTGGTCCAAACTCCGGGGCTACCCCCAAACCAAGGCAAAATGTACTTTCCCATGATCGGTTGGACTTGGAAGAGCAAGAACGCACCGAGGAAAATCGTGCAGGCAACAATCGCGATTCGGAGGCTGCGAGGGTTGGATTCCGAGGAAGTTTGATGTTCGGAGGATTGAGGATTCATCATGGTCCTTGTAGCGACGAGCACGCAGATACGTTACGTTGGCTGGAAACGGTACCACCTTGGAGGCGATGCGCCCCAAGCGGTCCAGTACGTTGATTCGCATTTTTTTCCGACCAGGGAAGATCTAACGGTTATGTCGGATGTTCCTTCGGCCAAGGTTCGGCTTGCCGGGTAGCCGAACAAGCTGGCACCCCGAGGTTGGACAGTGCGAGATGGCATAAGGTAATTCCTAAAATTGGTATAGGTAAATTGAGCGAACGATGAGTTTTCTTTCCGTGATTCGATTTCTAAGTTTGGCGGTCTTCGATCGAAGTGTGACGGCCGGATGCTTGAGGTGTGCTCGTCACTCGTCGTTTCTTATGGCATTCCTGGTGCTGAGCATGGCCTTGAGTTGCTTGGGAATGGGAGTGTTGTGGGGTAAAGAGTCTCTAAGGGAGACAAGGGGGCCGAATGTTGTCGTGTTCTTGATCGACGATATGGGGGTGATGGATACATCGGTACCCTTTTTGCTGGATGAGGTTGGCCGCCCGGTTCGCTATCCACTCAATGAAAAGCACCGAACTCCGAATATGGAGCGGTTGGCAGCGCAAGGGATTCGATTTAGTCAGTTCTACGCGATGAGTGTTTGTTCTCCTTCGCGCCTATCGATCATGACGGGGCAGAACGGTGCAAGGCATCGGACCACGAATTGGATCAATCCCGATGCAAACAATGCTGGTCCCAATGGACCTGCGAATTGGAACTGGAAAGGATTGTCGCGTGATAGTTTGACTCTCGCGAGGATTCTTCGATCGAATGGATATCGCACCATCCATATCGGGAAAGGGCATTTTGGGCCGCGCGGAACCGATGGAGAGGATCCATTGAATTTGGGGTTTGATATCAACGTGGGTGGCTCGTCGATCGGGCAACCGGGAAGTTATTTTGGCGAGAAGAACTATGGAGCGAGCGCACCTAAACCGACGCATGCGGTTCCCGGGTTGGATGCTTATTTTGGGAAGGATATTTTTTTAACGGAAGCCTTGACGCTCGAGGCAAAACGACATGTTGCAGATGCGGTGCGGGAGGAGAGGCCATTCTTCCTCAATTTTTGCCATTACGCGGTACATGCTCCTTTTCAGCAGGATCCTCGATTCCCCAGTGAGGGTGTTTGGCCCAGCAAAGAGGCTGCAGCATTTGCGTCTTTGGTCGAGGGAATCGATAAGTCGCTTGGGGATATGCTCGACTACCTTGATGAATTGGGAGTAGCAGAGGAAACGCTTGTCTTCTTCATGGGGGATAACGGTTCCGATGCGCCGTTAGGTGGGGCCCATGAGGTTGCATGTGCTGCTCCATTGCGGGGTAAGAAAGGCTCGCACTACGAAGGTGGAATGCGGATCCCTTTTATTGCATCGTGGGCAAAGCCCACGGGCGAAAACGCATGGCAACGCAATTTGCCAATCGCTAAGGGGGTAGTTCAGTCGCAGGTGGCTGCTATTTACGATCTATTTCCGACAATTCTCGAACAAGCAGGAATCGGATTGCCGGAGGCACATGCATTGGACGGGCAATCGTTGGCTACCTTGTTGCGTGGTGAAGCAGACCCTGATCATCGTTCCGATTTTCTAATGCATTATCCCCACTCGCCCCATCGGAGCGATTACTTTACGGTGTATCGGCGAGGGGATTGGAAGTTGATTTACCACTACCTTCCAAAGCAAAAAGAGGGAATGGAACGCTACCAGTTGTTTGACTTGAGTCGCGACCCTTTTGAACAGAGAGATTTAGCGATGGTGGAACGGGACAGGGTTCGTTCCATGATGGGGTTCATGAAGGCGCGGCTGGACGAGGAGTCAGCGCTATTGCCTGTGGACCGGGGTAGCGGTGACCCGTTGGTTCCGCAGTTGCCAGGTGAGTGAGCGAATGCCGTGGGGGAAACCAAGGAACTGGCTACGAGTCGCATAGCGCCCGGCTAGGGTTAGGTTCTTTCAGCAAGTCGCTAATCGTCGTCCCACCGAGGGATTTTTCCATGTGTTGGATGCTGTCATCCACTTTGCTATGCAGCGAGCAAAGTCGCTTGCCATGGGACTTGATCCCCAGCGGGCAGTAATCGATTCTCTTGATCGGATCCACCGCGTTGATCACGTCGAGGATCGTCAAGACTTCGGAAGAATGGGTTAACGAAACGCCCCCACCGATCCCACGTTGGAGGGACACAATTTCCTTGCGTTGTAGTTCTTGAAGGATCTTGGAAAGGTAAGCGAGAGGAACTTTGGTCTTCTCAGCGATAACGGAAGTCTTCTGCGGTGTCCCTTCGTTAAGGGCAAGGTGAGCCACCGCACGCAGTGCGTACTCGACGGTCTGTGAAAACATGGATGAGAGAGTGTGTGTGGATCCGGAGCGTGCAAAGGATTGTGCGTAACGCACTAGCTTACCGGAACAAACTTGGACGGGGGAGAGGGGCGACCGAAGTAGTAGCCTTGGGCGAGAGTGAATCCTAACTGAGCACACACCTTTGCTTCAGCTTCGGTCTCGATCCCTTCTGCGAGGGCTTTTACACCTAGATCGAGAACGATTTGGACGAGGGAACGAAGGACCTTTAGCCTCTCGAGGGGGGCTTTATCAATGTCTCGAATGAGTCCCATGTCGAATTTGAGAACATCGGGCGGGGCACTGCAAAGTTCGGCGAGTCGATTCTGGCCTGCACCGAAGTCATCGTAGGCGATTTGGATGGAAAGAGCCCGAAGTTCTTTTCGGAGTTCGAACATCTCTTGGGGCTGTGTGATTGCCGCTTCGTGAATCTCGAGCGTGATTGGAATATTGGGTGCCAAGTCTCGGACTTGGACCATCGAATCGATGAGTCCGGTACGAGACAGTTCCAGCGGGTGGGTGTTCACGTAGAGTGCGGCGGGTTGGGGAAGGGACAATCCTTCTCGGATACCTTCCCAGCGGAGCATTTGGCTCAGTTCCACTTCCATGCTCAGTTTGGAGGCGGCTCCGAAGAGAGCGGCTGAGGTTTCCAAGCCGTACATTCGACTGCGGGCGAGGATTTCATAGCCGAGTGTTTTGGAATCGGAGAGGCGGATAATCGGTTGGAAGAATGGAGTCACCAATCGCTTTTCCATCAGCCGGTCGAATTGAACCAACGCGAGAGCTTGGTCGCAAAGGTCTTCACAGACGGTATTGATTGCTGACGCGTGGGAGTCTTTCTTTAGGCGGAAGGCAAAGTCCGCGAATTGGAGCATGTCTTCTTCGTTGAGATCGCATTCCCCTTTCACTCGACGACCGTTGACGTAGGTGCCGTTGGTGCTTTCGCGATCGACCACGACCAGCTTCCCATCGCGAAGGATGAGGTCCGCGTGATGGCCTGAAACGGTCTTTGAGGGGAGCTGCAAACTACATCCGACTTTGCGGCCGACCGAAAAGGGCATTGGATGGATGACGGTCAGGTTGTCGGTGGTTTGTTGGCCGACGCTGGCAAGAATCCAAACGGATCTGTTTTCTCCCACGCTGAATCGCCGGGCCATTGAGGACAATGGAGTTCTGATGGAGGAGGGAGGATTGCTCATCTCGCCGGACTTCTGTTCAAAAGGATTCAGCAACTGGCCTAGAAATTTTCCATCGGCCGTCAGCTTGGTCAAAGCCGACAGACCTTCGCGCACCCGAAACGTAGGTTATGAAATCGGCACAGAAAGGGAGTGAACTGGGAAGGCAATCCGATATTTCTCGGAATAAACGGCACATAAAGTTTGTTCGTGCAGGCTGTTCCTTTCGTAGCCGATCAAGAGACTGAGTCGGAGTCGATCCGCAACGATGATCATTTCGATGGTAACGGTTGTACCATCTTTAACGCCGAGCACGGAGGTGCCCATGAGTTCGTTTTTGAACATGCGCGACACGATGGCTTTGGACAATCCCGTCCTTCCAGCGGTCCTCAACACGGATGCTTTTTGGCCCTTTGAGCCGAAGACCCTCGAAGAGTGCGGCGTTTCCGAAATCGTGATCGAATCGATCATGCTGCAGATATTCCTCAACGTCGGTACTTTGACCGGCAGGAACCTAAGCGATCGGATGCGGATTCCGTTTCCAATCGTAGAGCAGCAGTTGGGGCAATTGCGCATGCGTCAACTGATTACGCATGCAAGGCCTGCGCCGCTGAATGACTTCTATTACAGCGTTACCGAGAGCGGGCAAAACCGTGCGTTTCATTATCAGAAATCGATGTCGTATTCCGGCCCGGTTCCAGTGCCGCTGATGGACTATGTGTTGAGTGTCGAAGCCCAAGCTGGATGCTTTGAGCCAATCACGGAGAACCAGCTTCGCGCTGCGCTCTCCAATGT
The DNA here is from genome assembly GCA_046318275.1 of Pirellula sp. Lineage (GTDB taxonomy): Bacteria > Planctomycetota > Planctomycetia > Pirellulales > Pirellulaceae > JBKCUI01. Next base: position 35,461 of record JBKCUW010000088.1, on the reverse strand, counting down.
TACCTATGACCCGCAATGGCTTGATTTTCTTGGGCCAGCGGTGAATAGCAACTCCGGGGTATTTTTGTATGGTCCTCCAGGAAACGGTAAGACGACCATTGCAAAGTGCTTGCCGGCGTGCCGTGGACAAGATATTTGGATTCCGCATGCGATTATCGATGACGGGATGATCATCAAATTCTATGATGCGACATATCATATCGGTTCTAGCAATAAATCGACCAACGATCGGGTCATGGCCAATCAGGAACACGATCGTCGATGGATTCGCGTTCGGCGTCCATCCGTGGTTGTCGGTGGTGAGTTGACGATGGACAGCTTGGAAATCCGTCACGATCCTCGAAGCAATACATGCGAAGCTCCATTGCAACTCAAAAGCAATTGTGGATGTTTGCTGATCGATGACTTTGGTAGACAGCGAATAGCGCCAGCGGAACTTCTGAATCGTTGGATTATCCCACTTGAGAATCGCGTTGATTACTTGACGTTGCCTACCGGTAAAAAAATCTCGGTCCCCTTTGAGCAGATCGTGTTGTTTTCTACCAATTTGGAACCGGACTCGTTGGTGGATGAAGCGTTTCTCCGACGCGTTCCATTTAAGATTCAAATTGCAGATCCGAGTGTCGAAGAGTTTACCGAGCTGTTTCGTACCGCGTGCGAGTCGATGGATATCGTCTGGAGGCCTGAGGCCATCGAGCGGATGATCGACACGCATTACCGACAAATGGGAAGGTCATTCCGACGTTGCCATGCACGGGATCTGCTTCATCAAATCCAGTGCTTGGCGGCCTATCGAGGTGAGCGTTGTGAACTGAGGAATGAGTTCATCGACCAAGTTTGTCGAAATTACTTTGGCTCTAGCAATGTGTTAGACAAAGGCAACAAGAATGCCGCCGAAGTGCAACGCGGCGAGAATGATAGAAACGAAAATCCGATCAATTTGGCTGGGGAAGGGACGCAGATTCTGCCTGCGGTATCTCCTGTTCCATCGAGCACACCGCTCACCAGCGCGTTGAACATCTCGACTCGTTCAGGACTGGGCGGGAACGGAGCTTATCAACCTTCCGCACCGAAGCCATCGGTAGCAAGTTCTCCATTTGGAATTTCAGAAATCCTCGGTGAGATGGCCCCTGAAGCCAAAATACGTCCAGTTCCTTCTGGACAAATCCCAAGACCAACCAATGCTCAAATCCCACCCGTGACGCCGAACTCGCCGTCCATCAACGATCGGCAAACGAGGTAATCCATGAATCGATCTCTCATTCAGGCTGGATACGAACCGATACCTGGGTATGTACTTCGGAAGCAGGTGGGCGCTGGAGGCTACGGAGAGGTTTGGCTTGCAGATGCTCCCGGCGGATTGCGAAAAGCCATCAAATTCGTATTCGGTAGCGTTGACGATAACCGCGCCACTACGGAACTGAAAAGTTTAAATCGCATCCGTAAACTCAATCACCCATTTATCCTATCGCTCGAGCGTGTTGAGATTGTCGAAGGTCAATTGGTCATCGTCACGGAGCTCGCACAAGGTTCCTTGCACGATAAATACAACGAGTACAGGCAAAAGGGGTTTATCGGTATCGCTCGAGATCGTTTGCTACGCTACCTCGGAGATGCTGCAGATGGCCTAGATTTTTTGTGCCAAGAGCATGACTTGCAACACTTGGATGTAAAGCCAGGAAACTTGCTGCTGATCGCAGATCGGGTGAAGGTCGCCGATTTTGGATTGATCAAGGAACTGGATTCCAATTCCCAGTCCATGATGAGCGGGATGACACCTACCTATGCAGCCCCAGAGTTGTTTGATGGCCGTCCGGGCCGTTATAGCGATCAATACTCGCTAGCGATCGTGTACCAGGAACTTCTCACGGGAACTTTACCATTTCGAGGCAGGACTGCAGCTCAACTGGCGAACGAGCATCTTCACAAAGCGCCAAATCTGGAAGCGGTGCCACTGCTTGAACGTCCCATTCTCAGCAAGGCATTATCGAAAAAGCCACACATGCGTTATGGGGATTGCCGCGAGTTTATCCGCGCCCTTTCAGAAACGCGGCAAGAGGTCAAGCTAGCATCGTCCGCAGCGGAAAAGCAAGGTGCGGCAAGCCCGGCGAATCGGGGGGCGGGTCGACGATTTTCGGGTCGAAGTCTCCGCCAATCGGCGCACGAACAAGTCGCGGAGGAGATGCCAAAGTTCGAGCGGGAAATACGTCCGATCGAATTGCAGACCGCTATGCCTCCGATTGGTCCGGACCAGATGCACCGTTCTAAGCGTATCCTTTATCTGGGTGTTGGCGGTACTGGTGGAGTTGCGGTGCAACAGATTGTTGGGCGATGCGAGTATCGGGATTCCGATGAAGCACGCAGGGATGACAAGCTGACAAGATGCATTTATTTGGATACGGACAACAACGCTGTTGAGCGGGCTTTAGACGCATCGCAGCCTATTCCGTTGCCCCATTCTGCAGTTCTCCCGTTGCGACTGAACTCATCTCAATATTACAGGCAATCTACGTCGCCAGACTTGCTCCGAATCAGTCGACGATGGATCTACAACATCCCTAGGTCGCAGAAAACTGAAGGAGTGAGACCCTTAGGGCTTCTGGCTTTTCTAGACCAAGCTAAAACGTGTTTTGATAGGTTGGTTGATACGATAGATGAGCTTGTCGGCGAAGAGTCGGGGCGGCGCTCGTTGACGGTATATCTTTTTGCATCGGCCCATGGGGGGACTGGAAGTGCGATGGTGTCGGAGCTTGGATTCATGCTTCGTCAGATATGTGCTGCCATGGAGATCGATCTTCACGTCGAATTATTGCTTCTTTGCGCCGATACATCGCAGCACCATAGCGGGGATCTCGCCGCTGCGTCAGCATTTTCATGTCTCAAAGAAATCAGTGAGCACTTTGAGTCAGGAGGGCTGCACACCCCGCTCGCTTCGCTTCCCGCATCGATTGCGGTGGATCAACCACCATTCGATTACGTTACCTTGGTCCCGGGCGGTGTTCTGGGCGAGCATGGTGATTGGCAATATGGAATTGATCAAGCGGTCGCGTATGCATGGGGCCAGGATCATACGGATTTAGGACATCGGCTGGCATGGATGCGATTGAGAGACAAGAAACGGCTTGATCAAGCCAATGATACCCAGGGGTTGCCATGGCTGGGAACCATCGGACTGTCATCGCTGGACCTGGCTTCCTTCTCCGATAGCGAAGGCTCGACCAATCGATGTTGTCTCCTAGCGATCCAAGCTTGGACCTCCCTCCTCAACCGCACGATCGCGGACTTAGGGGAATTGCAGAATAGCCATCCAAGCAGTGAGAAAAAGCATGAGCAAACGGATTTGTTCTGGGTTTCGAATCTATTTAGCGCTTGTGGGTGGGGAGCTGATGCTTGGGTCAAGCAGTTGATGGCGACGATTTCCTCGCAACACGCAAAGGAGGAGAAGGAGCACTCGAGCATGCAAAATTCTGCTGAGCGAAAAACGGTTCAGCATATTTTTGGATCTCGAATTCTCGAGCAAGAGCAATCGGATCTTGACGCGATCGCAGAGAAGCTCGCAATCGACAACACGGAAGGGACTCAGGCTGTTTGCGATCTCTTAGAGATCTCGCGGAAACGATTTTTTCAATGGATCGACCGAAATCTGCTCGGGGATACACACGGCTGGATGCATTTCGGGATCATCATGAAGACCGTTTACGAGCGGTTGCTCGAAAACGCGAATCAACTGCTGGGAATCGCTGCCGAACATTGCAGTAAGCACGATCAAGTCCTCGAGACCGCATACGAGGGAAAAGATATCATCTCCCAAGAAGTGGAGTTGAAACTCGAAGCCCTTGCGCTGGAGGCTCGCATCTATTCGCTCGCTTCTCAAATGCTCAACCGCCTTGCAGGGCACGTTAAGTACCTAGGTATCCTGTGGGCAAATCATGCGAGGCAGCTTTCCAAAGACTTAATGAGTTTGTCACAACCCATTATGGAAAAGATGCAAATCGCGGACAAAGATTTCAACTCGAAAACGCCGGACTTTGCAAAGCTGGGCAAGGACGCATTTACTCATGCTGCCAGCTCCTACCTTCTCGATCATACCCATATCCGTCTTCTTCACGCTTGGAGTATTAAAGAAGAGTCAAAACGCTACAAGCGGAGCGAGCGGGTGGAATTGAAGGAGTTGTTCCCCTTCGTTAGGGAGATTATCGAGGCTAAGCAACGGCAGAGCCAGTATCAAGATTCGTACAAGGAAGAAGGTACGGAAACGCCGTCCACGATCGTTTCCTCGAATGGGTCGACGTCGGTGGAGACCAGCCCTGCCAAAGCTGGTGGTGATGTTGCAGTGCTTCAGGCGCGGAAAGTTGAGGCAAGCCCAAGTCTTTTCCGAGTACGCCGTATCCTTGAAGTCGAGAACGAAGACATCGGTGAGGAGTTCGATCGAGTCCGATCGAAATTTCTCGAATTTGGTGGGTTGCTACGTAATGTGCTGATGATTAGCGACGAATTGAGCCAATTGCTTCAAGATCGACATTTCAAGCAAGCGCATGAAAAGAGCGCAACGGTAATTTCAGATCCAATTTCTGCACACTGTACAGTCTTGTCAGTCGGAGAGCGACTGGATCTGGACACGGTTTTGGAGCGGGTCTATCACCCAACTCCGGGCCTTCAAGAATTGGCGAGCCGGGTCAGTTGCCGGATGGAATGATTCGTGAAAGCTGCAGTTGTGAGACTACCGGTCGCGGAAGTCGCACTCGCCCGGTGAGACGGAGAACATACAGAGATGTCTACGGAGATGTCTACATAGTACAGGCTTGCAGGGACTCTTTCTCGCGAGCAGATCCTTCTCCTCGCGAGTTGTGGTACCCACGCACAGTGACCTGCGCGAACCCCTTGCTCGTTGTCCATAAAACCTGAGGACAGCCGAGAGATTCGGATGCAGGAATCCTATCCCGAAGAAACGGATAGGTCCTAGATCACACCGCCGTGCGTGCGGTATGGGGTCATGTGGTCAGGTTGGTCAAGGAACCAGAAGCGTTCCCATTCCTGAACCAAAGCTCTGAGGTTTTCCGAAGTGAAAATCAGTTGCTCCGCTCGACGCGAGGGAAGGGCCGAGTAAATCGGCAAGGCGCAACCAACCGTAGGAAGTGCAGCCAACGATAGCAACAAACCCATCATGACTCGACGTCGCATCTGTTCTTACTCCGTGAACTGTTTAGCTTTCGGAATCGTTTCCTTCGGAGAGGGTATCTAGATCACTATCCAGCTCCGCGTCGAGCCCGGCATCCAGATCTCCTGCTGCCGCTGCGTCGCGAATCTTTTGAGCCAGCGGTGTCCCCTCAATCGAGTTCACACGCTCCTCCATGATCTTGCCAGGTTTGAAGCTGACCACGAATTTCTCGGGTACTTCGACCTGCTTGCCGGTTCTCGGATTGCGAGCCTTTCGAGCCGCCCTAGGACGGACCTGAAACACCCCGAAATTCCGCAACTCAATCCGGCCTTCCTCGACCAGCGTTGCTACGATCGAATCAAATGTCTTTTGGACGATTTGCTTGATCTGCTGCTGGTTAAGTCCCGTCTCGTCGGAAATCGTTTTCACGATCTCTTTCTTTGTCACGACCGAACTCCTACAAACTTCAATGCAACCTAAGTCGTTTGTGCAATAGACTTTAATGCATCGAAGTCTATGGGACTGAGTCGCTCCCGTCAAGACGCTCAAGCAACTGCTTGGGCCTTCACGAGGTACATTCCAGAGAATCGATAGAAATGATTTCGGACGCATAACCCGCAAATCTTGACATCTTTCCGCAGATTTCAATCGATTTAGCAGGCCGGCAAGGCTATCTGAATTGCTAGCAACTTCGTTTGCAGCGATAGGAATCCACTCGGCTGAGGGGGGAAGCTGGTTTCCCAGGCCCTTATTTACCCAGTTTCGCTAGCGTGGCGCAAACCCGTTCGATGTCGGATCGACCTACGTCGAGGTGCGTTACCAACCGTATGCTTTGCTTGCTAAACGCCATCGCGAGGATCCCCTCAGCGCGGAGTTGCTGGACAATATCCGAGGCGGTTCCAATACTTGGATCTACCTTGAAAATTACGATATTGGTTTCGACATCGCTTCCTAGCAATTGGAAGTGTTTCGAACCGAGGACAGATTGAGCAAGCAATTTGGCATGCTGATGGTCTTCCACGAGGCGTTCGATTTGGTGGTTGAGAGCGTACAGGGCCCCTGCGGCGATGATTCCCGCTTGTCTCATTCCCCCACCGAAAAGCTTGCGGCAACGGCGAGCTTTGGCGACGAACTCTTTTGAACCAGCCAAGCACGAGCCGATAGGTGCTCCTAAGCCTTTACTGAAGCAGACGCTTACGGAGTCAAATGGTTCGGAGAGATCTCGAAGCGAGTTCCCCGTGGCGACTTTCGCGTTGAAAAGTCGAGCTCCGTCCAAGTGGGTATTCAATCCTGCTTGGTGGGCCCAGTTGCAAATCGCATTTACCTTGTCCATCGGGAATACTTTTCCTGCCCCGCGGTTATGCGTATTTTCTAAGCAAACCAATCGTGTTCGGACGGTGTGATCATTTTCCGTTCGGACCCATTCCCGGATTTGGTCCAATTCAAACACCCCCTGGACACCTGGAACGGTTCTAGCAACGAGTCCGCTTAACTGCGCGAAGGCTCCTTGTTCATAATTATAGATATGGCATTCTGTTTCGCAGATGAACTCGTCTCCCGGTACGCAATGAACCCGCAATGCTATCTGATTGGTCATCGTTCCGCTGGGCATGAAAATCGCTGCTTCCTTACCCAATAGGTCTGCGGTTTTCTCCTGCAATAGAACCACGGTTGGATCGACGTCGATCACGTCATCGCCGACGGGGGCTCGCATCATGGCATCGAGCATTCCTGGCGTGGGTTTTGTAACGGTGTCACTTCGTAAGTCAATCATGAAAGCATTGATGAAAAATAGGGCATATCGGACGACGTAGGCTGTAAAACGTTCTGCGAAAGCTTACCATGGGGCGATCACGGAGGGTACTCGTTCATCGACGTTCCTGAAGCGATAATGATGCGTGAATATCCGCATTCACGATACATCATTATTTCACCCCATCATCCATTCACGTCGGATCCTCCCGATCCGTGTGACCTACCACGAAACGAACGTAAAATGCGTCCAGCGCCGATTGATTCTCTTATCCGATCTGGAACTAAGCTCTACTTGGATTCGATCGATCCGGATCTTGTAACGCAGAATATTGAATGGGGTGCTGTTGGTGCCACGAGCAACCCGATCATTATCTCGAATTTGATCCGTACTGGGCGCTTCGACCCATTGATCACCGAGTTGATCCGTTCTGGGTTGGATGATCATGCGATCTGCTGGAAAGTCACCGATACTTTGGTCTCGTCTGCCCAGGAAAAATTCCATGCGATTTGGGCATCAACGCGAGGGAATGCGGGGTGGGTTAGTTTCGAACTCGATCCGCTGATCGAAGATACTTCAGTGGATCTTCCTCATGGGGATCGCGTTGCAAAGTACATCGCGTTGGGCAAGCAATGGTCGAAGGGGCATGACAACCGCATGATCAAAGTGCCTGCAACCCCAGCCGGTCTTGATGCGCTTGAAGAATTGGCAGCATCCGGAGTCACCTTGAATGTGACCTTGATCTTTACCATGCGTCAATACACGCTAGCTCGAGATGCTGTGTGGCGAGGCGCCCAGCGACGAGCCACCTTGGCCAACTTCAAAAGTGTTTACAGTATTTTCGTATCGAGAATCGACCAGTTCACCTCGGAACGCTATTCGGAAATGCCAGCCGCTGCCCAAGGGCTCTATGGAATTGTGAATGCCAAGCGGATTTGGAATGCAAACAGTGAGTTTTGGGGAGCAAAGAATACGCCGTTGCAACAAGAAATCATTTTTGCCAGCACTGGGACCAAAAACCCAAATGATCCACCGTGGAAGTATGTTTCCGCATTAGCAGGTTCGGATATTCAAACCAATCCTCCCGAGACCAACGCTGCCGTCGCTGCGAGCCAGCAGCAATTCACATCCAACCTGCGTTCTCTGCCGTCACAGGATATCTGCGATACACTGGATCGCTTCGTGCAGATTGACGATTTGGAGAAGACGTTGATGAAGCAAGGGATCGACAAGTTTGTTGCGCCCCAGAAGCAACTGCTCCAGACGATTCGCGACAAGCGTTCTGCGCTCGGATCCTAATCCAGGATGGCAACTTACTGAGCAAAGAGCAACTGTAGCAAACCGACGAGCACGAAGAGAGATAATCCGGCGAAGGCAATCGCGAGCCACGAAGTCCATCGCTCTGGATGGTTGACTCCATATTCCTCCGCTAGCGATGCAACCTTCGCTTCCGCTTGCATCAACGACACCCCAAGTTCATCTCGGTATAACCGTACGGCTTCGGACCAGTGCCCTTCTCGAATCAAATGAATTGCTAGCGAATCAAGATTCGACATGCTCTTTAGATACTCTCGTGTCCGAGTTGTGCCTGCTAGCCTTGCGCGCGGTGGCTAGATTAGCGTCCGGTATTGTTTAGCGGCAGCATTTCCAGCCTTTAACTTTAGGGAAAAGCGGTGACTGGGTAGCTTGCGGCAAATGGGGTGACTGGAATGTTTTTCGATCCGCTGACGGTTTGCCAGGCGGTGTAGCTTTTTGGTATCGACCGTTCACTTTCCCTGGCTTTAGCGGAACCTTCGTCTTGAGCCCAAATTTCTCGACTTCTATACTCCGCCCAGTCCACACGGTATCGCTGAGCGCTGGCCGGCCTTCAAACGCGAGGTGATTTTTCCTTTCCAACGGAAAGGGGAGCGTGTGCTAATTCCCTAGGAGAAGTGAGTAGGTAGTGGAACGGAATCCCAATACCGTATCCAATCTCGCACCCCATCCGCCACCGGTGTGGCGTGTGCGAGTTCAAAAGTTCTGCATGTTGTCTGCGGGGATGCTATGTTTGCATCTGCTCTTGGGATCTATTTGGTTTGGCCTCCTTTCGAGCGGGCGACTTCACGGGCAGACTCTTCAGGGGCAGGCTCAAGGTGTTGAAATTGGGGTGCCTTTATCGGATCCTAAATTCCCTGTGGCCATCTTCGCGCATTCAGGAATCAAATCCCAGCGAGGCTCTGCGACTGTATATCAATTGAATGGTGGGTGCCGCATCTACCAGGGGGCGTTTGTAGCGCAGAGCGAAACGGCCACCGTATGGGTGCAGACCGAAGAGGTCGAAGGAGAAACGTCTTATCGGTTGATTTTGGAAACCGAGGGTTCGTGCGATGTTCGGTGGAACGAAGATCAGCGGCTTCAGGATAACCGCTGGATGGGGCGCCTTTTTACCAAGCATGAGCTTGAGGTATCCGTTCAGGTATGGAAGGAAAGCACCCAGCCAGCGCCGGCAATCGATTGGTCCCGTGAGAACCGTCGATCGACGTCGAGCACTGTTTCCAACGGTTCGGAAGACCGCACTGTTGCTAGCGGATCAGTAGATCGCATGGGCGCGGATCCCGCTGTTGCTTGGAGCAAGGAAGATGAAGCGAGTTATCTACGACTCGCATCGCAGCTCCAGGAGGGAGTGGCTCCTCCGGGTTCACAACAATTACCGAACTCGATGCAGGTTGGGAATTCGTCGTTGGGAGGTACGGTCCTGGACGCTGGATCTATGCAATTGTTTGAGAGTGTGGCACCGGGGCCATCGGGGACTGCTACGACGCCACCAGCGAACTCGTCGCCAGCAAACTCATCGCCAGCGAATGCACTGCCAGCGAATGCACTGCCGGCCGCAGATGGAACACCTCCCGTTCGCTCTGTGGAATCGTTCCAGCTTCCTCCCCCTGCGGCACCAGCAGTTCCGTTGATCATCGATTCCGGCCCCGCGCCGATTGCAGCACCGGTAGCTGCTTCGACTCCCAATGTAAAGTCGGGGCAAAAAATCGGGGCGAGGACGTTCATGTTTACTGGCCGGGGCGGGGTTGAGCCAAAAATTCAAATCAACAACCGACCTGAGCGTGGAGATTCCGTAGTCACAATCTCGCGAGGTATCCGTTTGAGGTTCGGTGATGCCGCGGTTCAGACGAGCGGTGGATTATTCGACGTTGGGACCATCCTGATCGAAGCGGACCGCTGCGTCATTTGGACGAGCGATATGAATAAGCTTCTTTCTCGACGCATCGACGATTTGCCAGTGGAGCTTTACCTCGAGGGAAATATTGTTTTTCAACAAGGTGCGAGACGGATTTTTGCAGACCGAATGTACTACAACGTTCAGTCTGAGTACGGAATGATCCTCGGGGCTGAGGTTTTGACACCAGCCCCACAGTACGAAGGGATCGTTCGATTGAAGGCCGATGTGATCCAGCAGCGATCTCGCGAAAATCTTCTCGCCAATCGAGCAGCGCTGACCAGCAGCCGCTTGGGGGTTCCTCGTTATTGGTTGCAATCGGATCGGATCGAGTTGAATGATCAGCGTGAATCTGTGAATACGGGGATGCTCGGGTTCGGTATTCTTGCACCATCGGGCGATCAGACCGCGATGAAAGCTAAGGCGAGGAGCAACTTCGTTTATGTCGAGGGGGTTCCCGTATTCTATTGGCCTGTGCTCAATTCCAATGTTGAGAGTCCTAGTTTCTACGTATCCGGTTTCCAAACGCGTCAGGATACGTTGTTCGGGACGGTTGCGATGGTCGATTGGGATCTTTATCAGATTCTTGGGATCAATGCGTTGGATGGTACTCGCTGGGGGTTATCCACGGACTACCTAAGCAAACGTGGCTTTGCGATGGGTACCAATTACAACTACAACTTACCCAGTTTGCTGGGAGCTGGCCCGACCTATGGTTGGTTGGACGCGTGGGGTTTGAGTGATCGTGGATTGGATACATTGGGTAGCGACCGAAAGGATATGGTGCCGGAGGCGACGCGTCGGGCAAAGGTCTTCCTGCAGCATCGACAGCTCCTAACCCCGGATCAAGAGTTATGGGCGGAAGTTGGTTACATCACTGACCGTAACTTTTTGGAGCAGTATTTCGAGAACGAATGGGACACCTGGAAAGATCGAGCGACGGCGCTGAGATATCGGCATTATTTCGCTGAGCAGCAGATGCTAGATTTCTGGGGGGCTGTCCGGACCAATGCCTTCTTCACCGAGACGGAATGGCTTCCACGCGCGGATCACTATTGGCTCGGTAAAGACGTTGCAAATGTCATGACTTGGTACTCGCATTCTCAGGTCGGGTACGCGAAACTTCAAAAGGCATCTTTTCCGACCGCTCCTGAGGACGCCGCGAAATGGATTTATCAACCGTGGGAAGTTCCTTCATCGGGGATTCAAGCGATCACCCGACAAGAACTCGCGATGCCTGTTGATTTGAAGTACTCCAAATTGACCCCGTATATCGCAGGTGAGGCGGCCTATTGGGGCGAAGACCTCAACGGGGATTCACTTGGGCGATTGACGGGGCAAGCTGGGGTTCGGTCGTCGACTCCATTCTGGAACGTATTTCCCGATGTGCAAAGCTCGCTGCTCAATCTGAATGGATTAGCGCACAAAGTCTCGATTGAGGCGGACACATGGTACGCTGATTCCTCGAAGAATCTTGATCAACTGCCTCTATACGATCCTATCGATGATAATTCGCAGGAGCACTTCCGACGACGACTGATCATCAATACGTTCGGGGGAACGCTACCTGCGCAATTCGAGTCCAATAATTTTGCTGCGAGGCAGGGAATGCAGCGTTACGTTTCCGCTGCGAGTTCAATCATTGTGGCGGATCAGATGCAAAGTCGAATGGGTTTGCATCAGCGATGGCAAACGAAACGTGGGGTACCTGGACGCGAGCGGATTGCAGACGTTGTGGAATTCGACGTCGACGGTATCTATTTCTACAATCCTGACCGAGACAATTTCGGGCAAACCGTCGGGGGGATAAACTACGCGTTTCGCTATCACATCGGAGATCGTGTGACATTGCTGAGCGACGGCTATTACGATCTATTCGAGAGTGGATTGCATGCGACGACCCTTGGCGGATCGATATCGCGACCAGGTCGAGGAGACATGTATCTCGGTTTTACCACCTTAGATGGCCCAATGACATCTGATCTTCTCACCGCCGCGTTCAACTATCGGTTGAACGATAAATGGGCGGCGTATGGTGGAACCAGTTATGACTTTAACGTATCGGGCAACCGAGGGCAGGCGATAGGTATCACTCGAATCGGTGAGTCCTTCTTGCTCCGTCTCGGTGTCAATTATGACTTGAGTCGCGACAACACTTCGTTCCAATTTGCGTTGGAGCCAAGGTTCCTACCGTCGCGAGGATTGGGAGTGATCGGCGGTCAAGTCATTCCGCCGGCGGGGGCATATGGTCTAGAGTGACGCAAGACGGCACCATGAGAAAGCCCCATGTTGCCGTCTCGTTTTCGAAAAATGGACACCCAACGAGCGCGTCGGATAGTATAGGCTTACAGAGGGCGATCGCCGGAGCCTGCGGTTTCTGGGAAGTTAGGCATTTCGACCCCATCGACAAAGCTCATCAGGGACTTGCTTCGTTGTGGATGTTGCAGTTTCTTAACTGCTTTGCTTTCGATCTGACGAACGCGTTCGCGGGTTACCTGGAAGATCTTCCCAACTTCTTCGAGCGTGTACGCATAGCCGTCGGCCAATCCATAACGCAGCTTGAGGATCTCGCGTTCGCGGTAGTTAAGGGTTTGCATCGCTTCTTGGATTTGATGTTTCAGCGTTTGCTGGTTGGTTTCGTAGAGGGGATCATGATCGCGGTAGTCTTCGAGGAACTCTCCGAAGAAGCTGTCGTCGTGATCGCCGACAGGTTGATCGAGCGAAAGGGGTTGGCGGGCCATTTTGATGACGACGCGAGCGTCGTCGAGGGACAATCCGGCGCGTTGTGCGGTTTCTTCGACGGAGGGTTCACGGCCGAGTTCTTGGATCAAGTCTCGGGTTACTTGGCGAACCTTGCTCATGGTGTCGATCATGTGCACAGGGACTCGAATGGTTCGGCTTTGATCGGCGATAGCGCGAGTGATAGCTTGGCGGATCCACCATGTTGCATAGGTAGAAAACTTGAAGCCACGTTCGTATTCGAATTTATCGACAGCCCGCATCAGGCCTGTGTTGCCCTCTTGGATGAGGTCCAGGAAGCTCAGTCCTCGGTTGCGATACTTTTTGGCGATGGAGACAACCAATCGCAAGTTCCCTGCGGATAGGTCTCGTTTGGCCGCATCGTACTGAAGTCGGTAGGTATGTACTCGATCGATTCTCCGTGCGAGGGTTGCTGGTGTCTCGTAGGTGATTCGCATCAGGTAACGGAGTTCTTTCAGCATCTTTTCAATGGTCGTGCCTTCTGCAAAACCGTTGAGTTGTGCTTCTGCGATCCGACCCTTCAAGGTGGCCATTTGGGTCTGGATAATGGTGAGCTTAGCGAAGATTGGTTCGAGGCGATTGGTGCGAAGATTCATTTCCTCGATCAATCGGACCGCTTTGTTGCGGCGGCATACCAATCGTTTCCATGCTGCATGGCGTTCTTCACGAGCGATTTTCTTATTGATCGCGGTGTAGTAATCACCGTGGTTTCTCAGGAGCAAGTGCCGGAGGGTTTTGATATTGGGGCCGATGCGTCGCATAATCGCAACTTTTTCGGTAGCATTGGTCACGCTCACTTCGATAGTTCGGTCCAAACGCAACTTCCCATCGCGAACTTGTTCGAGGAGTTTAGTGGCCCCTTGGAGCATGAAATCCGAGGCGAGCATCCAGTTGCGGTAGAAAAACCGTGTGCGTTCAATCTTGCGGGCGGCGGAAACTTCTTGCTGGCGGGTCAGCAAGGGGATTTCGCCCATCTGCATCAGGTACATCCGAACAGGATCTTCGGTGGCATCGACCACTTCATCGTCATCGTCACCGAAAAGGTCGTCGTCCCCATCTTCGTCGTCGAATGTGTCATCGATTGAGGCGACTTCGTCGGCATCGACATCTTCTTCCTCTTCTTCTTCATACACGAGGCCATCCGCCAACTCGTCGGTGAGGATTCGTTCGTCATCAAGGTATTCGAATTCGTTGGATCGGGACTTGCGATTGGCAGGGCGGCGGGTGGCTCGTTTTGGCATGACTGCTTTCTCTCGGCTGTGAGTCCTTGGATTCCCGCTGGAATCGATGGGTTCCGGCGGATCTTGAGAGAAGTCAGATGCGAGGGGCGTGCCGAAAAAGAGAATTGCGAAATTTTTTCATTTCGACCCAGGAATTCGCTGGAAATGCCGTGGCTTGGTAATTAGCCGAACCAGGGCAAACGATGAAAAAAAACAACATGGAAAGTAGCAAAATCGCATCAACGTAGCGAAAAAGCACCCTGATACACTGTCGGTCTAAGGGGGCCGTGCGTGCAAATCGCTGTACGGTTCGCAGAGGTTAGAAAATGCCGCTCACGTGGCGTTATCCGTCTGCTGCATTCGAGTTAGTCCGAATGCAGCAGAGCGTTCTCAACAAGTTGTAATCCTTGCAGCTCGCGATCACCGGCGGTTTTTTGAACGATTGTCCGGTGGTGTTCCAATTGCTGCTTCAAGTAATCCTGTTCCAAAAGGTGTTTGCGACTGACGAGGATGGAGAGTTCGAGCAAGCTGTTGCAGGCTCGATTCCAACCCCAAAATGGTTTTAAATCGATGCGTTCTACTTCCACGCACGTTGCGGTCGCTCGTTCGCTTTGTAAGTCCCATGCGGAAACACGGAGCGGAAATGCGCGACATGCATCTTGGAGGATCCAGCCTACAGATTCCTCGAACCGTGCGGCCGGAGCGTTGTCCGGCGAATTGCAGATGCCGAGTACGCTTTGGACCATGAGGAGTCCATCATCGACGACATGAAAGACGGCTCGCGATCGGCGATGCAAATTGGAAAAGGTTCTCGATGTCTGAAAAGGTTTCAGGATCCATGTGGATAGGGCACGATCGACGTGCGGACCGATCGGCGCCACGTGCATGGTTCCGTCATCGGATTCCGTCGTAAGAATCCCTTCGACAATCATTCACTTCTCCGGAGCAAGCGAGTATGCACAGCGGTTGCGGGAGGCCTAGCGTCCTTCTCGGAGCCGTTCTCCCAAGAAATTATCGAGTTCGGGAATAGCGAAGATTTTGTTCACCGTGGAATCGATGTCGTATTCCACGCGTCGAAACTCGAGTTGGTCTTGATCCATGATCACGTAGCAACTTCGCCAATCGCCGTCGCGCGGTTGGCCAACACTGCCGACGTTGATCATGGTTTTCTCATCGGGCAGCGCGTAGCGATAGTTCAGTTCTTCGGGACGCAGAAACTGCATGTTCAGCGTAAAGATACCAGGAGCGTGCGTGTGACCTTGGAAGCTGTAGTACTGGATCATGGAGAAGAGTTTCTCCATTTTTCTCCGGTTGTAGATATCCTCCGGGAAAACGTACTCGTTGACTGGGTTTCGGACCGAACCGTGAACGAACAGGACTTTTTCTTCCATGATCGTACGGGGGAGTTTCGACAGGAAGGCCAGCCGGGACCGCGAGCCCTCTTTGTCGCTTCCACCCTCGAGTTGCTTTCTGGTCCAGAAAATCGCCTGTTCGGCAGCGGCGCTGAAGCCTTCGGGATCGATCAAGGCACCATAGTCGTGATTGCCGAGAACGCACGCGTCCATTTTCATGACGCGGTCCAAGCATTCGCAGGGGTTGGGGCCGTAACCGATCACATCACCCAAGCAGACGATGCGATCGCACTTCTGATTTTGGATATCCGAGAGAACCGCCTCGAGGGCTTCGAGGTTGCCATGAATGTCGCTTACGATTGCCGTACGCACGTTGTCTTACCGTCCTGTCCTAAGCCGATCGCCGAGCATGTTATCGAGCTCATCCGCGGCGTAGATCTTCTTGATCGTTTCTTCGAAATTGTACGGGACCCTGCGAAAATGAATTTTCTTTTCGGTGTGGTCGATGATCGTGTAGCAGGCGCGATTGTCTTCGTCTCTGGGTTGTCCAACGCTTCCGACGTTGACCATCAGTTTTTCTTTCCCGAGCGCAAAGACAAAGTCGCATTGGTGGGGACGAATAAACTCAAGATCGGGTGTGAAGACTCCCGGCATGTGCGTGTGCCCTTGGAAGCAATACTGAGGCACCTTCTGAAACATACTCTCCATCTTGTTCTTGTCGTAGATCGTCTCCGGAAAGACGTACTCATTGGTAGCGTCGCGGGGGGATCCGTGAACGAAGAGGAATTTGTCTTGGACGTGCATCCTGGGGAGTTCGCTCAGGAAATCCCACCGGCGATTTACGGCTTGGTTATTTCCCGTGTCGAGTTGATCCCGGGTCCAGTAGATGGCGCGGAGCGCTACCGGGTTGAATCCATCCGGATCGATCAATGCAGCTTGGTCGTGATTCCCTAGAATGGTCAGCGAAGATTTGCGACTGACGATATCGAGGCACTCATTCGGATTGGGGCCGTAACCGACGATATCCCCCAAGCAAACGACTTGGTCGATACTCTGGCCTGAAATATCGGCAAGGACCGCTTGGAGTGCCTCCAAGTTTCCATGGATATCACTGATCAGTGCCTGCCTCACAAATAACTCCTCAACTGCCCGGGAAACCCCATAACCTGTCGGAACCTGCGCGGTGCAGGAGCGTGTCGTCGCGAACCGGTCCGGGGGTGCTGCCCGCTGATAATTGTCGGGCGGAGGATTCCACGATGGATAAAACCACGCGGGCAATCACCGCCACTGCAATCCCTTAGTTTAGTGAGCAATTCGATCTCTGGGCAGAGCATTCGCAACCCTTACGGGCATAATCGTCCCCGTTTTTTGACAAGAGGCGGAGCATCGAATACGAAAGCTCGGAGTGGATGGCTTCATGGCTACTTGCCTCGGGGAAGAGCCATCAGATTGCCAAATAATGAGACTTTCCGCAGGAACAGTTGCTCTTCATTTCTTTGCAATAGGCTTTTCGAGGTTATCTGTCGGGCTTTTCGGGGGAGCGAGTCTCCTTGCGAAAATCCCAAGGAGCTTGGGGGTTTTCCGTTGCCCAGAGTCCTCGTTTGGCCTTTTTGGCCTCTTCCTCGAGCTCGGCTAATTCCTTCGACTGGTTGTAACGTTTGAAGTGCCAGGCGTGCCCGGTTCGGAGCATTTCCTGATTGACGTGAGTTTTGTCGATATGGATTTGGGCGAGCAAACGTTCGAAATTGTCTTTCTTGGTCCAAGTCACTTTGATTTCCTTACCCATGACCATCTTGCTCAAAGCCTCGGTCGCTTCTTTGCCATGAGGTTGCTTGAGCTCGGGCGCATCGATCCCTTCGATTTGGATTTCGTACTCCTTCCCCTCCTTGGATTTCGCCTTGAGTGAGTCGCCATCGATGACCTTGGTGACCGTTGCGACGATCGATTCTTCTTTCTCTACTTTTTCAGTTTTTGGCTTTTCCGAGGTTTGTTGCGATGATTCTTGCCGCAATGTTTCTTTTGCCTGAGAAAACGTGCACAATCCAAGTGTTGTCGCGAGCACAAAAACAATTCGTAGGTACATGGCGGTCATTCCGATCTAAAGGCTTGATTCCTGGTTCGAGGGGAAATCGAAAACGGAGCCACACTGAGAGGGGTTGGTCTGAGTACAAAGAATACCCAGACGACTCATCTGCTGGTATGATTGATGGAGATGTATCCTAACAGAATGGATCCGCGGCCGTGTAGGGTATTTGAATCCCCGATGAAGCTCGCGTGAATTTTGATAGAAGCGAGCTTGCGGGTCGAGATCCGTTGGAATTTCGAGATCCGTTGGTTTTGCGGCGACCTTGCTGGGCTGATTCAGGGATTGGAGATGGTTCTGCACGGGGCTGTGAAAGCGAGCGCTGAGTTACTCAGGAAGTGGCGCGTTGTGAGGATTGAACTATTGCCTTTTGGGTACCGTGAATGACCACGATCAAACCGGACTTGTTGGAACGACGCGAGACCAAGGCTCCGCCGACCGGCGTTTCGGGCTGGAGCGATTATCGAGCTTGGTTTGTCAGTTTCGTGACCCATGTCTCGGTGGTTGTGATTCTGGGTTTGCTGTGGCAACCGCGCACCCGCGGCACCGGGGATGTGGTGGATCGTCCGGTGGGGATTGCTGTTTTTCATCAAACCAGCGAGGGGAACGAGTACTTTTTGAGCGGCGGGGCAACTGGTTCCGGGGAGTCGACGGGTACGGCATCCGCCGCGGCGACGGTTGCGACGAGCGACGCGGGGCCTCCGGTCTCGATTTCTGAGTTGATGAAGGACGTTGCAGGTTACGCTAGTGAGACGGGGACGGAACCTAGTGCAGGGACAGGGCTCGGAGAAGGGTTGTCGGGTACGGGGACTGCGGGGCAAGGGAAAGGTAGCGGTACGGGCAAGACGACGACGACGTTCATGGGGGTTCAGGGTTCCGGAGCTTCCTTTGTTTACGTTCTCGATCGGTCCGCGTCGATGAGCGAATTCGATGGGGCGCCGATGAAATTTGCAAAGAATGAATTGCTAAGGAGCATTAATTCCCTCAAGGAGAACCACCAGTTTCAAATTGTTTTTTACAACGAGTCCCCAGGTTCTCTCACGCCGGGAACAGTCGGCGGGAAAATGTTGGTCGGAAATGAAATCAACCGCGATAGGGCTTCGAAGTTTGTCAAAGCGATCACTCCGTTGGGTGGCACCGAGCATATACCCGGCCTCAAAATGGGGCTTTCCTTTTCACCCGATGTCCTTTTCTTTCTAACGGATGCTGCAGAGCCTTCATTGTCTGAGTCCCAGTTGGTTGAGATCCAAAGTCGAGCGGAACGATCGATGACAACTATCCATACGATTCAGTTCAATCGGGGGGAGGCAACCAACGACGGTGGCTGGATCCGAGACTTGGCTGAGATGAATCGTGGCACATACCGGTATGTGGATATCCTCTCATTGAATGCACAGTAGGATTCGAAGCGGAGTCAATGACTGACGCCGAAATCGGTTTCCGTGTACGATGAAGCCCGCAGTACCTAGGGAAATTGCGTGATGAGAGGTGCTCTACTCCGTTTCTACTTTGCAGGTAGTGCATTCGCAATTCGTGCAGATGGCTGCTGGGAACTAACCTCAACTACTACGGTTCTCATCCAAATAGGCCTTTTGCAGGCGGGGCCTTTGGTTAAAACAATCAAACAATGGGAGTTATTGCTGTGGAAGCAACAGGGAAATCGCGAATCGTCGAGCTAAGTCATCCGCTCGCAGCACACCATCTCTCGATTCTTCGCGATACGAAAACCAACCCATCGCAGTTTCGAAACCAAGTGCAATTGCTCTCCATGTTGTTAGCTGTGAAAGCAACTGAAGATCTGGAATTGGAGCCGCATCGATTGCAAACGCCTTTATGCGAGATGGACGGTCACCGGATTTCTCAGCGGATCGCGATCGTGCCGATCCTTCGAGCGGGCTTGGGATTGGTCGACCCTGTACTGCGATTGCTGCCTGATGCGGAAGTCTGGCATTTGGGGATGTATCGCGACGAAGAAACCGCGCAACCGGTCGAGTACTACAGCAAGCTACCGGCGGCGGATCCGGCTCAAGTCGGAATGGTGCTCGATCCTATGCTGGCGACTGGCGGATCTATTCGCGCGGCGGTCGCGGCTTTAAAAAAATGGGGTGTGAAAAACATTCGTGTTTTAAGTGTGATCGCTGCTCCGGAGGGAATCGAGCTGTTCCATCGCGAGCACCCGGACGTCACGGTCTATGTCGCTGCCGTCGATCGCGAGTTGAACTCTCACAAGTACATCGTGCCGGGGCTGGGAGATGCCGGCGATCGTATGTTCAATACGATTCGGTAAAGGCTTCGCGACAACGGAGAGGATGCGGCGATGACAGCTGATTCGAGTTCAAATCCAAATGCACGATCGACGGATCGGGATCCGTCTCGATTGAGGAGCCATCGATGGTTTGGGCCGGATGATCTTCGGAGCTTCGGGCATCGTTCGCGTCTCAAGGGGATGGGCATCGACGATGTGGATTACCGAGGCCGGCCAGTCATCGGTCTGCTCAATACGTGGAGCGATCTCAACACATGCCATTCCCACCTGCGGGAGCGGGCGGAGGAAGTGAAAAGGGGTGTGCTGCAAATGGGTGGATTTCCGGTGGAAATCCCGGTGCTGAGCCTCAGTGAGATGCTGATGAAGCCCACGACAATGCTCTACCGAAATTTGCTTGCGATGGAAACGGAGGAGGTGCTGCGCAGTCACCCGATCGACGCGGCGGTGCTCATGGGGGGGTGTGACAAAACCGTTCCCGGGCTCCTCATGGGTGCGATCTCCGCGGACGTGCCATCCGTATTTCTTCCTGCTGGGCCGATGCTCAATGCCCGCTGGCGCGATGTGACCTTGGGAAGTGGGACGGATGCTTGGAAGTACTGGGCGGAGAGGTGTGCTGGAAATCTTTGCGATGGGGATTGGACTGAGATTGAGAATTGTATTGCACGTTCGGCTGGAACGTGCATGACCATGGGTACCGCATCCACGATGGCATGCATCGCCGAAGCTCTAGGCTTCACTCTTCCCGGCGCTAGTTCCGTACCGGCTGTTGTTGCCGAACACAGTCGACTCGCGGTTGCGACGGGACGCATGGCTGTTGAGATCGCGTGGGAGGATCGCAAACCTGGCAGTATTCTTTCCCGAGAGTCGTTCGAGAATGCGATGACGACACAGTTGGCGATCGGAGGATCTACCAATGCGATTGTCCATATGATCGCGATGTCTCGTCGGTCGGGGCAAAGAATTGCGCTCGAAGATTACGATCGATTGTCTCAGCAAGTTCCGGTTCTGCTAAATCTGCGGCCAAGCGGAAAGTATTTGATGGAGGACTTTCATCACGCGGGAGGCTTGCCCGCACTTTGGTCCCGCTTGCAGGATTTACTCCATCTCGATGCACGGCGAATCGACGGTAAATCGTTACAGTCTTCTATCGATGGGGCGAGAATCATCGATGAAGACGTGATTCGGCCTCGTAGTAATCCCGTCTATGCCAATGGCGGCACCTGTGTGCTTCGGGGGAATTTGGCACCCATGGGGTGTGTGATCAAGTCGTCGGCGTCGACGGGACAGTTGTTGCAACATCGCGGGCGCGCCGTGGTGTTTGAGAATTACGCGGACTTGAAGAAGCGCATCCACTCGCCGGATCTCGAAGTGACGTCGGACTCGGTATTGGTCCTGAAAAGCGGGGGCCCCATCGGTGCGCCAGGGTTTCCCGAGTGGGGGATGCTTCCAATACCGGAGAAACTTCTCAAGCAAGGTGTTCGCGACATGGTTCGTATCTCCGATGCACGTATGAGTGGTACGAGTTATGGCACATGCGTTTTGCACATCTCTCCAGAGTCGTCGGCGGGCGGGCCTTTGGCGCTGGTACGTGAAGGAGACACGATCGAGTTGGATGTTCCCAACCGGCGGCTGGAATTGTGCATTTCTCCCGAGGAAATGGAGCAACGCAGATCCCATTGGAAGCCACCCGCAAGTACCGCGACGCGCGGTTATACATACCTATACAGTCGACACGTGACCCAAGCCCACGAAGGCTGCGATTTTGACTTTTTAGAAGGGCGCGATTCGGGAAAAGAGCCCGACATCTTTTAACCAAAAAATGGGAAATGAGTGATTGATCCATGAACCAGTCGAGCAGTGAAGCTAGGCCCCACAATTGTTTTGTGCCCCGTCTTGGAACAAGCGTTATTGCGGTTCCACCTCTGGCACGGCATGGCGATCTCCGCGTGTCCCGCGCTGAAAATGCAAAAATGATTCAATACTTAAAGCAAGGAGGAGTGCGAACCTTGCTTTATGGGGGCAATGCTGTCTTCTATCACATCCGCCCCTCCGAATACGCTGCCGCGGTCGAAATGCTGCTCGAAGAGGCGGGGGAGGATATGTGGATGATCCCATCGATCGGTCCTGCGTTCGGCACCATGCTTGATCAAGCGGAGTTGCTCGCTTCGATGCCGATCGATACCGCGATGGTTTTGCCTCAAAAAGAAATCACTGATCCTGAAGGGATCGAGATGGGTATCCGGCATGTTGTGGAACGGTTGGGAAAGCCGGTTGTTCTCTATTTGAAAATCGATAGATGGCTCTCGCCTGCTGCCGTAGCCCGATTGGTTCGCGATGGGATGGTCAGCTGGATTAAGTATGCGGTCGTACTTCCCGATGCGAGCAATGACCCTTATCTCCGAGAGTTGCTCGAGGTGGTTCCCGCAGACTTGATGGTCAGCGGTATGGGTGAGCAACCCGCGATTGTCCACATGCAGGATTTTGGAATGTCCAGTTTTACTAGTGGTTGTGTTTGCATCGCTCCGAGCTTATCAACGCAGATGCTTCGTGATATCCTTCGCGGAGATATCGAATCGGCTGATTCATGTCGAAAGTTATTTGCGCCCCTGGAAGACCTTAGGAATAAAACATCGCCAATACGAGTCTTGCATGAAGCGGTCGCGTCGTCTGGTGTGCTAGACCCCGGTCCTGTGATGCCGCTGCTGAGTTCGCTAACGACGGAGCAACGGCAAGAGATCGATGTGGCCGTGAAACGACTGATGGCTCGTCCTTCTTGAGGCGAGCCATCCAGTGATCGCATTTTTACCCACCCCTCGGTGGATCTAAGTTTGCAAGATCGGCTTAGGGGCGCGGCGAGGATGCCAAGAACAGTCGCTTGCTGAAGACACGCGTGAAGCCCACGTTATTGCCCGTTGAATTGGCGTTCACGTTGATGTTTGAAATCTCAAGATTTCCGGCGGTACCCGCGGTGGTTCCCGGGTTTGCTGCCTTGAATACGAAATCGGTTGGAGATCCAGCGCGAACAGTGTAGTTGCCTTGACTAACATTGCTGAATGAGTAGTTGCCGTTGGCATCCGTTGTCGTGGTTTGGGTCACTGGGGAAGTCGCATTTAGCGGTGTTCCCGTCAGTGTTACCGTAACACCGGCGATTGCTCCGTCTCCAGCGTCATTAGTGCTGTTTCGATTGCTGTCGATGTAGACTTTGCCAGCGAAACTGACCAACGCCGGTGGGGTAACATTGGTAGTTACGGCAGCACTTGAGTTATTAGCGTTGTTGGAATCGTTGGCTGCGGTAACTGTCGCTGTATTGGAAATGTTGCCGATGACGCTGGCCCCGACGGAGGTACGAATCGTCACCACCGCTGTTTCGCCCGGGTTGAGGGTAGGGATTGTAACCGATGCTGTACCGCTGGTAGCGGTAACCGTTCCTGCCGTGGTTGAACCGATGAGCGAGGTACCGCTAACGAAGGTCAATCCGGTCGGTAGTGCATCGCTGACCTGTACGTTGGTGGCTGTCGACGGTCCAGAATTGGTGACGTTCAGCGTGTAGGTTAGTTCCGTACCTGCCGAGACCGTTGACGCCGCCGACTTCGAGATCGCGACATCGTTTTGTAATGAAACGGTGGTGGTAACGCTGAAGGAGTTGTTGGTTGAAGGGGCCTCCACGGTGGACGTATCCGTGGTGCTGACCACTGCGGAATTGATCAGGGAACCGGCAGCAGTGCCCGGAAGGATCGCAGCTACGATCTGGATCGAGCCGACGCTGGCTCCCGATGCGAGATTGCCCACGCTGAAAACCAAGTCATCTGGGTTCGCGGGCGTTGT
This sequence comes from Pirellula sp., assembly GCA_046318275.1. Classification (GTDB taxonomy): domain Bacteria; phylum Planctomycetota; class Planctomycetia; order Pirellulales; family Pirellulaceae; genus JBKCUI01. The sequence continues at coordinate 11,836 of JBKCUW010000088.1, read as the reverse complement.
GTCGGATGCTGTTGCTGGGATAGTGATCGGTGTGCCTGCCACCGACGCGCTGAGAATGCGAATACCGTCAGGAATGTTGTCGGTGACTTGAACGCCGATGGCATCCGAGGGGCCATTGTTGTTGGCGGTAATCGTATAGGTGATGGTGTTTCCAGCAATCGCTGTCGAAGGACCTGTTTTGGTGACACCCAAGTCTACGGTTCGAGGAACGGTTGCGCTCACCGATGCAGAATTGTTCCCGAGGGTACTGGAGTTTTCAAAGTTGACTGTTGTGTCGGTAGTTGTGATCGATGCAACGTTGGTGATCGTTCCAAGCGTCGCATTGAGCACGACGCCGACGATGGTGATCGTTGTTTGAGAACCAGCGCCGACAGCGAGGTTTCCAACATCGACGGTGATGTCGTCCGGATTCGCTGCGGTGGTGTCTTGGGCACTTGCCGGAATAGTGATGGTATCCGTGACATCGCTCGACGTTGCACTCAGGATTCGGATCCCATCGGGTAGGTTATCGGTAACCCGTACGGTGGTTGCTGAATCAGGGCCATCGTTTCGGGCAACGAGGGTGTACGTGAACGTGGAACCAGGAGGAGCAACTGCAGGCGTAGTGGTGGATGCAGGATTTGTGACGATGGCTTTGGTGACAACCAGATCAATCACGCGTTGGACGGAGTTGTTCGCATCGTTCGTAACGGGAGCTGAATCATCGGAATCCGCCGAAACCGTATTGGTGATGGTGGTTCCAACAAAGCTTGATAGGACTTGCGCAATTACCGTGATTACCACGTCGGTATCTGCAGAAGGACTATCGACGTTCACGTTCGAGACATTGACGATAAAGCTATCTGGGTTGCTTCCCGTTCCCTGAGTTGGAGTTGCAGTGCCAACGTTCGAGACGACGGATACCAAATCGAGCCCTGCTGGCAGGGTATCGGAGATGACCACGTTGCGAGCCGTCGATGGGCCTTGGTTCTGCATCGTGATGGTGTAGGTGATGTTGCTTCCGAGTTGGACTGCAGTGGGTGTACCTACCTTCGTGACTGCGAGGACTGCGTTTCTTGTCACCGGCAACGTAGATGTACCGGTGTTGGTGAGTGTGTCGGTTTCAGTACCCAAGCCGCTGATTGTCGCGGTATTCGTGATCGATGCTGGTGAGCCTGTTCCTACCGTGTCCGGTAGTACTTTGGCGACGATGGTGATCGTTCGTTGCGTGGTTGCGCTGGCAACCAGTGTGCCTATCGTCACCGTCAAATTATCTGGGTTGGCGCCCGTGGTGTCTTGGGCGGAAGCGGGGATAACAATCGTATCCCCAACCGTGCTAGATGTCGCGCTGAGGATTTGGATTCCATCTGGAATATCGTCGGTGATAACGACGCCAGTTGCTGGGCCTGGGCCATCGTTCCTCGCTGTGACCGTATAGGTAATTGTCGAGCCGGCCGCTGCGGCAGTTGCGGTTGTGGTTTTGGCGGCCGTCAAATCATATTGCGAAAACAACCCGATATCGACAGAGTTGTCGCTGTTCGGGTTGGTGTCCCCATCGTTGATTGGGGCCGAGCCTGAGACCAACGTGACGAGCTTCGAAACAACGCCGCCCCCACCGATCGCTGTTCCAGTGTTGCTGTTATTGGTTGGGCCCACGGGAACCGTAGAACTGACCACATGGCCAACAGCAGCGCCCGAGCCGGTGAATTGGCTTGAAGGGATCACCACAAAGTAAGCGCCGGGCAATAGGCTTGTAAAGTTGTAAACGCCAGAAGAATCGGTGGTTGTCGTGATTGCAACACCCGAGCTATCCAGTGCGGCAGTGTCCGTTCCGGGGTTGTAGACGCCGTTGCCATTGGTGTCCGAGAACAGCTGCATCTGCACTCCAGCAACTCCAACCTCAGGCGGAGTTGCGCCGGTGTCGAAGAGGCCATTGTTGTTTCGATCCGCGAAGACTTGGTCGCCGATTGACATCGGGGTCAAGTTTGCAAAATTGCGAGTCAGTACCGTGGGACCTGACGTTGCAAAGGTATCGATGATGGCATCGGCGGCATTCGGGCCTGTGATCTCAAGTTGGATGAATCCCACCGATGCAAAGTTGGCACCGGTACCACCGTTGATAGTGAAATCGGCAAATGGGACATCGAGCGTCTCGGTGGCAGCGGCTCCTGCTGTGACAGGAATAGAGACTGTTCTCGTCGATGAATTTGCTCCGTTGCCCACACGGATCGTGAGCGAAGTACCCGTTTCACCGCCGATCAAGAATCGGAAGGCGTTCGCGGTGCCACCCGACGTTAGGTCGAGATTGCTGAGCCCAGAAGATGCAACGGTCTGTGCGTCGGAATCGATGCCGTCGTAGGTGACGATGCGAGTGCCGTTCGCTCCAGCTCCGACATCAATGACCAGGACGCCGGGATTTGATACGTCGTTAGCTGCTACGCTAACGTTGCCCGATGTCGCATCGACATAGATGTCGCGTTCACCGCCGATTGCTTCGGATGCGACCAGTGCCGACAATGCAGGCGTAGAACCAGGGAAACTCGCGTTAACTACTTGCTGGGTGGTGTTGAACGTGTCTAGCGTCGCGATCTGCGTTCCCTGAACATCTCCGGCTGTGAGGGTTACGGTTTGCACACGTTGACTGGTTCGTTGAACGAGTCCGCCGGTCGGGATCGATGTCTGGACAACAAAGTATGTTCCTGCGGTCGTGGTGCTGAACGAGTAAGCACCTGTAGTAGCCGCACTGGTGGTCGTAGCGGTTACAGTGTCGTCGCCCCCACCTTCATTGTAGATTCCGTCTCCGCCATCGCGGACGAGTGCAACCGTGACTCCAGATAGCCTTGGGTCACCACCACTCAGACCGTTGTCGTTGACATCATGGTAGACAACGCCTTGAATATCTGCAGCGAGCAATTGCCGATTCTCGAGCAACTCCAACTTGAGTTTTCGCCTTGCTCGATTTTTGCGCGATTCAAGTCGTTCAGCATTTTCTGATCGGCGTCCGCCTCGAATTGCTTCGACGATTCGGTGCAAAAGTCCAGCCATCTGTTGTCTCTCCATTACCTAACAATACTTCGTACGATGCAACATCGGGTTCCCGGACGCCGAAAGGACTCCGACATTGAGGGCTTCCCTGCCACCGGTCAGGATATCAGTTCATGATGCGAATGCTAGCATAGCAATCCGTCGGGCGCTGGTCTGCTTGAAAACACACAAAGGCTTGCATCGACATTCGGCGAGGCAAGCCTTTGAGTTTTTTTTGGTTAAGAACTCGATTGTTTTCAAGCTTAACGGGGTTGGTTACCAGCGGTACTCGCCGCCTACGCTGACCCCTTGAACCCAGTAATCGGTGTCGCGAACGACAAATCCAGGGCCCATGAAGGCGGTGCCAGCGATTGGGGGTGGGAGCAGATTGGTATTCACTGTGGAATCGATTTGGTCTCCTGGGCGAAGCACATTGCTCCAGTACAACGCTGAGTAGCCGACGTTGATCTTCAATCGCTCCGTGAGTTGGTATCCGATCGTCGTTCCGACTTCAGGGACCACACCGAACTGATTCTCGGAGTAGCGACCGATATTTCGGCCTGGTTGAGCTAGAAGTCCTCCGTTTACTGCTGCCGCGTCGACTGGGCTTTTCGTAGTACCAGCGATGGTAAGTGTTTGAAGGGTGTTTCCGACATTGAGTCGCAACAGAGTATCCATCGACCAGTAACCGCGTCGGCCTAGCCATTGGAATCCGAACTCCGCACCGTTGAATTGATTGAAGGTAGTGAACGAGTCGTTGATCAGGAATGATCCGGGGTTGTTGGCATCGGTCGAAGAGAGATTTTCGGTGATCGACAATCCTTCTTCGAGTTGCATATACCGCCAGCCCAGTGTCGCATCGATTCTCGACTGAGCGGGGATCGGTCCGCAATCCCAGGGTGAGCAAGCTGCCTTGCTGCTGCAACAGAGGATATGTCGGAAGCGAACTGCAGCAGAAGTCAGTTGCGATGTGGCTTCGACGGTAACGCGTCCGCTTAGAAGCCCAGGAAATGCAACCAATTCGGAATCTTGAAGACCGGTATTGTTGTTGTAAAAAGGCCTGGCCAATATCGGGGAACCGCTTGATGTCGAATCGAACATCTCGGATTGTTGACCGAACCCGAAGTATTCACCTTCCGCACCGTAGTTTGGTCGGATAGAGCTCCACAAACCTACGCGAACGCGAGTACCATTCATCGTATCGGTTAACGTGTCGTTGTTTCCACCGAAGAGCACCGATGCATTGGGAAGTACCCCTGCTGCTGCTTGCGCGGTCCCTGAAGGTGAGGTCGTGACCAGTGGGGGAAGGTTCATTCCACTAGCGAACCACCCGAGGTAGTCGACGCTGACCCATCCATGGGAAGGAAGGCGAATGCAAAGTTGTCGTCCACCATTGCCCCCGGTTGGATCGCAAAGGTCGAATCCGAAGCGGCTATCGACGACCCCGCAACTGGTGCATCCTGTATCGCCACAACTGCTGCAATGTCCCGGTGCTTCATCTTCATAATAGACTTCGCCATCCTCGTAGACTTCGGATTCGTCCATGACGATCGAAGGCTCGTCATAAATGACTTCTGACTCGTCCATTACCTGCCCTTGCATGCGCCGAGCGGATGCCAAGTGGCTTGTTGGACGGGCGGGGCGAGGTACACCTTGACTACGCAAGGTTGTGCTTCCCTGACCAGCCAACCGTGGCATGGATCCGCCATGTCGGATTTCCTGGGCGATGACGCTCAGGGGACAGGAGGCAAGAATTAATGCAAAGCAGATCGAGGCAAAGCGGTTCACGTCAGTTGCTTCCGTGCTACGTGGACTTGAAAAACTCGTCGAACCTAACTGTTCGGCGTGGCCTGTTCCGTGGGTTTTTGTGGACCCGCCGGTTGAGCCTTCTCTGGTATCGATCCCCCATCCCGTATTCTTCACTTTTTCCGCATATTTTCCCAACGAGGAAAAGGTTCTCTACGCGCCAGAGTCAACGCAAACTACCCATGATTCCTGGGCTTTGCAGGTTTCCCGGCGGGTGGAGCTCGATACCGCCTGGGGTGGGAAACGGGTGGGCTAGGGAGCGAAGCGAGGGCGAAACTATCTTTGATTTTTCATCCGTTCGTCGTGCAAACTGCATTATCGCAGCCAATCGGCTTGGCTATAATCCGTGGTAATATCGCCCAAACGGAGGCTACCGGGGTAATCCCCGCCGTTCCGCAAAGGGGATCGTGTTGCCGTTGGAGGCAACTAGTGGCATTTTCATGCACCTTGGGGTTGCATGAAGCCGCGGATTTTCCTAATCAGCTCGATTCGTTATCTCTCCAAAAGGGATTGAGCAGGCGTTTGCGTCCGGAGGGCGTGGACGTGGATCGCCGCCCGAACATTCCCACCCAGATTTCAACTTTCGCAGAGACAATTGACTCCAATGAATACTTACAGTCTCGATTACATCGACGACTTATACGTTCGATACATCCAGGATCCTTCGAGCGTATCCGAGGGATGGCGAAAGTACTTTGAAGAGTTCTCTCTTTCGACCCAGTCGGAGAAATACATGTCGGAGGCTGAAGCGGACAACGGTCCGTCTGTCAGCACAAGCACGATTCCTGACGCATTATGGTTGGCGAGGATGCAGGAGCGGGTCGACCAACTGGTGCGTGAATATCGCGTGCGCGGTCACTTGATGGCAAAACTGGATCCGTTGGGATTGAGTCGAAAAGGCCCGCCGGAATTGGATCCCAAATCCTACGGCTTGACCGAGGAGGATTTGCGTCGACCCTTCACTGGGCCTGATATCCAGTACACCAATGGTCGGACGTTGGCGGACATCATCGAAAAACTCCGCAATACTTATTGCCGTAGCATCGGTGCGCAGTTTATGCACATCGACAACAGAACTATTCGCGATTGGCTTCAACGGCGAATGGAGTCGACCGAGAATCGATTGCAGCTTTCGAGAGATGTGCAAGTTCGCATTTATACGAAGCTTGCGGATGCGACCATCCTGGAAGAGTTTATTCGAAAGAAATACACCGGCTCAAAAACCTTCTCCCTCGAAGGCTCGGAAAGCCTTATCCCGCTTTTGGATCGCGCCCTGGAAAAGGCTGGGCAGCACGGTGTCAAGAGTGTTGTAATGGCAATGGCCCACCGAGGTCGATTGAATGTGCTTGCGAACATTATGGGTAAGCGAGCGCAGAGCATTTTCTGGTCGTTCGATGATCCTAATCCGGAGCTTTTCCGCGGTGGTGGCGACGTAAAGTACCACATGGGGTACAGCAACGACTGGACGACGAGCACAGGTCAGAAGGTACATATTTCGCTTTGCTTCAACCCGAGTCACCTTGAGTTTGTGAACCCGGTTGCACTCGGCCGATGCCGTTCGAAACAAGATCGAGACGGGGATGTTCATCGCACCGAGAACATGACGATACTTATTCACGGCGATGCTGCGTTCATCGGAGAAGGTGTCGTGCAGGAAACGTTGAACTTGAGCGAACTGCCCGGGTACCGTACGGGCGGAACACTTCATATCGTCTTGAACAATCAGGTTGGGTTTACGACCGAACCGGACCAAGGACGCAGTTCGACGTATGCGACAGACATCGCTAAGATGCTTGAGATCCCGATCTTCCACGTCAATGGTGAGGATCCTGAGGCGGTCGCCCAAGTCGTAAGCTTGGCCATGGACTTCCGAAAGGAGTTCGAAAAAGACGTTGTCATCGATCTGTATGCCTACCGGAAGCTCGGGCACAATGAAGCCGATGAACCGCGGTACACGCAGCCCCTCATGTACGCAGCTATCGATGCAAAGAAAGGTGTGCGAGAAAGCTACCTTGAGCATTTGCTCAGCATGAACGGTATGACTCGTCAGGAAGCAGACGCCATTGCAGAAGCTCGGCACGCTCAATTGAGCCGAGAGTTCGAACTCGCGAAGAGCGAGCCCTTCGTGTATGACTTGCAGAGCATGACTGGTTATTGGGCTGGCTACTTCGGTGGTCCTGAACCCGTTGGGGAAACGGTATCGACATCGTTGGATCCCGGGCGTGCTTGCCATTTGATTCAGCGGTTATGCGATATCCCCTCGCACTTCAACCCACACAAGAAGATCGCTAGGGTTTTGGAGGAACGTCGCGAGATGGCGACTGGAAAGAATCGGTTGGATTGGGCAACTGCCGAAGCCATCGCGTTCGCCTCCCTATTGAGTGACGGGCACCCCATCCGGATGACCGGACAAGACGTCGAGCGAGGAACATTTTCCCATCGTCACGCAGTTCTTCATGACGTCGATAATAACGCTAGGTTCATGTCGCTTTCGCACATCGCTCCCCAACAAGCTCGCGTGGAGATTGTGAACAGTCCGCTTTCAGAGGCTGCGGTCCTCGGTTTTGAATACGGTTACAGCCTCGATTGCCCAGAAGGATTGATCTTGTGGGAGGCTCAGTTCGGCGATTTTTGGAACGTAGCACAGTGCATTGTCGATCAGTTCATCACCAGTGCCGAAGATAAGTGGAAGCGTCTCAGTCGCCTTGTCATGCTTCTACCTCATGGTTTCGAAGGCCAAGGTCCCGAGCATTGCAGCGCGAGGCTTGAGAGGTTCCTGTTGCTGACCGCTGAGCACAATGTGATCGTGGCTCAACCCTCGACTCCTTCCCAGTACTTCCACCTTCTTCGTCGACAAGCGAAATCGAAGTGGAGTAAGCCTTTGATTGTGTTGACCCCGAAGAGCCTGCTTCGACATCCGGGATGCACATCCACCCTTGCCGATCTCGAGCAGGGCGCGTTTCGAAAGATTTTACCCGACGATCGGCCGGCGAGTGCAAACACTGCTCGTGTGATCATGAGCACCGGTAAAGCGTACTACGACTTGTTCGAAGAGCGGAAGCGACTCGGAAAAGACTCCGTTGCCTTGCTGCGGATCGAACAGTTCTATCCGATGGACACCTCGGAAGTCATGGCCGCCCTTTCTCAGTACGCGACCGGAACTCAAGTTGTTTGGTACCAAGATGAGCCGAGCAACATGGGGGCGTGGCAGTTTGTGAAGATGCGATGGGGGGATGAAATCGCAAAACGATTCCCCCTTTCGCTTGTTTCCCGACCGGAATCTGCGAGTCCCGCGACTGGGTCCTTGCGGTCTCATAAACTTGAAGAACGCGAGATCCTTGCCCAAGCATTCGCGAACTTGTAATCGGTTGTGCCATGAGCCAAAATCCCAGAACGGAAAAGCCAATCGCCGCTTCGGTCCATACGGACGCCTCGCAGCAATTGAGTGCTCATCGCCCAGTCGATATAGCCTTCGATTGCCTACCCCTGCGCAGTTTCACGCGAATGGATCCGCCAATCGATGCTTCGCCAGCGCTCGTGGCTAAATGGGAACGGATCAAAAAGGCAATCGAGGAGCACGGTACCCACAATACCTACTATCTCCACAACGCCCACTGCCGATTCTTTGTGACCAACGATCCCAAGTGCGGAATGATCGCGTTCAAGTTTGAAGGGGTCGTGTTTACGGATGAAAACGACACGCAAACTCGGAGCGCTTCTTTCCAAGTAACCCTGGATCAGGAGAACGTACCCTGGCTCGAACAGCACGTGGTAAAATGGTTTTCCGAGACCCTTCATCACGCCGTTTGCGCCGAGTTCGATCGGTACATTGGTGTCGGCGACCCGGAGCGAACCCGAAAGCGGCTCCTGCAACTTGAACAGGCTCTTGAGCATTCAGGTGGGTTTTTGGGGATGCATCTCTAGTAGATTCCCCGCTTTGGAATCGGGTTTTTACGATTCTAACGCCACATTCCAAGGGAAATCTATTCTGGCACCTCTGCGTCGGAAGGACGTCGTCGGCCTATAATAGATCCAGTCTATAATGGGTGGGGTGGATATGCGTGTGGATTGGATCCGCACTCCGGTGAAGCCCTGCGATGAATCATCCGCCGAAATCGGCGGGATTGTCGCGGGTGTTACTCACACGCTGGCACACATCCCAAGCTATCGACTCGAACACCGAGCAACGAACTATGGCACAAGCTACCAGTAACACTGCCAAAATGGGCCAAGTCGCAAAATCCAACGCGAACATGGCCTCGAGCCAGTTGCCCAAAGAGTCCTTGCTCGAGTATCTCAATGTCGCAGCCAAGTCGATGCGGCGCACAGAACTCTCCTATGGAATCATGATGTGGTTAACCATGATTCTTTTTGTGCTCTCCGCATCGGTGCTCGTTGATCACTGGGTTTGGGAGTTTCACACGCTCGCTCGATTTGCAGTACTGGTAGCTATTGTTCTGTGGACAATCTGGTGGATTCCTAAAAAGATCATTCCTCCGCTCTTCCATTCCATCAATACCGAACATGCTGCACGAGCCATCGAACAGCAGTTTCCAGAATGCAAAAATAGCTTGATCAGTTGGCTCCAATTGTCTGGCACAGACTCGGCTTCACCCAAAGGGGTCGTGGCCTACGTAGGGCGTTACGCTGTCAGGAATTTGAAAGGTCAGGACGCCAACTCCATCGTCGATTCCTCGACGATCGTTCGATTGAGCGCAGCTTTTTTGGGTTGTCTCCTCTGCGGCATGATCTATTTGTTTGCAAGTCCGAAAAGTGGTTTTACCTCCATCGCACGTATGCTGGCACCGTGGGCTGATATCGCCCCTGCAACTCGAGTGAATATCCTCGAAGTGATCCCGGGCACCACCACCGTAACACAAGGTGGGTCGCTACCCCTAAGCGTCACCGTTCGAGGAATGCACCAAGGTGAAGGCGTGCGGGTCCGATTCGATCTCTCCGATGGACAAATAGTCGGTGAAACCGTTTCGATGACCCCCGAGATCCAAATGATCAACTACAAGCTTGATTTTGGAAAAAGTTTCGGGGGAATTCATCAACCGCTTAAGTACTGGATTCTCGCCGGCGATGCAGTCGCGGGACCGTTTGATGTGTCCGTGCAAGTTGTGCCCATGGTCGCAGTCGAACGGATCGAACTGAATTTCCCGCCTTACACCAAACTCAAACCACGAACATTGGTCAAGCAAGGCTCGTTTGAAACCCCGGAAGGGACCCGGATCGAATTGGCGGCAAGCACCAACCAGTCGATGAAGAAAGCGAGACTCGAGTTCGATCCGGTTCTCGAAGAAAAATCGCTTGTCCGAGTACGCGAGACGATGGATCTGACCATAGAAGGGAATGGTCTTAAAGGGAACTGGGTGGCTCTGTTAGATGAAAAGAAGAATAACCCAACTACGACACAATATCGGATCAAGGCAACCAACGAACTCAATGAGTCGAATCCAGATCCGATCCTGTATCAATTCAAAGTGATTGGCGATCTTCCCCCTGAAGTACTGCTGGATAGCAGCCTGTCCCAAGAAATCGAAGTACCAGTCGACAGTTCGTTGCAAATCGAGATTCGAGCCAACGATCCTGATTATGGACTCACAGAAATTGCTGCCATCGGAAGCCGCCCTGCCGAGGATAAACTCGGCATGCGAAAAGAACGCTTCCGAAAAGTATGCTTTGAATCTGAGCAGGGGGAAAATGGAGTCGTCGTTCAAGTCTTCGAGCTGATCCCTTCTGAGTTGGGCTTGAACGCCGGCGAACAAATTGATTTCTTCGCATCCGCAATCGACAATCGACACGACCCATCCACTGGCGAAAAAGCACCCAATCAAACCGTTAGTTCGCCTCTGCGCATCAGAGTTGTCGCCCCTGCATTGCCCTCGGAGAGAAACGATGGCAACGATAAGGCACCACCAAAAGATGCGGAAGGCAGTTCCTCCCAGCAACCGCGGCAAGATCCCAATCTAAAGGCGGGGAACTCCAAGCCTAGTTCGACGAACGAGCGAAATCGCCCATCGCAGACCAATAAAAGTGGAAGCGGTAGCGAGCCATCTAAAGACGAGGGTTCGTCCGGACAAACCATGGACTCGAAGCAGCAGGACAAAGACCCGACTGAAAAGAATTCCCAATCCAACGCTGAGGATGGCACGGATAAAAACTCCTCCAACAGTTCACAAGGGGAGGGACGCCAATCCCAAAATCAATCGGGCAATTCCAAACAAGGCGGAGCGCAATCGAAGAATAACCCTCAAAACAACAAGAACTCACAAGGTGACAATGCGAGTGGGGATCAAGGCTCGGAAGGCTCGAGCGATGCGAACGAATCTGGAAAAGGAAAGTCAGGAAGCCAAAAGCAATCCGGAGGAAATGGCCAAGGCTCCGAGGATGGCGATCGCTCCGATGTGAGTAGTAACTCCAATGCGAGTAGTAACGGCGGGAGAAATTCAAAGGGTGGGGCTTCGTCGGGAAACCAAGCTGCCGGGGAATCCGGAGGTGCGCCGAGCGAGTCAGGACCGCCGAGCCATGATGCCGAGGCATTCGAGCGGATCAACCAATTCCGAAAAGAGAAAGAAGCAGGTGCGTCGCAAGGCGACTCGGGCGATCAAGGGCAAGATAGCAAGTCTTCCGGACAGCCTTCCAAGAACCAAAGTGGGAGTTCCGGGAATCCGGCTAAAAACGCTGAAGAGAACTCAGCAGATAAACCAGAGTCAATGAAGTCGGAGCCAGATGATGCTGGCAGTGACAAGGCGGGCAGTGACAAGACCGGTGGTGATAAGACTGGCGGTGACAAGGCCGGTGGTGACAAGACCGGTGGTGACAAGACCGGCGGTGACAAGACCGGCGGTGACAAGACCGGTGGTGACAAGACTGGCGGTGATAAGGCTGGCGGTGATAAGACCGGTGGTGATAAGACCGGTGGTGATAAGACCGGTGGTGACAAGACCGGTGGTGATAAGACTGGCGGTGACAAGACTGGCGGTGATAAGACTGGCAGTGACAAGACCGGGGGTGACAAGAC
>JBKCUW010000087.1:0-28758 GCA_046318275.1 Pirellula sp. | reverse complement strand
CGACTCCCACCATCCCGCTACGATCGATACAACCCTTCCTCGAAAGTCGCATGGAACAGGATCAGATCTCTCCATTCGCCGCGTGACCGTCCACGCTCAAATGGATGCATTCCGTCCCAACAAAGCCATTGCCAGCCCACCAACAAAAAACGCGACCCAGCGGTCGCGTTCTTGCTTACTAATTCTTCTGGCGCACTTGCAGGTAACAGTTCCCTACCCAAAAAAGCAACCTCATGCTAACTGCTAACTGCTAATCGCTAACCGCTAACCGCTAACCGCTAACACCAAACCTCCACTAGCCATAACATACGGAATCCTCTCAAAACCCGAAAGTACGCCATATCCTCCTAGCACGAAGACAGCCTTCGTCTGAGCACGGATCTAGATTCACTGGCCTAAGGCATTCTTATTAAAACGAGCCAAAGCGTTTAGCTATGGCACAGGCGACCTAGACCCGTTTCGCTGGCTTCTCAACTCGTGGGCGGTCTGAGTAATCCGAGTACTGGCGATCGTAATAGCGACCATAACTGTAACCACCGTAGTACGCTCCGCGGTAGTACGTGCCGTACTCGTTGTAGTAGATGTTCTCGTCCATTCCATTGACGATAACGCCCATTAGGTTTGCCTGCACCATATCGAGTCGTTCTTTCGCTTTCCTAGCGGATAGGATAACGCCACGTCGAATGCGCAACACCAAAACGATCCCATCAACGACGGAGGAAAGGCTTGTTGCATCCGCGACGGGAATTACGGGCGGAGAATCGATGAGCACAATGTCGAACCGGGATCGCAGTTCAGTTACCATGTCTGCAAAGCCGTTGGAGGCTACTAACTCGCCGGGATTCTTCGGGCGACCACCGGTGGTTAGCAAGGTCAGGTTGTTTTGGAACTCGCATGGCCGAAGAGCTTCGTCCAGACTTGTTTCGCCCAGCAGGTACTGCAAACCACCAGGTTCGAATTGCACCCCAAAATTCTGCTGCACCCGAGGCCTTCGGTAATCCGCATCGACGAGGCAGACACGCTTGTTCGTTTGGGCGAGAGATATCGCTAGGTTCGCGATAGTGGTCGATTTTCCGTCCCCGGGCGATGGGCTCGTGAACATGAAAACCTTGCTCCCCGACTGAGCCGCAGAGAACAGCAATGACGTCCTCGCTGCGCGGAAGGTTTCCGAAACCGACGATGTCGAATTGTACGCCGTGATCAACATCGGCGAGCCGGCAAAATCCTTGCTTACACGCCCCTTGCGAATGCGAGGCACCTTACAAATCACCGGGACATTCAAGCTTTCTTGAATATCGATCGGTGTTCTAAACGCTAGGTCGGAGTGGTCGATCAACACAGCCAAGCACCCTCCCAACAATCCTCCCACAAAAAGCCCCACAGCTAAGAATTTCCAAAGCTTCGGATAGACCTGCTCTGGAGACGACGCCTCGTCGATGATCTTCACCTTGGTGGTTGAGTAATTCCCCGAAACAACCCGCAGTGCAGATAACTTTTCAAGGATTTGAGTGACGCTCTCACGACGCTCGTCGATCTGATCGCGAAGCATATTGAGTTCTGTGATATCTCCGGCGATCTGATTGGATTTCTCGCTCAAGTCGGCAATATCCTCAGAAAGTTTGTCCATCGTGTATTTGGCCCTCTCGCGTTGATTGAGTAAGGCGGCAGTATATAGTTGCAGCGTCTCTTGATCGCGAGCTCGCACATCTTGAAGCAATGCTTCACTCTTGCGGGACATCTCCTCGTTATCGCCGAGCATTGACTTCAACGACTCGTATTCCTCACTCAGCCGATTTTTGGTAGCAAGCGCCGACTTGTACCGAGTCTCCACGTCTTCAACACGAGGGTGCCTCGCTCCGTAACGCTTGGCGGTTTCCTCCTTTTCCGCCTCCAAAGTAACGACCTCAGTCGTAACCGCCTCGAGCCTCTGCTCGTACCGGACCAATCGCTGGCGATCCTCGATCGTCAAAGGATCCAAATCCGAAGCATCCTTGCCATTTACATTGAAGTATTTTTTCGCTTCAACAATGGCCAGTTTCAGCAACTCCTCTCGCTTATTGTCAGGGTCCACGGCGATGCGAACCTCTTCGAGCAACTGATCCGACTTGCGGAAATCCTGAATGGCTTCGTCTCTCTGCAGCCTAAGCTTATCGATCTCTGGCACGTAGGGATTGACCCAACGACCTTTATCATTCTCTGCAGACAGGTTCAGTTCTTTGAGAATCTTGTAATAACGTGTCTGAGCTTCCTGCTGATCCTCGACCAACGATTGCTGCAATCGTTCGATCAATTCCACCGATTCCTGCCCTGAGGCTTCGGAATCTTTCCCGATCGTCGTGACGTAGGAGTTGACAACTTGATTCAAGATCCCGGGCAAGTCCTCTTTGTTCCCCCCCTCGCAACGCACCTCCAAGGAGTCCGACGAGAGATCCTTACCGACAGGTGCAACCTTGAGCATGCCACGAAGCTGCCCGATCGGGCCGTCCGAGCCGGCGAATGTTGGAAGTTTGTCCAACTGCCCATTCTGAATCGCTGCGGTTAGAACCGGCTGGCTCGTCAAAAGATACCTCTGCTTCTCCAAAGCGACTTGCTGGGGAATCACCTCCCCATTGATCACACTGGGCGGCGCTTGAACAAAGAGCATCAGGCGCAATACGGACGCATACGTCGGCGTCGCTTGAGAATAAAGCAACGCAGCAATTCCGGCACCAACAATGGCCAATAGCACAACCACCGACTTCCGACGCCACAATGCACCGTAGACATCGAGCGAAGGCATCGAGTTATCGTCATACCCACCCTGGGGACTCATGGCTTTGTAGCCACCGCCTAAATCGTCGAAGCCTGCCTGAGGATTTGGTTTATCCATGGTACTTATATTCATTATTCTTGTTGAAGTTACCTTTATGTTCCCAGGTGACAACTCGCACCGTCAAGGGTCAAAGTCCCTGATTTTGCAGCATTTAACGATTCGCCGACCGATTCTGATGCGTGTATTAAGAAACCACGAGCATCCGCGGATGGCGAACGCTCGCATTCGCGTAATACCTGACATTGATTATGGATGAAAGGCTCCAGAGAGAGCGTACTTCGCGAAATCGTGATTCGCCGGGGCAATCATCCGTCTAGCGACCCAGCCTTAAATGCGGGTCGATGGCACGCTCATTTTATTCCGTGCCAAAAATTCCTCGAAAACAAAGATCGCCCACACGTGGTACCACTTCGTCGAACCGTCAGGCAAACCTCTCCGAATCTCCTCGAAATCGCTTTTCCAAGACTCGCCGACCCACTGGGCAAACGGAAACGAAAAACCACGCTTTGGTTGATTGCGGACCCAATCAGGAATCTCCGGAACCGCTTCAACCAGAAGCTCTTTGTTCGCGCTGATTCGAATTTCCGGTGCGATCGTGGCAAGAGTTTGAAAGAGTTGCCGGTCCACAAATGGTACTCGCAGTTCCAGACCATGGGCCATACTCATCACATCGGAATCTCGAAGCAACTGGTTCAGCATGTAGCGAGTGATCTCAAAGAATGTCACTTGGTCAGCGCAATCGAGTTGATCACCGCCGTCAACTCCCAAAGCCCCGAATGAATCATCCCTCGAAACGTCCCCTCCGTATCGTTGAACCAGTTCCATCGCGTCCTCTTCGGAGTAGATCGATCGGACGGCCTGATAGGCATCGAGACCGCTCCCATCGGTTTCAAGAAACCGTCCAAAGCGCGCTAACGAGGTATACGCCGGAGCAAATCGAAATGCAGACCCGAACAATCCGCGAACAAAAGGCGTTCCCAATCGCCGATGCCATGATTGCATCCGTGGAACGAGGCTGAACGAAGGATAGCTCCCAAAAACCTCGTCTCCGCCTAATCCAGACAGCACCACTTTCAATCCGCAGCGGTTGGCAAAGCGCGACACGCAAAAGGTGTTGAAACCATCGACACTGGGTTGATCGATTGCATCCTTAAATTCATCCAGCAAAGCCTTTGCCTCACCCGACGTCAAACGCCACTCATGATGGACCGCACCAAAGTGGGCCGCAGTCCGGGCAGCAATATTCCCCTCGTTGTAGTCGGATTCGTCAAAAGATATGCAAAACGTATGGAGTTCGCGCTTTCCTAACCGCTTTGCCAACGCCAATAACGCCGTCGAATCCAACCCCCCGCTCAAAAATATCCCGACCGGAACATCACTTACAAAATGACGCTCGACAGTACCCTCAAGCGCCTCGCTCGTCATTCGAACAGCCTGCTCACGATCAATGATACGTTCCGATGGAAACTTTGGCGTCCAGTCGTTTCGAACCCGCACCTCGCCCCCCTTCCATTCCAACCACGACCCAGCAGGCAACATCCTCATACCCTGAATCAGTGTGTTTGGCTCTTGGAGCGACCCATGCATGAAATAACCTAACGCACCAACCGCCGACAATTCTCGAGATCCTAAGTCCGCTCCGAGCAACGCTCGAACTTCAGATGCAAACGCGAAACTGTCACCATGTTGCCAATAATACAGCGGCTTGATCCCGAATGGACCTCGTGCCAAGCTAAGGGATTTGGATGCGTGGTCCCAAACCGCAAATGCAAACATTCCTTCGATGCGATCGAGGCACGCAATGCCTTCTCGTTGGTACCATCGAAGCAATACCTCGGTATCGGAGTGTCCGACGAAACCTTCGCCCTGGCCCTGCAACTCCTCACGCAGTCTTCCATAGTTGTAGATTTCGCCATTGAACACGATGGTGTATCGACCATCCTTTGTCGTCATCGGTTGATGGCCAGCATCCGACAAATCGATAATCGACAATCGTCGATGTACCAAACCAACACCATTGTCGACATCGTAGAACGATCCGAAATCGTCCGGTCCACGATGGACCATGGCGGACGCCATCGCCTCGCAACGAGAAACTAATGATGCCGCACCCGCCGTAGACCGATCGATGATCCCCCCTATGCCGCACATGATTTCATCCTGGCGTCATAAGATCGCGCAGGCAGCGCGCGAAAAATATTTCGGTTCAAACTATCCATCACGGGCGATTTTTCAGCGGACGAATCGTATTTACTAATTCCGGGTCAAAGCAACCGCATTGGCCACGACACAGGCCGCACGAAAGAGGCCGACCCCCCATAAGGTTCTCATGAGCCATTTACGAACACTATAACCCACTACGTCAAAATGTCGTAGTGAAAAAAACTCTTTCCAACGATGTTCCTGTGAAGTGTTGGCGAAGGAACGATTCCACTGGTGATGCATAGACGAGAAACCAAAACAACCGCCCGAGCCGCCATCGACTTCGGGCACGAACGCGTGCGCAATGCCACTTCTACCCTCCACGACTCGGTCGCTGCCAGTACTGAGATAATTTGCGTAACGGCTTCGTGAAACGCAATCCGGTTGGCGGACACATGCCATTGATCTCCCAAGCCCTTCGGTCTTCGCGATTGGCGAGCATCCGGTTCTTGAGCGATGCGTTGCTTTTGCCACCCACCCTCATCTTGACTAGGATCTGCTCAAGATACCGCATATCGAGCCGATGCTTTGCGAACATCCTCACCAGAATCTCATAGTCGGCCGCAATCTGAAGGTCGGTTCGAAAACCTCCAAGCCTACGGTACGCATCGCGTCTCAGATACACTGTAGGGTGAGGCGGCATCCAGCCCCACCGAAGCTTCGCCTCGCTGAAGCAACCCGCTCGCCAGTACCGAATCACCGCATCAGGGTCGTCCGCGGAAACATACAACAGATCCCCGTAAACTCCCTCGCAATCCGTGCCGTCGAACTGTCGTGCCACACTCTCAATCACGGTGCTGTTGGCAAAAAAATCGTCCGCGTGAAGAAAACCAATAACATCTCCGCTCGCTGCGTTCAGTCCCTTATTGAGCGCATCATAGATTCCATCGTCCGGTTCTTGAATCAAGATATCGATCTGCGACCGATTCCGGTCCAGTACTTTCGCGGTACCGTCATCGGACATCCCATCCACCACGATCAATTCGATCTCAGCATTTTTTTGGGCCCGAACCGAATGCAAAGCGCATTCGATCGTGGACACGCGGTTGTACACCGCGGTGATAATAGAGATTCGCGTCATCTATTTTTCAACGCCCGCTCGTAGGCTTGAACAAGCAAGTTCTGTATTTGTGAATTGTCCGGAATCTTTTCGTTCAATTCCGACAAAATCGCAATGGCTTGGTCATCGCGTCCTAACTCTATCGCCAACATGGCGTGCGCCACTTTCAATTCGCCGATCGACGGCCAATTTCCAGCCATCTCCTCAATCGCACCGAACGCAATATCCGGTGTGCATTGCTTCGTGCGGATTGTGTGTCCAATGTATCCGAGCAAAGGAAGCGCCAATTCATCGTCTACGCCATCCAGTGATGTGCGGTCCGTATCCTCATCCTCGACCTCACCCAAAACCAACCGGTCTCGCAACCACCGAACCCCTGTTGCTATCCCAGAATCTATCTCACGCGAAAGGGCTTCACTTACGTCGTTAGCGACGCCGTCTGAACCCGTCTTGAACACGATTCGATCTATGAACGCTAAAACCTGAGGATATTTGCCCCCAATCAAAAACAACCCTCGGATTAGCCCTGTCAATCGCTTCGAATTCGTCGTCTCCCCATCCGGAAACCAATAGGCACGACCTATAGCTCTCAGCACGGATTGACTTAGCACGGCGCGGAGTGATTCGTGATCCACCAGCGTCTGTGCTGCCAATTGATTCATCGCATATGCGAATGCTTCGTCCGTACTATCGAGCACTAAGAGAGAAACGAATACCGAATCGATCCTTTCCATCTCTCGCTGCCTGCCATCCAATCCGTGGACCTCAACCACACCCTCCAATAAATCCTTAAACCGAGACCTCGCGATCGGGACGCCTTTCCCTGGTTCCAAGCATTCCATTCCCTCGATCCGAATCATCAAGCATCGAGGATCTAAATCTGCGGCCTTCGCTACCTGTCTCAGTACGATCTCCACCTCACCACGGCGTTCGTTCAGATCCGTCATACCTGCAACTAAGTTTAAATCCAATGCGCTTGAAAGAGAACTCAATGCACTCAGTCGCATAGCCTTCAACGATAACGTTTCGTCAACATCCCAGTCAGCAATCGACTGGGATATCTGCGAGTTGGCCTCACGCCAGTAGGAACTCCAACCCTCGTCCATGAGCGGGCGACTTGGGACACTCTCCTCAATCAACCACAGTCTCGCGCCTGCACCCAATTTGCCATTCAATTTCCCGAGCCGACGCATCGAATCCACCGTTCGACGCGCAGCCATTCGGCTTAACTCCATCTCCTCCCCGGCACGCTTCCATTCTCCTTCCTCTCGAAATTTCATCGCCCTGGATGCATGCATCATCGCAGCATCGTTGGCCAATCTTGCCGCCGTGAATTGCAACTCGGACGGGTCTGTTGCATGCTGCCCCAACCGCTTGTTCGCAAGTTCGGCACGCCGGATTTCAGCAATACTTGCATGGGTATTCCCAGCCACTTTTTCCAGGGTAGATGACACAATACCGCGATAGTGCGCTTCAATGTGACGCTGCGTGAACGAACTCGCAACAACAAACAGCAGCGTTACTATCGCCAGTACAAGTGACGGCTTGCTCCATTCCCAATATTGCGAACGCATTGTCATCAATCGGGATGCTGACTCAGAAACCATCTGGCAAGGATTGCAGGGCCGGGATTACCTCGGTCATCGCCCGATCCCGCATGCTCACAAACCGATCCCGCAATGCGACCACATCAGACTGATTGAAAGCCTCGTCCGACTTGGAAAGCATCTGCAGCTGATAGGTGATTGGCAATCGATCCCCTTGCAATTGGTTCGACAACGCGATCACTTCTTGAAAAAGGGTCCGATATTTTCGATCTTTCTCGGCCAGAAACATCCGTGTTTTTTCGTGAATGTAAGGCGATCCGCTACGATCGAATAGCACAAAATGCAACACTGCGTGCTCACCGAAATCATTGGCGAGAACCGCCTCATAAATCGGCCATTCCGATCCGGAAATACCAGCAGGACTTGAAATCAAATCCTTCGTCGTGATATTCCACCCCCCTAGCTCGTAACATCCCCACAACGGATGCCAGCCACGGAATGGCATGTCAAGCGAAATGATCTCAAGCCCTCGTGCCGTCGCAAGCCTCCAACTGCGTGAATATTGACCTTGCAAATCATCGCGTGAACGGCTTTGTGTATCGAAGCCAAGGACGGTCCCTTCCGCTCTCGCAAACGCCGCCTCTCTACCTGGAAACCTCTCCACGAACTCGCGTCCCATCGACGGAATCACACCTTGCGCTCGGTTGCCGACAATCAAGAACCATCCGAAAGGTGCAAATAGAATCAAACCGCAGCAGGCTGCAAACGGAAATAGACCTGGGTAGGACGCGATCGAATTCCCAGGTGACAGTGTTTGCGTGGCGGCGGTCGTCGATTGGTTTACGGGAATTCGCCGAAAGGTCTCTAGAAAATTCAGAAACTGAACGGAGCTCCAATGCGCCCATGCAGCCATCGAGAAGCAGACCAATCCGAGCAACGTGTGCTTGGTACCTTCAGAAAGGTCCAGGTTCCAATACTCAAGCCCCAGAACGATGGCGAAAATGCGGAGGATGTTCCCCAAGATGGCCCAAATCGGAACGGTCACAATCGTAGCAATCGAAACCCACAAACTCGCTCGGCCAATGAGGAGCAACACTCCCGCTACTGCCATCAATGCGTATTGACTATCTACCCCACTGCATGCCTCTTCGACAAACAACGGTTTCGCCGTGATCTCCATAATGTTGCCGCTTCGGACGTGGACGATCCCTAAAACATCCATCATGCGACTACAAGCGAGCGACGACGCCTTTTGCAGCCATTCGATCAATGCTTGATCGCCACCAAAGGGGAACGGAATCGTGATAGCAACCAAACCACAAATACCGATCAATCTTAACAGCGACAAGTTGCCGACACGCCCCAGAGCCCAGGTAAAGAGGGCTAACACGATCGTGGCATGCGCCAGCCACGAACTATATAGCAGAGAGCTTCCAACAACCAGCAAAACCACCAACCAAGAAAGCCCCTTGGCATAGGCCTGCTTCCGTAGTTCGACCGCGACCGCCGGCTCCCATTCCGTAGCGATAAAATAGCAAACCGCCGCGATCGCGAGGGGAAAAAACTGCAGGTGCTGCTTCCCCCACAAAAACGTCCCCTGCGAATATAAAAGCGGCGATAATGCAATGACTGGGATTCCAAGCTGGTAAAAATCCCATCGCGTTACGCAGCAAAATCTCTTCATTCCCCGGTGTCCGATCGGAACAATCACTTCACACCTAAGGACGCTGTAGTCCTTCAACCAGGTTACGGATTAAAAGTGGATCCCAGTCTCCATCGTCCGGATTCGCAACTCCTTCAAATACAGTTGTCGATGGTTCGCGAATTCGATGATGAAAATGCTCGAAATGAGCAATCACCGGTTGAGTACCTAGAAACGCAGCCCATTGAGAAAAACTACTGCCAGCACTGCAAATAAGAACCTTACTGAGAGACATCTCGATCATATCGAGAACGGGATTTCGATCTCTCGCTCTGTTCACGTTTCGCATTCGGAGGAGTTCCTGCAGCTCATTATCCTTACCATCTGAGTAAATTCGGATGGGTGCATCCCAACCAATCGTTTCACGAATACGCTCGCACAGCCGACAAAAATACTCCATAGGCGTTCGAGCATTTCCGACTTTCGAGAATTCTTCATGCTTGCCAACCCTACGAAAATCACCAAGCCGCACATGCACAGCGATCGGTGCACCCGTCAAATGAACCATCTCAGCTTTAACGCGTTCACTCAATATCTCGTGGAACCCTTTCACAACCATCGCCCGATGTGGAATCAACGGCAAAAACCACTCTTGCCAGGGGGGCAGTTTTGTGAATCGAGCTCGACTCCCTGACTCCAAGCGTAAATCTAATCCTGGCTCATCCAGCTTCTCAGAGATCGTCTTGTCCCACTTGCAAAGCAACGACCTTCCCACGCCTGAGTATTGAAACAGTGCACCATACCGTCGAATCCCCCCACCTTTCAAAAAGGTACGCAAACCAAAGGGATTATTCCAACCTGTCACAAATAAAGGAACTCGACTGCGATCAGCGAACACCTGAGCATTGGCCCAAACGAAGAGCTTATTCCCAAGTCCTCCTCTCGGAAGATCCGCCCAAACATAGCGATCCGGCATATTGTAGTGATTCATGGAAATACCCATCCGCGACAACCAATTGCACTATTCGGTCAAGCAGAAGATCGCGTCACCCCAGAGGACCTGCCTGTCGTTGTAATACAAATCATAAAAATCCACGAGCGAGAACCCAAACCCAGCGAGGAAGGATCCAACCTCCCAGAAAAGCGGTTGGTTGTGATACTGCGGCTTGAAATAGGTCTCCGTGTAAATCAATTGAATTTTTCGATCATTCAACAAGCCGCTCGCCCCACGCAAAACCTCAAGTTCGTAACCTTGCACATCCAACTTCAAAAGATCGATGGAATCCAGACCTAACCGATGGCATTCATCATCAAGCGTACGAATGTCAATTTCGATCTCCCCAACAGTTTCACAACTTTTGTCAGAGGTCGCTCCTATTCGGGTCGACTCAAGTAATGAGTTCGTATCTTGCATACGATTGATGTGCATGTTCATCGTGCAAGACCTCGATCCTAATCCACACTCATGCACGTAAACTCGCGGGCTTTCTCGGAAACGCTCTCGAAGTGTTTCCAAATGCGTAGGTGTCGGTTCAAAGCAGTGGATTGCAGCCCTGTCGTCAAACTCTAAATACCGAAGAGCCGTTCCACCACGATTCGCTCCCACGTCAACGATTGTCCCTGCTCCCCTGCCAGATCTGACCACCTCCTCAAATAGCTTCCGTTGCACCTGGAACGCATCGTTCTTAAAACTCGAACGCGAAAGCTTTTCCAAATACCCAATGCCATGAGCCTCCACGCCAAACCTTCGAAGAATCGTATTCACGAATCGCTTCATGATTTTAAAGCCCTACCCCCTCGAGACACTATTCGATTCCCTAAAACCAGTACGTCCATATCCGTGCGAAGAAAACACGATATCGCTTCTGAGGGGATCCGAACGATCGGTTCGTTCTCATTGAGGGACGTATTCAAAAGTATTGGCACACCCGTTTTCTCATAGAACCTGGAGATGAGCCGATGATACAGAGGATTTGTCTTTGTAGAAACCGATTGCAAGCGACCACTTCCATCCACATGCGTGACCGCAGGAATCAAGGCTCGTTTCTCTGGTCGGATGGGAAGCACTTTCTCCATGTACGGCGCATGTTCACAAATATCAAACCACTCGCCAACATGCTCCTCCAAAATGCTCGGTGCAAACGGCCGGAATTTTTCGCGGAACTTGATCCGCAAGTTGATAATGTCCCGCATGTCGGTTCGCCGAGGGTCCGCAATCAACGAGCGATTCCCCAACGCCCTAGCTCCGAATTCCATGCGACCTTGGAACCAGCCAACAACCTTTCCATCCAAGATCAAATCGGTCGTTCGATCAACCAACGCATCCTCCTCCAATTCCTCGTAAGGCAAACCCGACGCCTGGATCGCGGCCAAGCACTCGGAATCGCTCGCCTCGTACCCTAAGTACGCGTGATCCTGAACAAACGATCGCGGTTTCCCTAATCGCTGATTCCAAACATAGAAGGCCGCTCCGAACGCAGTACCGTTATCCGCTGCACCCGCTGGGACATAGACATTCTTAAACGGTGTGCGACTGGTGATTTTGCCATTCGCTACCGAGTTCATGGCGCAACCTCCTGTCATGCATACATTCTCACTCTTGGTCCTGGCATGCAATCTTTCAAGCAAGTGAATGATGATTTCCTCAGTCACGACCTGGAGAGATTTCGCGATGTTGTCATGCCGCGATGTTAACTCCTCTCCTTTTCCCCGAGACGGACCTAATTCTTTCACCAACCGATCGCTCGAAAATGGTTCAATGATCGGTGCTCCGTCATTCCACTTCATCTTGATCCCATGGCGATGGTGCGTGAAGTAGTCAAGATTCAATTCAAAGGTGTCCCCGACCGGCCTGATCATGCGTCGAAAGAACTCAACGAACTCTGGCTCCCCATACGGTGCCAACCCCATCACCTTGTACTCATCGCCATAGTACGGGAATCCCAAGTACATGGTGATTGCCGTGTAGAGAAAACCCAACGAGTGAGGGTAGTAGACACGGCTCAACTCCTGCCAATTGCATCCTCTGGCGTTAGCGGTCATCGTGCTGGTGAAATCCCCCATGCCATCGATCGACAATACAGCAGCCTCGTCGAACGGGGAGATCAAGTACCCCGCGGCGACGTGCGTTTGGTGATGTTCAATGCGGTGGAACTGAGCTTTGATCGCCGATCGCTCTACCTCCAGCCCTTTCGCAAGTTGGTCTTCCAGACTTAGAACACGCGTTTGCCTTTTCAGTCGATCAAGGATGGCATTTGCGGATGGCAAATGGCTGAACACATACCCGAGCCGCCGTGCGAGGTTTGCCTTCGGATTGAAGGAGATCGCCACGTGGTCGACATCCTCAATTCCAATTCCAGCATTCTCTAGGCAATACCGAATCGATTCGATAGGAAAACCTGCCCAATGCTTTATCCGATTGAATCGCTCCTCCTCCACCGCCGATAGCAAAGCACCATCGCGCACCAGCGCCGCAGATGCGTCGCCATGATACGCGTTCAGTCCTAGAATGATTGTCATAATTGGATCGGTTTCGCTATTAACAAACGAGCTGGAAAATACCGCAGTCAGCAACCATCGCAGCCAATTGAAAGACGGAAGCGGTACGGCGCGAGCCGTCCGATAATACTTGTTTTACAAGCGGCAATCGGGAAGATTGCGATTCATCCTTCAATGCCCCATCGATTTTCAAACGAAAGCTACTCACTACTGCGTTTTCTCGAATGCGAATCGCCCATCGCTTCGTACATGCACATCAGTTGGGTCGCAGTTGCTCTCCACGAGTACTCGCGTTCCACCACCGCGCGCCCCCTAGCACCCATCTCACTTAAAACATGCCGATCGAAACCCGTCGCTGCACGAAGTGCCGAGGTGATCCCTTCGATCGTATCCTCCACGCACCAACCACTTCGGTCTGCATTAACCCTTGCCCAAGGAGTCTTCGTGGTGGTAATCACGGGCAAACCGGCCCCGAAGGCTTCTGCGACCACCAACCCAAAGTTCTCACTATGCGACGGCAATACAAAGAGACTAGACTCTCGATAAGCCTGCCACTTTTGTTGATCCTCAATCTCCGGATACACATGAATCGATCCTTCCAACTTATACTTCGAGATCAGTCGTTTGATCTCCTTGGCGTAACCAGAGTCGTCTGGTCCGGCAATGACGCAGTCCCAGCCAGAAGGGTGCACGCGAGCCCACGCCTCGACTAGCAAGTCCGCACCCTTTTTGGGATGCAGTCGGGATAGGAACAAAACTCGTCTCTTATCGGAACAAGTCGCATTAGACTGCGAGGAAATTGATTCCGGTATCTCAACACCATTGGGAATAACAACACACTGCGTCGTAATCCCCAATGCCTCAATCGCTTGCTTCTCGAGTTCCGAGGTGGCATGAATACGCGCTGCTGACTGCAAGTCACCTCGCTGATAGACCCACCATGCCAGCTTTTTCTTGATCCACTTCTGATTCATTGCCCACGTTTCTAGCATCCCGCGCGGTGCGATCACGTAAGGTATCGATCGCCTCGAAGCGTAGGCGCACGCATGGTGCAACCAGCGGGTCCAAATCCCATGGATATGCAACACATCAATCCTTTGGTCGCGGAGCACCGCATCCAAGCAATCTACACTCACCGTTCCTGGTAACTCATGGCGAGAAAATTGCTCATCCGTCTTAGATCGGTAATAGACCTTTTCGCTTCGACGTGAGTAAAGCACGCCACACTCGCCACCCTCGCGCGCCACATACTCTGCGGTAGCGGTCACAGATCGAGATGGGCCACCGGATCGCACATCCAAATCTCTTACTGCATGCAGTATCCTCAAACTGGACGACTCCCGCCCAATAAACCTGCTTGTATTTCTCGGTACAGCGAATCATAGGCGTCCGCGATCACATCAGGGTGAAATCTCTTCACGTTATCGTAACCCCGCCGAACCAGTTCCTCGCGATACTCGGCATTCTCAATAACCCTGAGCACGCCATCTCTTATCGAGTCCGCCGAAAATGGGTCGACCAAGCATGCTGCATCACCGGCAACATCGGGCATCGACGCTACGTTGCTCGTTACCACGGGCCGACCAGTCGCTTGCGCCTCGAGGATCGGCATCCCAAACCCTTCGTACGTCGAGGGGAACAGCAACAGATCGCATTGCCGATATGCATCGACAATCTGTTCCGAGTTCAGATCCACCTCGTTCTCATAGTCAATGCCATTGAATTGCAAGGCCGCGAGATCCTCGGCAGAGGGTTGGCCAACAATATGCAGCTGGCAACGAACTCCTTTTAACGCGATCGCGATTCGCTGAATATTCTTGTTTTGAGCGGTTCCAACCACCAAAATCCGGGGGACTTCCTCTCGAAACGCCCTCGGCGATGCCACGAATCGGTCCGAGATCGCCACAGGAATCACGGTGATTTTCTCTTCTGCACAACCTGTCAGACGCAATATTTCCTGTTTGGAGAACTCCGAGATAGTTGTTATGTACCGCATGCGGGAAACGGGTAAATCCAACCAAAACAGCTTAAGCAACGTCCTCGTTATGTGCCCACCCCGAGCGACGAAACCACAGTCGAGTATTGTTAAGACACTGGAACGTGGCCTGAGCAGTATCGCTGCGAAATTAATGTCACCGGT
This sequence comes from Pirellula sp., assembly GCA_046318275.1. GTDB lineage: Bacteria > Planctomycetota > Planctomycetia > Pirellulales > Pirellulaceae > JBKCUI01. The sequence goes on along the minus strand of JBKCUW010000087.1, from coordinate 13,857 downwards.
CACATGCATGATTCCGCGTTGACACCACCAAGCGTGCAGGACAATCGCCGCGCGTCGAACAATACCCTTACTCAAAAAGGGCGCAACTACCAACTCGATGGGCTCATTCGTCCCGAGTCGATCGCGAACATCCTGGAATATAAACTCCAGACTGTAGTTCGCATGCGGCCTCCGCTTTCGCTGGTAATGCTGCAGAAAAGTCATATTTTCTGTCGGGATCGTTCCGAATACTTCAACCGTGCAATTCTTCTCTCGAACCTCCGCCTCTGGAATAGATCCAAGACCTTGAAGATTTTGGCGGTAGCAAGGATTGCAATCCATCCCAAGATAATCCCTCCCCACAGAAGCGAGATATTCGATTCCGGAAAACTCAAGGGGGCAAATAGTCCAATCAAAAGCACCTCAGTACCAGTCTCCACATCCCGATTGAGCAAAACGTTTTCGATGTAACCAAACGCCAATCCAATCACGAACATTCCAACCAGAATCCCGATAGAACCGAAATTAGCGTAGAGTTCTACGACCCACGGTAGATTCAATGATGTCGCCTTGTCTCTATGGTGCAACAGTCCGTATCGATGTCCAAAGTCATTCCCAAACCGCTTGATTGGCTTTCCAGGCCATAAAATGCGTGGAACCATACTGGGTATGATGTCGTAGATCGTCTCACCATACCAATACGGAACACTCGATGGCGTCTTAGAGACCACCGCCAAAAATAGCCCCATTTGGTTGAGCCGATCGATGGTCCCCTTGTTTCCGGTCACAAAAGAGACATCCTCTCGATTACTGCCCCAGTGCCGAACGATGCAGTCGATCAGAATCTCCGATTTTTCGAACGAGGTTAACTGACCGCCGTCGTTCGAAAACCATGTACGGTTGCGGTATTGCATCTTGATAGGATTGATCAAAAACAGTAGCGACCCAAAAACCACTACCAAGACGACAAAGATATAGAACCGCTTTGAAACCAATGCCACAAGGCTCAGAATTAGCCCGAATCGAAGTCCCTCGGCAAATGACCCCGTCAAGAATCCTTGCCACACCAAGTAAAACGTTGTCGTGAAAAAAAGTACGGCCTCGAACAGTGTCAGTTTCCTTTTGAGAAACATATAGAAAAGGATCGAAGGGCCCGCCAATGAGAATAATCGGATCAGCTGACCAAAGGTTGGAATTCGAAGGATGTCAACAAACGCCATTGCTATCAATGCGCCTGCGCAAAAAACCCAGCCGATGACTCTTAGCTCCTCTTGAGTCAACTCCATTGACTTGCGAAGAACCTGCCTCTTTTGAAGAAGCCGAATCGAGATTAATTTGTACCCAATCATCTGAGACATCACTCCCAGAGCAACAATCCCAAGCGCAAACTGAAGTTTACCAACCTCGCGAAAGGGTTCAAATTTTCGTTCAAAGGAAAAAAACGAGACGATTCCGAATGCGAGCCCATAGTAAAGCGAATTAAAGGCAAATACCGGTATCACAGAGTGCTTTTCGGGAAATCGCAAATAGATAAATAACGGAATCGCCGACAGGATCACAAGCGTCGTCGCTAATACAAGAACGATCCCATCCGTTTCCTCCGCCTTGAAGTAGCAATAACCCAAAGCTGCCGCTATCACCCCCCAGTAAACTTGCGGGAATATCGCAGGGACGATGCTTCCAGTTCCTCTAATCGAACGAACGGAAGACGCGTTCGTGGCCGCTGTTTTAGTACCTGTTTCAAACAGCATCTCAGCTACCCGAACGAGAAACACTCGCTCCCATGGACTTCAATCGATCACAGTAAGTATTTCGTCCCTCTTCTACAATTCGACGATAAGCTGCGTTTCTCTGAAACATCCGAGCATTCCGATCACCCACCAATAACCTTGCTTTCTCAACCATATCCGCCAATCCGGAAAAAAACATTCCCCCACCAGTTCCTGTCCCGTATATAGCCCGATGATCGTCTGTATCTTCGGCCAGAATGCACCCGCGCGATGCAGCAGTCTCATACGACCTCATCGCATGACCATCCCGGTTCGCGTGCCGCGGAAGGACCAATGTGACTTTACACCGAGAACAGGCCTCTCGTACCGTATTCAAATCGCCCATCCCCTGCCAGGATGCCATCAAATCAGGATAACGATCCCAGTGCCCTCCAAAAAGCACTAACCGCATTCCTGTACCCCGAAACGCCCGCGCATAGGATATCCGATCCGAATCAGCCCCGCCAACAAATAGGATATCGCCCAAATCCTCCTCGCGCCCTTCAGGCCCTTTCGCTTCGTGCTTGAGCGAACTGTAAGCGAACGGAAGGTAGTGCACCTGTCGAGCCCCCAACGTCTCGAAATCTCTAATATTCGAACGTCGCGGAGTGAAAATGGCATCGTACTGTTTCATCGCGTCCATCAACCATCGGGCTCGATAGATCGGATTCCATGGGTCGTCCGTCATGAAGTTTACAATCCGGATACCACGTCGCTGCACCCGCCGAATAGTGGTCGCTGCTATTGGAATACGACCGGTTACCAAAACCCAATCGGGTTGAAACCTGTCACATACGTCGGTCAACATCCCGTTCAGAGCTTTCTTTCGCGGATCGCGCCGCCCTAATAAATGCCAATAGACTCGCACCCGCCACTTCGATGCACGAATCTTCTCGATATCCACCAGTTGCGATTCCCAACCCAGCAGATCCGCAGCCTCCATGAAATGAGCTCCAACATGGCAATCGCCACCATTCCCGACGATCACAACTCGCTCGCAGCGTTCGACTTGATTCGTGGGGTGTAACGTGTCGCTCAAGGTTTCCCTAAACTCCCTAGCCCCGAAGCGCGTCGCTCTGGCCGTAGAGCACTGTCTCAATCGCGCATACGGTGTGCATCAAATGGCATCGCCCCGCGACGACTCGAACTGCATCTCTCGAAAAATGTGACTTATCGCAGTGCTGGATCGCACGCCTTAATCCCTCAATGTCCCCAAATCGATACACAAACTTCGGATCAAGCACCTGAGGTAAATCGACAGCGCAACCTACTTGATCGCTAACAATCGCCGGAATGCCACTCGCCATGGCCTCGTTCACCACCAGTCCCCACGTCTCTCCGTGGTCGCTCGGCAACACCAACATGTCGGCCACCGCATACGCTTCGGGAATTTGACTTTGATTCAGGAACCCCGCAAACGACGCTCGAGGCATTCCTGACCTTATAGAATCGCTTCGACAGGCCCCGAGTTCAGAATCGTGAACCACAGAGACGTTTTCACGCAGTTGCCTCCCTTGGTCCCCACCACCAACAAACAAAAGGTGAAGTCGAGGACAATCAGGCACCAGCAACCTTGCGGCTTCAACCAAATGCATCGGATGTTTCTTTTCGATAAACTTGCCGCAAAAGAGTACAACAACTGCGTCGTCAGCGATCCCCCATTTCAACCGAAGCCTCGCTCGTTCGGGACGGAGCCGCTCGGCTGCAGAAACAAAATAATCGTTGTCCACACAATACGGTGCCGTGAACATACGGTTCGTGGCTATCCCATACTGCTCATAGAACCGCCGATTCTGCGTACCAATACATAGAAAGGCGTCCACCTTTGCCAGCAATGGCCGGAGGATCAGTTGCCTCGCCACTCTTTTGGCAACTCCCCGCCGCCCCAGCGCATTTGTCTCGCCCCTCAATACGATCCGAACACCCTCTTTTTTTGCAGCTTTAATCGCTTGCCAGAACGCCTGATACCGCCATCCTTCCACCCAGAGATGCGTTGCCCTGACTGACTTCAACCTCGATCCCAGCTCTTCCTTCAGCCGAACCCCTCGGAACCTGGACATATCCACCGGTTGGTGCAGCGACAGAAAATCGTGCTCATACCCACCGAGCAACTCGACGTCCCATGCGAATTGGACTCCGAACTCACGATCGAGCGCATTCTTCAGCCCGTGGTTCGTCAAAAACCAAACTTGAGCATCCAAGCCTCGCGCGGTGATGGTTCGCCAAAGGGGAACCTGGTACTGAATAGGATGGCTAGTAAGAATCGAAAGCATGTGACTTAAACATAAGCCTCATTAAGACCATCGCATCAATATTGCTACACCAGTGCTCTGGTATCAGGAGCAGACTCAATCTCATCCAAAACCTTCTCAAATTGCTTTTCGTAATACCAATCGCTAAGCATTCTCGTCGTACCGAACGCTCTCGCATCGGCAAATAGCTTACGATCCGAATGGATCTCAAGCAAAACGCGGGCAATGCTTTCCGCGTCAGATGGATCGCAATGAATCACACTTGGTACGTCACGGAAGAAAGATTTCCACTCCTCGGTTCCATTTGCCAAAACTCCCAATCCACAGGCAAGGTAATCAAAAGGCTTATTCGACGCCCCAACCATCGGCTCCCGAAACTCGCGATCAAACAGCGCTAGGCCTATATCGCATTTCGAAGCCCACTCGAACAATTCGGTCCGCGTGGGAATCGTCCCAACGTACTTCACCCGTTTAGCAACCCCGCGCGATTGGGCATAATCTAAGAAATCGCTGATGTATCCACGATTCCCAATGGTCTCATACCCCGCGAATTTCAAACTGTAATTTCCGGGCAATATAGCGATTGCATCCACGATCACTTTTGGAAATTGACTTGGAACGATGGAACCGTGGTACCAGAGTACTACCTCATCTCCATCAGGCAGTCCCCGACCGCAGATCTCATCTCGTCGAGGACAATTCCAAACAATGAAATAACTGCCAACTCCAATCTCTCGCGAAACCTTTTCCGCTCGCTGCTTCTGTGGGAATACAACGGGCACGTGAGGAAATAGCCTACGGCGCGCGGCGAAACACACACCAGTCGCTATCCGCCCACCCACTGCAGGTGTGTCGTGCTCGTGAGCAATCACCGTGAATCCCAGCATCCGATATAAAACCCAACCGATTGGATACGACCAAAGATCAGAGCAATAAATAACCTTGGGACGGTACCACAATGAACAAACCACGCACATGAAAACAAATCTCGCGTAGTGTATTTTTTGCCTCACCCCAGGCCGACACCCTCTCATCAGCCAAAGATGCATTCCATCTTTCGTTGGCATTTTCATGCCCTGCGCATCGCCGAACGCTTGTACCCCCCATAGACGTACCTCATAGCCGCTAGAGTGAAGCGATTGCGCCGCATTCATGATCGGCGGGTAAACCGCAGGCGATGTGTACTGTACAAAAGCCACTACACCCTTCTTCGCCTGACAAGCCTCTTTAGAATTACTTGGGTTGCTGACCATTGCAACTCGTACTTAAAAACGACTCGATCGTCTTCAAGTGTTTTCGATAGGTATGCTTTAGGGCAAACTCAATTCGCTTCTTCTTTGCCCCGGAACTCCAATGGGAAGAATTTCCTAACGCCTCGCGGAATATACGCAACAAATCGCAGTTACTCGATGTGGACGGCATTGCGACAAAATCAACGTCGGTGTATGCGCTGATTCGGTTTGAAACGACAGGGCTACCGGTTGCGAGATACTCGAGTATCTTGTGGCTGTTCGCCCCACCATTATGATCCAAGCTAACATCGTAGCAAACAAGCCACATATCAATCGTCGGTGCTAATTCGATGATCCTTTGTGGATGTACAAGACCATGGCAGTGAACATTCGGATACCTTTTTAAGGCAGCCACCCATTCTTGAATTAACGCGGGCTGGGCTTCCTTCGACTCATACGGACCGAACAACTCAAAATCCACCTCTGGATGGTTCGCTATCAATTCCAGAAATACCGGTCGATCAACCGCCTTCGCCAACAGATTTCCGGCATACCCGACTCTTAGACGTCGTTCAGACAAACGTGTATTGGAAGTTCCCGATTCGATATCGCTCAATGTGCTCCTACCATACTCCTCGTACTCGCGACACAAGCCATGCGGTACGACTAAACTGGGGATCGCACTTGCCTTGAATCGGTCAGCGATCGACGCTGCTACAGAAAGAATAACATCCGCATTCTTCGTGTCAGACCTACCCGGCGTTACTTGATCAACGGGATGGAATATCCTAGTCCCCTTACCAAACCAACGAAGGCTATTGAACTGATAACTTTCATCAAAATCCCAAACCACCGAAAAGCTCTTACCAACGTATTTCAGAATTAGTTGCGCCTGCACTCGCATCGCAAGGTCGTACAGCGGCCGGGCATGAAATTTGATGTTATAGGGAAACCAGGTCTTGTAACGGATAACCTCAAGCGATCCACCGTCGAAAGTTTCCGTAGCGCTCTCAATGCCCCGAAGATCTCGTTGGGTGGATGGCGGGTCGAGGAACACAACCTGATTCCCCTGACGAGCCAACTCCATCGCATAATGATGCTTGGAAACCTTGAACCCCGACCATGGTTGTGGTGACATTACGAGGACCGTTTCTTTGCCCTCGAGAAAATGAACGTTCAAGAATCTGTCTAGCACCATCGAAAATAGTATCTATACGCTTAAGAGCCGAACTATGGGTCGAAGTTTTTGTATCGGCGGAATCGATCAACCTAAACTCTCAACCAATAATGCCATTTGGCCGCTCTAACCCGTTTTCTTCGGGATCACATTCCTTACCAGTCGCTTCATCCAACCGAGCCAGGGATACCTGTCATGCAACCCTCTCTCCACGCCATATACCGAATGCTCGACCCTCGGCGACTGGATATAGTGCTCAAATTCGTCTCTCGAATACCCAAGCTTCTTAAGAACAAAAGGAAGATCCTGTTTGCATTGCTCCTCGCGATATCCTGGTTCATCCATGCGAGAGACAGCATCCTCGCGAGTCATCTGACCAGAACAAATTAACGTCGAATAGTGCGCACGCCGCTTATCGAACTTGAACTTCTTCGGCAGGATGTAACCCTGGTAAAAACGTGTGAAAACAGATTCGTAATGCTTTCCACCATAGTCCCGCCAACCAAGTTCCGACTTGATTTGCTCTTTGACCCGATCGTACCGATAATCGACCCAATTTAAGGGACTCAAAACTTCGATCCCGAGTGCCCGCTGGATATAGAGACGTCGATCCGGCCCCATGCTCGGAAACGAACGAAGCCTCGAAAATCGCGTCGAACCAAAACGATTCTGTATCCCTTTGATATTGGCCAAATCGTTCTTATTGTAAATCCAATCGCTCGGGAGAATCGCCTCAGTCACACAATTCATCCCACCTAATACGTATTTAATACGATGCTTTAAAGCCTGCTGATACAGCGTCGCCATGAAAGCATGATCTGTTAAAACCTCAATATCGACGACACTCGCAGCGAAATACGAACGCTGCAACTCCCGAAACTCCATCCAGTCGCAGACGTAGGTGTAGAGATCAAACCCGAGACGTCGAACCGTGTTTTCGATATTGCTAACAGCCAACTCAGAGTTCCACCCGTTGTCGAAATGCACGACCAGTGGCCTTAGGCCTAGTTGCTTAGCGAGCAAGCATAGATAAGTGCTATCGACGCCACCGCTTAGCCCCAAAATGCAATCGTACTTCCTACCACCTCTCTGATGGCTTATCCTTCGAGCCATCTCCTGGAGTCGCTCGGTTCCTTCTTCCCCACGAAAAACATAGTAGCGATCCTGCTCGAAATACTCTCGGTAATGGTTCGATACCCCGTCGGCATCAAACGAAATTTGCCGATCTGAAGTATCCATAATGGTTTTCGCACAGATCTGGTACCCAGGTTGGCCAGGCGAAATCACTTCTTTGAAATATCCCTGCGTCATATGGAAACTCAGAATTAGAGCACTCGTGGCTCTATGTTGCATCGCAATTTGGAAAAGACGCAGGCATCCAATTGATCACGGCTTGGGTAATTGATTAATACCCCCTGAGTAGAACTCTGGTAGACGAACATACTACCCGCTGCTACAGCCGAACAACCCGCGATATCATGCGCCTCAACGAAATCCTCAAGCGAACCAGCGCCACCACATGCGATAACAGGAACCCCGACACAACTCGCCACACTTTGCAACAAAGGGATGTCATATCCCGACCGCATTCCATCACGATCGATCGCGTAAATTATCAACTCGCCAACCCCACTTTGTTCGAATTGCTTGGCTATCTCCGTTGGTGATTTGCCAAGGCTCTTTCTCCCCGACTGGATGACCACACTGTATTTTCCAAAGATTGACTTCTTAACGTCGATCCCAGCCACGACACTTTGACTGCCAAATCGCGCAACCGCTTCTCCGATCAAAGAAGGATTACCATGAGGCGCAGAGTTCAAAACCACCTTCTCAACACCACTCCGCAATATGGTCGCCATCTGCCCGACCGTACCAACCCCACCACCGAACGCCACCGGCATGAAGGCTTCGCTTACGATGTCCTCGATCACCGCAAAGTTCGGGCCTTTGGAATCGACTGTCGCATCGATGTCCAGCAAAATCAACTCGTCAACTTCCTTCTCATTGAATATACGGACCGCATTTATCGGATCGCCGATATAGGTCCTCTTTCCAAACCGAACCGATTTTACCAATCCTCCGTTTCTATCAATCAAAAGCGTTGGAATCACGCGCATGCGTATCATGCGAATTCACCCGCCCCGCGCTGCGGAAACCACTTCGCGAAATTGTCTAAAATGAGCTTTCCAAAGCGATGGCTTTTTTCGGGATGAAATTGCACACCGAGAATATTCTCGCGAACGACTCCGCTAACAAAGCGATAACCGTGAACCGCATGACAAAGTTCATTGTTGGGATCATCACACACCATGTGGTACGAATGAACGTAATAGAACCGTGGTGTTTCTGCGAAACCAGCAAACAAGGGATGCCCTAACTGATATTCGGTGTCCGCCCAACCCATATGCGGTATGCGAAGCGACTCCGGTAATCGACGCCGATCAAAACAGCGCGTTTCCGCTGAAACCCAACCAAGCCCTGGTTCGCTCCCTTCATCACTTCGACGTGTTAACAACTGAGCCCCTAAGCAAATACCAAGCACTGGAACGTGCCTAGACATTACGGATTCACCGAGAACCCCAATTAATCCACTGCTCCTCAGCTGTCGCATTCCGTAATCGAAATGTCCTACCCCAGGCAGAATGATCTTTGATGCCCTGACGATATCCTCGGGATCCCGAGATATCCTGGACTCATGCCCTAGCACCCGAAGCATATTCTCGATGGATCGAATATTCCCAGTACCGTAATCGACAATGGTGATCATGGCCTCTCGGACTCACCGTCGTGGAGCCATCGGAGTTGTGCCGTCACCCCAATAAACGTACCCATTCGCCCAATGACGATGTTGTTACACATGAAGGTATCGCGCTCGATACTGGGGGAATCGATCTTTTTTAATAAACCCATGGTACTCATGTGGACTTGTGTACCGCTGGCACTTAGATCGATCCAGTTCACGAATCTTCTTCGCAGGATTTCCTGCGATCACACAGTAACCATCTGGAAAACTCTTGGTCACCACTGAATTGGCCCCGACGATGGTGAAGTCACCCAATGTCACCCCCGGCAAAACAACTGCTCCCATGCCTATCCAGCAATAGGCACCTATCTCTACACGCTCTGCGTGGTGCACCCGACTATCATGCAGATCATGATTCGCGCTAATAATTCCAACGTTGCTCGCGATCTGGGTATAGTCCCCAATCTGCACCTCGCCAATCCCTTGTATATAGCAACCTGGCATTAAACCCGGAGACGTCTCGATTCCAACCAGGATGCTCCTCCAACCTATGACGCAACTCGATGGATGCACCGGCCAATACGGTCCGCGATTGCGCCCGAAGACATTCTGAGAAATCCATGCCTCTATCGTGGCTGGCGTTTGAGTGAAACGCGTCTCTCGGTCGAATCGAAAATACGGAAGCAACTCAAGAGGCTTTCGGAGAATTCTGTACGGGAGCGTCCACACGCTTTCGAGCGTCGGCATCCTACGTCTTCCTCACGCAATGTTGAGCAGATCGTACGATATAAATCAAATACGTAATCGCGTATCCAACTGAAAATCCAGAGATAACCGCCATGGGGGTGCCGAAGCTAGCGTACGCGACCGCGATGCATCCGAACATCAAAAACGATGTGGCAATGGAAAGCACGAAGTCCTCTTTTTGCTTCCCAGCGATGTAAAAAACTGTCGACAATGGACTGCAAACCATCCTCAGAAGCAACATCGGTGCCAGGATTCTCGCGTAATCGCCCGCGGCCGTCCAATTCGGTCCAAGTACCACCGTGAACAATTGAGGGGCAAACGCTGCCAAAACCAATGTAGGCACAACGCCAATCGCCAGCAACGTTGCCAACGTTTTCTTGAATATCGCCCAACAGTTTCCTTGGTCCTGATACTGAATCGCCGCTTCTCTCTGAAATACAATCGCGATGGAATTTCCGATCAACTGTATCGGCATCGTCAGCAACTGATTCGCTCGCGAAAACAACCCTATTGAACTAGTCGCGCCGCTTGCAGCCAACAAGTATACGGGTGAATTGAATGCGAACGTCGTCAGAAATCCAGTTGGTGTCGTGAACAGCGCAAAGCGATGATGCTTGCGCATCATAGCCATCACCCTAGGGCGTGTGACTCGGACACCATTCCCAAACGGAGACCGAACAACCACTAAATACATCCAAAGCGTGATCAATTGACCGATGACGTAACTTAGAAAAAGCCCAAGGGCGTTCTTGAGGTACCAACCCAGCAGTACCGAAAGCAGTGCAGTGACCAACCCAGGCAGAAACATTATCGCACCTATGCGACCATACAACCCCTGCCGGTTGGCCATCGCAGCCAATGCTCCTGTCCATCCGGCAACCAATGCCGATACAGGTAACATCGCATACCACCAACGATTTCTGACGATTCCAAATTGCTCCGACATCGAAATCAGGACGATCGATACAACCCCTGATAGGATCGCCGTTATCGAGGTGGCGAATAGGCATCCTGCAAATAGGTGGACAGCATTGCGATCACTCTTCTCAACGACAATCGCTTGAGAATACTGCCAATTGCCCAATCCTACCAACAATGCTGCCACACCTAAGTACGCACCCAACAATCCGTAATCGTAGGGGGTATAAATCCGCCCGAGTATAGGCGCAAAAAATATCTGAGTCCCTGCCCCTAAGACATTTCCAGAAGACACCGCGAGGACAGATTTTAAGAATCGGTAACTGCCCAACCGCTCGAAAATCAATGGTAAATTCCGGATAACCGCAATAGACGAAATCGATCGAACCTTGACGTCGCAACCAGTATCACTTGTTAGAAAACCAATCGCGAATCATGGCGTCACGCTCAGCGGGCACCCAAAGGTAATCGGACCATTCAACCGACGCGTGTATTCCTATCCTATCGATGGAAACTAACTCGGAAAATACTCCGGCAGGATGCATCGCTCGGTAGCACCGATAGTCGAGGTCCCGCATCATTCGCTCAATGGACTCCTGCCGCTCCAACCGAGTTAGGTTTTCTTCTTTGTAGACCGGCAAAATCTCAGTTAACACGACAGGCCGAAACTCTCTCAACTGAGGTGCAAACCCTCTTAACACCTCCAACTCAGCCCCTTCGACGTCGATCTTGAGAAACCCGATGTGTTCTGGGATCGTGATCAATTCCACCGGGAAGACAGGAACATGGATCGACCGATACACGCGCTGCTCGGGGCGGAAGTTCTCGATCAACGATGCCGCACTATCATCGCTCTGCTCTCCGTATAGATTGAGACTGAGTACAGTCGCTGTACTAGAAATTCCAACAGGAAAGACGCTTACGTTTTGAAAAGCATTCGAATCAATGAGTGTGTTCACATAATACACACAAGTTGGATTCGGCTCGAATCCAACATACCTCGCATCTGGGAATACACTGCGCAATTTGAGCAATGTCTGCCCGATATTTACGCCGACGTCGACGAATACAAATTCATCCGCTTCAAAGATCGGGGACAATCGCTTAAACAACACGGTCATCCACGGTTCTGTTAAACTCAAATTGCTATACCCTAGATCTCCGAGGAGCGGGATCATAAACTCCCGCCCATTTTCAACCAGTTTCACTCGCTGATTGAAGTAACGAGCCACTCTCAGTTTCCTCAGAACCTTGGCAAACAATTGCATGGATGATTCCTTACTGTCGTCCGCTCTAAGCCTTAACGATTTCAGCGGCCCCCGCGATTCCGTGCATCGCATTCCGCGTGTCGACGATCAAGCCAGCCCATTGCGACAGCTCCAAGTAATCGATCGCCTTGTGGGCGGTGGCGATCAACACGGCGTCGTACTTACGGATCTCCGCTTCACTCCATGGAACACACTCCATACCCGCCCAATGCCCATGCTCGCGACTTGGTCGAATAACTGGGATGTAGGGGTCATAATACGCAAGTTCAGCACCTCGCTCCTTGAGCTTATCCATCAGCGTATAACCTGGTGACTCGCGTGCGTCATCCACCTCGGCCTTGTAAGCCAAACCGACCAGCAAAATCCGGCTGCCATTGACAGGCTTGCGTCGTGCGTTCAACGCTTCCGTCAACTTCAACACGACGTAGTCTGGCATCGAAACGTTGACCTCGCCAGCTAGCTCAATGAAGCGAGTCGACTTCTGGTATTCTCGCGCTTTCCAGGTTAAATAAAACGGATCGATGGGAATGCAATGCCCGCCCAGGCCTGGTCCCGGATAAAACGCCATGTAGCCGAACGGTTTCGTTTTCGCCGCGGCGATGATTTCCCAAATATCAATCCCCATCGCTTCGTAGACGACCTTGAGTTCATTCACGAGCGCAATATTGACGCTACGGAAAATGTTTTCGAGCAGTTTGGTCGCCTCCGCGGCCCGACAGCTAGATACTGGAACCACACTATTGAGAGCGCTCTCGTAGAGCGATGTAGCTGCCTTCAAGCATTCAGGAGTATACCCACCAACCACCTTCGGTATTTTCTCCACGACACTGTTCGGATTCCCTGGGTCCTCCCGCTCTGGCGAAAACGCCAGGTGAAAGTCTTTTCCAGCAACCAAGCCTGACCCTGATTCCAGGACTGCCCGAAGGTCCTCATCGGTGGTTCCTGGATAGGTGGTCGATTCGAGTACGACTAGCATTCCTGGTCGTAAGCGCGGTGCGATCGATCGTCCTGTTGACAGAATGTACGAGATATCGGGTTCGCGATTTTTATTCAGTGGCGTCGGAACGCAAATGATCACCGCCTCGCATTCGCTCACCCGCGAAAAATCGGTGCTTGCTTGAAACCTTTCACTTTGGACATGCTCTGCGACCGTGAAACCAGGGATGTGATGGATGTAGCTTTCCCCACGCTGTAGGCTTTCGACTTTCTGTGGATCGATGTCCAAACCCAACACCTGCTGCCCCTTCGAACAGAATTGCAGGGAAAGGGGCAAGCCGACATAACCAAGCCCAACAATGGCAATCATGGGAAAGTTATTTCCAATTGAAGAACAAGAGTAATGAAAACCCGAATCAACGATACACAGACGATCGGGCGCAGCACCATCCGAACCACGCGTGTTAGCAAGTGGCGACTGGACGCTGGAACCCGATATCCCCCGGTGCTAGTCATGATCGAAACATCGCAGCGATTAGTTCGATACGTATATCCACCCGGCGCTCACGCTTAGGGCTCTGACCGAATAAACAACTTCCACTTCGCGGCTTCGCGTCGTCGCGTGAAATCCCGTTTTGCATCCATGCGATCCTAGTGATGATCTAAATATCGCCGCGATAAGTTCGATACGTTCATCCACCCGGCGCTCACGCTTAGGGCTCTGATGGGCGATCTCCGCTTCGCTGATTCGCGCGCACTGTGTCGTAGGAACGATTTCCAATCCGCAATTCCTCGGGCAGCGGTGCATCCTCCGCTAGGCTTACGCAATACACCCT
>JBKCUW010000086.1:0-2712 GCA_046318275.1 Pirellula sp. | reverse complement strand
CAAGTGACCGTCACGATTCAAGGTGCCAACGACGCGCCGGTATCCTTCGACGATACGACCACCGCCGCTGAAGCGGGCGGATTGTCGAACGGCACGGCTGGTACATCTCCAACCGGCAATGTTCTGACCAACGATACCGATGTGGATACCACGGCCAATGGCGAGACCAAGACGGTGACCGGTGTTGCCGCGGGTTCGCAGGTAAGTGCGACGGGATCGGTCGGCGTCGGGGTGACAGGTACCTATGGCTCGATCAATATCGGCTCGAATGGAGCGTACACGTATACGGTCGATAACAGCAACACGGCAGTGCAAGCGTTGCGGATCACCGGCCAAACGCTCTCGGAAGTCTTTACGTACACGATGGCGGATACCGCCGGATTGACCAGCACATCGAAGATTACGGTCACCATCACGGGTGCCAACGACAATCCCGTCGGCGTGGTCGATACGGGCACTGCGACCGAGGCGAGCGGCTATGCTAATGCCACCGCCGGTTCCAATGCCACAGGTAATGTGCTTGCTAATGATACCGATGTCGACTCCGTTGCTAACGGTGAAACTAAGACGGTCACCGGAGTCGCGGCTGGAGTGGTTGGTAGTGCGAGCGGTTCGGTAGGAACCAGCGTTACCGGGACGTATGGCGCAATAACCACCCATAGCGACGGATCATACACCTACACGGTCGATGAATCCAACGCAACAGTCCAAGCACTGCGATTATCCAGCCAAACGATTACCGATGTCTTTACCTATACGGTGACCGACACGGGTGGACTCACTTCAACCACGCAGCTGACTATCACCATCCAAGGTGGTAACGATGCACCTGTCTCGAGCGATGATACCGCGATCGCGGTCGAAGCAGGCGGCTTAGCCAATGGTAGCGCTGGCACCAACCCCAGTGGCAATGTCCTTGCCAACGATAGCGATGTCGATAGCGTAGCCGACGGTGAAACGAAGATTGTTACCGGAGTAATTGCCGGTGCGCAAGCAAGTGCTGGTGGTTCTGTCGGTTCGAGTGTCGATGGCTTGTACGGCTCAATTACGATCGGAACCAATGGTGCTTACACCTATACGGTCGATAATAGCAATGTCGCAGTGCAGGCGCTAAGGCTCTCCGGTCAAACCCTTGCGGATCTCTTTACGTACACGATAGCCGATACGCTGGGGCTGACCAGTACTTCGACCGTCACAGTCACGATCCAAGGGGTCAATGATAATCCAGTCGGTGTTGCCGATGCAGGCACTGCGACCGAAGCGAGCGGTTATACCAATGCGACCGCAGGTTCCAATGCCACAGGTAATGTTCTTGTCAATGATACCGATGTCGACTCCGTCGCTAACGGTGAAACGAAGACTGTCACCGGTGTTATCGCTGGTGTAGCAGGTAGTGCAACGGGTTCGGTAGGCTCGAGTGTCACTGGTAACTACGGCGCAATCACCATCGGAGCTAACGGTGCCTATACCTACATCGTAAATGAAACCAACGCGACCGTCCAAGCGTTGCGTTTATCCAGCCAAACGATTACCGATGTCTTTACTTACACCGTGACCGATACCGGTGGACTCACTTCAACCACACAGGTTACCATCACGATCCAAGGTGGTAACGATGCGCCTATATCGAACAACGATACGACGATCGCGGTCGAAGCGGGCGGCTTATCGAACGGTACCGCCGGAACAAGCCCATCGGGCAACGTGCTTACCAATGATACCGATGTCGATGCAACAGCTAACGGTGAAACCAAGACCGTCATCGGTGTGGCCGCAGGTTCGGTAGCGAGCGCCAATGGTTCCATAGGTACTAGCGTTACTGGCTCGTACGGCTCGATCAACATCGGAGCCAATGGTGCTTATACTTACACTGTCGATAATACGAACACAGCAGTCCAATCGCTAAGACTCTCTAGCCAAACGCTCAGCGAAACGTTTACCTATACGATGGCCGATACCGGCGGGTTAACTTCGACCGCTACCATCACCGTTACGATTCAAGGTGCCAACGATACGCCAGTTACGACCAACGATACCAACACGGCAATCGAAGCAGGTGGTATTGCTAATAACACCTCAGGCGTTAACCCAACGGGCAATGTGCTCGCTAACGATAGCGATGCCGACTCAGTGGCCAACGGCGAAACGAAGACCGTCACCGGAGTCGTCGCTGGTTCTCAGTCGAGTGCTTCAGGTTCTGTCGGCTCCAATGTCACCGGACTCTACGGTTCGATCACAATCGCTACCGATGGATCATACACTTACACCGTCGACAACACCAATCCAGCCGTGCAAGCGCTGCGACTCTCCGGTCAAACGCTTTCGGAAACGTTTACTTACGAGATGACCGATGCCGGTGGATTAAACACTCTTGGCACTGTGACGATCAACATCCAAGGGGCCAACGATAATCCAGTCGGTGTTGCAGAGTCAGCGACTGCAACAGAAGCGAGTGGCTCCGCCAATACGACCGCCGGTGCAAACGCGACCGGCAATGTGCTGACCAATGATACGGATGTTGATTCGATCGCTAACGGCGAAACCAAGACAGTAACCGGTGTGGTCGCTGGGGTGGCAGGTAGTGCAACCGGTTCGGTAGGCTCGAGTGTCACTGGTAATTATGGTTCCATCATCCTTAATGCCGATGGTTCCTTCGCGTACTCAGTCGATGAATCCAACGCAACGGTGCAGGCACTACGATTAGCGAATCAA
>JBKCUW010000085.1:0-70983 GCA_046318275.1 Pirellula sp. | reverse complement strand
GGCCGACCTTGGAAGCAGGATGGATACTGCCTATCCGAACCCACAACGGTTCTTCTCTGTGTCTCCGTGCCTCTGTGAGAGTCCGGCTGTTCCTGTCCACCTTCGATCCGATCCAAACTCACGCGAAGACGCGAAGACGCGGAGGGAAAGCCTTGGAGCCAAGTGGTAGAACGATTGGCTCCAGCGTTTTTAGCTCCTCGCGAGAGCAGTTGGGGACAACTGCTCTACAGTGTGGACCCATCGTGGCACGACAGTCCCTTGTCGTGAATAACTTTTCGATTGCTGGTCTTTAATCCTCGAACAATCTCTCACGGAGATGCAAAGACTCAGAGTCAGGCTGGACAGAGCGGTCTTCTCCGTGCCTCTGTGCCTCTGTGAGAGTCCGGCTGTTCCTGTCCACCTTCGATCCGATCCAAACTCACGCGAAGACGCGAAGGGACTCGAACCCTCGACCCAAGGATTAAAATTCTGTCGGTTCGCCAAAGCTTCCCTTGAGCAGCTTGCGCCCTAAGACTGGACTAAATGGAGTCCACGGATCACGCGTGCGGTCTTGCACCACTAACTCCCTCGCCGAGTTGAGCTTGGCATCCAATTCATCGAGGTACTGGAAAGCGATCGCCTCGAGAGTCATCGGGACCTTGGGACTGCCATGCTCGAGCGTGCCATGGTGGCTGACCACGATATGCTGCAATCGCAACAAACGCTCGCGATCGACGTGCGTCCCTTTTTCGCTTAACCGACTCGCGATTGTATCGAGCATCACAACGCCTTGGACTAGATGCCCGAGCAGCTGTCCTGAATCGGTATAATTAAGTTCATTTTCGAACGCGAGTTCCTCGAGTTTACCAAGGTCATGGACGAAGGCACCTGCGACCAACAAGTCCCGATCGATATCCGGATAATGATTGGCAATGCCATCCGATAATTCCATCAGTGAGACGATATGCTCTAGTAACCCGCCTGGATACGCGTGATGAGCTTTGATCCCTGCGGGAGCAAGTCGCAATCCGGCGTTCCAACGAGGATCGGCGATGATCTCTTCGCAGATCGCTCGGACGGTAGGATCCGACATAGAGCTCACCAGCTCAATCAGCCGCCCCCACAATCGGTCCGATTTCGAGCGATCCAGCGCATCAAAGTCCTCCATAGTGACTTGCGATCCATCGATGGAGTGCAATTGATTGACGATCAATTGCAAGTTTCCATTGTGCAACTGTGAGACACCTTGGACGCGAACGTATGATCCCTTCGCAAATCGCTCTGCCAGTCGCTCATCCGCGTTCCATCGCATGGCAGATATCACACCAGTGCGATCCTGAAGTTGCATCAAAAGGTATGAGTTTCCTTGTCGATTCGCTCGCAATTGGCGATCGGCAATTCGATAAACTTCGTCGACTTGAGCTTGAGGTTGGATATCGCGTACAAAAAGGCGTGGCATGTTGTCTGATCGTGGTAGTGTTGTGTCGGACTAGAGGGCGGAGTAGCGTCGTGTCAGCTGCTGGCGCTTGCATAACTGCGCAACGCCTTTTGAAACACCCAGCGACTGAAGATGAGGGACGCGATCGTAGCGGCAATTGCGAAACCTGCCAGCCCCCACTCCCAGCCTTGTCGGGGTACCAACGGCTGCGCTAAAAGCCTAGCCGGTACATTGATGATTACCAAGATCGGGAGAATGAAGGTAAAGATGTACCATAACGGTAACCCCCAACCCGTCTGGTAGATCTCCATCGGGTAGCGAGAAAAGTTCGTAATGTAGAACCAAAAGTCATACAAGCTCTGATTCCGGCCCAGCCAAATGCTCGTCGCGGCTAAGCAGACGATCAAGCTATAGAACAAGCAAACGCCGCATGCGATGTAGAGAAGATACAGCAGAATCAAGCCGCTGTTTACTTCCCACGGGGGATCCACTCGGTAACTTAATCGCACCATGGCAACCGCCAAAATAATGAGGCCGGCGATGAGGTTGCTGAGCGAGGCCCATTCGACCCGCCTGAATGAGATCAGGAACTGGGTGTCGATCGGTTTGAGCAAGGCATAATCGAGTCCGCCCGTCCGTATCAGTTCACTGAACTCTTGAGCATTGGGCATAAGAAACGATTGGACAATCGAGTTGATGATCCATGTCGTCGCGAGGAATACATAAAACTCGTTTGCCCCCCAACCGGTCGCGACCCCGATACTGCGGACATGGAAAAAAATCAAAAGGTAGAACCCGAGGTTCATCAGGAGCCACGCAAGGCTCGATACGCAGTCGAGTAAAAAGTTGCCTCGGAAGGTCATGTCGCGAATCAAGCTGTTTCGTGCGAACCCGAGAAGAACGGCTAGATAATTCGGGTGTTTGGGTGCAGGAGTCATCGGTTCCCGGTGTCCATTAATCCTATACGGGCTTGATCAAGCCTATAATCGAGCATTCTATCGTCGAATTCTAAGGAGACGTTATCATTCGAATCACCGTTCGCGTCAAACCCAATTGCAGCGTGGAGTCCATCGAAGAGCAACCCGATGGGACGTGGGTTGTCCGCGTTCATGCGCCACCCCAGGACGGTCGGGCTAACGATGCTGTAGTGCGATTGATCGCAAAGCATTTCGGTGTGTCCAAAAGTTCCGTCGCAGTCGAGGTCGGTGCCAAAGGACGCAACAAAATTCTTTCCATCGCCGGTGTTGATCCTACCTAAATGCCGGGACAAAACTTGCTTTGGTCGACGCTCGTAGTTCACGACTTTGGCTGGGATATTGTGGCTGGGATATGTTGCTCTCGCCACATCTACCCGTTGCGAGTGGTCGGTCGAGGGTAGGCATCCCTATTCAATCGCGGGCAGAGGTCGCGTCAAGTTCGCGATGTGGGCAATTACGATTGCTGCGTTGCTTGCTGGCTTGCGAGGCTCCTGAACCATGCTCATGCCTCGGCTTGCCATTCAACTTCACATGACGATAGTGACTCCTTAAGTGACTCCTTAAGTGACTCCTTGCGGCCCGGCCCAAGGATTACCCTGCGCCCAAAAAAAACACCGAGGTCGACCCTGTCGAACTCGGTGCTATCTTTGCGTTATATTTTGCAGTTCAACGCACAATTCCAAACGGGATTGTCCGCAAAACCATTTGGGTAATTCGACGGCGAACTTCCAAGCCGCCGTTCAACGACTAGTGATCCCGATAGGGGCGCTTTCCGCCGTCGCGTCCACCGCCGTAACCGCCGCCATCGCGTCCACCGCCGTAGCCGCCATCACGACCGCCTCCGCCGTAGCCGCCGCCATCGCGACCGCCACCACCATAACCACCACCGCCGCCGCCACCATAGCCGCCGCGTCCGCCACCCGAGGGTCGCTCTTCTCTCGGCCGAGCTTCGTTGCAAGAAATGCGACGCCCCGCGACTTCTTGCTCATTCAACCCAGCAATCGCTGCCTTGGCTTCTTCTGCATCGGGCATCTCAACAAATGCAAAGCCTCGTGACCGGCCCGTCTCGCGGTCCATCACAATGCTCACTCGTGCAACCTTACCAAAACGGCTAAACGCTTGCTTTACCTCGTCCTCTGTAGCTTTGAAAGAGAGGTTCCCTACATAAATATTCGTCACTGACTCAAACCCTCGCAAACATACGGTCCCAACATGCTGTATCAATTCACGGCCATGGAAACCAACCAACAAAACCTTTGACAACCCTTCGACACTCGGGATCTCACACTTGCGTTGAGGCCGACAGCGAACGAATAGGATTGTTCCGAAAAGCCAATCCGAGAAAAAACAAACCAACTCTCGAAAGCCTGCGTTTACCCACGCGACCACCGAAACCCTGCCTTGTTACCCGCGGAATAACGAAACGATTATCAGAGATCGAATATGCAGAGTCAACGCGGGAATAAAAGTTTTCTCAAGGGCGAGCCCCCGGCGTTTTCACCCTTAAAAATCCCCCCTCCCTGAGATGGTGAAATGCTATCGCCGATGGCAAGATTGGCCCGGATTCGCAAGGATTCGAATGTTTCCTAGAGTTCGTCGATTCCGGATACGCCCGAACGACGGAGTTGCGAGGCAAACAACGCTTGGTGCAAGGGGCTAGGCATCGCGACCGTTTCGGGACTCCAATACCCGATTCCTTCGATACGCGGACTTTAGTACTCGAGGATGGGATTGGTTCCCGAATCAGTGATTCACCTCAAAAAAGCTCCTAAAACCCAGTGAGTCTCCACCTCAGTCATTAGTGCAGGATGCATTAGTGCAGGTCATCCGTCCCCTTGATACTGAACGCTTCGAGCCAGCGGAGGTCCTTTTGCATGGCTTCGGTGTTTCCCAACGCCTCGTGGATTTTCATACGATGGTAGCGTAGCGTAGGTAAGTCCATCACGGTGGGAACACCGCGAGCAATGACAGGGAACTCTTCCAAGAGTTGCACCATCGCCCAGCCTGCCGAGCGTTTCGCCGTCGTACGCGCTTTGTTACCCGAGGACTGCTCGCCACTAGGAGATCCAGCATTCTCCTGGGCAGTCGCGGTCGATTCGGCAGCGTCAGGATCTGGATCCTTTTCTGGGGATTGGGATGCTTCCGTTGCTGCCGGGATCTCTTTTGGTTTTATCGCTTCGTTCGCCTCGGCAGGAGCCGTAGAGTCAGACGTACTTAGCCCCTCCTCGATCTTGATCATCGCCGCAATAAATGGCTCGATCTTCGGATTTGCCCGCCATTTGCCGATGAGCATGGACAAACTTTCATCGATGATTGGCAGGGCTTCTTCGTTGCGGCCGAGTTGATGCAGCACCCATGCTTTCGTGTCGAGGAAGGACTCATTATTGAGTTGTTTGATCGCTTGGTTGATATCGAGCAACGCTTCGTCTAAATCAAGCTTGGCAAGCGATCTCATGTAAGCGATTTGATTGTTTTGAATCGCGTTGCGATCTTCTCTGGGTGGAAGATTATCGACTAAGATTTTTGCAGCGACGTCGAATTGCCTGCGATTGGAGAGAAGACTAGACACCTCCAACGCTGCCACGGCTCGCTGCTCCGGATCAGCGACCCTTCCTACCATGTCCTCCCAAATCTTGCTGGATTTGGAGGGGCCCGAGGTATCCCCTTCGATCCGTTCAAATTGTCGCCAGAAATTGCCGTCGGTGACAATGTCCTTGGACAAGTCGTACGCTTTCTGCAAGCTTTCCTGCGCCTCTGTCACGTTGCCTCGGTCGTACTGGTTGGCTGCATCCGCTAGCAACCACCTCGCATAGGTACTGGGACCAAAGTAGTCACTAAGTACGGGTACGACCGGCAATGCAATCGTCGCTAGGACGAGGAAACGGTTGACAATCGAGGCTTTCACGGACAACTCCTGAGGGTTTAGGCGGCCAAAGCGACCGCGCGGTGAACCTTTCGCGAGTCGATTTCGGTTGCTACGATTTCTGCTGAAACGATGTCACCAAATGCTGTTTCGCTCGTAAATCAAGCGGGCTTCCTACGCTAGCACGTTGGACCCGCACGCGAACCACAGCACGCGCAACGCAAAAACGCGAACGCAATTTTTCCTGCAGCAACGGAATAATTCCATGCCACTGTTCGAAATCGAAACAGACTCGCACATCATTATAACATGGGCTGCGGACGAAGCTTCGGCAAGAGCCGTTTTGGCGGATGCCTATCCCAACGATTCGGTGGTGAGGTTGACCAAGCGTCCCCGTGATTCATGGGTCATTTCAAAAGGGGCCTTGGGGGTTGCCGGAACGTCGAACGACATTTGCGCGACAGCCCGCGATTGCCTTTCGAAAGCATCGGGTGACAAACTTCACGCAATCCGCCTCTACATGTCCGAAACCGGTGTTGATCTTGAAAAAGCCCGACGGGTTATCGAGTCGAACATGGTCATGGGTTGGTAAGTTCATCGCTCGATGTTCTGCTTGTTTCCTGCTCTCCTTTGGACAGTGAGTTCTAGTTGGAAATCGGGCCCTAGAAAAAATCAAACTATTCGGTCGGTCCTCTATCACCTAAACAGGTAACACTAGCTCAGGTCGATTTTTGGTACCATTCACACGCGCGTCGAAACCTCGAAAACCTTGCTCCTCAAATAACAATGAATTTAGTTCGAAGCAAAAGCAGTGCTGCCTACGATCGGGCTCGAAAACTGATCCCAGGTGGAGTGAACTCGCCTGCCCGTGCATTTGGCGCGGTGGGAGGTCATCCATTGTTCATCGACAAGGCTCACGGCCAGTATTTGTATGATATCGATGGCAATCGCTATCTGGACTACATCGGATCATGGGGACCGATGATCTTGGGGCATGCCGAACCCAGGGTGATCGAATCGATCGTTCGCGCTGCTGAGCGAGGGACGTCGTACGGTGCACCGACCGAGAATGAATCTCGCATCGCAGAGTTGATCATCGCTGCAGTTCCAAGCATCGAACGAGTCCGATTGGTCAGCAGTGGGACCGAAGCCACTATGAGTGCGATCCGTGTCGCTCGCGGTGCTACAGGAAGGTCTAAATTGATCAAGTTCTCGGGCTGTTACCATGGGCACGTCGATTCGCTCTTGGTCTCCGCCGGTTCCGCAGCCGCAACCTTGGGCGTACCCGACTCTCCAGGGGTCACCACCGGGGTCTCCAACGACACGATTGTCCTCGAGTACAACGATACCGCCTCACTGCGACAGACTCTTGATTCGCTGGGGCATGAAATCGCCGCAGTGATCCTGGAACCTATCGTTGGAAACATGGGAACGGTGATCCCCACCGAGGAGTTCCTCAAGACCCTTCGAAGCGAAACAGAGCGGCACGGCGTTGTCTTGATCTTCGATGAAGTCATGACCGGCTTTCGGGTCGCCTATGGCGGGGCGCAAAGCCTTTTCGGGATCCAGCCCGATATGACCACGCTCGGCAAGATCGTTGGCGGGGGCTTGCCACTCGCCGCGTACGGCGGTCGCGCGGACATCATGGACCAAGTCATGCCGGCAGGGAAGATCTATCAAGCAGGCACACTTTCTGGAAACCCATTGGCGACTGCAGCCGGCGCAACGACGCTCGAAATCCTTCGCGACGAGCCTCCGTACGAATACTTGGAACTCCAAGCAGATCGACTTGGGAACGGACTCCTCAAGGCTGCGCATGCCGCGGGCATCCCCGCACAGCTTCAGCGTGTCGGCAGCATGATGACTCTCTTCTTCAACGACAGCCCCGTCGCCGATTGGCCCTCGGCGAATCGATCCAATCGCCAACGATTTGCCAAGTACTTCTGGGGACTCATGGACCGAGGGGTTTACATGCCTTGCAGTCAATTCGAGGCACTTTTCTTCTCCCGCTGCCATACACCCGATGATATCTCCGCTACGATCGCTGCCGCTGAGGAAGTCCTGCGTTCCCTCGATTGATCACCAATCGATCGATCACAAATCGATGGATCACCAATCGCATGTTGACCGATGGATCGATGACCGTCGGTGCAACATTCGAGCATCAAGGCTGTCCCTCGCGACCCTTTTCGGAGCCTAGCTCTTGCGGTGAGTCGAGAGGCCTACATGCGGCCTACGGAGCGGGTGGCTGATTGGGTTTCGAGCTTGTGTTGAATGAGCTCGATAGCCACGCCTGTGCAGAAAGTTTCAGCTTGTTTTGTTGCTTGGCCAGTGACGTATTGATTTTTTCGACCAGCTTCTCGTTCGCATCGGTTAGTTTGCGCTGAAGAACTTTTTGGATCCCCTTTCCAAGCCATTCAGCCGCTTCGCCATGGATCTGACTGATCTCGCTCACGTCAAACTCTTGAAGATCAACTTGGGCGCGAGTCACCGTAGGGCGAAACTCGATATCTGGCGGGAATACCAGCGGATTGAGCTTGATAGCAACATCGCAGTCAATTTGCATCGCAACAACGGCTTCAGCTTTCGTTGAGACGCTTATCCACTGAACATCTCGTTGAAACTGACTGACGCGTCCAAACAGTTTGAGCGGCGTCGTGATCATCAATGATGTCGAAAAGAGCCTTCCATTCGGTTGCACTTCGAGCCTAGTCACATCGATTTTTAGACGCTCCGCGGGGTCGATGAACTCGATGAAATAGCGAGACCACGTTCCATGCTTGACCGTTTTCCATTTTCGCTTTGTGTCGATACGGAGTCCATCGAGGCTCAAATGGAAACCGTCGTAAACGCTCTTGGTACGTCCCCATTTGCGATTGTCCTCAACGTTTGGAGGCAAATTCATCAGGGTGATAGAACGGACCCACTCGCTAAGTTCTTTAAGCTCCTGACGCGTGGGGGAGTTCGACGACGATTCGTTAGTGGATGGTTCGAGTGTCGTTGGAACAGGAAATGTCCGAGGGCGTGGACGCTCGTCCTCTGGAATTGTTTTCTCGACGACTTCTGTAGTCGATTTTCCTGCGGTTGGATCTTTGGCGGTCGCAGGCACTACCCCTGCTGCTTCACTGTCGGTGTCAGAGCCGTTGTTCGTGGCAGAGTAGTTCGTGGCAGAGTCGTTCGTGGCAGAGTCGTTCGTGTCAAAGTCGAACCACTCGCCGATATTCTTCCAAACTGCGGAGGGTGTGTCCGACGGGGATAAAGATTCAGTAGGGGATGGCTGGGGGGCTGGGTCCGAAGTTGTCTGTCCTAGCGTGGTGCCGCAACACACGTACGCAACAACAAAAAACAGGAGGGTAGATTGGACCGACGATCTGGGTTTGGTCGCTGGCTGGCACGTGCGCGGTGCAACCGTTTGGTTACAATGTCTACTTCGAGATTTCATCTGCACAACTCCGGCATCCCTCCTCAACCCTACCTCGACCCTACCTCGACCGATTCCCATGAGACAGCTTTTATCATCGACTCACCCCTTTGGCAAACTTGTGACCAGCTCCTCGGATCTGGTGGAAAGTTCGATTTTCTGCAGCTTCCTGGTCCGGATTCTCTCAAGTTGCATCGGGCGAGGAGGCCGCATGGAGGTAGCGACGTCTTCGATCTTGTTGCCGATCCTGGCGCTGATCGCAGTGGGTCCGACGGAAGTGCTGGCGTTCCAGGACGCGTCTGCAGAAAAGCCGTTCTCGCAAGCGACCGTCGAAGAATTGGTGGTGAAATCGTTGAAAGAGGGGGATCCCGAGCGTGGGTTGAACATTTTTACGCGCGCGAATTTGGCGTGCTTTTCATGCCACCGCATCGGCGATGCGGGTGGTGTCATTGGCCCCTCGCTCGATCGCATTTCCCGAA
Organism: Pirellula sp.; assembly: GCA_046318275.1. Taxonomy (GTDB): domain Bacteria; phylum Planctomycetota; class Planctomycetia; order Pirellulales; family Pirellulaceae; genus JBKCUI01. Next base: position 61,826 of record JBKCUW010000085.1, on the reverse strand, counting down.
CGCCCAACGAACTCGCGGAGAGTTTGCTCTGGCCAAATCGAACCGTGGCACGAGAGTTTCAGCCATTCAAAGTCCTGCTCGATGACGGTACTGTTCTCAGCGGTTACATCCCCGGCCCTACGGACGGTGAAACAGTGGTCGTTATTGATCCAGCCACCCGTGCCGAGCAGGTGCTTCAACGGTCGGCGATCGAGCAGGCGCGTTTGTCGGCATCGCTGATGCCGGCCGATCTTTTCAATGCGTTGCCTTTTGATGAACAAGCTGATTTATTGAGTTTCCTGATCGGACTCGGTCAAGGGAAAATCGACCTCGCCAGCGTCGAAGCGCGCGTCCGATCTGCAAGCACACACGAGCCAACTCGCTTCACTTGGGCGCTTGGTCCAGTCGATCCGAAAAGTCGATCCCATCACGCTCATCCCATCAATCGCGACCGGATTTTCGACTTCTACACCAAACAAGCGATTCACTTTGCTCCGATGACGCCCAGGCCTTCCTGGATCGAGGAGTTTCCTGGTCTAGACGGGACCACGTTCGGACATTGGGGGAACCAAAACGAAGAAACGTGGAAAGGTGACGCATGGAGCCGAATGGATTTGGGGTCTTTGCAAAGCAATGTTCTCGTAGGTGAACCTAAAGTCGTTCCTCGAGCAGCTGCGATTCGATTCGGGGACTCGCTCCGTTATGCCGCTTGTTTCAATACCGATACGCTTGGTTACGAAGCGGCGTGGCAAGACGGTTTTGTGACGTATTCGAATGTACGGCACGGGTACATCGACGGTTTTCGAATCAATGGAAAACGGATCGAGTTGGGGGATTGGGCCAAACCGTATCGGACCGCAGACCGGGCCAATGCGAGGTATCGCGGTTTTTATCGCGATGGATCCGATGTCATCTTCGCTTATGAAAACGAAGGGGCTCTGTTGCTCGATTCATTAGCTGTGGAGAACGGACAAATCGTGAGGATCATCGCGCCAGCGTCCGAGCATCCGCGCCGAAACGTTCTTCAAGGAGGATCGCCGCAATGGGCAATGGATTTTCCAACGGAGATTCGACGTGGCGACGGCGACGGCTATGTAGTGGACACGATCGAATTGCCGCTCGACAACCCGTGGAAGACCCTGCTAGCTTGCGGAGCGCACGCATTCCTGAGCGACGGTCGCGCCGTCGTTGTGACGATGCAAGGAGACGTATGGCTGGTATCGCATCTGGATTCGGACAAAGCTTCGTGGCGACGCATCGCCGGTGGGATGCATCATTTGTTAGGGGTAGTCGTGCATAACGACCAAATCTACACCTTGGGCCGTAATCAAATCACGCGACTGCATGATCTAAATGGTGATCAGGAGATCGATTTCTACGAGTGTTTCTCCAACGCCTACGTGACGTCCCCGTCAGGTCATGATTATCTGTGCGGATTGGAACGAGATGCTGATGGCTACTTCTATTTCGCGTCGGGGAACGAAGGAATCGTGCGAATTTCTCCCGACGGGAAAACGTCGACCGTTATCGCTACTGGGTTTCGGAATCCAGACGGCCTCGGTCTGCTCGATGACGGGACGATTACGGTTCCATGCTCTGAAGGAGAATGGACTCCAACCTCGATGATTTGCCAGATCGATCCTTTAGCCGGAACCGATCCTGCAACTCGGTACGCGACGCAGCCGGCTCCGTTCTATGGCTATCGTGGACCTCGTCCTAATCAAAAAGCGGAACTGCCACTTCTCTATCTACCGCGCGGAGTCGATAACTCGAGCGGTGGTCAGTTGCAGGTTAGGAGCCCAAAGATGGGCCCCCTGGACGGTCAACTCGTGCATACCTCGTTCGGCACAGGGACGATGCATTTGATCCTTCGAGATCGCGTGGGCAACCAATGGCAGGGAGCTTCGGTACCTATACCTGGTGATTTTCGCTCGGGGGCACATCGCGCGCGAGTGAATCCGAAAGACGGATGGATCTATGTAACAGGGATGCATGGATGGGGAACGTACACCCCGGAAGCGGGAAACTTTGAAAGGGTCCGATTCACCGGTGGGCCTTACCAGTTGCCCATCGCATTCCATGCTCACTCGAATGGAATCGTGGTGCGATTCTCCGAGAAAGTAGATCCAATTGCGGCTGCCGACTTGAAGAAGCAATTCGCGCAAGCTTGGAATTATCGTTATTCGCCTGGTTATGGTTCGAAAGAGTATTCCGTGGTCCATGCCGGAGCGATCGGACACGACGTTCTGACCATTCGCTCGACCCAAGTGATTGACGATGGCAAATCCATCTTTTTGGAAATCCCAGACCTGCAGCGATGCAGCCAGCTTCACCTTTGGCTTCATGTCGGCGGGAAACATCCCTCGGAATTGTTTGCGACGATCCACGAAATGGATGCCCCCTTTGAGCATAAGGGGTTGGTCGCTCGATCGGTCAGCACCAAACTTCCTCATCCCATGGTTCGGGATTTGGAATGGCTTCAAAAACGGATACCGAACCCTTGGGAAAAGAAGATCGCAGGTGCTCGGGAAATCCGTTTGGAAGCGAAGGACAATCTCCAGTTCTCAACGAAATTTTTAGAGGCCAAGGCAGGCGAGACGTTGAAGCTGACCTTTAAAAATCCAGATGTTGTCCCGCACAATTGGGCGTTGTTGCAGCCTGGATCGCTCGACAAAATCGGGAACTTAGCCAACCGCATGATCGGCGCTCCTGACGCATATCTGAAGCAATACGTGCCGGAGAGCGATGCGGTGATTTGCTATACCGATATCATCGAGCCTGGCGCAGAGTTCTCAATCTATTTCCAAGCTCCGGCGAAGCCTGGCCGGTATCCGTACCTGTGCACGTTCCCCGGACACTGGATGGTGATGAACGGCGAGTTGGTGATCAAGGAATAAGCTAAGAAAGTCGCACTGAAAGTAGCTTCATGAAAATATGGATTGATGCGGATGCGGCTCCTCGCGAGGTGAAGGAACTGGTTTTCCGAGCCTCAAAAAGGCTTGAGGTCGAAGTTGTCCTGGTCGCTAATCAATCCATTTGGTTGCCTCCGAATAGTCGGTTGATCTCTGGTGTTACCGTCCGCGACGGTGCCAACGTCGCCGACCAGTATATCGCCGAGAATTCTGATTCGGGTGACGTGGCGATTACAGCGGATATTCCCCTTGCGGCCCAATTGGTCGAAAAAGGCGTGTTTGTTCTCGATCCTCGTGGAGAGGTTTACGATGACAGGAATATCGGTTCACGGTTGGCAACGCGTGATTGGATGGATCACGCGCGCGGCGCCGGAATGGAGTTGAGTGGGCCTCGACCTTATAGCCAACGCGACCGCAATGAGTTTGCGTCGTCACTGGATCGCGTTTTGACGCGAGCTATCAAAATTAGGGATCGGAAAGTGGCTCCGCAAAATCCAATCAAGCCCGATCCATCCAGCGGCGAACCCGCATAGCCAATGGTACGCAGCGAGAATCCCTCGCCGTTCCGTGCGACTGAGTATGGGTCCGCAATACCCATTTAGGTCAATAATTCATGAACCACGCGGCAGGGTTCGACGCCGGTCAAGCGGCTATCGAGTCCTTGGAATTTAAAGCTGAACCGTTGATAATCGATTCCGAGTTGGTGCAGGAGGGTGGCGTGGATATCGTGTACGGATACCACGTTTTCGACAGCGTGGTATCCGAATTCGTCGGTTGCGCCGTAGCTGAACCCGGGTTTAAATCCTCCGCCGGCGAACCACATCGTGAATCCGGCAAGGTGATGATCGCGACCGTCGCCCTGGGCCATCGGCGTGCGGCCGAATTCGGATCCGAACACAATGATGGTATCCTTGAGCATATCCCGCTGCTTCAAATCGGTGATCAGCGCCGCTACGCCTTGATCGACCTCTTTCGCCGTTCCAGCTGAATGGTCTTTCACGGCACCGTGATGGTCCCAGTCACGATGGTACAGCTGGATGAATCGAACGCCTCGCTCCGCCAAACGGCGAGCCAGCAAGCAATTCGATGCAAAGGATCCATCACCTCCCTTGGTTCCGTAGAGATCGAACACTTGCTGGGGTTCTTGGGATACATCCATCAATTCTGGCACACTGCTCTGCATTCGGAACGCGAGTTCGTATTGGCGAATGCGCGTTGCTATTTCTGGATCATCCAATCGTTTTTCTGCCAATCCATTGAGGGACTGAATTGCGTCGACGACTTCACGTTGCTGGCTTGTGGAAACCCCCTTCGGATTGCCTACATACAATACCGGGTCGCCTGTCCCCCGGAATTCAACGCCTTGGTATTGGCCGGGCAAAAATCCTGAGTGCCATTGCCGAGCCGCAATCGGTTGTTTCTGACCGTACTTGCCTGTCGAAACCATCACCACAAAGCCAGGTAGGTTTTCTGATTCAGCGCCTAGGCCATAAAGAAGCCACGAACCCATCGCTGGTCGCCCGCTGATCATCGAGCCCGTGTTCATGAACGTGTGGGCAGGATCATGATTGATCGCATCTGTATGGAGCGATCGCACGATGCACATATCGTCAGCGCATTTCGATGCAAGATTTGGCCAGATTTCGGAAATCGATTGGCCCGATTGCCCCCATTGCTTGAACGCGTGTTGAGGTGCAAAACAGTTCAACTTTTGCCCCTGCAATTGGGCAATCTGCTGACCTTTGGTCACCGATTCTGGCATCGGCTGGCCGTGCATCTCGGCAAGTTTGGGTTTGTGATCAAACGTTTCCAAGTGGGTCATTCCACCGGCCATATAAAGCCAAATGATCCGCTTGGCTTTTGGTTGAAAGTGAAGCGGGTTCAGAATCCCCTTGGATGAACTCTTCAAATCGGGCTCGATCGAAAGCCCACTTCGGGCGAACAGAGAACCGAGGGCCATGGTTCCCAGGCTGATCCCAGGGCGTTGCAAAAACGTACGGCGTCCGATGATATCTGCGTTATGGTTCATGGCTTCTTGGTTCGCGACCTGCGAAAGGTAGTTATGAGTTGTGCGAAATTCTTGTTGTGGGATTGTCGATGCTGCTGATTACTCAGCACCCAGGTTGCTTTTGACTCGCCCTCGCTGGCGGGGCGTTAGGATTGTTTCGCGCGGACTAGTACCGCGAGATCGATTCGTGCAAATTCAGGAGTACTCGAGTCACTGCCGTCCAGGCAGCCAAAGTCGCTGTATCGATATCGCCCGGCAACGGACGTGCGCCTACCGACAGGAGTTCCTTCGCAGCCAGCGGCTGCTCCGTGTACTGCTTGAGTTGAGCCTGAAGCAATGGCCTCAAAACGGTGACTTCCTCATCGCTGATAGGACGAGACAACGCCCGTTGGTAGGCGTAATCGAGTTTGGAACGATCGTCCCCTTCGTGGCGTAGAACGAGTTCGGCAAAAGCTCTGGCGGCTTCCACATACGTGGGGTCATTCAACAGCACAAGCGACTGTAGAGGGGTGTTGGAACGCGGGCGATCTGCGGTGCACTCTTCGCGACTAGGGGCATCGAAGACGAGCAAACTGGGATGGAGATACTGACGCTGCCAGTGGGTGTACAAACCACGTCGGTACAGTTCATCTCCTTTCCCGTTTTGCCATTCCCGTTGAGGGAAATTCAAATAAGCCCAATAGCCGGGTGGCTGATAGGGCCGTACGCTCTTGCCACCTAATTTGTTGACCAGTAGTCCGCTGATCGACAATGCGTTATCGCGTACCATTTCTGCATCCAATCGGAATCGGCTTTGCCTTCCCAAGTAACGATTGAATGGATCCTTCTCCTTGGATTCGGGGTAGGCTGCCGACGATTGTTGGTAGGTCTTCGACATGACTACAGACTTGATCCAACGCTTCAAATCCCAATTTGAGTCGATCATCCATTGGGACAATTCATCGAGCAATTCGGGATGGCTTGGCCATTCGCCCTGCGCGCCCATATCGTCCAGCTTCTTCGAAAGCCCGGCACCAAAAAAGAGCTTCCACAATCGGTTGGAGAGAACTCGGGCAGTGAGAGGATTGTCGGGTTCCATAATCCATTTCGCCAAGTCCAATCGGTTCAATCGACGATCCGCTGGGGGTTCCGTTTTACTGAGCGAAGCTGGAAAAGCCGGCGTGACGACTTCACCGTTTTCATCCATCCAGTTTCCCCGAGCGAGAACACGCACCATGCGAGGCATCACTTGTTCGGTTACCAGGGTTGCTGTCATCGATGCTTCAAGTTCAGCGAGGCTCTTTTCAAGCTGAGCCAGTTCTTGTCGCTGGGGTTCAAGTTGCGGGGCGATCCCTCGATAGTATTTCAGCAATTCCTCGCGTTGGGCTTCGGAGCGTTGCTCCTTGGGCATCCGGACGATTTGTTCAATCGCGGGAGGAAGCGAGTTGGAAACTTGAACAGGACGAGGCGAGGTCGATGCGGATAGTCGGAATCGACCGATGGTGTGCTGAGGGTTGTCAAGGTTTTGCCACAAGCCAATCGCGATGGAATCCCCTTCCGCGAGATTCAAATCGCTCGCCGTTTCAAAAATGGCAGCATGAGGTGCGCCAGCTTTCTCCATGATGGCCCATCCCCAATTTCGTCCCTTCGCATCTCCGTCGAGTGCGGCTGCGATGCTCCATTTGCCATAAGGGTTCCCACCCGCGGCGCCGGTTTGCTCGTACGTAGCGCTAGGGTTTTGAAGCGCGACTTGCGTGGTCTCTCCGGTTGCCGGCCGCAATTGAACCACAAACTCCGAAAGCACAAAGTTCCCATTCCCTGCTCGTCCTGGTCCTTTGCGGGGGAACGAATCATCCGGAAGAACTTCCAATCGAAAAGCAGTTATTCCCTTTGGAACGTCTCGGAAGGTTAGAAGATAGGTGTCGGTAGCTGGGTTTTTGCCGCTGGCGAGAATCGAACCGTCAGGAAGCGACTTCAATGTTACCCCTTCCAAGGACACGATGGATTCAGGTTTCATCGGCACCCAAGGTGTTTGGGTCGATTCCCATGCATCCATCGAGGCGAGCAACTCCGGGGTGGTTTGATCGAGAATCGCGCGGAGAGCCTTGAGCTGGTCTTGCAATTCATTGCGTTTGGTTTCCTGGTCAGCAGTCGGGACTTTGATATACGAGCCCCAGATGCCTGATTGGTCGGACCCACCGTACAAGCCTTGCTCCTTGATATCGGCGAAAAACGCACCGAACCGATAAAAGTCCTTCGTGGACAATGGATCGAATTTGTGGTCATGGCATTCGGCACAGCCCAGCGTGATTCCCAACCAGGTTCCCGTGGCATTCCGCACGCGTTCCGCCATGTACTTCGCCAGGTATTCTTTGTCCTGGACGCCGCCTTCGGCACTCATCATGCCAAGCCGGTTATAACCGGACGCAATTTTTTGCTCGCGCGTTGGGTTCGGGAGCAAGTCCCCTGCCAGTTGTTCGATAGTGAATTGATCGAAGGGTTTGTTGTTATTGAACGAAGAGATCACGTATTGCCGAAATGGAGATACACTCATCTCTTGATCGCCATGGTATCCGACCGTGTCGGCGTAACGAACCAAGTCCAGCCACCACATGGCCATGCGTTCGCCGAAATGCGGGGAGGCGAGTAGCCGGTCTACCAGACGCTCATAGGCTCCTGGCGAATCATCCTTCAAAAACTCCTCAACGTCGGATTCGCTCGGCGGTAATCCGAGAAGATCAAAGGAAAGACGTCGAATCAGCGTGACACGATCGGCCGGTGCAGAGGGAGCAAGCCCTTGCTTTTGAAGCGACTCTGCAATTCGGGCATCGAGTCGTTCTACCGCCAGTTGGTCTTCCGACTTACCGCTACTGGAAGTCGAGTTGGACTTAATCGACGAAGCGTTCCTGGGTAAAAACGCCCAGTGCCCTTCAAATTCGCCACCTTCCGCGATCCATCGCTTCAGCAATTCTTTATCCGCTGCCGACAAGGCTTTGCCACTGTCTGGGGGAGGCATTTGTTCATCGGGATCCGTCGACAGGATACGATGCATCAGCGCACTTTCGTCTGGCTTGCCTGGGATCAAAACCCCAGCATTCCCACCCGTCCCGTGAAGCCCCTCATGCGTATCCAATCGAAGATCCGCCTGGCGTTTGTTTTTGTCAGGTCCATGGCAATAGAAGCAGTTGTCGGAAAGGATTCCCCGTATATCGCGATTGAATCGGACTGTGTTCGAACCAGCAGGTTTGGCTTGGGGGGAAGCGTCCTGCGCATGGCCAGTTGCATGAACACCGAAACAAACAACCGCGATCGCTGTTGTAGCCCATCGACCGGCTTGGGATTGTGCGGTTTTACGGAAACAATTGGCGAAACCGAAATTCGTGGGAAGCGGGTTTATCATGGAGCGAATAGGAGAGTGCATGAGGAATTGCAAGGCTTCTCGGGAATGCGTAGAACGCAGGTGGGAAGCCACTAGTTTAAACAACATTGCATAGTGGTGGTATCGGATTCCCAGGAATCCACGCCCCGGAAGACCGCTTGCGAGCAAATCGGAGCATCACCTAGACAACAATACCTCGCAAACCATCGCGGGTTCTTTTAATCGGCGTGGGGATACCGAGGGTCCGGTGCGTTGCCGCTAGGATTCCATGTGATGCTTTTTGTGCACCGGTTTGACGCAGCTGTTCGCCAGGAGGGCAGCGACGAGCAGCATCGCCATTAAGAACATGGTCGTGTTGTAGAGAGTCGGCGTAGGATCTTGAGTTCCTGGCGGCGCTAAATCCAATAGCTTTGCGATGGTTACGGTTTTGTTTTTTACGAGCAGGGGAAGGTCGGAAAGTGGAGCCCCGAAGGCGCTTTGAAACTGTTCGGAAGGAATTTGATTCGATAAGTTAGCGATAGCGTCATGCAGCGATTTCTCGCGAAGTGCGGTAATCGCTACTGGGCCTAAGACACCAGCGACGCTCCAGGCGGTGAGGAGACGTCCGTGGATGGCTCCGACGTTTCGAGTACCAAACAAATCTGCGAGATATGCGGGGATGGTCGCAAAGCCTCCACCGTACATGGTGAAGATCAGCATCGATACCGCATAGAATGCCGCCAGCCAAATCCAAGTCGCCGATTCGGATACTTGCCACGCGATCCATGGGATCGAGCAATAAAGCAGCGCACCCACCCCAAAGAAGATGAAGTAAGTGTTTCGGCGTCCGATCAAGTCCGAGACAGTGGCCCAAAAGAAACGGCCGATCATATTGAAAAGACTGGTCATCAAAACAAAAGTCGCAGCGAAGGTGCTGGTAACGATGGTTGGAAGCGCCGTCCCGAAGATCTCCGTCATCATGGTTTTCGCTACGCCTAGCACACCAATTCCCGCTGTCACGTTGAAGCAGAGCATGATCCATAACAAGTAGAACTGAGGTGTTTTGAGTGCTTGGTCGGCATCCACATGATTTGCGGAAATCATACTCGTCTTGCTTTTACTGATGGGAGTTTGCGACGGACTTCGGGGGTCCCATCCCGCAGGCTTCCAGCCATTCGCTGGGACTCGATAGAGCATCGAAGCGGAGACGATGACGATGAGATAAAAACTCCCGAGCACCAAAAAGGTCTCTGCGGCACCGACGCTACCTGTTCCCACGACATAGATGCCGGGCGACATTCCAGGCCCCAATTGACTCGCTTCGGATTGGGTCAGCGTCACAACCTCGACACGCGTCGATTCTCCGGCCGAAGTGTTGACCGCCGAAGCTTTAGCTGCAACGGGGTTACTCTCTACAGGGTTGCTTTCTTCAGGGTTGCTCTCTACACCGGTCTTTGCGGCTTGGGGAAGGATATCCGCGAAGCGTTTGCCTTCGATGGTCGACAGCGGGACCGTGTCGATTGCCCCAAGGTAAGTTGGAGCTCGGGAGAAGCGACGCATCAACAATTCCTGGACCGGAGTCGCGACAATCGCGCCACCCCCGAACCCCATGATGGCCAGCCCCGCGGCCATCCCCCGTCGGTCCGGAAACCAACGAATCAATGTGCTCACCGGCGAGACGTAGCCCAATCCCAACCCGCATCCCCCCAGGACGCCATATCCCAGATAGAGAAGCCACAGTTGGTGCAGCCATATCGCAATAGCACCAAGGATCATGCCGCCGCCCCACAATACGCCCGCGATTATTCCGACAGTTCGTGGACCTACGCGTTCAAGCCATTTGCCGGCGATTGCTGCGGACAAGCCCAGGAAGACGATCGCGACCGTAAACACCCAAACAACCTGCGACAACGTCCAGTCTTGGGAGGAACTCGCCACCACTCCGCGTAGCCGCACCAAGGCTGGGTTGAAGATGCTCCATGCATAAACCGAGCCGATGCATAGATGGATTGCGATCGACGCGGGCGGGACGCGCCAACGATTGAATCCCTCAGGGGCAACGATGCTGTCTTTTGAGAAAAATCCTGAGCTTAGCATCTGTCGCTACTTGGTTGGAGGGAATGAGTAGGGCAAGGCGGGGCGGAAAATGCTTACCGCGTGACGTCCCTTAGTTGACTACGTTTCGAAGCGGTTGACCATGGAACGCCCGTAAAATCTCCTGAGCGCCTTTTCTTCGAAACTCAGCGCATCCCTCGTCGCAGTAGAAAGCGGTATGGGGATTGAGCAGAAGGCGATCGTGAGCCGGATGGCTGGGGTCGCGCCAAGCCGACAAGACTGGGCTATCGGCGGGCGGTGGCTCTTGCTCGAGAACATCGATCCCTGCTCCAGCAAGTCGACCGCTCGCTAACGCATCGATAACCGCTATGGTTTCTACGACACCACCGCGCGCCGTGTTGATAAGGAATGATCCTCGCTGCATCCATCCGATCTCTTCGGGACCTAGCATGCCTCGCGTTTCCTGGGTCAGCGGCGTATGGACGCTTACGATATGCGACATACGGAGCAATTCTCGAAGGCTCTCCTCACGGCGAATACCTAACGCTTTGTCGACGCCATCGCGCACGTAAGGATCATAAAAACATACGTCGAATCCAAACGCTTTGGCTCGCATGGCGACGGCGGATCCGATCCGCCCACAACCTACGATGCCGAACCGAGTACCTCGCAACCTCGGTATCGGTAACGCCTGGTCGACATTCCACTGGCCAATGCCTCGTTTGAGACGACTGTTGAGAAAATGAGTCCCTCTCGCCAACGCGATAGCCATCCCCAACGCGGAATCGGCAACTTCCTCGGTTCCATAGTCTGGTACGTTGCATACCGGGATACCTCGCTCTCGCGCCGCGGCAATGTCGATACCGTCGTATCCAACCCCCGGTCTTACAATCACCTTGCAGTTCTGCAGCCTAGCTATGCTCGCCCGTGTGAACCGAAAGTAGTGGTAGACCATGATGGCATCGGCGTCTTCGATGCGTCCGACCAATTCCGCCTCGTTCATTGCGTCCAAAGCGATCACTTGAGCGATATCACCTAACACTTCGCGTTCAAACACCAATGGCTCCACGATGAGATCGGTAATGACGACCTTCCACGGTTTGCTCATGTTGGCTAGCTCATCGTTGGGGAAATGGTACTGGGAAATGGTACTGGGAAATGGTGCGGGAAAATGGTGCGGGAAAATGGCACTGGGACTGTCGAATGTAGGCGTCTCAGAAGGTGCCTATCGTATCAAACCAAGAGAGGAATAGGATCCGGTTGGAATAAGATCCAACGAATCGTCGACGTCCCGAAAGGCCACTTATGCTCCCAGAGAACATGGGGCGAACAGGCATGCCGAGCAGGACGGTTAACGCTAGGTTTAACCTCGAATTGACGGGGGTGGAACCGCGGCCGCGTAGACGGGGGGGCAAATTGGAGGGTAGAATGGGAGTGTGCGGTTCGAGGATAGAGCTAGAGGCATAGAGCTATTGGGCCGAGATTACTGGTCCGTTGAGTCCGTTTGAACATCCAAGGCCGAGTGTTTGTTCCCTTACACCGCATCCCCACCCGAAGCCTCCCATTTTTGGGCGCCCTCGAAATCCCCTCACCTACCCATACCCATGCGATGATGGTTGACCAATGCCGGCGACCTTGCACTCGGTTTCAGCCTAGCTGGTTTTTTGCCAGTCGGTTTTCGAACGTGCCGATGCTATTGTGCATCATCGGTTGCTACACCCTCGACCTACTTGCTCACTCAGCAATCGCCGCGCCTGCGTGCATCGTCGAGGATGCTTCAGAAGCGTCGCGTCCGATAAGCCTGGTCAACGACGTTGTCCCGGTCCTCACCAAATCGGGTTGCAATGCGGGGACATGTCATGCCAAAGCTGGTAACGGCCAAAATGGATTTCAGCTATCGCTGCTCGGTTTCGAGCCAAAGGAAGATTTCTCGCACCTCGTTCTCGAAGGTCGAGGCCGGCGATTGTCACTCGCAGCCCCTGAACAGAGTCTGCTGCTGCTCAAGGCTACTGGTACCGTGCCGCATGGCGGCGGGGCAAAAATCCCGGTGGATTCCGACCGCTATCGAACGTTGCTCGAATGGATCCGGCAAGGTGCCCACGACGATTTGGCGACTGCTCCAAAGTTGCTATCGCTCGAAGTGCAGCCCAACAAAAGCACCTTGGCCGTAGGTGGCGAGCAACAGCTCAAGGCGATTGCAAAATATTCGAACCAGACAGCTATCGACGTAACCCCTCTGGCTCTGTTTGAATCCAACGACTCCGCGATGGCCGTGGTTTCCGAGTCAGGACTGGTTCGAATCCTCGATATCCCGGGCAAGGTATCGATCATGGTCCGGTACCAAGGCAACGTCGCAGTCTTCCAAGCTTCGGTGCCTCAAGGTACTCCGGTAGCTTCGGTACCACCCTCGAATAATTTCGTCGACGATCACGTGTTCGGAAACCTTCGGGAACTCGGAATCCCTCCTTCGCACGTTTGCGATGATAGCACTTTCCTCCGCCGCGTTTCGCTCGATATCGCTGGACGCATGCCCCGCGATGAAGAACTTCAAGCGTTCCTGAACAATCCGTCCGAACGCAAACGCGACGACGCGATTGAACGCTTGTTGCAAAGCTCCGAGTATGCGGACTTTTTTGCGAACAAGTGGACGGCGATGCTCAAAAATCGTCGCGATGACGCCAGCGATATCACCTCAAATTTCGCCTTCTACTCGTGGGTTCGGGATGGCTTGCTTGCGAATAAACCTTATGACCAAATGGTTCGCGAACTGCTCGCTGCCACTGGAACGGTTATCGCGAACCCTCCTGTCGCTTGGTACAAACGCGTCAAAGAACCTAAGCAGCAACTCGAAGATGTTGCGCAGCTTTTCCTTGGTGTACGCATGCAATGCGCTCAATGCCATCACCATCCCTTCGAACGGTGGAGTCAAGACGACTACTACAGCTTGGCGGCGTTCTTTAGTCAGGTAGGTCGTAAGCCGACCGCAACCCGCGGTGAAGATATGATCTTTCACAAGCGAGGGATGGCTGGTGCGGCGAACATCAAGACGGGGGTGACTCTGCGTCCGGCACCTCTAGGGGAGTCCACACTCGCGATCGCACCGGATACCGACCCACGGCTTAAGCTCGCGGATTGGATGGCTTCACCCAACAACCCGTTTTTTGCAAAGGCTCTCGTCAATCGCTACTGGAAGCATTTCTTCCGACGAGGTCTGATCGAACCTGAGGATGATATTCGGGATTCCAATCCACCTACGAATCCCGAGCTTCTCGCTGCCCTTGAAAAGCATTTCGTTGAGAGCCATTACGATTTGAAGGAACTCGTCCGGGTTTTGGTGCGATCCAATGCTTACCAATTGAGTTCGACTCCTAATGAGCACAATGCGAGGGATGAACAAAATTACTCGAGGTACTATCCACGGCGTCTCCAAGCGGAGGTGTTGCTCGATGCCATCGACGATCTCGCGATGACCCGAACCGATTTCCCGAATCTTCCAAGTGGCACGCGGGCGATTGCGCTACCGGATAACAGTTACAACAATGGGTCACCGTTTCTGAAAGTTTTCGGTCGACCGGAAAACGAGAGTGTCTGCGAGTGCGAACGGATCCAAACGTCGAGCCTCGCGCAGAGTCTTCACCTGATGAATGCCGGAGATGTCAAAGGGAAACTCGCGAATGGAAATGGACGCGCCGAGTTGCTGGCCAAATCGGATAAGCCGATGCAGGATCGCGTTGTTGAGCTGTATCGAGTTGCCTTTTCGCGTCAGCCTTCGGCAGAGGAACTCACCACCGCCGTCTCGTATTTGAATGAACCTCGATTCGATGCGCAAGGCAATCCGGTTGATGCCGGAAAAGCGATGCGCGAGAATTTGCACGATTTGCTTTGGGCTCTAATCAACACCAAAGAGTTTCTCTTCAACCACTAAACGAGCGCACGAATGATACGGTCCATCCCCATATTTCAGCTTGCCCGAGCCATTGCGACGTGTTGGCTGCTGGGTGCCTCGTGGGTTCTGCTAGGCACCGGATTCGTGTCGGCCCAATCGGTTTGCCTTCCCCTTCCCAGGCTCCTATCGATCATGCCGATGGGAGGCGCTGCCGGAACGACGGTTGAGGTTGCTATTACCGGTGAGAACCTTGAGGACGCTGGAGATCTATTGTTCGATCATCCGGGGATCCAGGCCACCGCCAAGCGGGATGCGAATGGCAAGCTAGAACCGAACAAGTACATGATTTCGATCGCACCCGATTGCCCTTTAGGATTGTTTGAATCCCGGGTTACGAGTCGCCTAGGCATTTCGTCGGCGCGGATTTTTTCCGTCGGGAATCTCGGGGAATCGATCCCATCGTCACCCAATACCACGCTGGCCACAGCGGCCCCTCTCGCCGTGAACTCGGTTTGCAATGCGGTTGTGTCGTCGCGTGCCGTGGACCATTACGCGTTCGAGGCCCAAGCCGGCAAACGCTATATCGTCCATTGCTGCTCCCGTGGCATCGACTCGAAACTCGATCCTGTCGTGATTTTGGCAGATGCCAGTGGCCGAGATCTCAAGGTGGAGAGAACCGGTAACACTCTGGATTTCACTGCTGCAGAGTCGGGCAAGCACATCATTAAGATCCACGAATTGACCTTTAAGGGTGGCCCGGGGTACTTCTACCGGTTGGTACTCCAAGAACTCGCCGCTGATGCCCCGGTCCCGGTATTTCCCTCGACGCAATCGGTTAGCGCGTTCTCGTGGCCGCCAGCGAATCTGCCCGAGACACCATCCGTCCAGGAAGACGAAAATGCAGATGGCCAGACGATCGCGTTGCCATGCGATCTTTCCGGACGATTCTTCCCCGCCGCTGATGTGGATACATACCAATTCACAGCCAACCAAGGTGACGTGTGGTGGATCGAAGTCGCCTCGGAGCGATTGGGTCGTCCTACGGACCCTTCGATCGTGGTGCAGCAGTCGCAAGGCCAAGACGCGGAGCAAAAATGGGTTGACTTGATGGAGCTCAACGACATTGCCAGTCCGGTCAAGGTGTCGAGCAATGGTTATGCCTACGATGGCCCTCCGTTCGATGGCGGGTCGACGGATATCCTCGGCAAACTGGAAATCAAAGAAACCGGCACCTACCGAATTTTGCTGACGGACCTTTTCGGTGGCACTCGCAAAGACCCGCGGAACACGTACCGTTTGATCGTTCGCAAGGCAGCTCCGGATTTTGCGGTGGTTTCCTGGGGGCTCCATATGGAACTCAGGAACGGTGATCGCAATGCATTGTCCAAGCCGCTAGCCCTTCGCGCTGGAGGGACCATCGCATTGGAGGTTGTTGCGGTTCGTCGCGATGGATTCGATGGTGAAATCAATCTTACGATGGAGGGACTTCCTCAAGGAGTGTCGGCGCATGGTCTCAAGATCGCTGCTGGCAAATCACGCGGTATCGTCCTTTTGACAGCGAGCGAGTCGGCAACTCAGTCCCTTTCGCAAGCAACATTGATCGCGTCGGCAACTATCAACGATCAATTGGTATCGCACCCTGTTAGAACCGCACAAATGGCTTGGCCGGTCCCCGATGCCTGGAGCGAAATTCCTAGTCCGCGATTGGTTCGCGGGCTTCCAGTGTCAGTCACCACTTCGGAAACAGCCCCCCTGACGATCTCCGCTACCGAATCTAAAGTCTACGAAGTCAAAGCCGGCGAAAAGCTCAGCATCCCGCTTCGGCTGACCGCGCGTAGCGAGTTCTCTGGTGCAGTTCTGCAGCTGAAAACCTTCGGGCCTTCGTTCGAGGGAAATCCGCCATTCGATGTTTCCCTCACGAGCCCATCAGCCGAAGCAATCGTCAATCTCGCTTCGATCAAGCCTGCGGCGGGGGATTATACAATCGCTTTCTATGGAACCGCTGTCGCAAAATACCGATACAATCCGCTGGGTGTGTCTCTCGCAGAAAACGACGTGAAGAAGGCTGAAGCCGAATCAAAACGGATTTCAGAGGAGTTGGCGCAGCAAACGCAAGCGTTGGCCTCCAACCCTGTCGAGAAGAAAGCAGAAGTCGAGCAAGCCATCGCGGCTCTGAACGTGCAAAAGCAAGCCGCCGATGCAACACTCGCCGCTGCGAATGCAACGTTGAAAAACGTGACCGCCCAAGCCGCGCCGAGAGATACGGCCGAAATTATCATTTCAGAGCCGATAACGATCCGTGTGAATCCTTAAGGAACCACCTATGAGCGATCCATTTTACGCAGCCTCTTGCCAACATGCGCCGAGCCTCCCGTTGCATGAAGCTTCCGGGAACAGCCCGTGCTGTGGACCGCAAGCGTTCGGGCACGCTGGGCGGCGTGGCTTCCTGAGGATGGGACTCGGCGGATTCGCCAGCTTGAGTTTGCCAGGCCTTTTCCGCCTGCAATCAGCCTTGGCAAGCGACGGCCAAAAATCACCCCGCGAGAAAACCGCCATTATCATGGTATGGAAACCAGGTGGATGTTCCCACATCGATACCTATGATCCTAAACCCGATGCGACGAGCGAATATCGAGGGCCATTCAGTACTATCGGTACCAAGGTTCCCGGACTTCAGTTCACCGAACTACTGCCGAGACAAGCCGCCATCGCAGACAAGTTTACGGTGCTTCGCTCCATGCGACAAACAGCACCCGGGCATCCAGCGGGTTCCATGCAGATGCTCTCCGGGGATCCAGATACGCGGGACAAACCCAAACCCAAATATCCGGATTGGATGACCGTGACCAATTTTCTCCGCTCTCAGCAAGAGTCTCGAACCAACCCTCTACCTCGCTATGTAGGCATCAATCCTCCTCTCGAATACAACGGGCCGGCGTACCTCGGGGATATGTACTCACCATTCACGGTGATGGGTGACCCCAATGCACCGAATTTTTCGGTCCCTAACATCGGACTCTCGGATGCCAACGAAGTTCAGCGTCTAGATCGCCGATCTAGCCTTCGCCAGAAACTCGATACATTAACGAGAGCTTTTGACCGCCAAGGAGAACTCGGCGCCCTTGACCAGTTCGAGCAACAAGCAATCTCGTTGCTTACAAGCCCTGCCACCAAGGAAGCATTTGATTTGACCAAGGAGGATGATCGAACGCGCGACCGGTATGGAAGAAACGCATGGGGACAACAACTGTTGATGGCCCGTCGCCTGGTAGAAGCTGGCGTGGAAGTACTCACCACCAGTCTCAGTGGACAATTATGCGGTCGGGTTGGAAACTGGGACGATCATGCGGTCAATCATCACGTCTTCGACGCTCTTCGATTCCGCGCGGCAGCGTACGACCAAGCAGTTACCGCATTGATCGAAGATATCTATGAACGCGGGCTCGATAAACGGGTACTCGTGGTGGTCACAGGTGAGTTTGGACGCACTCCAAAGATTGAGTACTCGCCGAGCACCGGCGAAGGGAATGCCAGCGCACCGGCCGGTACCATTCAGCCTGGTCGCGACCATTGGCCTCGAGCGTTCTCAAATATCTGGGCCGGGGGTGGGATTCGCACTGGACAAGTCATCGGGGCGACGGACAAACGAGGCGAAGATCCGATCGAGCGAGCATGCTCGGCAGGGGACTTCTTAGCTACGATTTATCATCACCTGGGAATCGACGCATCGACGACCTTCATCAAGGACTTCAACGGACGCCCCACCCCAATCGTCGATCATGGCAAGCCGATCCCAGAGTTGATCGGCTAATGCCCGAGGTGTTGCCATCGTCAGCCTTCATCGGCATCTCACCGATGAAGGCCTTTCCGGACGTCTTCCTAATTTTTCTCGGGAAGCCACTCCCCTTTTTCAACGCTCCAGTCGTTGCCGAAGAAACCGAGTCGGCGGATGGCGCTAACGCCATCTTTCAAGTAATCCGGGGAAGCGATGAAAAGATCCGGGTACGCGGTTCCTGAAGAGAAAATCGGGAGACGTTGCGAGGCCATCATGCCTTGCACGTCCGTACCGCCGATGCAACCCACCGAAGCGAACGTGCTACCCTCGCGAGGCCGAATGAAGGCCACCACGACCGACTCGCTCTGTGGTGCATCGCTCCCTAGTCGCCATTTGCCTTGCTCGACTGTGCATGGGCTGTCCGTCATTAACTCTCTCCATGCCATGTTTACAGTACTGTTCCCATAGACAATAACGTTTCGGTCCACACCGGCGATTTCTCGCCATCGAGTGTCTGGAACCAAATCGACGGAGCCATTGCCTCGATACCAAAACGTTTCGGCATCGTAGCGTGCCTTGGCGAGCATCCAGTCGTTCTCTTGCTCGGTACCCTGTGTTCCGTAGACGAGCACAAATCGATTCTTGAAGGCATCCTTCAACAATCCATTGCGATGAGGACCTTTGTGAGCATCATTGGGCGATTGAGCAATAGCCCAGGAATCCGAGGTTCGCTGCAACCACAGCGTGCTAACGCCCGCGAGGGAGATGCCTTCGAGCTTTGTTCCATCAATGTCGATGTCGAGAGTGCTGGGCGATTCCTCTGCCGGGTCTTTCATGGCATCAATGCTGACGGCCAACAGTTCGACATTTTCGGTCGTGCCCGAGATGCTCCAGGGCTTACGGGCTAATTTTAAATCCAGTCGGCTGAGTTCGCAGGCGCGGCGTTGTTGGTACACGCGAGCCCAGAAGCAAGAATCCGACACGCCTGGAGTCGGTGTTGCAAACTCCAAGTGGTTAACTCGGAACGCATCAGCGATGCGATGGCTTTTAAAAAATTCGATCAACGGTGGCCAGTCGCAGCATGCGTTGCCCCACCAATGACCAGCACCCGGTTGCTCCTTGTACACGAAATCGGGATGAAACGCTGCAAGCTCCGTACGCATGGTTCTCGCTTGATCAACCGGAACATTGTCGTCAGCATCGCCATGTAGGATGTAGACACCTTGGTGCTGTAAATTTTTTACACGAGCCACCGTATCGCTGACGAGCATCGGTCGACGCAGCAATAGCGAGGTAGAGTCCTGGTTTTGTTGGGCGCCACGCCCCGCATACGTCGAAAACGAGATCCAGCCGGCACTCGGTCCGATGGCCGCAAAGCGATCAGGGAACAAAGTTCCGATATGCCACGTTCCATGACCGCCCATAGAGTGACCGGTCAAGTACGTTCGTTGTGGGTCGGTGCCGAAACGAGCCTGCGCTTGAGCGAGTACCTCCAAAGCATCGGCTCGCCCCCAATCCTCCCAGTCGAAACCAAAACTACGTCGATTCGTCGGAGTTATGACATAGGTATTCGGTTTTTGGGAATAAACACCAGCTTGGCCCGCACCTTCGACTCCGGCGCCGTGCAAAGAAAGGATCAATGCCGGCTTTTCATTAGCCGCTTTTTCATCGGCAGTACTTTTGTCCTTTGGATTCTCTGTTACCAATGGAGGAACAACACCGTAGTACTGGACGCTACCTTCGATTTCGCTGATGAATGTTCGGCGATGGGTCTGGTTCGAGTTGCGCAATTGCAATCCCAACATCGATTCGTCGAGTACCTTCTCTTGATCGCCGCGAGAAATCAATTTCACCGCGACACTCAATTGATCGCCATCGGGTTTGTCGGGTGTTCCGTTTCTCGGATCGAACCGGAATGGAACTTTTCGAACACTAAGAGGTGCTAAAAAAGGGACAGAGGTTTCAACGGCATCTTTACCGTTGAAGCTGGTCACAATGGTCAGGTTCTGCTGAGGCGATTGGCTGGCATTGACGACCAACATGGCCCCCCAAAGAACATCGTGTTCGTCCTTGAGGACAGTGGGAAGGGTCGTGTCGCGCGCGCTCAGGAACACCGATTTCGTTGCGGGTTTAAGTTTGGCCGCGATACGTCCACGCCCACTTTGAAAAAGAAGGTGATTGGTTCCCTTTTTGAGCCAAACAGGAAGCTCCACCGATCCGTTCGAGTAGACATCGCCTGTACGAGGTGTCCCGTTGACCTTGACGGCTCCATGGCCTTGTGCGTCAAGCAACCAGACACCGTCGGCATCGACATCGACGTACGTCGCCAACCACCCGCTCATGACGTCTCGGCCCGTAAAGCCTCCTTGTTCATCCGCGGCAGCCTTCTTCCAAGGCTTGATTCCTTCCGCCGATGGAGATTCATCGAGCGAGCGATCCGGGAGTTTCAATTCACCACGGATCCATGCATGCTCCAGTGGATCGACCGGCAGCGAAGAGCGACCGCGCGGGGGTGGCCCTGCCGAAAGAGTCCAGCCTTCTTGGATCCGGATTTCTTGAGGATTGATTTCCTGGGCTGTTGTCGCGGAAACGAACAACATAGAGGCACCTAGGAAAAAAGTAC
Source organism: Pirellula sp. (assembly GCA_046318275.1). Classification (GTDB taxonomy): domain Bacteria; phylum Planctomycetota; class Planctomycetia; order Pirellulales; family Pirellulaceae; genus JBKCUI01. Next base: position 41,251 of record JBKCUW010000085.1, on the reverse strand, counting down.
CGAACGTTAGTGGGCGAGACCTGTGTTGAGGTGCTTTGCGAGCATCCATCCGACAAACCATTCTTTCTATCGATAGGACTAGCGTGATTGGATTTTAGGTTTTGGTTGAGGCAGCTACGATCGTAACGCGCGAGGTACATGGCGCACAGACACCAGGATAGACGAACACGGCGTACTTTGTAGATTGCGCGAGTAATTCAGTACTGAAACGCAATTCCGAACAACGCATCTAAGCAAATAGCGACCGGAGGCTGGGACCCGATCTCCACCGACGCTAGCCAGGATCGAAGCAAAGAATCGATCACTTCGATACGCCGCTCCACCCAACGCTGACGCTGAGGGCTCCGACGGGTTTCGCTTCGCCATTCGAATGCGAAGCATTGGGTGTTTGCAATATGCAGACTAAGACTGCGGTTGTAGGCCCGGTGAAACCAATTTCTTTTCCAATATTCCAAACGCCCACTGCGCCAGTACAGCCATAGCAGCAGCAGGAATCGCTCCTTGGAGGATCAACGGGATACTGGAAAGTCGAATACCTGTAAGGATTGGTGCGCCATACCCACCTGCACCGATCAACGCACCGATGGTTGCGGTTCCGACATTGATCACTGCGGCTGTTTTGATTCCAGAGAGAATCGAAGGCAAGGCGAGTGGTAACTCCACCAGCCGCAGTTGAGATTTCGAGTCGAGTCCCAGGACTTCGGCGGACTCTCGCGTTGCCACGGGGATTTGGCGAAGTCCAGCGTACGTGTTTCTCACGATCGGGAGCAAGCTATAGAAAAAGAGTGCCGCGATGGCAGGAACTGGCCCCAGTCCAAACAGGGGTATCATGAAAACGAGCAACGCCATCGATGGCAGGGTTTGAATCACGCTGACAACGCCTAACAGGACGTTTGCGACCCGCTCGTTTCTAGCCGAGATAATCCCCAATGGGATCGCCACGAGGATCGCAAGCGTCAGGGATACTGCGACCAAAAATAGATGCTCCAGTGTCGTCTTAAGCAATCGGTCCGCAATTCGTCGCCATTCGGCTCCAAGCGTATTCGAAGGCAATTCCAATTGCATGAGCAATTTTGTGTTTAGGAAATCCCCAGCCACGTATGTCTCATTTTTTCCGTCGAGGCGTACCATCGCCGTCATTCCCGACATCTTCACGGGATCGATGAGACCTTGGACTTTCAAAAGAGAATTCGCAACTTCCGGCGCCCGCGTCTGGAGATCGGCTCTCATCAGCAAGACTGCGTAATAGGTCGGAAAAAACTGCAGGTCGTCTTCCAACACACGGAGTTTGTAGTATTGGACTTCGGCATCCGTCGTATAGATGTCTGTGATCTGGATCGCGTCGTGGACGAGTCCTCGGTATCCGAGGTTGTGATCCATCGTGCGGATCCTGCGGGTCTTTATCCCATAGCGACTGGCCAATTGATTCCATCCATCACGGCGTTCCATGAATTCATCGCTGAGACCGTACTCCAATTCCGGATGTCTTTTTAGGTCGCTGATTTTTCGAATCCCCAACCGAGCCGCAATGTCCTCCCTCATGCCCAACGCATACGTGTTGTTGAAACCAATCCGTTCCGACATCAGAATATTTCGCTTGGCAAGTTCTGCTCGCATTTCCGATTCCGTCTCAACACGAACCCCTCGGCGCGCGGCGTCGGCAAGGATCTCTTCGCGGATCGTGCCTGTGTAGTCGATATATGCATCGATCTCGCCCGATTGCAGCGCATTCCACAAGATCTGCGTTCCGCCCAGTTCGGACAAATGCTCGACGCGAGCACCTGCGTCTCGTCCAAGATGGGATAGCAATTCACCGAGAACAACAGACTCGGTGAACGCTTTAGAGCCGATTGTAACCACGGGTTGATTCGAAGGTTTCGATTGAGCAAAACCGCATTGAGCAATCGCGAATGGGAACGTGATCGCAACGACTAGGATCAGCGTCCAGCGTTTCGCTGTGAACAAAACAAACGGCATCATGCATGGGGTGCGTTGATTCATTGCGGTATTTCGCTTACACGTGGGGAATTCGTTGTGCATTGATGAAACGAGTGACATAATCGTTGGCTGGGCGATGAATCAGCTCGTCTAGCGTTCCTTGCTGCACGATATCACCCTCGGCCAACATCATGACTTGATCACCAAAAAAACCTGCTTCGCCCATATCGTGGGTGACCATAATCGATGTTTTATTGAGCGTACGAATGATTTTTAGCAAATCCTCTTGGAGGTCGAAGCGAACGAGCGGGTCGAGTGCCCCCATCGGTTCGTCAAAGAGGAGGACTGGTGGGTCGAGCATCAACGCTCTCATGATGCCAACCCGTTGGCGTTGTCCGCCGGACATCTGGGCAGGGTATCGTTTCAAGGCTGCAGAGGGTAACCTCGTTAACTCTGCGAGTTCTGAAACTCGCGATTGACGGGCAGGCAACTCCCACCCCAAATGTTTGGCCATCAAACTGATATTTTCAAAAGCCGTTAGATGCGGAAACAATCCGCCATCCTGGATGACATAACCCATCCTACGCCGCATGGCGAGGAGACTCTGCGGAGTCATCGGCTCTCCTTCGAATCGAACCGTACCGGTATCGGGCCGGACTAAACCGACCAAGACTCTCAGCATCGTGCTTTTGCCACAGCCACTTGGGCCGATCAGCACAGTCGATTTGCCAACCGGGAACTCCACATTGGTGGGCTTGAGAACTTGCAAGTCACCAAAGGACTTCGAGATGTTTTCCAATGCAAACATAGATCCAATCCGCTCCTTGCCTGCGGCGTGGGCTTACGGGGTGCTTATTTGGAATCGCTTTCCGCGTTCAGCGCATCGAGCATCCCTTGAACGTTGGCATGCATTTGTTCCGTGAGGTCCGATGCATTAAGTTTTTTCTCTTTCCCTTTGGGGATTTGGATCGGAGGAGCGAATTGAACGACGGCGCGTTTCGGTCCGCGAACGCTGGGATACGGGGCACCGAGCACATCCTCTTCCAGTTTGTCGACGGTTTCCGCAATCCTTTCCACGCTGGGCTTGTTGGTCATGTAGTCGCCCGGATAACTGTAAAGCTGGGTTACGAAAAACATGGTGTCCATGTCTGCTTTCAATCGTTGGCGATCGGTATCGGAAAGCTTATTTTCCTCCTCCGATTGCTGATGGATGATTCGTCGCCTTACTTCCTTGACACGCTCTGGAAGCATGGCATCGCTAAGCGAGATTCCATACTTTGCTTCGACTCGAGCAAGAACATCGTTCGCAAGCGACCGGATCCGCTGGGGAAGTGGCCCGGTACGGGTTGTTTGAAAGTGCTCCAACTCTTTTAGGGATAGCAAGCCGTCAGCGATTTGAAGGATGCGGTCCGGAATGGGAGTATTGAGTTTTGGCTCCCAGTAGAGTCGTGTCTCAAGTGTCGATAGTGTATTCAGGATGCTCGGAGATGGGTCCGATAGGTACCAGCGTTTGATGGCTACTGGGATTACGACCACATCCCGTTCCGCCTTGCGGGCCGCCATCAAGGCTATCGCGGCAGCGCCATCGCGAAACGGGGTAATGCAGTCATTGGTATGATAGACATCCCCCTCAGGGAAAATGACGAGTGGATGTGGACGCGACTGCAGGATGTCGATCGCTGTCTTCATCGACTGCATGTCGGAGCCCTCCCGATCCACGCTAAAGCATCCGCATCGTTGCATGGAAATGCGATCGAACCAATTGCTCTGATGAAAGACTTGCCATGCGGTCATAAAATAGAATGGGCACGACGTCGCGCGAGCTGCCTCGAGCAGGCAATAGGAATCCCAGTGAAAGGAGTGATTCGGTGCCAACAAGATACCCTGCTTGCGAGCCATCGCTTCCTTGAGATGCTCCAAGCCTCGCAGTTCCACGCTTTGCATCTGCTGTTTGCGAAGCGCATTGGTGCGCAAAAAGTCAGCGCAGAAAAACCACCACGGCGTCATTTTGGGTGGCCAATGCTGGTCCGGCGATCGATACGGCTGAATATTCATAGCATCATTGAAAAGTGATGAATTGTCAGACGAACCCGCGACTCGGAAATGGTACACGATCTGGAAATGTTATTTCCTCGGAATCGCTTCCATATTGTGCCGCGCATTCTAACGCTTCCAAAGGGTATGAAACAGAACCGAGGTTCCGCGTTAAGGTTGCCAGCTTCTTAATTTCTCCGCATAGGAAAGAAATTTTGAGCGGTTTTTCTCAAAGTAGCCCAGGATAGCGATCAGGGATACACCTGTCGCGATTCCGAATACCCACCAGGGCCAAACGCTTCCAATAGCCCGTTGGGCGTTCCATACCATCCCGATCAAGGCAATGAAGATGAACACAGATCCGCAGTAGAGGAACGCGCGCACTCGAAGCGCGATCCCTAACGCCATCCCTACCAAAGCCAGCCCCATCAAAACCAGAGGTGCGGCATTCATTTCCTCAAACGATTTCATCATCATTTCGACCGTACTGCTGCAGTAGATCAATAGGATTGCAATATATCGTGTTGCGACACTCACTTCCGTCGATAGGGATTTGCGATTGGTTTCCGTGAATATCAATGCTGCGATCGCCGGTGGCACAATCCAGAGCTGAGGATGGCTCGAAAAGCTCAGTGCTTCGTTGACCGAAAGAGCACTCCAGAAGGAAGCAAGGAGAAAGGCTCCGGAGAGTACTTTTAACGAGGTCCACCCTCGCAGGATGCCTTGCGCTCCATACGAAAGGGATGTCGATAGGAGCATGAGATAGAAATACTCGCTCTTCCATCCGATGGAATGTTCGGCGGCATTTGGTAACCAACCCCCTACTAAGGGCACCATTGGCAAAAGCAGGCTGTTGTGGAACATCGGTAGGCTGAGTACCGGATGATGCTGGCGATGGAACCATTCTCCCACAGCAATGCTCGCAATCGCCATCGCATAAACTACGATCGGCCACCATTTTGCAATGATTCCTCCAAACAACTCCGGGTAATGAAAATGCAGTGTTAATACAAATGCGAGCATCGATACCTCGCATACATAAAACGCGAGTCGTCGCATTGGGATGCTGTACTCGGGTTGATTGGGTGCAGGACGCAGCGCTATTTGCAGTGTCCATAAGAAAATCCCCAGCCATGCAGCGAGACTGGTGAAGCCGACGAAGTCGGGTACCGTATTCGCGACAAACCCTCGCTCCAATCCGAGTGCGACAACTCCCAACGCGCCGCCAGCGCAAAGAACGCTTATGCTTGCACCGTTCAGCAAAGTGCCCCAATCTAGTTTCTTCCAGAGCCACTGCGAAGCGAATCGATACGCCCAAGCAATCCCGATCGAGATCACGAATGCCCGTTGCAGGTAAGCGTAGGCAAGTTGGCTTTTCCACCAACCGGTCTCCGACACCACCAAACTGAAATCGGACCAACCTACCAAATAGGCACCAAACGTAATCAGAAACAATGCCAGCACCCGAGGTGACTTTTGCCTTAGCTCGGTCGCGATCGGCAAGATACTCAGGGAAATGATCCAAGGGAAGAGGGAAGTTAAACGACGCGTGAATGCCTCTGGATGATAAAAAGTCATTCCGACCGTGGGAATCAGAATCAGCAATCCTATAGTCGTGTGAAATCCAACCATCCATACACGTGCTCGTTCAAACTCCTCTCGCCGAGGGGCCAACGATCCCAGTCGAAGCACGGGAATCAGGGAATTGGATTCACGCAACCATTCACGGAGCATTACCGCCATCGTTGTCATCGCGATCAACCCTGAGATTGCCCACACCAAAAAAGCATCGTCGATCTTCATCCGATAGGCCTGATTGATCGCGATTGCGATCACAAAGGCAACCGACAAGCAATTCAGGTAGATCGACCAGCCTCTCATTCGGGATCGCCAATCCCAAATCCGACCGAATGCTAGGCAGAGCGAGCCAATTACCGCGAGGAAAGCGATCGTAAATTCGGTCTTTTCAATGGCGTAGCCAACCCGCTGTGCAACGAGAGCGAATAGGCTCCAGAGGATCATGGCGATGGGAAGATGCAAGCTAATCGATTGATCGACTGAGATCCCCGATGAGATTGGAAGTGTGAAATAGGACGACGCGCCCTCCGGAGTCTTCCACTTTCGCCACTGGGCTATGAGAATCCATCCAAGGCTGATCAGTCCTATAACAAGCGGACCGACGAGGACGTCCCAAGCCATGAAGAAATTGAAATTGCTAAATGGGGGCTTGGTCCGAACCAAAAGCATTCCAGCCCCGGCGACGGCTGCTGCGAGATGGCCATGGCCGATCCAACCGCGAACCAGACCGCTCAAGAGTATCAGCACCGACAAGGGGAACAAGATCGCGCAGGTCCACCATGCGTTCGTCGCGCTCCCTTGCCACATTCCCAGCAATCCCACGATGACTGCGAGCGCGCTGCACAGCCCATTCTCGAAAGCGGTAATCTGCGCACCCTCGCGTCTATTAGCGGGCCGAAACAGCCCCACGGCCAATGCGATGAGCCAAAGTATGAGCATGGCATGCAGTGGTTCCGCTTTATAGAGCGATGCATTTGCAACCTTGGTCGCCCCCCATCCCCGGAGGAGGAAATCCTTGATCCAGTCCAACTGTGGCACCAACGGTGCGGCAACTGCAATCGCGATCATCACCATTGGGCCTGCTCCAACGCGATGGAGCCAGCCGTTGAATAGAACCGCTGTCACCGAGAGCGCGAACACCACCAAGGTGCTACCGTCGACGATGTCTTTGGTAAGCGTAGGTGCAACCGCTTGGAAGACATTATCTGCAAACGCGAAGAGCACTAGGGCGAGTAAGGAGATAGCGCTGATGCATGCCATGTTCCATCCCGCTTCGACAAATCCTAGGGACTCGTCTTTGATGGGTTTCGCCTGCAGTTCATCGCGAATGCTGAGACGCTGATCGGAGAACGATGTTGTTCTCCTAAAGTAAAGTGCAATGGGGATTAGCTGAGTTGCCAAGCTATAGAGTGCAAACGCTCCGGAGAGCGTCTTCACGGCGAGCGTGATTTGCCCAAACAACGTATTGCTCCCATCGAACAACACCATGAAGCAACTTATGGACAGCAATATTGCTGCGATGAAACCTGACGAATGAATCGTCGAACTGGCGCGGCGATGGACCGTAGCGAGCAACCAATGCCAACCTACGATGAGCATCGAAGGAGCCATCCAGGTCGCGATCGAGAACATTCGAGGTAATGTCTTCGTCTCTGCCCATTCGCTACCGCGAATTGCGAATTGCAAATCGGGGGAGATGGAGCCCGACCATGCTAGAAAAACTGCAATAACGGTTATTGTCATCACGGCAATGCCAGAAACCGTTCTCGCAACGTCTTGCCAAGCGGTCCTCGGAATGCCATCAGTCATCGATTTGGTTTGCAACCATTCCCGCCGTTGCTCCATCAAAGCTGAACGCCCGTAGAAATAGTACCACGCCTCGACGCCCACAGAGAGGATTCCAAAAACCCAGAGCGTGGCGATCACGCCTTGGGCGGGAGAGCCAACAAGACTGAACAGCAAGGCGGCGAGGCAAAGCGCGAATCCATGCGTACCCGTTAGCCCAGCCCAACCCAACCTCGGCGCAATGCGTGATAGCCACGCGGCAAACAGCCCTAGGGCAACCATCCCTGCCACGAAAGCATCTCTGAATTCAGTACCGACACTAGGATGCCAAAAGAATCGAATCGATTGCTCGCGGCTATCCACCAGACCGTTTAGGAGTTGCGGAATGCCGATCGAAACGATTCCTAGCGAAAGTACCGCGAGCAGGAGGATGTTGCAAATCCCATAGGTCAACTCCGAGTTGCCTTGCAACCAAGGAGCAAGCGACTGTTTCCTGCGAAGTTGTGCAATTACTAAATCGATCGAAAAAAGGGATGCGCACGCGACGATCACATGGATCATCGCGATTGCAAAGGTGCCTGTGACGTCCCACCATCCGAATGCATGCCCTATGAAATGCAAGGAACCTTGTCCCCATAGCAACAGTCCCGCAATCATTCCTTCTCTTGCATAGGTGCGTCCTCGGGCAATCCACACCATGAAGAACGCAAGGGGTATCCCCCATCCCATACAAGCCACCAACCTCAGATGCTCTGAATGGCTTTCCATCCAGAAGAATGCATTGGCGATGGCGGCTGCTAATATCGACGATTCACCGAGGAACTGAAAGCATGAGGCCGATTGAAGTTGTTCTCGGTCGTTACCAATTCCTGGAATCTTCACGTTCGACGCTATGGCGTAGAGCAAACCCCATGCGCATGCGAGGATCGAGACTCCGATTGCAGAGCTTTGAATCGGTCGGTTAGCGAGGATCCACTGCGGCACCCAACCGGTCGACTCGCATAGTTTGATGGTCGCAAGTAGTCCGAGGAGTTGCCCGATAGGGATAAAGTACTGGCTGGTGCGAATCCTTAGAAACCCTGCGAATAAAATCCCCCAGGCATACACGAAGACGTAGATGGGTAGCCAACGTGCACCGAATGCCGAATTGCCCCAGAGAGATTGCATCGACATCAACGACAGGATCGCGCCGAGCATAACCGTGCTGTATCCGGACGCCGTGATAAACTTTCCAAATCCAAGATATTGCAATCGAGAAAGCCATGAGTCGTTCGCCCCGCTCCAGGGTAAGTCTTCGGTTGGTTCTACCGACGCAATGGATTGATACTTAGCGAGGTGATTCGAAAGGGACCCGCCAACGATCGCTTGCGCGACCCCGAAAACACCAAAGGCAGTGAGCGACGACAGAATTGAAATGTCTGCAGAGAAGCCGATGCAGCAGAACATGGCGGCAGTGAGAGCCGGGACAATTCCCCAGAATTGAATCAAGCCCAACGTGTGAGTCCGCGAGGAGTACCAGGTCAACCACGCACTGAACAGGAGTAAGGTGGTGATGGTTAAAGCGAATTGCAATGTACGTCCATCTTGGGTCGCTGCAATCCATTGCAAGTCCAGTTTCGCCCAATCGATTTGACTCCATGTAGTCGAATACAACGTTGCCGAAACGAGTCCGACGCCAAGCGTAAGGATTATGCATAGGAAGGTGTTACAACTGACAAAGGCCCAATCGGAATCGCCTTGGAACCATCGTGAAAGTCGCGGTGTCGTTCGTCCTGCATGGAGGGCTCTCTCGAATGTGAAAAGTAGGATTATGACCAGCAGGATATGCAGGATCGCGATGGAGAAGTAGTCGAGGTTTTCCCACCAACCTCGAAGATGACCGGCGTAATGGAGCACGCCATTACCCCAGAGCATAATGGAACCGAGGCATCCTTCTCGCAGCCAAGTTTTTTCCCTTGCAAACCAGACCAAACCGAGCGTGACGGGGAGGCCCCACCCCCACATGGTCGCTTCATAGCAATGGTCATTGGCAAGCCACATCACCAAGCCTGACAAAAAGGCGAGGGCACTTGAGGAATCCCCTAACGCATGGAAGACCTTCGACTCCTTCAGATCGATTAGTTCGGCAATGCGGAGCGCTTTCCATGAGAGCTGATAGCGAGCACCTATCGCATAGATCACAGCCCAGGCGAAAGCGACAAAAGTTAATCCCAATGCGGAGCGTTGATATTCTGGAAGATTACGGATCAATTCTGGGGTTCGCTCTGCGTACTCGCACAAACGGATCGTGGCAAATACCGTGAGGACTTGGGCAACAGGGAGCAAGTAAGGCATCGACCGGATCTTGAACAAGCCGACGATGGTTAATGCAATGCCGTAAGACAAGACGAGTGACGGAGCCCAGGTACCTCCATAAGGAGTTCTACCTGCAGGGAGCAATGTCGCCACGAAGGATAAAATCGCCGCGGTCAAGATACTACCCACTCCGGAAGTGATCGCGAAGCTGGCGATCTCGGAATCTTTGAGCCTCCCTTTCCAACGATCGATCCAGGAGTGTGGTCCGAGGGACAAGAACGGTTTTCGATGGCATTCCATCGCGCAGATGAACGGCTGCGTCAGAGTGGCGATGGCAGCAACAATCGCACCCAAAGCCCCCAGAGCCACGACCCGTTCGAACGAGATCCAATCGGTCCATGAAAGTTCTTGGATACCAAACCCCAGCCTCTCGATCGAAAGTGTGCCAACAAGGATGCCCAACAAGCCGGCGATTGCCAAATTGAGCGGACTGCGAGCAATCCAGCTAAAGCTACCCAGCCACAGTGCCATGCCTGCGAGAAGGGTGATGAGCGCAGTGCGATCATCAAGGACTTGTGTTAATGAGTAGGAGGACATCAGGACGGCAACGATCCCGAAAACCCAAGTACCGACGACCATAGGGCTCGCATTGCTTAAGCCAGGTTTCAGATAACGATCTTGCTCGGTGTCCGTTGATACTAGGAAGGCAGGTGCGAGACCGAACAGATTCCCCGGCAGTTTCAGTTTTCCATTGACGAATCCCCATACCGACAACGCTGTTCCCGAAATACCCGCGAGCGCCCAGAAAAGGCCGGGAAATTCAGGCTTGGAGGACGGGCGCAGATACCACCAAAATACGACCACGGAGAAGGACGCGAACAAGATCTGAGCCAGCATGTTCATCTGTCGCCGATAGTATCCTGCGGTTCGCATTCGTCGGTAGGCGGCGCTGACCGATAGATCCCAGACAGAAACCGCCAGCATCGCCATAGCAGGCAATAGGAACTCAATTCGCTCCCAGCCAGCTTCTGAATTGCAATGGATGTAGAGCGGTACCAGGGATAGGCTCGAAACGATGGTTGTCGCCGCCACGGGGAACCAGGACGAATTGAAAAGGGATTTTGCTGCGGTGACCGCTAGTGTTCCGTAGATCAGCACCCCAATGGTGAGGACCGTATAGAACTGAACGCCGAGTTCCAAGCTGCCCCCCTTTTTCGAGAGCAGGATTCCCGTCATGACCGACATGGGGATCAACATCATGGCTATGTTGAGGATGCCTCGAGACGTATCCCGCAGCTTCCACTTCTTCAACGTGTATTGCCCCATTCCATGCACGGCGAGGGTAGCGAGCATGAAGACAGCCGAGGGAAAGAATCGGTTGGTTTCGCTCAGCTTATGCCAGAGGCTAATCACAAGCCCCGCAGAGCAAATAACGACAAGCGCCGCGCCGATCAATTCCATCCAGCGGATGTTGGATTTCTCCATGAATGCCCAGATCATCTCAGCCGTGAATGCCTTGGTCGACTCCTTGACTTCCGGCAATCCAAACCTGCTCGGTTTGGCAAGATCCCGAAGATCGTCCGGAGCGTCCAATGGATGAACTTCTCGAACCTCAGGAGTTTCACGAGCGATCAATGCCGCGGCGGGAGCAGCGAGGGTGGTTTCAGGGTGTTTCGGTGTTGGTGTCGGATTGGCTGTAGCCGCTGCATGGACGGTCGGTACCAATATGGGGTTGGCACCCGCAGACTCGATCGATTTAATGGTGTCCTTGGATGGAATCGAGTTGGAAGTAAGAGGTGATGATGGAGTTGCTACGACACTGGGGGTATGGACCTCATCCAACCAGTCCCCTGCAGGTTTCATAGGCTGAACCGTCGTCGCGATCGTTGGAGCAGCAGATGGATTTGAGGCAACTGCTGGTGTGACAACCGTCGGTTCAGAGGCCGCCTGAGGTTTCTTGTCGACTCCAGAGAGAGCGAGTAAGCAAGTTTTCAGTGCGCCAATTTGCGCATCGTTGAGCAAACGCCCACTCTCGGCATGCTGCAGTAACCGCTTGAGTGCTAATAAGTCTTTTTCTAAAGTTGGCTTGGGATCCGTCGTACGTTCTTTTCCCAAGCAACCTGCGCAGTAGCCGTTTGGGTCGAGCGGAGCATTGCACGAGGGGCAAAAGGGCCCGAACATAGCACGAAAAATCGTGGATATCCCCAGCCAGATAACGTGCCCTATGAGGCAGAGGATCAGAAAGACAAAACCTGCGACGAGCAAGACTATGATACCTGATGCCATAATTGGTAGCCTCTTCTATCGTCTCGGGCAAATATCGGACTTGCAATTACAGGATCCGAGGTGAGAACACATTCCGGATTCGCGAAATCATGCTGGTTAATGTCAGTCCGAGGACCGCTAACGACGTCAAGTAAATCAGTTGAAAATCACGTCGAGCCATCGATGGATCGTTTACCGAGTAGGCTAAGACGATAAACCCGATCGCGCATGCAATCGTCATCATCGCGACATAGGCTGTACGATAAAAAAGGGCGCTGGCCGCGACCATCAATGGGTACGCGATCAGCAACAAGCTTCTTGGGGCTTCTGCATTGGCGATGATCGCGGTGACGAAAAGGACATCGATGACTCCCCATGTGACTGCAGGAAACCATGATTCAATTTGCCGAAGTACCCATCGCTGAAGTGGGATGCAAAGAACCATCCACGATGAGAGAAGCAATAATTGGACGCTTTGATTCGAATTCGATTCGTCCAAGTAATGGGAGATAATGACGATCGGGATCACAGCCGCGATCGCGACAATGTGAGCGACCAATCCAGGCTCTTGTCGCCACCATCTCAGACATCGCATCGTGAGGGATTTTGTTGGGGCTTGAATCGCTCGGCCTTCGATCCATCGCCCGAGATCATCTCCAAAATCGGCGATGGTCTGATAACGCTGCTTAGGGCTCTTTTCCATCGCCCGGGCGCATATTGCATCGAGCTCGCGATCGACTTCGTGGTTCCATCGCGAGGGAGGTATCGGTTCCCGATCTTTGGCCTGGAGGAGAATGTCAAATGTCGTACCCGCAAACGGAGCTCGTCCGCTGAGGAGATAATACAAAACGCCTCCCAGCGAATAGATGTCCGAAACCAACGCATCCACGCTTCTCGTGGTTTGGATTTGCTCCGGCGCCATGTATGCAGGAGTTCCCAAGGCACTGCCGCTGTTGGTCAGGTCCGATGGGATGTGGGTCATTTTGGCAAGTCCAAAATCGATCAGGATCGGATTGCCGCGTTCATCGAGAAGAATATTGCTCGGTTTGATGTCTCGGTGCGCGATGCCTTGTGCGTGAGCGTAGGCGATTGCGTGCGTGAGACTGCGAACGATGGATGCCGCCGCTTTAGGAGGAATGCGATTGGCTCCGTGATATTCAGCAAGAGATTTGCCTTTCACATAGGCCATGGTGTAGTAGACCAAGTGTGCTTCTTGGCCGACTTCATAAATCGGAATGATTCCTGGATGGACGAGCTTCGCGGCCGCTTCCGCTTCGCGCCGAAACCTCGAGATTTCATCGACATCTGCCAACTCCCCGGAGCGAATGACCTTCAAGGCGACGATTCGGTCGAGTTCTTTGTGGCGTGCTTGAAAAACGATCCCCATGCCTCCTCGATCGAGTTCGGCTAGGATCTCATAGCTTCCAATATGGCTGGGGACGGAAAGCCTGGATGAGGCTTTGCATTGACTAAGCTGCTGGTGCAGGTCCCACGATTCGGTGATTTGCTCTGACCATTGCGGGTACTTCCTGAGAATCGTTTCGAGCGATGCATGCGCATTGACCGATGTGTCGATCGCGAGGACCTCGGCCAGGACTCGGTTAAGTTCTAGTTCTGATTCAGCGTCAGGATCAGCTGGCATGGGTTTCATAGCGTTTTGGGTGAGAAAAACATCGCTCAGGCCGGTTGCCGCGGTGTACCCGTTGGAACCTGGGATTCGGGGTTACAGACGTGCAACAGGAGTCGGTGCTACTGACTTTTGGACGCCACGCGTTAGAATCGCTGGCGCAGAAACCGCGATTTTTTGAAAAAAGCCAGCCGTTAAGGTTTTTGTCGGGTTGGTCTACGCCATTTTCTCGCGCAGAACCTTCATTCCACGGTAGAGCAGACCAGCTACAGCGTCAGTAGATTTGTTCATTTTTTGGCCAATTTCCTCCAGCGAGTGGTCGTGCCAGTACCGCATCACCAACGCTTGCTGCTGTTCGTGGGTCAAATGGCCCATCAATTCCTGCAACTGTTGCCGATCTTCGCTCTGCCGCAATTGCTGCGATGGATTGCTGAAATCCCCAGCGATTTCGCAACCGTGCCCGGATTCGCTCGACCCTCCGCTTCCGATCGCTTGTTCCCTAGAAACATCGCGACGATCCCGGTGGAAATGCCGACCGAATCCAGCCATTACATTCTTTAGAATAGCCCGCAACCAACTCGCTTTTGCTGCATCCGTGGTGCCGCGAAACTGGGACTGCGACTCAATCGCCTGCAACATGGTCTGCTGGACGAGGTCGGAGGGATCCATCTTCGGGCGAAGCCCCGAATACAACTGTTCCTCAGCAAGTGCCCGCAGGAAAGGCCGAAATCGCTGCAGATCGTCTTGGGGGTCCATGTAATACGCCTTTCGCAGATATACGGCGACTCAAGCGAATCGAATATCGGCTGATAAAGTGATGGACCCTCGAGAGGATCCCCCACCAGTCTCCCTACAGTTTACTGCTGTTGGTAGCCACGTCCAGAAGCACCCGAGGAAACAGCATACTATCGGGCCAAGGAATCGATTTCCTACCCAAGGTTACTCGTGGAATTATGTTTCATCTGCGACAACTGGCGGTCGTGCCATCGACTCAGGAGCATGAGCGAGAGGATCGCTCCAGCGATTGCCCAAGTCATATCCCACTGCGCGTCCCATATGTCGCCTTGATGCCCCAAAAACTCTCCCCCTTCTTCTCCGGCCATCACCGTGGCTCGCCACTCCAGCAATTCGAACAACGCGCTGAACGCAATGCAACTTACGACGGAAAAGTAACCCAACCACTTGCTTCCCGCTAATGGCGAGCAACGGCTATACAATTCTCGAAACGCGATCGCCGGTACGAAGCCTTGCATGAAGTGCCCAAAGCGATCGTAATGATTGCGCTCCGTCTGAAAAATCTGCTGCAACCATAAGCCCAAAGGGTTTTTCTCATAGGTCCAATATCCGCCGGAAACCAAAACAATCGCATGGATCGCGAAGAGCCAATAGAGCAGCGATGTGAGGGTGAAGTATCTTCTTGAGTACAGGAGTAAAGGAAGTCCAACCGCCACCCACCCCGCATCCAGAAACCAGTTCACGCGATCCTCGGTAAACAGGAGGGTATATGCCGCCCAGCATGCTACCACCCCAACCAGGACCGAAAATTCGTAACGCTTAATCATCGCCGGGATGCTCAGTTTCAAAGAACCATTGGTTGTGCCCATGCGTCAAATGCCCTTTTGAAGGATCGTCAGAGTTTCCGACTCAGAGAGAAGGCGAACGGGATTCTGATTGGGAATGTAAGAGGCAACCGCTTTAAAACCATTGGCTTTGATCGCCGACTTGACAATGTCCTCAGCAGCAAGTGTCATGCGTCCAGCCCTAGGGGATAGTGTGAACGATATCCCCTCGATTCCATCGTACGCGCGATAGACAACCTCGGTGCATACCAATCGATCGGAAGTCGTGAAGTCGAAACTAAAATCGTACTCCTTACCCTCGTGGCAAATGGCTCTCGCGATGGCTTGGGCACGCCCCTCCACACTGGCTATCGGACGCAGGACCAGTACAGAGTCGGACCGCAACGGGGAGTTGATGCTTCGCAGGTAGACTCCATCCTTCATCGCCTCCATGACCCATGGATTACTAGGTGACGATTCAGATTCCAAATGCGGCCATCGCTTTGCAACCTGCGGGTGGGATTGAAGGCCTAAACGCTGCAGGTCGAATGCTGTCCCCAGAAACATTGCGACGTGAGGCCAATAACCTGGTAAAAAATAGTTCGTAAGCGCATGCTCTTTGCGAACCAAAAGAATGTCACCTGGCTCGAGCACATCGAGAAGCGGCTGCTTAATGCATTCGGGTAAACCGGGTTGATGCCCGAGTTTGAGATAGCGATCGGCAGCCATCGTCCCGATCGCTTTTTGGATTCGGAACAAGGATGTCCCCCAAAGATCCCGTTTGATGAATGACCAGAATTGTCGAAATCGAAAACGAATACGAGCTTCTGCGTAATCAGCAAAACCGAGTTCCAACCGCGTCGAGTACGATTGGATGATCTCCATCATCAACGCGGCGTTGACATCGCTTTTGATGGTCGACCAATACGCTTGTTGCCGATCGTAGTAGCGAGCAGCGTCAAATAACTGCCAAAGCCTTCTCGCGCTGGTCCATGACTTTTGCGTCGCATCATAAACTCCGCGTGGGATTCCGAGCGTCGGCTCCGGTTCATTAAGTTTTCGACGCACCTTTTTCAGGTTGTGAAATCGCTCGCGAAGAAATCGAGCACCATCGAGCAATACCAAGCTGCCAGCGTAGCCAGGTAAAAACAGTTCAGGCTCGATGCCTTGTTGAGAGTACCACCGATTGCGCAGATCCAGAATGACTTCCAACATCGCGCAGCGCAGCTGCCAATAAGATGCCTGCAGTCGACGAATCGATTCGTCTTCGGTCGGAGTAAAATAGTCTCGCTTCGACGAATACGTTGTCAACCAATCATCCACGCTGAGTTTCATTTCATTCAATTGTTTCGATACCGATCGAACGGTATCGCACGTTTGAATGAACAGCGAATCGGAAAGCAGCATTTGCAATCCTCGTTAATTAGCAATGGATTTTCGACAGGAGAATCAATAGTCCGCCGCATCGCGACTGCTACTTATCGGATTTCTGCCTCGTTGCGTCGAGGGAGACGCGAACCAATTGGCGATCATTTCTGGCGAAGATGCTCTTTTCAGCAAAAGCGGGATGGGACCAGCAGACACCGCCCCGCTGGCCCAATTGGTCTCGGGTGGGTTCCAACAACTGACTCCTGGATAGGATCTGAAGACCTTCTCGAGAGAGCTTGGTAATCATCAATTCCCCCCGTTCATTGAACATCCACACGCGATCGGCTTCGCGAACCATGTGGATGGTTGCCCAGCGGGCTCGGGGCACTGCCGTGTTGTTTTCCCACAAACGCTCGCCGGTCGTTGCGTCCAAGCATCGAAACTCGCCATAACTATCGGTACCAAAGACGAGATTGTCCTGGACGATGCAAGTGCCGATCATTGCGTGAAGTGACTGGGTATGCTGTTCGTCCGGACCTACGGCTCGCCAAAGGATCTCCGACGATGTCTTGGATTTGGGAGTCCGTACCATGAGCGATCCATCGTAAAAGGAGGACACGAAAACTGTTTCACCACTGACCACGGGATCCCCGACACCGATGGGCATGCGCGATGGAGGGAACGGATGGCTCCAATGAACATTTCCGGTCCTCGGATCGAGTCCGGATAGACTATCGCCTGTCCAGCATACGAGGATGTCTTTTTCGTCTTGGCGGATAAGTACCGGCGACGAGTAGGCACCTCGATCGTTCAGCGCCCTCCAGATCTCTTTACCGGTGTTCTTATCAAAGGCGACCATGCAAGCACCTCCGGCACCGCATACTTGCTGGATGACCATGCCCTGGTAGATCAACGGAGAAGCCGCAATGCCCCAAATCGGCATTTGGATTTCGTACTCGCTCTGCAGATCCTTTTTCCAGACAACCTTGCCCGTGGCAACCTCCAAGCAGTGGAAGTGCCCCATAGCTCCGACGCAATAGGCTTTTCCCTCATCCACGGTCACGCTGGCTCGAGGTCCAGCGGTGTAGCTGATTCGGTACTCGGCGGGATACTCGAAGGTCCATAGTTTTTTTCCTGTGGCAGATGCGACGCAGTGGATTCGTTCGGTAGCATCGCGATCTTTCGGTTGGCGATCCATAACGTAGACTCGCCCATCAGACACAGTCGGGCCAGAGTAACCCGGCCCGATTTCCAAGGACCATTCATAGGGCAATTGGCCTGGCGGTAGCTCGCTCACAAGCCCGCTTTCGGTCCATGTTCCGTCCCGGTTGGGGCCTCTCCATTGCGGCCAATCGTCGCCCATCAAGCGATTCGCAAAAGATACCATGCCCCCGACCGCGATCGAGCTTGTCAAAAAAACGCGCCACCCATGGGTAAAAGTCATACCCAGCCTCCAATACGTATGAAATCCGTCCGAGAACCAACGAAGACCAAAGATTGTACCAAGGATGCGAGCTCGGCAGGAATTTGGATGGTTGGATGGTTGGATGGTTGGATGGCGAGGAGGTACGTCGCGAGCCAACTCACCGGAGGGCTCGCGCCCTTCCGCTACCAATTTTATTTTAGCGGCAGGGCGCAAGCCCTCCGGTGCGCTCCATCCAAACTAGCCTTCGCACCTCGATCCACCTACGTCTTGAGCTTCAAAAGTATACTGAATCGCAGCTGCCAAGGAATCTTCGTCGAACAAATACCGAACACTACCTTTTCGTGTCCACCATTTATCTCGATAGCTAGCCATATTCTGCAATGTTGCTGAAGCACTCAACGTCCGACTACACCACGATTTGAATTGGTCCCGGACCTGTTCTCCATCGTGGGAATTCGCGGTAACGACAACGTGGCAATGATTGGATCGGCAATTCACAGCATGGAGCTTCCAACTTCTAAGTTCGCAATGTCGCTTAATGGTGTCATGGACAATTTTCCTTTGGATATTCCCAAGCACTACCGGCGTCTCATTCATTCGCTTTCGACACCAGTCTGCCAACAATGGCTGAGGGATGACTTCTCCCTGTTGCCACTTTGTCCATCCGCGATCATCACCGGGTAACCACGTGCCATAACAGGTCCAGGTTAGTAAGTAGGTGAGTGGTTGCGAGTACATGAAGATGGCGTGTTGGCGGTTATGAAGAAATTTATTACCGGACCGCTTGCCGTGTAGCGCCAGAATTATAACCGGAGGGCTTGCGCCCTGCCGCTTCTGTTTTTTGTTTTAGCGGAAGGGCGCGAGCCCTCCGGTGTGTCTTGTTCGTTTCCATCAATAACTTCACCACCGAAAAAAGGCACCTCCACAATGGAAGGGGCCTTTCAATTTTTTCAGTAACTCGTTGATAGGCTATCAACATGCATTGGTACTAAACCAACGCCATGCTATTTCGCCACCAAGCATCACTAAGAGATCGTGTACGCGGTTTCCGCGTGATCGCTCAAGTCGAGACCCATCTTTTCGGAATCCTCTGTGCATCGCAAGCCGATGGACAAATCAATTACCTTAAGAAGGATGAACGTCGCTACACCCGAGTAGATGATCGTGGTGACAACGGCCTTCAACTGAAGCATGAATTGAGGCATGCCACCGCCGAGCCGTTCGAACCCGAAACCGGGCAGGGCTAGAAATCCGGTAGCGAGGGCACCGAAGATACCTGCCATACCGTGAACGCCGAATACGTCGAGCGAATCATCGTACTTGAGGGCAGGTTTGACGTAGGCAACAAAAATGTAGCTGACGATCGTCGCGCCCGCTCCGATAATCAGTGCCCCCTTAACGTCAACAAAGCCGGCTGCGGGCGTGATTCCAACCAAACCTGCCACAACACCCGTGATCATTCCAAGGGCAGTTGGCTTGCCATTGCGAATCATTTCAATGATCGACCATAGAAGCCCCGCCGTGGCAGCGGCAACTTGAGTTGTTACGAATGCTTGTACCGCTTGCGGCGTCGCACCGAACGCACTACCGCCGTTGAATCCGAACCAACCGAACCACAACAGTCCCGCGCCGAGAACAGCAAAAGGCAGGTTGTGCGGTGGGGTAATCTGGTGTGGGTATCCACGCCGTGGTCCGATCATCAAGCAAGCGACTAACGCGGCAATACCTGCGTTGATGTGAACCACTGTGCCACCTGCGAAGTCGAGTGCGCCTTCGGGAACCGCATCCTTGGCATTGAAACTACCCAAGTTGAACGGGAAGGCGGATGGTCCAAACCATACCCAGTGAGCGACTGGGCAGTAAACCAACAAACTCCAGAGAGCGATGAAAATCGTGAACGCAACAAACTTCATCCGTTCCGCGAATGCACCGATGATAAGCCCCGGTGTGATGATTGCGAACATCATTTGGAAGACCATGAAGGTCTGCTGACTGATTCCCAAGGGAACGTTAGGTACCGGCTGGAACGCTTGGTCTGTCGCAACTCCTGTCAGAAACAAATGCTGTAGCGGGTTCCCGCAGAAACCTCCTAGCACATCGTCCCCGTAAAACATGCTGTAGCCAACCGTCACCCACAGAACTGTCACGACACCCATGCACATGAAGCATTGCATCAAGATACTCAAGACATTCTTGCGTCCTACCAAACCTCCATAAAAGAAGGCCAACCCTGGAGTCATCAAAAGAACAAACGCAGCACTTGCCAACACCCACGCTTGATCACCCGAGTTCAGAGTGCTTGCTGGCGCAGCTGCCGGTGCCTCCGGTGCCGCGGCCGCCACAACCGGGGCCACATCAGCAACCGGAGTTGGCGAATCCTGACCCATTACCATCGGGCAAAAACACGTAAGGAAAAGTAAAGAACCAATCAACAATCGAATCATTTCGTCCACCGCCTTTTTGTCTCTCTCCAAGGCCGCAAAGTAGCGGTAGGTGCTGAGAGAATACGCAACCAACCGCTTGCTTGCGAGTGATAGCAAATGACAGGCCGTAATCTCCACCAGATTTCCACCGAAAGCACTAGATCAACGAATTTGAAGGAAAAAACACGCACAAAGTTTGTTCTTTTTTTTGAGCGGCAGACGTTGGTGCAAATCATGCATAGCTCCTTTGCAAGACGCCGAAATCCGCCTAAAAAACGTGCAAATCGTTCATTGGGTCCGATCGGACGTCGTTAACCGGCGTCTAATGCAAGTCAAATTAACGTTGCGATGAGAAACGCAAAGGGTTGTCCCTTAAGAAGGCGCTTTATGGTTCCGTTGAAGCTTAGCGGCCTGCGAAAAACGATCGAACGTGTGGCGGTGCAGCGCAAGCAGCCCGTTTTCGTCGGCGAAAACGAAACACACTGGACGGCTCGCGCCGTGCCGCTTCCGTTTTGCGACAGGCTGTTAGGATTGCGCGAAGGAATGCAGGGGTGCTGGTACACTTAGCCTTCGGCGACACCCGTGTGCGTGTCGATACCATTCCATGAGTACTGTTTCACTAGCCCCAGGGTATTGCCCCCGCCTTGGAATCAAAGGTCCTAGAACCGAGTCAGCCTATGAACACCGCTGAACCAAGAATTGCCGAATCGTCGTCCGACGAGGAGACCTTGGATGTGATCGCCGTTGGCGCGCATCCCGATGACGTTGAGATCGCTTGCGGGGGTACGCTGGCGGCGTTGGTGCAAAAAGGCTATCGGGTCGGAATCATCGACCTGACCGACGGGGAACCGACGCCCAACTCGCCTGGGCCGGAGGTCAGGCTCGCTGAAGCGGACGCGGCGGCGAAAGTGCTCGGTGTGCATCTTCGAAAAATACTAGGCTTCCCAAATCGAAGATTGATGGACGGATTCGAAGAACGAGTCGCACTAGCGAAAGAGTTCCGACGCTATCGGCCAAAGATGGTGATCGGTTTCGGGAGCAAAACTCCGATGGCCTCGCCGGATCATTACCAAGCGATGCAGATAACCGATGCCGCTGTCTTCTACTCGAGGCTTTCCAAGTGGGACGAGTATTTTGATGCGCTCCCTGTCCACACCATCGAGCGGCAACTCTACTTTCGCTTGTCCTTCGAACCGGCGCCATCGTCGGGCCTCGAACACTCGATCACCATGGACATCACGGAGACTCTAGAGAAGAAACTCGAAAGTATCGCCTGCTACAAGAC
The DNA here is from genome assembly GCA_046318275.1 of Pirellula sp. Taxonomy (GTDB): domain Bacteria; phylum Planctomycetota; class Planctomycetia; order Pirellulales; family Pirellulaceae; genus JBKCUI01. Next base: position 19,668 of record JBKCUW010000085.1, on the reverse strand, counting down.
GCAATTTCCACCGGCGAAAAACTACATTTTCGAACGGGTTCGAGGGCTGGCGATCGCTGCCGGCGCAGCAGCCCATTGCCATGCCGGAGAAACTTTTGTTTCGACGCGCGCCTTGCGGACAAGCGATTTAGTAAAAAGTGTGATGGGCTGATGGCAATCTACAGCTAGAAGCAATTTATTGATATGAGTTGCTATGCTATTCGTTACCCATTGAGTATTACCCACCAAGACGTTGATTGAGTCATGGCTTCAAATCGAACCTCCGCCAAATTGATCCGATCGCTAAGTGAGTTGCCGGAATCGGCACGCGGCGCGGTCGTATCCATCGGCAACTTTGACGGGGTTCATCGAGGGCACCGAGTACTGCTCCGTCGGATGACAACGATGGCGCAACAGATGAATCGGCCAAGTTTGGTTTTTACCTTCGACCCGCCACCCCTTCGATTGCTCCGACCTGAGCTGTGCCCACCCTCGTTAACATGGATGGATAGGCGAGCGGAACTGCTTGGGGAATTAGGTGTCGACTATCTGTTAGCCTACCCCACCAGCCGAGATTTGCTCGCCTTGACCGCAACCGAGTTCTTTGACGAATTATTAGTTGAACATCTAGGGGTTTCCGGAATTGTCGAAGGTCCAAATTTCCGATTCGGCAAGCAGCGCGGTGGCGATGTTGCTTTGCTGGAGTCCCTATGCAGTACTCATGGCATGGCCTTGTCGATCGTGGAGCCCGAGATGGAAGGAGCCGAGTGGGTGTCCAGTTCGATGATCCGAGACTGGGTATCGCAAGGCAGCATCGAAAAAGCCAACCGGGCATTGGTATCACCTTATCGAGTCATGGGCAACGTGGCTCATGGGGCAGCTCGCGGCCGCACCTTGGGGTTCCCGACCGCCAACCTGACCGATGTCCCTATCCTCCTTCCCGCTCATGGTGTCTACGCAGGCCGTATTGTCGGGACGGGCTCGCGCGATCCCATAGCATCTGGGCTTCCAGCGGCTGTGAATATCGGCCCCAATCCTACGTTCGGCGAAAATGCGACCAAAGTCGAAGTACATATCCTCGACTTCTCTGGAGATCTTTACGGAGCTGACCTGGAACTCGAGCTCCTCGGACGGATCCGCGAGGTGCAGAAATTCGCCGGCAAAGACGCGTTGCTAGAACAACTCCAAAAAGACTTAATCGCTACGCGGCGTGTCTGTTCTTCCTCCTGAGTATCTTCTTCACCTGCCCGTGCTCAATGAACCTGCCCGTGCTCGATGAACCTGCCCGTGCTCGATTCGGATTCATCGAGCAGGAGTACATGGAAAAACACGGTGCATGAAAAACCAGGATCATGCGGATCGGGATTCGGAGACGCTCGAAATTCACAACCTCACCAAGTGTGGCTGGTGGGAACAAGGTCCGCGAACACCACCGATGCCATCCGTTGCAGCCGGAATAACCGTAAAACTCCTCTCGCGATCGAGATCAATTTGATTTGGGAGGTCAACCTCGCCAAAGTGGATATGTGCCACGGTCGATACCCCTCCCACCATGGTTGTCTTTCGCAAACGCTACCTTCTGCTAATCGCACTCATCGCGGCCGTCGGGTACGGCTCGCAGTACTACACCATCGGTGGCTGGCACCACTTGCGTCTGGAACCGCGAACGGCCAACACTGAAGGCAAGTCGACCATGGGTGGCGACATCCATAACCCGCAATCGTGGGGAGTCACGTCGGGGAACTCGACGGCCGGTGCGGAAACCGCATATCATGCCTCGAAATCCCACGGCAGCAATCAAGTCGTCGCGAACTCGAGCTTGCGAACCACGCCGATTCCGCATGGGCCCTCGGACCTCGGTCGCACTTCAAAGTGGGTTAGTGCCCAAGTTATCTCCAATGGTGGGATTCCGACCAAATCGATCAATCCGACGGTTCGGATCGCCTCCTTCAATCTTCAATCTTTTGGTGAGTCCAAAGCGAACAAAATCGCGGTCATGGAGATCGTCGCACGACTCGTTCGGAACTTTGACGTGGTGGCGGTTCAAGATATCAGTGCTCGCCAGCGGGATATACTTCCTCGCCTGATCGATCGAATCAATCAATCGGACCGTCGCTACGACTACTGCATTGGCCCCCGCGTTGGCCCCCCCCACCAGTCGATGCATTTTGCGTTTATCTTCGATACCGAACGGATCGAGACCGACCGCTATCAGCTATACACTGTTGATGATCCTTCGGATCGATTGGATTACGAACCGTTGGTGGGCTGGTTTCGATCGCGACAAGCCAACGAGTCGGAAGCGTTCACGTTTTCGTTGGTGAATGTCTTGGTCAGTCCCTCCGGAGGCTCTCGAGAGATTCAATTGCTACCGGATTTGATCAAAAGTATCCGCCAAGATGGCCGCGGTGAAGATGACATTATCATCGCAGGAGATTTCGGCTGTGGCGATTCTCAGATGGCCTCCCTGCGGAACATGGGTATGTTGTTTGCTCTTGAAGGGGTCGCGACGACCATCTCGGGTGACGAGATGCTCGACAACATTATTTTCCCATCACGGGCCACCGACGAGTTCACTGGGCGTTCGGGAACCGTGGACTTTCTCAGGCAATACAATCTAACACCCGATCAAGCGTCCCAGGTGAGCAATCACATGCCGGTGTGGTGCGAGTTCTTTGCGAACGAAGGTGGACAACCCGGTTACCGACCGGAATAGCAATGCCCTTCGCGCTCAGCTGTTTAGCAGTCCACGACGTTTACAGCTAACCCGCCGAGCGATGTCTCTTTGTATTTGGCTTGCATGTCGACACCGGTCTGACGCATGGTCTCAATCACGCGATCGAGTGAAACGAAGTGCCGTCCGTCTCCGTAGAGTACTGCGAGTCGCGCGGCGTTGATTGCTTTGGTAGCCCCCATGGTATTCCGTTCAATACATGGAACCTGGACCAGCCCTGCGATTGGGTCGCATGTCAGCCCTAGGTTGTGCTCCATCCCAATTTCCGCTGCATTCTCGATCTGATCGATGCTTCCGTTCATGCATGCTGCCAATCCAGCTGCTGCCATGCTACAAGCAACCCCCACTTCGCCTTGGCAGCCCATTTCTGCCGCGGACAGGGACGCATTTCGCTTGTAAAGTAGCCCGATCGCTCCTGCCGTTTTCAAGAACCGATGGATACCATCCCGATCCGCGCCTGGCACAAAGTGGACGTAGTACGAGAGGACTGCGGGAATGATGCCCGCAGCTCCATTTGTCGGCGCGGTAACAACTCGACCACCTGCGGCATTTTCCTCGTTGACGGCGAGAGCAAACAAACTGACCCAGTCCAATTGTTCTAATGGATCACAAGGCGTCTCCGCAGCGTGCTTCGGCAACCATCGGCTTGGCAGTTCCTTCGTATCCCTGGAAAGCCTCGAAAAAATCATCGGGGCCCGACGGCGGATCTTCAGCGGGCCAGGGAGCAATCCACCTGAAACACATCCGCGATCGATGCATCCGCTCATGACCTCCCACAATCGATCGAGTCGCTCATCAATTTCTTGCTGCGAGCGTACCATCAATTCGTTTGCATGGACCACCTCATCGATGCGCAGCCCACTCGCTTTGGCCATTTCAACCAATTGGAACGCCGTTGTGAATGGAAAAGGAAACCCAGCGTTTTCAGTTGTACCGGATTGCGTACTCGCTCGCAGTTCCTCGAGTTCCCGCTCCGTATAAACGAATCCTCCTCCGGTTGAAAAATAACGTTCTGACAGCAATACCTGACCCGATCGATCTACGCACGAAAAATCGATGGCGTTAGGGTGCTGTGGCAACGATTGATTGCGTAACCAAACCAGATCCGTCGCTTCGTCGAAGGGTATTCGGAGATCGCCACCCAATATGAGAATTTGGTCGCGACGCAACGATTGAACGATTCCCTGAAGCACCTCCGGTTCGGTACGATCGGGCAAACACCCGCTTAAGCCTGCCAGCAATGCGATATCGGTTGCGTGCCCCATCCCTGTCAATGCCAGCGAACCGTACAGCTTGATCCTGACGCCTGCGATCTTCGGACGGTGCTCACAAACGATCGCTTGCTCTGCGAATCGATACGCTGCGATCATCGGGCCAACGGTGTGGGAACTCGACGGGCCAACACCGATTTTGAAAAGATCAAAAACGCTGTACATAATGAAGAACCATTCTTTGAATATCCATCGGAAGCGGTTTGCCCGGGAAATCGAAACGGGGAAACCTATGCTACCGATGGGAGTAACTCAGGTACAACTGCACGCGACTCGCGCCCACCCTGCGTTCCCAAGTGTGGAGCGTTCCCAAGTGTGGACCAATGTTTCCCTATCGTCACCCTGAATCCAGGGACCGTAGGTAAATTATTCCGAGAGCATCAAAGACAGCAAATGGGTTCATTGGGCGAATCTCTATTGGTTCCCTTAATTCCGGTCAAATCCCCCGAGAATCCGATCCGATGAACACCCTAGCCCGAGCAATGAAGGAATAGTGCCTGCACTCTGCTGTGCTTTGCTAGCGATTCAAGAAATGCCTTTGAAATCATCATCAGGAACAGTGGTCGTCGACCGTCCGGTCCGATGGGATCACCCGCTCGATCCCGCGATGGCATCGCATGAGTTGCAATGGATGCTGCGTTTGCCTCCGTTTTCGAGCATGAATCCGGAGTCGTTTTCGTCGAATTGTTCGCTGCTTGACATTCTAAAAAACGACTGCAAAGTCCACCAATTTCGCGCCGGAGACATTGTGGTTCGCGAAGGGGCATATGGGCACAGTGCCTACCTGATACTCGATGGAACTGTTCGCGCTTTTCTAGAGCCCCTGTGGCGGATCAAGCATGAGGATCGCACCACTCAAGGCGACTCTTTTCTATCGATGTTAACACGCCGATGGCGACGCCAGGACAGCGTCGAGGATCGCAGGTCATCGAGGCGTTCGGAGTCGGCAATCCCATCTCCGGGGAATCCGCAATCGCCTGCGCCAGTTCAAATGGTGAAATCCGATACGACGGGGAATCGTGTTTTCCTACAAGATATCAATGCCGTGGTGGATGGTTACGAATCCAACTCGCTCGGTGTCGGTGAAATCTTTGGCGAAATGGCAGCCATTACACGGACTCCACATCGATATACGGTAGTCGCGGATTCCGAATGCCTTGTGATGGAGATCCGCTGGCAAGGATTGCGGCTATTGCGTCGCGACCGTCAGTTTCGCGACCAACTCGATCAGCAGTATCGGGACACGAGTTTGAAAACCAATCTGCGAGAGATCGAACTGTTTCGATTTCTGAGCGACGAATCGCTCGATCGAATCGCAGCCGTGACACGCCTGGAGTCCTTTGGTGAGATGGAATGGTTTGCGGATTACCAGAGCAATAAGAAGCGGGATCTGCAGGAACGCATCGAATCCGAGCCATTGATCGTGTCGGAGGGTGATTCCGCGGACGATCTCATACTGATTCGTAACGGATTTGCCCGCGTCAGTTACCAAATTGGAAATGGGCATCAAACGATGTCGTACCTGGGCCGAGGGCGATTCTTTGGGTTGGACGAGGTGTCCCAGAATTATCGGCGTCCATGGGAGGCGTCGCTCCCCTACCAAAACTCGCTTCGCGCGTTGGGATACGTGGATATCCTGCGAATTCCGAAAGATGTTCTGATCGAATATGTCTTGCCGAACGTGCGAAAAAATGAACTACCTCCTGGGATTGAATCGCCTCGCTACGACATGGGAGGGCTTGTTGTATCGGATGCAGGAAAACCTCTTATCGCAAACCACGAGCTCGTTTCGCTGGTCGAGTTTTTGGTCGATGAGCGATTGATCAACGGCAAACGGACCATGATGATCGATCTTGACCGATGCACGGGATGCGATGACTGCGTCAAAGCCTGCGCCGCAACTCACGGTGGTACGCCGAGGTTTGTTCGAAATGGACCTCAACTCGGCCCACTCATGTTCGCGCACGCTTGTATGCATTGCGAGGATCCGGTTTGCATGATCGGTTGTCCGACGGGTGCGATCGGCCGAGATTCTGAATCTGGCGTTGTATCCATCAATGCGAACACTTGCATCGGCTGCAAAACGTGTTCAGAGAGTTGTCCCTACGAAAACATCGTCATGATCCAACGCACGGATAGCCGTGGAAGACTCGCATTTGACCGGCAGACTCAGCTCCCGATCTTGCAAGCGAGCAAATGTGATTTATGCCATGGAATCGCTGCCGGGCCCGCTTGCCAAAACGCTTGCCCACACACAGCCTTGGTCCGATTGGATACGTCGAATGTTGTCTCGCTGACACCTTGGCTCGGTACGAAAGGGTGAGCGAAAAATCATGAGTACAACCGTTTCGATCGCTGCTGAAAACAGCAGTACTGTTCATCCAAATCAAATCGCTATTCATCGGTCGAATCAAGCAAGACGACTACGCGTTCTTTCATTGCTGCTCGTGCTGCTCACTGCCGCTGTTATGTATCTGGTATCAAGAAATTCAGATGCCTCGCTCGGGAATGAGCGATTCGCAACCGGATATGCGCTCGCCACGATATGTGCATTGCTGTCCCTGCTCCCACTTCGCAAAAAGCTAGTTCGAACCAAACTAGGATCGGTTGCGATGTGGCAAGCCACCCATCAATATCTGGGTTGCGTTTGTCTGTTGGCTTATGGAATGCATGCCGGATTTTTTGTGAACGGATGGATCGAAATGTGGTTAGCAATCACTTTTTGGTTCATCATCGCCACCGGTTTTTTGAGTTGGTACGTGAATCGAACCAGTCCGAAAATGATTCGCGCCGCGGGATCCCATGTTCTTCGAGAGGATTTACCTAAAAAGAAAAGGGAACTGGCGGAGCAAGCCTATCGGATCGCTTTGTCGGCCGCTGGGAAAAATGAATCGGCGGTACTCGCTGATTTCTACCGAATCCAATTGACCACCTTCTTCAATCGCCCCCGTAGCCTCCGGTTTCGAATATTCCCGACAGCATCTCAATGCCGCGTCCTGACCGCGGGGTTGGCGGGGCTCGATCGTTATCTCGGGCAAGAGGGCAAGTCGATGCGGGATGACCTAACACAACTCGTTGACGCCAAGGATCGCATCGATTTTCAGCATGCAATTCAGGTACGCGTCCGAGTCGTTTCCGCGCTTCATTCCATCTTGCTCAGTTCGTTCGTCCTGCTGTGCATTGCCCACGTCTACCTAGCGTTTCAATTCTCAAGCCATTGGTAGTCGAAACGAGGATACGATGCCTTACCGCCAACCGAAGCAAAACTATCGATGTGGATTGTCCGCTATCGGGCAACCCTGCGAGCATGGCCCAGTGAATGGTCGATGCGGGAATGCGGTCGTGTGCGGAAATGGCACCACAGAAAACACCTCAGATCTTCCTACCCACTGCCGTCCGATTCGAACATTGGTTTGGTGGAAGCGCACCCTTTCCGTTCTCGCCAGCGTTGTTACCGCCGCGATTCTCGGAATATTGCTGTTCTCTCCCCGACCATCGATTCTCGTCGCTCCAGGAGAGCTTTCCAGTCATCATGCTCAGATTCTCGCCAAACATGGGCTCAATGATTCGCAGCGTTGTGCAGCTTGCCATCCGAACTCCAAACCAGGGGAGGAACCACTGCAGTTAAGCCAGTCGGAACTGTGCCTTTCCTGCCACCAGCGAGAACTGCCTCCAGCGACTGCTGGTAGCCCTCACGATCTTCCTACCGAGCTATTAGCAGCGCTCACCCATGACGCTACCATGCGACATGGGACGTCTCGTCCATCGGCACTGCAACGACTAGTCTCTATGCGGTTTTCCCCAGATTCCTTGCTCTCGCCATTATCCGACTTGGGAATAGACTCCGACCAATCGCTCCCTGCGACGAACGACGCAAGATCGATCCAGCAAACGAATACGCAATCATCAGGCTCATCGCACTTTGCCAAGACAGAGTGCAGTCAATGCCATCGAGAGCATCAAGGTGCTGATGCCTCTCTTGAAGCGATCACCTCGCAACGCTGCCAAGCATGCCACGTACAGCGTTTCAACGCGTTCGGTGATGGTCATCCTGAGTTCACGTCGTACCCGGCGCCGACTACCATACGGATTGCGTTCGATCACTCCAAGCACCAGCAGGAATACTTTACGAAAAAGCAGGCCAACTTTGATTGCAAGGAATGCCATCTTAGTAGCAATGAACGAGGCCCCGTAGGCAACGTCTTTCGAAGCGTATCTTTTGAACGGGCTTGTTCCAAATGCCATGCGGCCAGCTTGGATGCAGCACTCGAAGGTGGTATCGCTTGGATTCAGCTCCCCAGTTTCAACGTGGAAAAATGGCGGGGTGCGCAGGTCGAGATCGGTGCGTGGCCTGAATCTGCCAGCTTGATTGATGACGGCTCGCTCCCGCCGTGGACTCGCATCCTTTTAGCGGGCGATCCGGAATTTGCCGACATTCTACGCGATTGGCCGGTAACTCTTCGCATCTCGGATCTCAAGGTCGACAATGCTGCGGATCGATTGCGGGTTGCTGCGCTCACGAATGCCTTCCGACGGTTGATCGATACGCTTGCCAAAGGAGGGCAGAAAGCTCTCGCGGAGCGTATGGCATCAGGGTTGTTGTCATATCGAAACAGCCATTCTGTTACCGAAGCGGCGATTGCCGAATGGATGGAACAAATTGTCGCGAAGATACCACCAGACCTCTTTCACTTAGCCGAGCGAGAATGGTTTGGAAATGCAACGCTATCCGACTCGAAACTTGGATATTCATTTCCAAAAACTCGCTCTGCGAAACTTGCCAGCACCAGCAGCGCAAGCTTCGCTATGAGCACTCAGCCGCCGGCTGACCAGGATACTGATGATTTGCTCTCAGGCGATTCTCTGTTGGAAACTTCCAGGATAAGCATCCATCCGCGTAGTGACGTCGGTACAAAGCCGAATGACGATGAATTATTGAATCCGAAGCACAACGACTCGGAGTTGTTAGGAGGAGACTCGCTTTTGGAAACCGGAGAAGGGGGGGATCTCCTATCCAAAACTAACAAGGAAAAAGCCGCGAAGCGGCTACCGGCTCGCGATCGTCTCTCCGGTGGCGGTTGGATGCTCGATAACGATCGAATGGCGATCGTTTATATTCCTTCAGGACACGCGGACCCATGGGTCTCGCGATGGATCGAGTTAGAAGGTGTTCACGAGGCAGTCGCAGGGGATGAGGGCGAGAATGCTCCACGTCGCACGGATCTGACCCTGCAATGCCGGCAATGCCATCTCCAGCCCAAGCCATTTCTCGAAGCGACAACGTTGACTTCTGAAATCCAAAAATCCCTTAATGCGGGTTGGCGGACCGTGGCCCAAGCGAACGGCAATCGTCCGTTCACTCGCTTTGATCATTTTCCGCATTTGAACATTCCCGCCTTAAGCGATTGCAAGAGCTGTCATCGCATGTTGCCCCAGCCGACGATCGAAACACCACGAGCACGCTACATCTCGACGGCGGCGAAGAAAGAACGGCTGGTAGCTCCGTTGGGAACATCGCATTTTGAAACGATCCACAAGGAAGCATGCGCAGATTGCCATCACCCAAAAGCTGCTGGAGACCAGTGCACGAAGTGTCACAACTATCACGTGCATACTTCAGATCACGCGTTGCTAGGCGATATCCAACGGGGCCTTGCTGAGCTGAAATGACTTTGTGTCACCTTCATCGAACGCAATCCTAGCCATTTTCTTTGGGCCAAAACCGTCGACGGAGAGAATGGCTCCGAGTCCATACCGCGGATGAGAGACACGCATCCCCGCTTCAAACACATCGACAGGGGTTCCGGTAAGGGTCACCGAGCTGCCTAGTTCCGATGCTGTCTTCATCCCACGCGGGAGTTGATGGTTGATAGCGAGAAGTTTGGTTGCGAACGCACCGAGCTCATCATTAACATCGATTCCTTGGATCTTTGGCACCTGCCTCCCTGCCCCATGGACCCCTGCCCCTTGGCTTCCTGCCACTTGGATTCCTGCCACTTGGCTTCCTGGAGGGGGCTTCTTCTCTTGCTTTTTAGGTTTCTTGGCTGGAGAAGCCAATTCGTCGCTGAACGGTTCATCGAACAGTTCAAGCGATTCATTCACGCTATCGTCCGGGATCTCCATTTCGAAATCTTCGAAGCTGATCTCTTTGGGTTTGGTGGATTTACTTCCCTTTTTCGATGGCTTGTGCAGAAAACTTTCGGAATCACCGAATGAAGAATCGGGCCATTGGTCATCGAACGCGTCAAATCGCCCATTGGACATGGTGTAATCGAGCATTTGCATTTCGGCGCGTGGTAATTCCATGAGGAATGGACTGGCGCTGCTCATGCGATTATTACCGAAGCCCCGTTGGCTGGCGCTGCTCAATTGGAGCGTTTGTTTGGCTCGCGTGATCCCGACGAAAAGCAACCGTCTTTCTTCCTCCATTTGGTTTGCATCGTAACGCGAGCGGGAATGCGGCAGGATGTCTTGCTCGACGGCAATAATAAAAACGTGTGGAAACTCGAGCCCTTTCGCTGCGTGCAGCGTCATCAAAGTAACTCGGTTGTCGTCGGTTAAATTATCGGTGTCGGCGGACAAACTGACTTGTTCGAGGAACTGCTGCAATCCGGTCCCATCTTCGTTGTTCTGATCGACTTCGGCAGCGTCGGATAGGAGTTCCTGGACATTACCCTCGATACTCTCGTCTGGCGCCTCTGATTTTTTGGAGGCGAGGTATTTGATGTAGTCGGTTGCATGCAAGACATGCTTGAGCATCTCGACGATAGAAATCGCTGATCGATTCACGAGCTCATCGTAGAGTTCAAGAAACTTTTTCGCGCCGCTCAGGGCTTTTTTACTTAGCATGGCTCGATCGATTGCAGCCCTAAGTGCGACGAGCATGGGGATCTCTCGGGCCCGGGCAAGCTCTGAGACCTGGGCGAGTGACTTGTCACCCAATCCACGCGGCGGAACATTCACGATGCGGTGGAAGGAAATATCGTCCGTGGGATTGTTGACCAGTCGCAGATACGCGAGGAGATCGCGGATTTCCTGGCGGTGGTAAAACCTGAAGCCACCGATCAATTGGTAGTTCAACTTGCGCTTAAGGAGGGCTTGTTCTAGCAAACGCGACTGAGCATTGGTCCGATACAAAATCGCAAAGTCTTTTGGCTGCGATTCTTCTTGAAGGACATGGACGGCGATCTGATCAGCGATATGGTCCGCTTCGTCGCGGGCTGACGCATACGTTGCAATCCGTACTTTGTCTCCCGATTCGCGAGTGGGGATCAAGGTTTTCTCTTTCCGACGCGTGTTGCACGAGATTAGGACGTCGGCGGCCGAAAGGATCTCTGGGGTACTGCGGTAGTTTTCTTCAAGACGTACTACTTGGACGTTGGGATAATCCCGCTCGAAGTTCAAAATATTTGCGATGTCAGCGCCTCGCCACCCATAAATCGATTGATCCGGGTCGCCGGTGACATTGATATTAGGGTAATCGAGCGACAAGCCTCGAACGATCAAGTATTGGGCCAAGTTCGTGTCTTGGTATTCGTCGACGAGGATATACCGGTGTTTCTCGTCGAGATCCGCTCGAAGTTCATTGTTGGTACGCAGGATCGTCGCTGTGTGCATGAGCAAATCATCGAAGTCAACCGCATTGTTCTGGAGCAAATACTTTTGATAGGCAGGATAGACTTTGCGAATCGCATGATCGACCGCCGAGCGAGCTTGACCATCGAGCATTTCTGGAGTGATAGCTCGGTTCTTTAGGTTGCTGATTCCCTTGATAATGTCGGGCAATTTCAAATGCGTCAGCGAGACGTCCGTGTTCATGATCGCTTGTTCGATCGCGGATTTCGAATCGTCGGTATCGAAGATTGAGAAGTTCTCGGACAACCCGATCATGCGGCCGTAATAACGAAGAAACCGAGCGCAATAGCCGTGGAATGTCCCCATCCAAACAGGGGAATCGCCCAGCAGTCGCCCCACCCGATGCTTCATCTCCTGGGCTGCCTTGTTGGTAAATGTCAACGCAACGATCGAATAAGGCGAGATTCCTTGCTCGATCAGATAAGCGATCCGATGAGTTACCACACGCGTCTTGCCGCTCCCCGGTCCGGCGAGGGTCAACAATGGCCCATCCACGTGCTGAACCGCAGCTCGCTGCGCTTCGTTGAGTCCGTCGAGGATTTTGTTCATCGGATCGGCAATACCTCCATGGTTCGGAAATCCGTTCAGTGAGGAACTTCCGCGTTGTGGGAACCGGCGTTTTAGGACTCTGGGGCCGTTAACAGATGGTCGATCACGGGTTGCTAACGGATTCGCGTCAGAATCTGATTATCTGCGAAGCATGGATTTCTTCCAAGTGCTTGTAGGGGGCAACCGCCTGTCCCTTGACCGATTTGATACTATACCCAAGGATCCACGCGGCTCTCGTACGGATTTGCTTGCTGAAATCCTTGCGTTTCCCCACCGGTACACCGTCGGTAACCCTTTGCCTACGATCGACATCCCGGGCCGCATCGAATGCTTTCACGCACCGATTTTCTTCGCAACATCGCCTTCCTTCGCAACACTTGAAACTGCAGACTTGCTCCCCTATGTCCGAACATGTATCTACCCCCAGTCGTTCGTTGCCAAATACTTTGGATCAGCTTGTGGCAAGCGGATGGAAAAGCAAAACGGTCAAGGATGAATTGCGGTCCAATTTCTTGACAGCCCTCTCCTCGGGCGAATCGCTCTATCCTGGGATTATCGGTTATGAAGATACCGTCATCCCCGAACTCAACATCGCCATTCTCGCTGGGCACGACCTCCTATTTCTCGGAGAGAAGGGCCAAGCGAAAAGTCGATTGATGCGAACCTTGGTTCGGTTTCTTGATGAGTATGTCCCGTATTTGGATCTACCGGATATTCCAGTGCACGAGGATCCACTGCTGCCGATCACGGCTCAAGCCAAAGCTTATTTGGCGTCGACTCCTCCTGACAAGGTTCCCATCGGTTGGTGGCATCGGGACGAGCGGTATGTGGAACGCCTGGCACCTGGAACCAAATTTGCCGATATCATCGGCGAGATCGATCCTTCCAAGTTGACGGGTGGGGTCAGCATGGGGTCGGAAGCCGCCCTCCATTTCGGCTTGATCCCACGAATGCACCGTGGGATTTTCGCGATGAACGAACTCCCCGAATTGGATGAACTCGTTCAAGTCGGACTGTTTAACATTCTCGAAGAGCGCGACGTACAGATCCGAGGCTATCCGATACGTTTTGACCTGGATATCTTCATCATGTTTTCAGCCAACCCTGGAACCTACAATCGCAGTGGCAAGGTGATCCCGCAGCTGAAGGATCGGATCGGTTCGATCATCCAAACCCATTACCCGAAAGAACGGGACATCGGGATCCAAATCCTCTTCCAAGAGTCGGGCTTTGATCTCGGAGGTGAACATCCCGTTCAAGTCCCCTACTTCATGATGGAGATCATCGAGGAGATCACCGCCCAAGCCCGGACGAGCAAGTATGTCGACCAAGCGTCCGGTGTGTCGGCCCGATTCTCGTTATCAAACTACAGAACCATGGTCGCATCCGCTCGGCACCGTGCCGTCATTCTAGGTGAGCCCCTTGCGGTCCCTCGAATCAGCGACCTTGGGCACCTTGCCGCATCATCGCTAGGAAAACTCGAACTCGATCTGATGGGCAGCCATCAAATGTCGGAGCGGAAAGTCCTCGAGGCGCTGATCGCGTCGGCGATCAAGGTGGTTTTCGAGAAGTACGTTAGCGAGTACGGACTCGGTGAAATCGCTGAAATCTTCAACAAAGGGGTCCGGATCGAAGTCGGGGATCTCCTGCCGAGTGAATCCTATGCGGATCGCCTGCAGCACGTTCCACCTGTCTGGAACACGGCTTTCGAAGTCAACGCGTCAGAGCACCCTGCTATCCGAGCTTCGTGCGTGGAGTTTGTGCTCGCCGGACTCTACAGCATGGACCGTATCAGCCGTGCGAGCAAACATGGCAAAGTGCAGTACGAGATGTAAACCATTCGAAATGGCTTACTGACCATCGCTGGACGATTTGTCGAAGAGCGAGTTCTGTTCGGTTCCTTGAACCAGTCTCTTGGAACGCAAATCGCCACCGCGGTTCAATGCCTGCAACGAACGACCCTCATGGATGTTGCGACTCGGAGCGCCCAACGCGGGATTGCTGAACCGCGAGGAGTTCGCCGTAGATGACGAGCCCGATTCACGTTTCCACCGTTGATCCCGGGTTCGCAGATCGATCACTTCGGTCGTAACCAACGATCCACTCAAGGTTTCTTGCTGCGAGAACTTTCCCTCGGGCATTCGAGAATCCGATGTGATCGATGGCATCGTGTTGCTGCCAACCGTCACTCCTTGAGGTGATTGTATCGTTCCTTTCGGATTTGGGTTTTCAGGGCTGATAGACGCGCCGACGCCACCGCTCGACGCGTTTGGTCGGATGTGACGCTGGAAGGATGGCGGAAGATCGATGGTCTTCACATCTTTCCCTTTCCCTGCTTGTTTCGGCGGACTGAATGTTTTCGCTCCGGTAGACCCTTCGGAATCAGCTTGTGGCTGTTCATCCGTGGACCCACCTTCTACGTACGAGGCTTGTTGCACCGCGGAGTCGGGTTTGCTGGTGCTCTTCTTTGCTTTCGATTTCGCCAGTGCATCGTCTTTGGAGATGCCAGGAAGAAGCTTGATCGTTGGGTCTGAGACGGTTGATCCACCGTCTCGCCCTTCGAAACGAGCAATCAAACTGAGTCGCATCTGCGGTCCCCCAACTTCGGACCACGGGAGCCAAACGCTGTACGACGGCCCAATCGAAGTCTTGCTCATGTGGCTTGCGAATTGATCGGGAGTGAACACAAATTTCCGCAACGGTTGTTGGGTCGCGGGAGATGTGTCATCCGCGTCGAAAACGTAGACGGCCAAGCTACCGTCGACCTCGATGGGGTCCGTATTGTCCTTCTGATAGAAATAGATTCTACCTCCGAATCCACGGACGCCAGGAAGGCCTTTTTGATGCAAAACGGAGTCGGACCAAACCGCGAGGATTCGGTCGGGCAATGGTTTCGGTTCGTCCTCTTTTTTCCAGGGCCAGACAGAAGGCATCTTTTTCGGCGCGAATTGACAACCCACACTGTTCACAAGAGTTGTCGCAATGCAAAGGATGAATGCTAATCGAAACGTGACTCGGTTCGCAAATCTCATCGATTACCTCCTGAATTGACGGGGGGTAATAGGGTGGGCGTCAATGCTTGAGCTGGCATGACGTTGGGAGAGGCTGGGGGAAGCGATGCCGCACCCGGAGATGGCGTCATTGGGAGATATCCAATGGCGTTCACCGGGGCCTCGGTGACGGAAGCTGGAAGCTGCATCGGTGTGCTCGAATCCGGTCGTTGTCTCTGGAGGGATTCGGGAGAGTTGCGTTGACGGATTTCTTCTTCGAGAGTTAACGGCCCGTTATAAGGCTGCCCGATGGGTTGCGGTGATGTCTGGCTCAACGGTCGAGGCGTTGGGACAATGGCGGGAGCATCCTGTGGCTGTTCGATCCTGCCTCGAGGGTCGGCATCTGGATAAACGACATTGCAATCCTCTTGATCGACCAGTTGGCTCATCATGCCCGTTTGAGGGAATACGTCGCCGTGTAGATCAAACACGTCGGCCTCGCACCAACTCATCCGTGCGAACTCTGCTTGTTTGAGTCTTTCCATATCTCCCGGAGATCGAATCACATGCGGCGTCATGATGATCAACAGCTCGGTACGTTGATTGGAGTTGTAATCGTAGCTGAACAAGTATTTGATGATCGGAATATCACCGAGGAAGGGGACTTGGCGATGGAATGTCCTGGTACTTTTCGAAATCAATCCACCGAGGATGATCGTCTCGCCGTCGGCAGCGCTGACGGTTGCTTGGGCCGTGATCGTATCGACGCGCGGCGAACGAATGACCGTTCCGTTCTGGGAGATCGAAATTGGAATACCCTCGTTTTCAGGTCCGAGCTTTGATTTCTCAGCGTCGATCTCCATCACGACGTTTCCTTCCGGACTGATCCGCGGCGTAACGCCGATGATCAAGCCGACGTTCTCGAGGGCGACGACGTTTTGCGTGTTATTCTGATTGATGATCGAGTTGACGATGCGAGGCACCCGCTGCCCAACTTGGATAAAGGCTTGTTGGTTATCAAGGGTTAAGACTTGCGGACGGCTGAGGATTTCCAATCGTCGTGAATCCTGGAGCGCTCGGAGAAGGAAGCTGACGTTTTCGCTGCTGGCCGACAAAACCAACCCACCAAAACCCAATTCTTCGTTGCCTCGCCCGACGCTGAAGTTCGAGAGACCTTGGCCACCGACATAGGGGGAGGAGTTCAAGGCCCTTGCGGAACCGCTATTCCCGAGCGGGTCGACATTATTGAAATTGAATCCCGGCACGTTCGAGGCCGCGACGATTTCTTGCGCGGTTTGTGTGACAACACCTGCAGGGGTCGACGTTGTGGTCGTTGTCGTACGCGTAACTAGATCACCGAGCAAACTTCGGTCGAACAGGACTGAGTCTTGGAGCCCCATCTCGACACCGAACTCATCGGTATTCCCTAACGTGATTTCAGCGATCATGACTTGGATCATGACCTGGGGAGGTTGTTGGTCCAATTCTTCGATCAGGCGTGAGATCTCGTCGTAGTAGCGAGGGGTCGCACTCATGATCAGTTTGTTTTGAACTGGTTCTGGAACAACCACAACCTCTTTCTCAAGTTGCTCGAAAGGGTTAGCGGCACCGGGCGCTGCAATCTCCACTTGCCGCTTACTGCGCAGAAACTCGTTGATGGCCAAGGCGACATCCACCGCCGGGGAGTTCTTTAACTGGTAGACAGTGCTCTTTCGCGAGACAGAATCTTCCTCGTCGAGTCGCATTACCAAGGCTTCAACGATCTTGAGATCCCCTTCGGATCCAATAGCGATGATATTGTTGCCACGCGTATCGACGGTGAATCGTAGCGCGAGCAATGAACTTTCGTCTGGGGAGCTTGAAAGCTGCGAACCGTTCTGCGCGGTCGTCCCTGCGGATGGGATCAGCGATCGCAAGGTTTCGACCAAGGAAGCGGCATCGCCATTCCTAACTGGAAAAATCTTGATTTTGGCGACGTCGCCCGGTGTGTCGAGCTGTTCAATGAACTGGGCCACGAGGGCTAAGTTCTCCGGAGCGCACGAAACGACGATCGAGTTGTTCCGTTCGTTGACCGAGATCTTGGTCGTCCCTAAAACGCCGCTGGTCACGATGGGCTGGCCATTTTCGTCGACGAGTTGCATGCTCTTATTGCGGTCTGCCGTCGTCGTGGTCAATGCGTCTTGGAGGGACTCCGCGATGTCGGCGGCGAGGCTGTACTTCAGTTGAAACACTCGGGCGGACTGCATCAATCCCCCGCGTGGGATATCGATCTCTTTCAGTATTCGGCGAATCTCTTGGAGGTCGCGAGGTGATGCCTGTACAACGATCGCATTTGAGCGGCTATCGGCAACGGTGTTGATGACAGGCGCTAAGCCTTCCTTCGACTTGAAAAAGGTCTGAAGTTGCGTTTGAATTTCGCTAGCGATTGCATGTTGCAACGGGATCACCGCAAACGAACTGTCGATGCTCGACGGTTGATCGAGTTTCTGGATCAGCTCTTTCATGGCCACCATCGACTCACCCCATCCGATCAAGAGCAAGGAATTGGGTGTCCCGAGGGGAGTCACCGTAACTCGACCTTGGCGGGTCCCGACAAGCTTCTCTTGAGTGGTCTCGATCAGTTCGGAAATCGCGCTCGAGTTCACATGCTGCAGTTGGATCACTTCGATCTCGGGACGTGTTAATCGACTTGTCTCGTCCAATCGTTTGATGATTTCCGAAAGGTCGGTGAGTTGTTGGTCTCGCCCTCTCAGGATTACCGCATCGAGTTCCGGCAGCATTTCGATCTGCACCCCTTCGAATTGGGGCAACGGAAGCATGGAGGGTGGTTCGCTCTTGGCATTCTCATCCAGTCCGCCAGCGGGATTCGCAGCAGCGGCATTGCTGTTAGGTTGCAATGCCGGTGGCTGAGCAGCGCCTGAAGGGCCGCTCCCGGTGAGGAGTTCGGCTTGATTGCGCATTCCCGATGCCAATCGGATTTGTCCGTCGCGATCGAAGTCGTTGGGTCCATTGCGAGCTTGGGTTTGTCGAGTGCCTCTCGGTTGGAGGAAGTTCGTGATGCTCGGACCTGAACCTATAGGAGCACCAACTCCATTGGCCCCATTTTTCAATCGCGACGCTTCGGCTCGCTGGGAAAACATGGCCCACGACGCTTGGCCATTGTCGTTGAGCGGTACAACACGCACCGAGGATTCACGGTTGGATTTACTAATTTCCGAAGTCAACACTGCGATGTCCGTCGCCAATCCGCGAGGACCCTCGATTCGAACGCTGTTCTGGGATTCTAGGAACTGAACGGAAACCGTCTCTTGGCCGACCTGAATCAATACGGAGTTCTGTTTCGCAGGATTCGCATAGATTCTTCCCTGGAACAATTGCTTTAAGTAGCCTTGCGCGGTCGGGAGCATCGAACGATCGACGGCAACATCACGTCGGACTAGGATCTCACCCTCTTGAAATGCAAATGCTGGTGCCACAAAGGCCGGTACCGATAGCAGGCACCAACATGCGAGACCAATACCATACGCTTTGTTCCAACGCATGAATCTCGAGTTGAGGACGTACAAGGTTTCCATCCGCTCCGCCTTTTTTCGCTTGGAAGTACTCGCCGACTACGGTAGCTTCGGTCCTCGGTTCGAGCAGAACGGGGACCACGGCTGGCCGTTCGATGGCTTCCGAAGATGTAATCTTGGCGGAGGCTAGGAAATCTCGATGGAAAGCGTCAAGACCAACACCCCCCTAAATAGTGGTACTGTCATCGGAGTATCTTGCTGCAAGCTAGCATTCGCGCATCGGATCCGATTACTTCATACTAGCACCAAGTGACACGGTACCCGTACCCGTGCCCGTGCCCGTACCCGTGCTCGTGCTCGTGCTCGTGCTCGTAATCGTGCTCGTAATCGTAATCGTATTCGTATTCGTATTCGTATTCGTATTCGTATTCGTATTCGAATCGCGGCAATCATGACAGAACACTGCTTCGACCACGATCGGCTTGACGTTTATCGCCTTGCGATCGAATATGTCGCCAATTCATTGGATACTTCGCGGTCGTTGGAGGAAATCATCGCCATGTTCGGGATCAGTGGTTGCGAGCGGCCCAATCGATTCCGCTCAACATTGCCGAGGGTAATGGAAAACGAAGCTTGAAAGATCGGGCGAGGATTCTTGACATTGCTCGCGGTTCGGCGTTGGAATTCGATGCGATTCAGGACGTTTTAGTTGTTTCTGGTGGCTTGAGTCGGGCAACGGGCCACGAGTTGAAATCAAGACTGGTATGGATTGTCGCGAAGTTGACTCGGATGGCGATGAAATTCGATGGATTCTCGGAATCGTCGAGCGAGTACAATCAGTGTTTCGATTACGAGTGCGGCGATGCTGAAAACGAGTACAGCGATGCTGAACACGAGCGCGGCGAAGAGCCAGAACAAAGCGGATGCAAACGACGCCCTCGATCGAGCGAGTGACCATGGAATCGATCGAGCATTACGGTGTGTCGAATACGGTTCCC
>JBKCUW010000084.1:0-29474 GCA_046318275.1 Pirellula sp. | reverse complement strand
TACATCGAGCCGCTCAACGCGAGTTTCCTCATTGGTTCCCGGCGTCGGTGGGGTGATGCGATACAAACCTTTGTCACCTTGGTCACTCGCAATCAGTCGCCCCTTGGGATCTGTGGTCAAGCAGACCCAGGAACCAAGCTCATCTTTGGGAACTCGGAATAGGCGTTCGACGACAAAGCCCGGCACCACCGCGAAGTTGCTCTTCTGGCCACCTTCTTTATTGAGAACATCCCCCCACGGCGCTGAGCCATATTTGGCGATAATCTTTACCGGCTTACCCTCCGCAGACTTATCCTTGGGCGCCACCGACCAGGAAGCATCGGTCTCTAGGGTTTTGACCGCTCCCTTGGAATCTACCATGGCGAGTTTGGCCACAAGTGCAGCGACGCCCCCATGATTCCACACTTCAAAGCTCAACTCATTCTCGCCAGCGACCAATCCTTTGGAAACGTCGAGCGTGAGCCCTTCCTCCCAGGAATCACTTCGGCCGAGCGACTTGCCGTTGAGTGAAACCACCATTTCGTTGTCGCAGGAAGCGGCGATCCAGCCGGCAACCGCACCTTCGTTCCTGAATTTTTTGCTGATAACATACCGAGCGTTCGGATTTTCTCCCCATACCCAACTCGCCCTGGGGCCTTCCTGCAATGCTTTGCTGCGCAGAGAAGACTTGGTATCCCCGGCAGTTGCATCCTGTGCCGATGCAACTTCGATACCTTGGGTGTATACCTTCGGAGGCGATTTGTCTTGGGCGTAGGCAATAGCTCCCATCGAAAATGGCATGGCCAACGATAGCGCTGCATTTGCTGCAAATACACGATTCATGAACACGGTTGAGGCGAACCAATGAGGAGAGGATCGAAATCGAATCGACATGCAAAACACCTTGGCGAAAATCGATGAAAACTAGCGTGCAAGGGTACTCGAACTGGGGCGGTACCGCCGGAAACTATCGTACACAAGGTAACTCGAAATCCTTTTGAAAACCACCATAGACAACGCCGACAAGGCAAATAGGCTTGCCAAAAGATCGGTTTCGTGTTCCAAAAAGGACCGGTGATTTCGATCTTGGTCTGGGGACATTCAGAGATACCGGTTTAGATCCTGCGAGGCCCGTTTTTTTATGAGGCCCTTGGATATTTGGACGATAAACGAAGATTTGACGAGGGAATTGTGCGCGTTGTCATTTTGAAAAATGCAGATGCTGTCGCCAAGGCTGCCGCGGAGGAATCGATACACCGGATTGGTTTAGCGGATCTCGACACGTCCGCAGCACCATTGGATAAACCCGTTGTCATCGGCTTAGCTACAGGCGGTACCCCATTGGGACTCTACCGTGAGTGGATCCAAGCATATCGATCGGGACAAATCTCTTTCGCCAACACCATGTCCTTCAACCTGGACGAATACGTTGGTCTTCCACCAGAGGACCCGAGAAGCTACCACGCCTACATGCACGAAAATCTATTTCGTCACATCGATATTCCCAATGGCCGCTCGTTCATTCCAAAGACCGACGTCAACGATCTCGACGAGAGCGCCGCCGATTACGAGTGGAAAATCGAACAAGCCGGAGGTATCGATTACCAAATCCTCGGCATCGGCTCGGACGGTCATATCGGATTTAACGAAATGGGCTCGTCGCTCGCGTCCAAAACACGAGTGAAAACGTTGACCAAGAAGACGCGATTGGACAACGCACGTTACTTTGATTCGTTCGAAGCGGTGCCATCGATGGCAATCACCATGGGAATCGGCACCATCATGAGCGCGCGTTCCATTTTGCTGCTGGCAACTGGTCCCGGAAAGGCAAAAGCGATTCGAGACACAGTCGAAGGCCCCGTCACCGCCATGGTACCTGCGTCTGTTCTCCAATTTCATGACGACGTTACGGTAATGATCGACGAGGAAGCGGCCAAGGATTTGACTCAGCGCGAGTATTACCTCGAGTCCGAAGCCAATCGCAAACGAATCGAGCTAGCCCAATAAGCAGCGAGCACCGTACCGCCGCTGTCCTCACCCACTGGCTCAAGTGAAATGGGTGGCCCAAGTGAAAAGGGTGGACAAAGTGAAACAAGGGGCCAAAGTTAAACAGGCGACCTTCAAGCTTTCTCAAAACGCGCAGAACGGCTTGCTAGGTGCTATGTCTGTCACATATTCGCTCCCTATAATTCCAACGCAACCGAGTAGACAGGATTCGAAATCGAGTAAACTGTTAGGGAAGTTCATTGATTCAGGGTCTAACCTCTCGAGATTCCTAAGTCGATACGTAGAGGTACCGCTTCGATACGATTCTGTGGGATCGTTCGACGCGGAAATTGCTTGAGACCGAATTTGACAGGCTATTCACGATGTCCAGCAATCCAACCGATCCTCAAGTGAGTTCCGGACCGCTCACACGGGAAGGGGAGAGACTCAAGCAATCCAGGGCCAGGACTCAAAACTGGCAACGCTGGGGGACCTATCTTTCGGAGCGTCAGTGGGGCACTGTTCGAGAGGATTATTCGGACAATCAGGAAGCTTGGTTTTTTCTCCCTCATGACCACGCGCGATCCCGTGCTTACCGCTGGGGTGAAGACGGACTGCTCGGTATCTGCGACCGTCAAGGCCGCTTGTGTTTCTCATTCGCGTTCTGGAATACCCGCGACCCCATCCTGAAGGAACGACTGTACGGCTTAGCTGGGCCTGAGGGCAACCACGGCGAAGACGTCAAAGAATGTTACTACTACCTCGACGCAACTCCAACGCACTCGTATGCCAAAGCTTTATACAAGTACCCTCAGGCGAGGTTTCCTTACGACTCGTTAAGCGAAATCAACCGAGCACGCTCCCGTTTCGAACCCGAGTTCGAACTCGACGATACAGATGCGTTCACGAGTAACGATTACTTCGATTGCCAGATCGAATACGCTAAATCGACTCCTAACGATCTTTTGATACGTCTGACCGTTCACAACCGAGGAGACCGCCCCGCGGTGCTCCATATCCTGCCGCAACTTTGGTTCCATAATACTTGGATTTGGGGGTGCACCCACGATGGATGCAATGCGAAGCCCAGGATGCGACTCTTCAAACCACCTCAGGAACCCAATGGAGTTGTTCTGTGTGATCATGAAACACTAGGACATTTCGAATTTCGCGTCGAAGGGGATATCGATGGCGAATCACCGACTTGGATCTTTACCGAGAATGAAACGAACTCAGAACGCCATCCCGGCGCGATGTCGACCGGCAAATACTTCAAAGATGCATTCCATGACTATGTGGTCCGCGGCGAATCGGCCAAAATCAACCCCCGCAACTTCGGAACCAAGTGCGCCGCTCACTACACCGTGATCGTTCACCCCGACAAGCCTGTCGTTTTACGATGCCGATTGACAGGGGATCCCGCAGCGCAGCAAGTCCCTGTGCTCGAAGGTAGTAACGATGCAAAAAACTACCGTCCTCTCGCAACCATCGGAAATGACTTCGATGGGATCATCGACCAAAGGATCGATGACGCCAACCAGTTCTACGACGCAGTTATCCCAACCCATCTCTCCGACGACGAACGAAGGATCTCGAGACAAGCCTACGCAGGACTTCTTTGGACGAAGCAGTTTTATTATTACGTCGTAGATGCTTGGATGTCCGGAGATCCCAACGGACGGCCACTTCCCAACTCGAGGCTCCAAGGGCGAAACAGCGACTGGCAACATCTTTTTAACCGCGATGTTATTTCGATGCCCGATAAATGGGAGTATCCATGGTACGCAGCTTGGGATCTCGCATTCCACATGATCCCTATGGCGAGCGTCGATATCGAATTTGCCAAGAGTCAATTAATTCTGTTTCTTCGCGAATGGTACATGCACCCCAATGGCCAAATACCCGCATACGAATGGGCATTGAGCGACGTTAATCCACCTGTTCACGCGTGGGCGTGCTGGCATATTTACAAACAGTGTGGCGACCGCGACTTTCTCGCTCGTACGTTTCAGAAACTCTTGCTGAACTTCACTTGGTGGGTAAACCGCAAGGACACCCGCGGACAACACGTATTTAGTGGCGGATTCTTGGGTTTGGACAACATCGGCGTTTTCGACCGAAGCAAACCGATGCCGGGTGGCGGAAGCTTGGATCAAGCGGACGCGACGGCGTGGATGGCTTTCTATTGCGGTTGCATGCTGCAAATGGCGCTCGAATTGGCCGATGAGAGCCAAGCATACTCCGATATGGCGAGCAAGTTCTTCGAGCACTATGTCGAGATATCGGAGGCGATGAACTCGTTGCACGGGACCGGACTCTGGGAAGAAGATGATGGGTTCTATTACGACCACCTCTATCGCGATGGGCAAAGCACCGCTCTCAAGGTGCGTTCGCTCGTTGGCCTGATCCCGCTATGCACCAGCGTTATCCTTCATGAATCGACGCTCAATAAACTACCAAGCTTCGTCCGGCGGATGAACTGGTTCTTAAAGTACAAACCTCATATGTCGGCTTACATGACCTATCTGGAACGCAAATGCCCAGAAGGAAGCGATTCTGGCATGCGTCTCCTAGCGATCCCATCGACAGAGCGACTCAAACGATTGCTAGCATACATGCTCGATGAAAAGGAGTTTCTCTCCCCTTTCGGGATTCGCTCCCTCTCGGCTGCCCATCTCACGAATCCATTTGTATTCGACTACGATGGGGGCACCAGTTCCGTGAGTTACGTTCCGGGTGAAAGCAATTCGGGAATGTTCGGTGGCAACAGCAATTGGCGAGGGCCGGTCTGGTTTCCCCTTAACTACTTAATCGTGGAATCGTTGCGGCATTATCATGAGTACTACGGTGACGAGTTCACGGTGGAGTGTCCAACCGGCTCTGGAAACCACCTCAATCTCATGCAAATCGCCGATGAGATCGAACGACGACTCGTACATTTGTTCAAAGCCAACTCCGATGGACGCCGTCCTTGCCACGGGGACAACGCACGTTACGCGTCCGACCCACATTGGAAAGACTTGATTCTCTTTTACGAATACTTCCATGGCGACAATGGAAAAGGGTTGGGGGCGAATCACCAAACTGGGTGGACCGCGTTAGTTGCCTCCATTCTCGAACATCAAGCTAAATCTCGTGAAAACGCTTGAGCTATACGCTGGCATAGGCGGACTGTCGGCCGCGTGCCCTTGGCTCGAAATCGTTCACGCCGTCGATATCAACGCCGATAGTCGCGATTGGTACCAACTCAATTTCGATACCCCCTACGCCCTACGCGAGTTGCAATCGGTTCCAGCGAAATGGCTGGAAGAGCAACGAGCGGACCTGTGGTGGATGAGCCCCCCTTGCACGCCCTACACTAGGCGAGGAAATCAGAACGATTCGAACGATCCTCGCGCTCAATCCTTTCTGCATCTGATCGATTGCGTCCAACACGTCCAACCGCCGTGGGTGGTCGTCGAGAACGTGGTCGGTTTTGAATCGTCCCGGACCCATGGATTTCTCAAGGACAAATGGGAACAAGCGGGGTACAGGATCGAAACACTGACGAAATGCCCAACCGAATTGGGCTGGCCAATGCGTCGCCCACGAATTTACGTGGTGGCATCACGATCGAACCTACCAAGCTTCCGATTCACAAATTCGCCAAAACTCCCGCTCCATGCATATCTCGATTCCAGCATCACGCGAACGAGCATGCCAGAGCTCTGGCTCGACGACTGCACCGTTTCGCGTTACTTGCAATCCCTTCATCGCATCGACCCCACAGATCCGGACGCCATCGCATCCTGCTTCGCATCGTCGTATGGCAAGGTTTTCAATCGGGCGGGCTCCTACCTCCTTGCCGAGGGCTCCTATCGCCGCTTTTCTCCACGCGAAGTCGCAAATCTGCTAGGTTTCAGCTCAAACTTTCAACTTGCGGCGAATCTGAAAAACACCCGAATGTGGCAACTGCTCGGCAACTCGTTATCATTGCCAGTGATCGAACAACTACTTCACTTCACTCGCGCCACCTCGATAATCGCTTAACCCTACACGAAGTATTACTTTCTCATGACGACACGCATCTGGATCCCTTGCTGCTTATTTTGGACCGTGCTCCTCGCAACATTCACTCCCGCTCAAAGCAACACCACGGATCTCCACCAGCAGAGTTTATCCCCACGGAGCCTCCCCCCGCATAAAACGGCTAAACCCGTCTCTTCGACTCAACGCGATCCATCGCCACCAAACTTCATGGTGATACTTTGCGATGACTTAGGTTTCTCAGACATCGGCGTATACGGAAGCGAGATCAATACGCCCAATTTAGACCGTTTGGCCAAAAATGGCGCGCGATTTCACCAGTTCTACAACACCGCTCGATGCTGGCCGACGCGAGCAGCGCTTCTAACGGGATATTACGCCCAACAAGTACGACGCGATACGGTGGAGGGTATCCCAAGCGGCGCGCAAGCAAAACGGCCTAGTTGGGCAAAGCTCTTGCCGGAACGTTTGAAAAAGTACGGTTATCGCTCGTACCATTCAGGAAAATGGCATGTCGACGGTTCACCACTCGCAGGCGGGTTCGATCATTCCTACAGCCTCCAAGACCATGACCGTCATTTCAATCCTAAGAATCATACGCTCGACGATAAGCCATTGCCTCCTGTTAAAGAGGGAGGTGAGTACTACTATTCCAGCACTGCGATAGCTCAGTACGCCATCGACCAACTGAACGATCATCAACAATCCTTTCCTGATAAGCCATTCTTTTCCTTCATCGCATTCACAGCCCCTCACTTCCCACTCCATGCACCGCAACCCATCGTCGATCGGTATCGTTCAAAGTATCAAGACGGATGGGAAGCGGTTCGTCAACGCCGGTGGGAATCGATGAAAGACTTTGGAATCGCTTCACAGCCATCTTCGGTCGAGCGAAGTGTTGGTCCCCCGTACCCGTTCCCTGACGCAATCAAGAAACTCGGACCCGGAGAACTCAACCTCCCGAAACCTTGGAACGAATTGAACGAAGAGCAAAAGAGATTTCAAATCGACAAAATGGCGGTACATGCCGCGATGATCGATTGTATGGATCAAGAGATTGGACGAATCATCGATTGGCTGAGCAATCAGAGGAAACTGGACGACACATTGATTCTGTTCCTGTCCGACAATGGTGCTAGCGCCGAAATCATGGTTCGTGGCGATGGACATAACCCTCAGGCGCCCGCGGGCTCCCCTGCCACATTCTTAAGCCTCGGACCAGGTTGGTCCACCGTCAGCAACACCCCTTTTCGCCGTCACAAAACATGGGTTCACGAGGGTGGAATCAGCACCCCAATGATCGCGCATTGGCCCGCATCGATCACCCCAAATCCCGCGGCCATTGCAACCCCTCATCACGTTATCGACATTGCCCCAACCTTGCTCGAACTCGCTGAAGGCGCAGCTGGCAAGGGTCGAACGGGTGATACGAAATTCGATTGGTCAGGCCCGCTCCCCGCTGGACAGAGTTTTGTCGCGGAACTAACCAACAACCCAAAATCAGGACGAGACAATGCAACACCAGTCGCATCCTCAGCCACCGAACGAGTCCTCTGGTGGCAACACGAAGGTAACAGAGCCTTGCGTTGGGGGGATTGGAAATTGGTTGCAGCAGGAAAGAATGCACCCTGGGAGTTGTACGACCTGAAAAACGATCGTATTGAATCGAATGACCAAGCCGCTATTCGTCCTGAGATCGTTGAGAAACTTGCGGAGAAGTGGGAGCAGATCCAATCGGAGAATGCCGCGCTCGCCAAATCCGACGAAACAAACTAAGTCCTGCAATCATCGGGGAGAGCAAGCAGCTCAGCGGAGCAAGGGTACCCCCAGGTCGTAGGCCCTCGAAGCATTGCAGAAGCGACGATTTTCCCACCACCAATGTCGGCAGTAAGTTTCGTGCATCAATGCGAAACAGCGTTGGTGCCACTCGGTCACCAACGCTGCTCAATTTCGTATTCCAGGATTCGTGTTTCGATTTAGAAATACATGCCTTGGAAAGCAAAGTAGCCAAGGGCTGCTATGGTCATTGGGATACCGTAAGGAAGCAAATACATTCGGGGCTTTCGTTCCGCCGCTCTTTGGAACAGTGTTTCAGGATCCTTCACTTCAAAAAACTCACCGATGAGCATGTTGAATTGCTGAAAGTGCTTCTTCCATCGCCCGGAGTACGCGACCATGAGAAGAGCCATAATCCCTCCAACGATTGCTGTCGTGGCGAATATATTCCATGTATGTTGAGCATGAACCCACGCGCCGATGCCAGCCAGCAACTTTACGTCGCCCGCGCCCATACCACCGACCATGTAAATTCCATAGAGAAGACCTAGTCCGAAAAAGGTCCCGAGCAGGCTCCAGCCGAGCCCTTCCATGCCACCGGTAGCTACGCTGTAAATCCATCCCGTTGCGATCATCGGAAACGTGATCCAATTCGGGACCTTAAGCTTCCAACCATCGATCACTGCGGCTACCACGAGAACGATCGAAACCACCCAAATATGCCAATGTGCAATAATACCGTTTACCAAATTGGTGGATTCCATTTCCGATAATCCTTGTGGCTTATGAGTAAAAAACTGTGAATTTGCGAGACGTCTCGCTGCAATCGCTGACCGGCATTACCCAAGACCGAGGACAAGCGGCTTTTGGCAAGCTTCAGCTACCGAAAAAAATCTTTTTGAAACTACCGGGGAGCGAGAACCCAAGCAAATGCTGCGAAGAAGAGCGTTCCGCAACAGCACATAATTTCCCACAGGCTTCCGAGCGCTTCGACTGGATAGTTTGTAAGAAACATCGGTGACTCCAAGTAATCTGTCCTGTGATCCAATCACGAGACCGGTTCGCCGAGACAGTCTGTCGCCGGCTACCGGTTTCTCGTGGTCAATTACCGAGGCCTAAGACATTGCCTTGACCTCGCGTTCCCAACAGTGCCATTCGCGACGTACGCGTGACGGCCTGTTCTACGTATCAAACTAGCTTGATGTTCCAAGCTGGTTTGCGACGTTGGTGAACGTTGTTGCAGCGTTCTTACCAATGCTGGTAACAGCGGTGATACATACAACGATGATGAGCGACAACATAACCGCGTATTCAACTGCGGTTGGACCGTCTTCGCTCTTCAAGAAACGCTTCAACTTCATGGCGAAATTCTTCATGTTACCCTCCGGCAGGTCGCTCGAATTTACGAGCTAACAGTATCAAAAATCTCACAACAGAATCTCAAAGCAGTCGCCACCGCCTAGGATCCGCAGCAAGAGTACAATCTGCTTCAGACGAGTCTGAAAGCAAATCAGCGTTCTACAGTTCACGCCGAAGCAAACTTACGACAAGATTAACCAGAGTCAAAAAATTCCGATTAGGAAACTTGAATCATTAACGTCCACCCATCTGGAGTTCTACACAAACAGGTGCGAACGCAAGGGATTTACCGACTACACGTTGCATGCACCCTTAAGGATCCCCGATGCGCTACCGCTGGTGACCTGCATGAGGTATCCGCAGACGCCTGTGGATAAGGGACCTGTCGATTGGAACACTTGCCGAAACCCAGATATTGAGTTTCATCTCCAATAACGAGCCTCATCGACGGTGCGTACCCAATCTCCGAAATCGCGTTCCAGGGATTTAACTGAACGCATTCGATCAGGGCAAAAAAAACTCCGACCAAAGGCCGGAGTAGTTTAGACTCGATCGACGAATCTCGCTCGCAACTAGCTTGAAGTTCCAAGCTGGGCCGCAACGTTCGTGAATGTCGTCTTGGCTTTTGAACCGATGCTGGTCACGGCAGTGATGCAGACGACGATGATCAATGACAACATAACTGCGTACTCAACAGCTGTTGGACCATCTTCACTCTTCAAAAAACGCTGAATCTTTTGTGCAAAACTCTTCATGATACCCTTCCAAACAAATCTGAATTTCTGTCAATCCGACCGCTGGACGCTAAAACTCGGCCTGATAGCAGACAATGTGACGTACCGCTCGCTCGCAACACACGCGATCGAGCACTCACCCGAAGACTAGGACAGAATTAACGTCATGCAAACGCAGGCGAACAAAAAAGCCAACTCAACCGCCAGACTTCCCATAGACGTTCTATTTTGAGGGTTCTTTCCGACCGCTGGTAACGATTATTCGGGTGAGTAGGCCTACAAACGGAACTGGTTCCGTTAGGCAAAAACCTGAAGGGTTGCCATTACTACCACAACCAGCATGGAAAGGAAAAATGCATACTCAACCGCCGCCGGACCCTCTTCGTCTCGAAAAAATCGAGCTAGGTGTGCTGCAATTCTGCTTTTCATTATTAGCCTCTTCTCTGTCTCGACTTTTCGAAGGACGCTGCACCTCGGAATCGCCGCATCCCGATCAGCAGTACCGATGCGGTCCTTTCTCGGCTTATTCAATACTCCGCAGGTAATGTCGGCTTGCCCTCCCGGTCAGCAACACCCCAAATCCCCCAGCCGGAAAAGCCGAAAAAACCAGCAAAAACGGCAGCCTTGACACGTCGATTGACGCAATCCGAGGCATCGTGAACAATGCTGCGTACCAAGACTGTTACGCAGCTCGCGATTCCTGATCACCCTCAGCCCCCGAATCCCATATGACAACTCTGCAGCGTCAAGACCCCGCTGTTTGGGCCGCAATCCAATCGGAAGCCCTCCGGCAACAAGATGGCCTGGAGATGATCGCCAGCGAGAACTACACGAGCGTAGCCGTGATGGAAGCTGTCGGGAGCGTCCTTACGAACAAGTACGCCGAAGGCTATCCGGGCCGTCGTTACTACGGTGGATGCGAGTTCGTCGATGTTGTCGAGAATCTTGCCATTGAACGCGCCAAAGAACTCTTTGGCGCCGAACATGCCAATGTGCAACCTCACTCGGGTTCGCAAGCCAACACAGCGGTCTACCTATCGCAGCTCCAACCCGGAGACACCGTACTCGGGCTGGATTTGGCCCAAGGTGGTCATTTGACCCACGGCATGTCGCTGAACATCAGCGGGAAGCTGTACAAATTCCATTCGTACGGAGTCGACCCTGTAAACCATCGAATCGACTTTGATCAAGTTGCAGCCTTGGCGAAAGAACATCGCCCCAAGCTGATTGTTGCAGGCGCGAGCGCTTACCCTCGGGAGATTTTTCATGACCGCTTCGCCGAGATCGCCAAGGGGGTCGGCGCAAAGCTACTCGTTGACATGGCGCACTATGCAGGACTCGTCGCTGCCGGCATCCATAATTCTCCAGTCCCATATGCCGATTTCGTGACAACCACAACGCACAAAACCCTTCGAGGTCCACGAAGTGGATTGATCCTGTGCAAAGCCGAGTACGCGAAACCGATCAACAGCGCCGTCTTCCCCGGCATCCAAGGAGGACCGTTGATGCACGTTGTGGCCGGCAAAGCGGTCTGCTTTGGCGAAGCACTCCAACCCAGCTTCAAGGAGTACGGCAAACAAGTCGTTGCAAACTCCCGCGCCCTCGCAGATGTCCTCCTCAGCCATGGTTTGAGATTGATCAGCGGAGGAACCGACAACCATCTGGTTTTGGTCGATGTCACCAGTTTCGGGATCGGTGGTAAAATCGCCGAGAAAGCCCTTGAACATTGCGGCGTGACCGTCAACATGAACATGATCCCCTTTGACACTCGCAAGCCCATGGATCCAAGCGGAATTCGTATTGGAAGCCCTGCACTGACGACGCGAGGAATGGGAACCGAGGAGTTCCGACGTATCGGGCAATGGATCGCTACCGCGCTAAAATCGCATGATGACGCTTCAACGCTATCCAGAATACGAAATGAAGTAAGGGAACTCACGAACCACTTCCCTGTCCCAGCAGCGAGCTTAGCAACCGTAGGATCCGAAAGCTAAACCTCTCTCGAATCCCGAGTCAGAACCAGTCTCATAACCACAGTTTGAACCAACATCGAGGAGACTTCCGGTGTCTATTCCAAAGATACTCATCGCTGATGACAACGCAGCCAACCGCGAGTTGCTCGAAGCACTTCTCGCGAAATTCGACTGCGATACCGCGATCGCAGTCGATGGTAAAGACACCCTCGATCAAGTCGAAAAATTCGGACCGGACCTGATCTTACTCGATGTCATGATGCCGAAACTTAGCGGCTTCGAGGTCTGCCGAAAGCTGAAGAGCGACCCGAAGACATCCAAAATCATGATCCTCATGGTTACTGCCCTCAGCGAACTTGGGGATATCGAACGAGCCGTCGAAGCGGGAACGGATGACTTTCTCTCAAAGCCAGTCAATAGCCTCGAGTTCCAACGTCGCGTTAGCAACATGCTGAAACTGAAAGGAACCGAAGACGAACTCGAACGCCTTCGCGCGTACATCCGTGAAATGGAAGAGCGACCGTGATATGATCGCCAGCTCCGAGGACGCCAACACTCCGTTGCAGTCCAAACTCTCGCGCCATCAATCCAATCTACTTCTCGCGCGGCTTCAGCGAAAAGTTCCCATCGAACATGTTTCAACCTCCATCGCTGGGGTTACCTATCCATGGACCCGCGTGATCGATCCGGACAAACTGCTCGAACACGCCCTTCAAAATAATGAAGACGGAAATGTGGAGACCGATCCGTTTTGGGCGGCGACTTGGCGAGCAGCCATCGGTCTCGATCGATACATCGGAACGCTTCCCGACCTCCGTGGAATCGAAGTTCTAGAATTGGGGGGAGGCAGTGGGCGGGCTGGGATTGCAGCAGCCCTACGTGGCGCCAATGTCTGCATCACCGACGCCTCCAACATGGCGTTGCTCATGTGCCGCTACAACGCTCGTTTCGTTGCCGATAAAGTTCGTGTACGTAGACTTGATTGGGCCAAGCCCTCGGATCTGCGACGAAGATTCCCGATCATTATCGGGTCAGATATCGTGTACAACCCGTCTCTTTACCCCATCCTTGAACCTTGCTTGCGGCATGTTCTCAGCGACAATGGAGTTGTGCTTCTCAGCGAGCCTCAGCGGCATACCGGCGACCGTTTTGAAAAATGGATCCGGGCAGCTGGATGGAAATGCCAGCCATCCTTGATCGATCTCAACGACGGAGAACGCCAAATTCGAATCTTTCGTTGCCAACTTGCATAATCCGCCTCCTATGCCATCCCCCAACCAGCCAACAGCCCTTTGCATCCTGCTGATTCTGTGCTGTCTGGGATGCGGCGATAAAAGCCAGCCCACTCAAGACGGCAAAAAGGCCCTCGCGCCTAACGGCGGAGAAACCGATCGCAAATCCGAGTCGTCCGAAAAACGCGCCTCATCATTTCGCTCCTTAAAACTCCTTGAAGGTGAAAAGTTCGACGAAGCCTGGAAGGAGTGCCAAAACGTCCTTCTTTCAAACCCCAACGATACGCGAGCCCTCTACGTCGCCTCACAAATCCTCCATCGTAGGAGCCGACTCGAACAAGCTCTTCAAATGGTAGACCGTATCCCGGCAAATGATCCCGAATACGGCCTCAATGCGCATCGTGGAGCCGTGCTATGGTGCTTGAACGGTGCAGCACTCTCCGAAGCCGAACAGCGGGCCTCTCAACTTTTAGAGCTCTATCCCAAAGACCCAGAGTTACTCAAAAGCATGGCTGCCATTCTCGATCTTCAAGGTCGCCGCTACGAATCAAGCCTTTGGATGCAAAGACTGGTTGCAATCGGCAATTTGGACATAACCACCTTGGTCCTTGCGGTGGATACTGCCAAGCCCGTGCAGAGCGAGGAAATCATTCTTCGCAAATTAAAGCGCTCCCCGGAAGATATTCGCCTCAAAAGCTCCCTCGCCTTCGGAGCGCTGTTTGAAAAAGATCCCGAGCGGGCAGAGCGAATATTTCGCGAAATCATCGCATCCCCGAACGCGGCCGCAGCTTGCTACGCAGGGCTTGGTCTATCCCTCATCGAACAAGAAAAATACGGGGAACTTCCCAATTGGCTGGCATCAGTCCCACGGCCGGCCGCGGATGCGATACCAATGTTTTGGCGAGTACTGGGCTTATGGTACCAACATGATGAAGCTTACGAAGAAGCGATTTATTGCTTTACGAGGAGCGTCGAACTCGACCCATTCGATTTTCTTGCGAGCGCTCCTCTCGCACAATCGTTGTTGGCGAGTGGACAACAGGAAAACGCCGCCTTAGCAGAGGCGCTCTTTCAACAGATGCAGCTTGCAAACCGAAACATCAATTACTCCAGGGACGGTTTTCGTCGCCCAGAATGGTTGCTGCAAATCGCCGACGCTCTCGAGCAACATGGACGAGGCATCGAATCCCTCGCATGGCGGGAACTCAACGAAGCAGCGAATGATAAAAGCCCAACGGTTCTCGCGAACCTACAGAACCAACGCAAACAAAGAATCGCGGCGTTTTCCTCGCCACAACCGAAGTCCAACTTGCCTTGGACTAGCGATTCGCTCTCCCCGCCAGACCTCAAGCGCTTAGCCTCGCGTTCTCCGGCTACGCCACAGGCAAACGCACCTTCCATCGCCTCGTCATCCGGTCAAGTGAGCTTCAAACTGGATTGGATCGATGTCGCGACTCAATTGGGTGTCGACTTCCAATTTCAAAACGGTGACGATAAAAACGCCGTCGGTATGCAAACCTATCAAAGCAACGGTGGCGGGGCTGGGAGCATTGACTATGACCGCGACGGCTGGCCCGATCTCTATGCAGTGCAAGGCGGCGGCGACCCTCGCTACCCAAATACCAATCTACCTTCGGCCCTGTTCAGAAATGAACGAGGCGAACGAATGTTCAATGTCGCGTCCTATGCACGTGTCACCAATATGGCTTATGGTCAAGGAGTCGCAGTTGGGGATTGGGACCAAGATGGTTACCCAGACATGCTAGTGCTGAACTTCGGTCAGAATCGACTTTTCCGAAACATGGGGGACGGAACGTTTGAACAAGTCGACGTTCCCGCCATGAGTCGCCAAATTGAGACAGCGCCGGTCTGGAGCGTTAGCGGTGCCATCGCCGATGTCGACGGAGACCAACTCCCGGACCTTATCGAAGTAAACTATTCCTCAGGTTCCGACGTTATTACGCATCAATGCCTCAGCCAAGACAAACTGCCTCAAGTATGCCGGCCAACCGAGTTCCCCGCGTCGAAGGATTTTATCTATCTGAGTGATGGTCAAGGTGGATTCCGACTCGGCAATGATCAATGGAACATGGAGCTCGACGAAGGCCGCGGACTCGGAATCATTGTCGGAAATCTCGACAATCAGTTCGGCAACGATATCTACATTGCCAATGACATGTCCGCCAACAATCTGCTTATCAGCCATCCTGATCCCAAGAAACAGGGACGTTTCGCCCTCGGAGACGAAGCGGTTCGACGTGGATGCGCCGTCGATATCCAAGGCAAACCGCAGGCCAGCATGGGAGTCGGATGCGCCGATGTCGATCGCAATGGAACACTCGACCTGTTTATGACCAATTTCATCGATGAGTACAATGCGCTCTACACGCAGACACCAAGTCACTTCTACCAAGATGCATCGCGCCGTTATCGATTGATTGATCCCAAGAAGAAAACACTTGGATTCGGAGCTCAACTGATCGATCTGGATCGAGATGGTTGGCAGGATATTTTTGTAGTCAACGGACACGTCGACGACTATCGGTCTAAAGGTCAGCCCTTCCAGATGAGACCGCAGGTATTTCTACAGCGCGAAAATGCGTTCGCGGAGCAATCGAATGATAATCTCGGCGGCTTCTTTCAGAAAGAATACCTGTCGCGAAGCCTTGGACTTTGGGACTTCAATCGAGATGGACAATTCGATGCCTATATCACCCACCTGGACCATCCGATCTCAATCCTCAAAAACCAAACCACTTCCGATGGCTCGTGGATCTCGATCGAACCGATCGGCACCCAATCCGAGCGCGATGCCATCGGGGCGCAACTCGAGATCCGTGTCGGAGAACAACGCTGGGTACATCAACGCTTGGCAGGAAACGGCTTTGAGTGCAGCAATGATCCAGCGATTTACCTAGGCCTCGGGCGAGTCGAGTCCATCGATGAATTGATTGTCACTTGGCCCTCCGGGTCCATTTCGCAATTCGAAAATATTTCACCCAATAAGAAGTATCGGATTGTCGAGTCGATCAATCAATTGACGGAGGATTCACTTGAATCCAAGCAAGACTGATATGAGCCCCACCCACGGCAATCCTCGCATCAAGAGCCTCGATCAATTTCGGGGGTATGCGGTCGCATCGATGGTCGTCGTCAACTTCCTTGGTGCTTACGCGGTCACCCCGCGGGTCTTAAGGCATACCAACGATTACTGCAGCTACGCCGATACGGTCATGCCCCACTTTCTCTTTGCAGTGGGTTTTGCTGTTGCCATCGTGTGGGGCCGAACTGCGACTTCGGGCAGCGACGCACAACGCCGCACTCTCGTGCGACTGGTGCGTCGCTCTCTTGCGCTCGCCTGCGTGGCATTTTTGCTTTACTTCCCGTGGGGGACCAGCAACCTGCCGAAGCAGTTGATCGATTCGAATTTTTGGTTTTCTGTGTTCAAGCGGGACTGGTTCCAAACACTCACCCATATCGCGGCAACCACGCTATGGATGCTCCCGATGCTCCGGTGGGGGCTCGCTGGACGCGCCGTTTGGATAGCCATAAGTGCCTTGCTGCATGCATGCCTCTCAGAGGTATTCTATTTCCAATGGGTCCACGCATCCCCGGGCGGAATCGATGGCGGACCACTCGGATTCCTTACCTGGCTGCTCCCTGCGTCAGTTGGACTGTGGGCGGGCGAAGCGATGCTGCGACTCCAAACAAAGACTCTCGACGCGTTACCTCTCGCAATTGCCACCAAAAGCCTTCGGGCAAAATTCCTGCTCGTAGCCGGTGTTCTCATGCTCTTAGGCTACACGCTGTCATGCTTCACCCGCCACTTTGACAGGAGCGATAGCGGTATTGAAGCAAGCCAAAAACTCGCAGAGAGCCCAGTTCTGGGTATCGGCTTCCCTACCGAACGCGGGACCAACGGCAGCGGCACGCCCCCACGAAGTTCGTTTGGGGCGTGGCAACATTCCCTCGCAGAGCCCCCCTTTGTACCACCCCCCAGCTATCCGAAGCGTGCTTGGAACTATTGGATGATGAGCCAGAAAGCGGGAACTCTTTCCTACCAAACCTTCGCGGGTGGACTTTCTTTATTGGTCTTCCTGATCTTCGACTTGGCTTCTAATCGATTCTCAAGCTCATGGAAGCCATTGACCACCCTGGGACGAAATGCCATTGCCTGCTACATCGCTCACGGTTTTTTGATCGATGCCATCTCGGCAGGCTGGCTTGAGAAAACATCGCCTGCGTCCCATGTTTTGCTGGGGCTCTTTTTAGTCCTATCGGCCACCTACGGGCTCGCAAAGTTCCTGGAATGGCGAGGAATCTTTTTGCGTCTGTAGACCCACGCTCTACGCCGAACGAATCATTGCGACCTTCCAACCGCAAGCATCAATTCCGCGTGAGCTTCATGCCACTCCACCCAACGCTTTAGAACTTCCCCTTCGGCTTGTGCTAATTCCATTCGCGCCGATATCTGCTCTGCGAGGTTACCACGTGCCTCACTCAATCGCTCCAGCTGCAATATACGTTGTTTCCAAGCGTCTACCAACGCTCGAGCATTTACCCATCGGAGCGCTGCAGCCCGCTTCTTCTCGAAAGCGATTTCCACTTCAACGGTAACTTGTTGGGTTCTAGCAGCAATCAATGCATCGAGCCAACACTGTCGACGCTGCAACTCGCCATCTCTTCCCCAACCGACAGACTTCATCCAGGCTTTCCATCGGAACTTGCTCTCTAAACCTTGTGGCAACCCCAGAACGTCGGCTGCGTAGCGA
This sequence comes from Pirellula sp., assembly GCA_046318275.1. Classification (GTDB taxonomy): domain Bacteria; phylum Planctomycetota; class Planctomycetia; order Pirellulales; family Pirellulaceae; genus JBKCUI01. The sequence continues at coordinate 11,637 of JBKCUW010000084.1, read as the reverse complement.
TCGAATTCCTCGAGATCCCCAGTACCGATCCTGCACCGAATCGAATGCAATAAACGCAGATCCACACGGCAGCGCATCGCCTCGCTGAGGTACTCGCAGACATCCGAATCGCTGGGAACCAAATTCGATTCAAAAACTGGCACGTAAACACAAGCAACCTGAGAACCGACCAGAAGGGATAACTGCGTCCGAAGCTGCCCCGATTTCGACGATGCCTCCAATCGCTGACCTTCAACTTGCAACCACAATCGGTGGAGCAGCATTGGATCGTCGATGCCTATCCCTTGCTCGATCAGTTTGTCCTGAGCGAGTTGCTGGATCTCCAGGTATCTGAGCAAATCATCCTGCATGGAGATTGCTACTGAGGATGCAGCAATTCCATGATGCAACTGGACAGCCGTCGAAGACGCTCGCTCGCGTTCTCTTTGCTCCAAAGCACTCGCAATGCACTCCTGCACCCAACTCTCCGGACGTCGGGCAAGCGAAAAAACCCAGCTCCTCCGCTCAGAATAGTCTCTATCAAGAAGTCGCTCCGACCGAATCAAATTCGCCGTTGACGAGCCCTTCGCGGCCAAGTCAGCAATCTGAACTGCATCGAACTCGATCTTCGGAACCACCAGGGTCGGTGGCATTAAATTCATATCCGATGTCGATGGGCCCGCCAAATCCAAACTCGGCACCGGTTGCACAGCGTTCGCAATCGGCGAAGTTGTACCAACACCCTCGATTTCTCCACCTCGAGATACCTTCGGTTCGAAAACGAACAGTACCGCAGTGAATAGCACCGCAGTGAACAGCACCGCAGTGAACAGCACCGAGTGGCACAACAACGCAGTGATAGGTAGTGATGTGAAAAGTGGACGCGGACTTAAGGAGTGGGAGAAACAATAGACAGCCGGGCCCGCGAACCAATCGCAAGTTTTCGGGGAGAGCAAATTCCCACACTTAGGAAGTCGCATGAAACCTCGGCAGACAAACCAACAACGCTAGCATTTGTAACGATCATGACGGATCCACTGCAGGGATCGATTGTTTGCCCCGCGACACTGAACGAATCCACCAGAAATGCGGAACATGCGAGTTAGGTAAAAGGTGCGGGCGCGCCCCTGGTCCTTTGGTCTGATTCCAAACGATCCCGCAGGCGATGCCCCTGTACCATTCCTTGTACTATTCCCTCTACCATGTCTCGAGGGAACCAGGGCATCTACGGCGGATACGTAAGCCAGCGGCTGGCGGCCTTGTGAAAAAAGGCCTGAGAAAATGACAGAAAAAAGGAAACGGCGCAAGCCGCCTCGAAGGCGCGTTTTCTCGGGACAAACGGGGCAGCACGCGCCGCACCGCTACGAGTTCGATTGTTTTCAACGTGCTGCTAGGGAGTCGTTATGCGTTGGCTGCCATCTTTTCGATATACATAGCTGCTTTGTCGCTGATATCTTTTCGACACCAAGCCCCCGGCCAACGAATAGCCTGCACCCCTTTGTACGCTTGTAGTTTTGCATTGGCGAGACTTTCGCCGATAGCAGTGACTCCCAAAACACGCCCACCATTGGTGAGCACCTTGCCATCCTGCATTTTAGTACCTGCGTGAAACACCTTCACGTCGGAAACTTCGGCAGCGGCATCCAGGCCTGTGATCTCTTCGCCTGTACGATACTCTCCAGGGTAACCCGCGCTGGCCATGACCACACAAATGGATGGACGCGGATCCCACCGCGGTGGCTCGATCTCATCGAGTCGACCATCGACGGTCGCTTCTAACAAGTCGAGCAAATCGCTTTGCAGTCGCATCAACAAAGGTTGGCATTCGGGGTCTCCGAAGCGGACATTGTACTCGAGGACTTTTGGCCCAGTCTGCGTCAACATGAGACCAGCGTACAGAACCCCCTTGAATGGCTTGCGATTCCGCTTCATGGTATGAATCGAGGGGACCAAGATCTTGTCTTGGATCGTCTCCAGCAGCTCTTCGGTCATGATCGGTGTCGGCGAATAAGCACCCATACCACCGGTATTGGGACCGGTATCCCCATCGTAAGCAGCCTTGTGGTCCTGGGCGGCAGGTAACGGCACGATGGTTCTACCGTCGGTGATTGCCAGCACGCTTACTTCGGGCCCCTCGAGCCGCTCCTCGATGACCATTTGCAAGCCAGCCTTGCCAAACTCACTCTTGCGTCCAATACGGTCGATGGCATCCAGAACCTCATCCCTTCGCGAGCAGACGATGACACCTTTACCACTCGCCAATCCATCTGCTTTCACCACGAGCGGCGTTCGCTCCCGATCGTTGGGATACCGGGCCTTCACATACCGCATCGCGCTATCAGCGTCTCGAAACACTTGATAGTCTGCCGTCGGCACATCCGCTTGCCGCAACAACAGTTTGCAGAAGACCTTGCTCGATTCAAGCTGTGCAGCAGCACGGGAAGGACCAAATGCTCGGATCTTCTCGCTCGCGAGCGCGTCGACCAAACCGAGCGACAATGGCAATTCAGGACCAACCACAACAAGATCGACTTTTTCTTTCTTTGCAAATTGCACCAATCCTTTGATGTCGTCCGCTGCGATCGAAACATTCTCCCCTTCTTGAGCCGTGCCAGCGTTCCCCGGAGCGATCCACAACCGCTTCATTCTGGGGCTCTGGCTCAACCGCCAAGCCAACGCGTGTTCCCGACCACCATTTCCGACGACCAAAATTCTCATGAATATTCCTGATGCTACTCGGTTCTGCAGAACCCAAAGCGAGTCCAAGTGTACGAACAAGACGCGCAACTGCGCATTTTCGCGTTGCGTATTTTAAGCATTTCGCGGTTCCTCTAAAGGTCCAAAATTGCAGATCGGGAATCGGTTCCCATGTGCTCGCCGACCCCCCGGTTCGAGAACCGCATCTAAATCTTTGTTGAAATGAGGGGTATTTTTCATGCCGATTTTCAATCCGATGACTGTCTCGATGGTTTCCACCTCCCAAACGACTTTTCACCTCGCTACCATGATTCAAGGGAGTCAGCGTTGGTGTTTGCCAGACCATCGGCTTATGCGGTCGACGTATCTTCATCATAAGCCTTCCCGCCGACTCCACGATCAATCCCTCGGTAATACCCAGGTAACACACAGGTAATCCCCAGGATTCGCGTTGAAATAACAGAACCGCCCCACCCATGACGTACCAGCCGTTTCGCATCCACAATCCAACCCCGCTCCGCTCCCCTCGAGCGACGATTGCTCGATCGCTGGCGCACGCTGCTCGCGCGATGGCGACCTGCTGTCTCCTCGCAATCCAGGTATCCACAGCCCAAGTCCCCTCCGGTGAGCCAACGATATCCGAAAATGCCACCGTATTCGAAGGCGCAGCGGCATCCGAAGTCGCGGCGGAATCCGAACGAGCAATTGCTTCGATCCACGACCGAATCCAAAACCGCGAACTCTTTCGCGCCAGCGTCGAAGACCAGTTCCAGAGACTTTTCGAAGGAATGTCGCCCGAAGCGAAATCAGGCTACAAGCATCTGGTGGGTTCGGTTTATTTACCTTCCGATTTTGATGAAGAGGTACTAAAGGAACTCGATAAGACGGAGCATCGATGGCCCTTCCTGGACGTTCCACTCGAAAAAAACTCTCGCACCTCCACGTGGCTTGCACACGGTCTCGCTCCCCGGCCCGACGACTCGGGGAAACCCCTGCAGTACGTTGTCACTCGCGATGGCAAGTATGTGATGAATTGCTTCGCGTGCCATGGCGGAAACCTGTTCGGTGCAACGTATCCAGGATCACCCAACACCACCTATGCTCTTGAATCGCTGACTGAAAAGGTCAGGAAGGCTAAACTGAAACTTCGAAAGCCGATGGCACATATGGACGTTGGCTCACTCGTGATGCCCTTGGGGACCACCAACGGAAGCAGCAACGCGGTGATGTTCGGCATCGCATTGATGAATTACCGAGATAAAGATCTCAATATTCACACCAACCGACTCCCCGCCGCCATGACTCACCATGACATGGAAGCGCCTCCATGGTGGCATTTTTATCGCAAACACCACATTTACATCGACGGCTTCGCGGAGAAGGGTCACAAAGGGCTAATGCAGTTTATGCTGGTCCGTCAAAATGGCCCTGAGAAGTTTCGAAAATGGGAATCGGATTTCCGGGACGTATTCGCTTTCCTTTCCGAACTAAGACCTCCCAAATACCCAATGCCCCTTGATCAAGAAAAAGCACTCCAGGGACAAGCTATTTTCAACGAGCACTGTGCACGTTGCCACGGCACGTACATCAATAAGTCGGTCATAGCGACAGACACCATCATCGCCGCTGCCAAGCACGGGGAGCTTCAGGGAGACGACTACCCAGAAATCCTCGTCGATATCGACGATGTGGGTACAGATCGTGTACGGCTCGACTCTCTCACACCCCAGCACCGCCGCAGTTATGGAGAAAGCTGGTTCGCTAACTACGGAAAGCAAGAGACCATCGCTGAAGTCAACGGTTACGTTGCCCCCCCTCTCGACGGCGTTTGGGCATCAGCACCCTACCTCCACAACGGCAGCGTTCCGACACTATGGCATTTGCTACACCCGGAGGAGAGACCGAAAGTATGGAGGCGAATCGCGTTGGCACTCGACGAGAAATCGATCGGCTTGGTGGTCGAAGAACTGGATGAAGTACCCAGCGGACTATCCCCTGCTGATCGCCGGTGGTACTTCGACACCCGCAAACCAGGTAAGTCAGCACACGGACACGATTACCCCAACGAGCTCACCGAGAATGAAAAAGAGCTTCTGCTTGAATATCTAAAGTCCATCTAGTACGGATTCAATTCAGCTCAACCCGTTGGCTCGTTGTTGGGAATCGGGTCGCTCTTTAAAGCCTGTCGACTCCATATCGCTGCCAAAATAGAACCAGAGACGTTCATGACCGGTGCGAAGAGCGCTGGTGCAATCGCAGCAGCATCTTTCTTTAATACTTCCGTCGCTAAGCTCGCAGCCATTCCTCCATTCTGCAATCCGACCTCAATCGCAACCGTACGGCAATCCTGCTCGGCCAAACCACATAGTCGACTCCCCCAGTACCCGAGCAAGTAACCGAATAAATTGTGCATGGTGACACCGATCATCAGCACAACGCCAACCTGCAAAATTAACGCTTGCGAATTCGCCGCGATCAAACCACAAATCATGCAGATCGCGATCATCGACGTCGCTGCCAGAACCTTTTCCGCTACCGAAGCATTCACTTTAGCCTTCATCAATAGCCAGTTCACAGCGATCCCTGCCACCACGGGTGCCACAACCGTCGTCACGATACTTCGAACCATCCCTTGATAATCGACGTCCACCGACTGACCTGCATAAAGGTAGACCATCAGTGGCGTCATGATTGGAGCTGCGAGGGTCGAGCATGCGGTCATCGTGACGGACAGCGCCACATTACCTTTCGCTAGGTACGTAATTACGTTTGATGAAATCCCGCCTGGACTCGCTCCTAGCAACACCATACCCAGCATCAATTCCGGGGGCAGCCCCAATACCAACGAGATGCTCCAACCTAAAAAGGGCATCACCGAGAATTGCAACACGAATCCAACAAGCACCGCTATTGGCATTTTAAGGACGCGAACGAAATCGGCGATGGTCAACGTAGCCCCCATCCCAAACATCGCTATTTGAAGCAATAGGAATAAAAAATCCCCGTATTTCATCGGTAGAATACCGAGGAAAAACTTGGGGTAAAGCAAGGCTGCCAACACCGCAGCGCAAACCCAGGACGCAAACGCATAAGTTCGCGTTTTTGGCGAGATCGCAATCACGGTTGCCGCGATCCAAACCAAAACCATCAATACCAATCCGAGCGGGATATCTGTCATGAAGTCACTTGACCCGTTTGCCGCTGATAGATGGCTTGGATCATTGCCTCCGAATCCTTGTGCTTCTTACCGCCCGCGAGGACTTGTTCGATCAACTTTCTCGCGTCCGCTTCGCTGTGCCCGAGGACAATTAGGGCCTGGAACGTTTCGTCGACAACGCCCGGTTTCTGCAATTCCACACCGGGAGAATCGCGACGGACTAACAGCGCGAATCGAGGCATCTTCCTGCGAAGTGTCGCAATGATCTTCTCCGCTGTCGCGGGACCAACCCCTGGCAGACTCGATAGCCCTTTCGCATCCTGCTGCTCAATCAGGACTGCAGTGTCTTGGACGGGTCGCGTCATGGCCCGAAGCGCTTTTTTTACACCAACTCCATCCACGGAACAGAAGAGTTCGAAAAAGTCTCGCTCCGCTGTCGATAGAAACCCGACCAGTTTCGGAACCAGTCGACTCCCCTGCGCTGCATTTCCCTCGATGTAGTGAATCGTGTGCAACGAAATGGGGTTTCCCAACTCACCCTGCAACTGCCTGCGAGTGAATTCGGGAATAGCGATCTCGTACTCGAATGGGGGAATCGACAGCGTTGCCGTATCATCCGTCAACGACAATAGCAATCCGTTTATTTTTGTGATCAAGACTTCTTCCTTTGAGATTGAAACAGTTGATTTGCAGGACCCGTTGAAAAGAGATGGCACAATCCGATGGCCAATGCATCGGCGACGTCCGGAGGGTCCGGTGGAGCGGAGAGCCCCAATTGCAATTGGATCGCATGTTGCATCTGCGATTTTGGCGCGCGACCATTACCGGTCAGCAGTCGCTTAACTTTCGTCGCCTCATACGAATAAACCTCTAACTTCGCGTTCGCCGCGGCCAAGCATAAAACGCCTCGCGCGTGGCCCATCAAAATCGCGGTTCGGGGGCGTTCGTAATGCGAATACAACTGCTCGATCGCAACCGCCCGAATGGGAAAACTCCCAAGAATCTCAACGACACCCTCGAACAGTTCCTTGAGCCGATCGGCAAGCGGTCGACCTCGCGCAATCCGAATGATTCCAGCCTCGACCAAAGTTGGTCGCCCGGTTCGAGTTGAAAGAACCCCATAACCGGTTATCCCTAGCCCTGGATCTAAACCGAGCACCATACCTTCGGAAGTCGTTTCGTTCGTTGGCATTTCCGTATCACCCTAACAAAGGCTATTCCTTTATGTCGCGTGGAACTTCTCCCGATACATCGTTGGAACCGCTGCCGGTCTCGTTTTCACCCGATGGACTTTCCAAGCACACCACCTCACTGCCATTGCGAACCAGCAGGAATTTACCCGCCACTGCAGGTGTGTTCCAAGTGATCCCTTCGAGCACAGGTAACTCGGCGATCGTTTTTCCTCGATCGATTTCAACGGCCGCAACCCGTCCATCCTCTGCCATCACAAGGATCTTACCATTCACGATGAGTATCTGCCCTTGCCCAAACCGACCTCCTCGCCACACCCGCTCGCCCGTTTCCGCATCTACGCATTCCAGAACGCCATCGCTAAGCGCATACAGTCTTCCCTTGAGATGAACTGCATTCGTGAACTTTGTTTTTAGCGTTTTAGTATTAACCCAAATATCCTCCGCCTCAAAACGACCCAAAACCTCATTCGAATCTCCATTCGAGGTCGCGCTCTCGCTTTGATTACGAGTGACTCGGATCATTTTCGAACCCTGTGCGTATCCCTTTCCAATCAGCAAACGTTGGCCATCCACTTGCACGGGTTGCGATGCACATGCATCCGCGTTCGATTTGCTCGGCCAAGGACTGCTCCACAACACCTTCCCTGTGGAAGGATCATGACCGGTGACACATCCTTCATTGACACTTACTACTTGTGGAACGCCATCCAATTCGAGAAACGCGGGGGAAGCATACGCTACCTGAGCTAACCCATTCCGCCATATCTCCTTACCATCCTCAAACCCGATCGCTATCAAGCTCTTCGGAGAATCCTTATCGACCGTACGACCACCCAATGGAACATAAACGACACCATCCTTGACCAACGGCGATGAACTTCGTCCCCACATGACATCTAGTTCGAACTCCGTTTGCGATAAGCCGCAAAGTTCGTTGAGATTGATTTCCCAAATCGGCTTGCCGGTTAGCAGTTCGACACGAACCAAGTGCCCGGAGGCTCCCAATGCCACTACCGACCATTGGCCGTCGGATTCCACTAAAGTAGGAGTCGAACGTGGTCCTAATCCACCCAACGCATTGAAATGCCGTCCAGGCATTTTGTGCTGCCACGCAAATTCACCCGTCGCAAACTTCAATGCGGTCAACGCCTCCTCATCATCCACTTGCTCCAACGTCACGGCCAACGCTTCAGCAATCGCGAAGCCCGACCATCCCTCCCCGATCGAGTGCCTCCAAACAACCGCTGGTAGTTTCTTTTCCCACTCCATCGAAAACGATGGTTCGTCGACAATCCCATCGCGAGAATCACCGAGGAATTGTGTGAAACGAGCCTTTCGGTAGGGAGCATTCTCTGGGATCTGTGAGTCCTCGGGCCGCGTTGGTCGAACGGTTGGCCGCTGACGCAAATACGATCTCAGCCGAAAGGTCGGTACCACTTCGCCACTAAACCCAATAAACTCATACATACACCAGAACAAGATGAGCGCAACGATCGGCAACGCCATGATGGCCAGCTTCACACGCTTGCCAATCTTTGGGTAAAGCAAAAGAGCGAGGAATCCCATCAAACCCGCGAATGCGGCACATCCCGCACCTGCAAAATTCGCAAACTGATGGTCGACTTCGAACAATGACCAGCGGGCTACGGGAATTGCTGCGATTGCGATTCCACCCATCGCTAACGGGCCCAGATACCAAGGCTTAGCCCCAGGTGCCTCCACACCCACTTCGGGCGTTCCCATGCGATCCTCTTCGGCCATTACGTCCCCTTGTATTTTCAGCGGAAAAATCAATCGTCATACCGCGCAAAGCGCACTGCATGTGTCGGAGGTGCATTGTAACGTGCTGACCCGCAATTCCTACACGGGCAGAAATCTCGAGAAATATCTCTGTTGCGATTGCTGATGTCGCATGAAAAAGCATTCTCCGCGGAAGGTAACCGATTCCGTTGTCTCCCAATCCCTAATTGAAGATCGTTACTTTTCACGTACTCGCTCTTCTTGCAACAATCGCTGAGCCCTGGAGTAAGAAGGCGTTGCATCGGTTAAACATGACTATGGACCGTTAGAGGGATTAGCCCCGATCGTGTTTCGCAACCATTCTCGGGCTCGGACTCGCTCCGGGATATCGCGAAGCACCCAGTTCGAAGAGTGGTTTGGGTAAGGAATTGGAATGATCGTGAACGATCCGGGGACACCACTTTTCTGCAGGGTGCTTTGGATGGGCGCTATATCCATCTCATGGGAGATCCATTGCGGCCGCCCCTGCAATCGTCGGAGTCGTTTTATTGCCGACGGCAAATCTGATTCCGGATAGGGCCACGGTCGAACCCCGTCGTAGTGGCTATGGCAGAAAAAACCTCGCCACAGAGACGCTACCTCATCGTCGTGCAAACCGAGGTAATTGCATGCGATCGCACCACGTGAAAATCCGCACAATACAACTCGGCTCTCGTCTCCTCCAAACTTTTTGCAAACGTCACGAACCGTCTCAATGCAATATTTTTTGGTTTCCTCGACATCCCCCCACCACTGATGGCAGTTCCGTTTTATCCCACCACTTGCCACTTCAACAAACGGAAGACTGATCCAAAGAAAACCCTCACCAGCGCTGAGGCCATATCCGAGCATACACGATTCAGGAGTGCCATCCGACACATCACCGAGTTCATTTTGAAAACCACCATTCCCTGGATATTCAATGAGGACAGGATAAGATCCATCTGGCAACCAATCCCGTGGCAAGTACAAAGCGTGCCTCACTTCGCTTTGCTCCCACCCGGGTGTAACATCCTCAACTCGGTTCCCGGCGGATGCTTTGCAGCGAGTCATTTCGGGAACCACAAGATCAGCTGGCACAGAATGAATATTGTCATTGGCAACAATGGAGAATCCACTCCAAAACGAAAACGCAAAACCGCAAACCTGAAGGCACAGAAACCAACAGATGGAGTTCCCGAGTCTTGATCTATTTCGCATTCGCTTCACCTCCATGGCCTTGAAGTCACTCTCGAGATCATCGAAGCTCCTGCGTTGGCCAATATCCCTCGCCTAATCTACCAGCCACTTCAACATGGGATCGTCTCAAGCCCGTCTCAGGATCGATGAAGATAAAGTACGTAAAACGACGACCATCCAAAGCTTGCTCCTGATAAACGAGAACCTCCGACACGGACTTCGACAATCTCAGGTTGTACAAAACAGTTTTCGGTAAATTGGTATTGGTCGGAGATACTAGAGCACTCCTAAAAGGCCACCCTAAATCTGCCATAATCTTAGCCTTGGTCGGTGCCGGATTCAGTGGAATGTATTCGGCCAATCGTTGCCGAATGGGTAGATCGATCCTTGGACCATCAATACTTCCGATCACCCCAATCGTATTGGTCATCGCCGTTGCGAGGACATACGCCAACGGTATCATCCGCAGATGCCATTTTATCCTCGCACCTGACCGACACAAATAACCGAAAACCACTAACAGACTCGTAACGATCGCAGGAATCTGAAGCGGGGCCATCCATCCATATTCAAGATAACCTTCGCGATCTTGAATTTCTAATTGCGGCACCATCAAAATTCTCAAGACCGCCACGAAGATTGCGAGAATCGACTCCATCGCCTCACCTCATTCCTTCAATAGACCGTCGTTACCAAACATCGAATCGATGCTTACGCACCACTGCCCCCACAACGCCATTGTTAGTGTATCTGAAACCAGATGGAATTTGACAACGTTTTCGCTCGCTAGATCTCTACTATTCCCAGGTGATTGCCATTCCTTTTTGAAAGTACCTTTGAGAGATCGCGATCAAGTCACCAGACCAAGCGAACGGCACAGGAAAAGCGCCTGTTACGATTTCGGCACCTTGGATCGGGTATCTATAAAAACAGCCCCTGAGTTCAGGGGCTGCTAGAAACATCGTTTTCGATTTGCTGCCGGTTTGAACAGCAACGGTCTCAAATTACTTCGTTACGAGTTTATTCTCGCTTTGAAGCGACTTCACGTAATCGATTGCAACATTGAGAATCTCCTCGTTGTAGAAGTCACTCGTGAAAACCTTGTCTCGCTCCGCCTTGCCATCCAATTGCTTTTCTTCTTCCTTCTCAGCACTCAATTCTTTACGACGCGCCATGTACTCCGATTCCTTGAGAGGAATCAGCTTTTCCGTCTTCTGCTTGCGATACGCTTCGATCCTTGAAAGCATCTTGACGAACTCGTCGTTCTTCGCGATTCGGTCAGTCGACTGCTGCTGCAGTTGCGCCTTCATCGAGCTGGTAACCATCATGTAGTCCTTGTGGGGCTGTGCGCGAACGCTGTCCATCGGAAGCGGGTAATCCAAATCCGATTCGGACAGATCCATCTCTGCCGTCATCGACGGCACAACGACATCCGCTCCGACGCCTTCGAGTTGGGTCGAGCGTCCATCGGGCAAGTAGAACTGCTGGATGGTCAATTTCAATGCTCCCAGAGGTTTGGTTGCTCCTGCACCGAACAAGGCCGGAGCCAAGTCCAATAGGGTTTGCACCGTACCCTTACCGTGCGTCTTTGGATCGCCGACGATTAAACCCCGTTCGTAGTCTTGGATCGCACCCGCAAAAATCTCACTCGCG